>NZ_JAPXGQ010000001.1:0-189020 GCF_027277485.1 Campylobacter ureolyticus | reverse complement strand
TTTGTTAGAATGCTTTGTTAGAATGCTTTGTTAGAATGCTTTGTTAGAATGCTTTGTTAGAATGCTTTGTTAGAATGCTTTGTTAGAATGCTTTGTTAGAATGCTTTGTTAGAATGCTTTGTTAGAATGCTTTGTTAGAATGCTTTGGGTAATATTTCTCGAAATAAGTTCATATTTTATATAATTTTACTAACAAAGGTTAGTAAAATTTACTCATCTTTATTTTCAGATAATATTACTTTAATCATAAGGCCAAAGCCTAAAATTAAAACAATAGTTATAAAAATAATTTCTATTAAATCTAATTTTGTCAATTTTTTCCCTTTTATTTTTTTAATATTTTATTTTCACTTCGTTCTTTTAGTTGCCCACAAGCTGCACTTATGTCAATTCCTTTCGATTCTCTTATAGTACAAGTTACACTTTTACTTTGTAAAAAATCACGGAATTTTTCCATATTTTCTTTTAACGGACGTTTATAAATGCTGCCTTCGTGTGGGTTAAAATAGATTAAATTTACCTTTGCCTTTATACCATGAAGCAGTTTTACTAAAGTTTTTGCATCTTTTAGGCTATCATTTACGCCGTGCATCATTAGATATTCAAACATTACTCTTTTTCTCATGTCAATAGGAAACTCTCTCACGGCATCCATTATAGAAGCTATATTATAAGCTTTATTTATTGGCATAAGTTCTTGTCTTAACTCATCATTTACTGCATGAAGTGATATTGCCAATAAAACTCCTAAATTCATTTCCCCAAGCTTTTTTATTTGTGAGCTAAGTCCACTTGTGCTTACTGTCTGTCTTCTTGGTGAAATGGCAAGTCCGTCATTGTCGGTAAAAATTTTAATAGCTTTTGCAATATTTTCAAGATTATTAAGAGGTTCGCCCATTCCCATATAGACAACATTTACACGTCTTTCATATGGAATTTTATTAATCTTTTTTATAAAATGAACTTGTTCTACAATTTCACCAGCAGTCAAGTTTCTAACAAACCCACCTTTAGCTGTTAGGCAAAAACTACAACCCATTTTACATCCGACTTGCGAACTGACACAAATAGTGTATCTGGCATGTTTTATAAGTTTTCCATTTTCATCAAATTCATCGTCCTTCATTGGAAGCAAAACGCTTTCTATAGTTTTTCCATCTTTTAATGCAAAAAGATATTTAATACTTCCATCTTTGCTTTTTTCAGATTTTACAACTTTTAGTGGATCAAAATAAAAATTTTGGCTTAAATCTTGCCTTAAATCTTTTGGCAAATTTAGCATTTCATCAAAGCTATCAACGTTTTTTTTGTAAATCCATTCATAAATTTGTTTAGCTCTAAAAGCTGGTTTTACAAATTCACCGAGTTCATCTTTCGTAAAATCAAGTAAATTTTTCAAATCAACCCTTTTTCTTTCATATAGATTTTTAATTTTTCTTTTGCTGCGGCGTGGTTTTTTATAAACATTTCATGAGCGTTTTCATCACAAAAATTTGTAGCACAAACTACTGCTTTGCACTTAATTTTAAAAAAATTTGCTACACTTAAAATAGAATAAAACTCCATATTTTCTAAATCAAACCCATTTTCATAAAATTTTACTGCTAAATTTTTATCTTGTGTTATGAAATTTGATGAGTTTATAACAATATTTGAACTTTTTGTTAGCGATGTTTCACGTGAAACATTTAGCGGATTTTCTAAATTTAAAGGAGAATATGATAAATTTATAAGTTTTGAAATTTCTAAATTTGAAGCTTTAGAACTTTCATATATTTCTAAAATTTCACCTTTTTTATAAATTCCAGCAGTTCCAACGAAGATGATTTGTTTTGGCAAATCATCTTCTAGAGCTTTTTTTGTTAGTATATTGGTTAGTGTTATTGCAGCCTCTATTAGTCCGATTCCAATGCTTTGGGCAAATTCGAAGCTCTCACTTTTTCCCGCACAAACTAACAAATTAGTCATTAAATTCTAACCTTTATACCGTTTTCTAAAAGATATTTTTTTAATTCATTTATGCGAATTGTTCCAAAGTGAAATACTGAAGCTGCTAAAGCTGAACTAACTCCGGCCTTAAAAGCATCTAAAAAGTCACTCATTTTTCCAGCACCACCGCTTGCAATAACTGGGATATTTAACTCTTTTGCTAACAAACCTGTTATTTCTAAATCATATCCGTTAGTTACACCATCTCTATCCATAGATGTTGGAAGAATTTCTGCAGCACCTCTGTCTTGAACCTCTAAAGCCCATTTTAAAGCTTCTTTGCCGCTATCAACTTCGCCACCATTTATAAAAACATTATAATTATTATTTACTTTTTTTACATCTATTGCTACAATTAGTGAGTTAAATTCCTTAGCTGCTTCATCGATTAAATTAGGTGTTTTGATGGCTGCTGAATTTATGCTAATTTTGCTTACGCCAGCATCTAAAAGTGCTTTTATGTCATCAATTGTCTTTATTCCACCGCCAACAATTAGTGGAATTTTTATAGAATTTGCTACTTTTTTAGCAAGTTCGACTGTTGTTTTTCTATTTTCATTAGTTGCAGTTATATCTAAAAAGCAAAGTTCATCAGCACCTTCTTTCTCATAAAACTGAGCTATTTCTACAGGATCTCCGACATCGACTAAATTTACAAAATTTACACCTTTTACAACTCTGCCTTTGTTTGTGTCAAGACAAGGAATTATCTTTTTCATCTTTCACCTTTGTATTAAAATAGAGTATTATTTTATCAAAATTTTTCTAATGTGTAGCTTTGTTAGTTTTTTTTAGTTATAATCTTTTGATGATAAGGGCAAAAAAGAAATTCGGACAAAATTTTCTAAAAGATAGTGTGGTTCTTGATAAGATCATCCAAGCGATTCCCAAAGAGATTTTTAGCGATAAAGATTGTGATTTAGTCGAAATTGGGGCTGGCTTAGGTGATTTAACTAAGAAATTACTAGAAATTTCAAAAGTTAAAAGTTATGAAATTGATGAAGATCTTTTTATAGTTTTAAATCAAACTTTTAAAAAAGAAATTGATGAAAAAAAACTGATCTTAACACTTGGTGATGCTTTAAAAATTTGGGACAAAATTAGTCAAAAAAACTATTTTTTAGTTGCGAATTTACCATATTATGTGGCAACAAATATCATGCTAAAAGCAGTAGATGATCCAAATTGCTTAGGATTTATAGTCATGATCCAGCGTGAAGTTGCATTGAAATTTTGTGGCTTTGGCGGTTCAAATTCGCTTAGTTTAATAACTAGCTTAAACGGAGAGATAAAAACTTTATTTGACGTACCTCCAAGTAGTTTTGAACCAGAGCCAAAAGTTATGTCAAGTGTTGTAAAATTTAGTAAATTTGATAACTTCAATGAGCTTGATAGAGTCAACTATGAATCTTATAAAGATTTTTTAAAAACCTGTTTTTTAAGTCCAAGAAAAACAATTTTGAAGAATTTAAGTTCTAAGATTGATAAAGAGATTTTAAAAAAATGCTTTGAAGAGTTAAACTTAGATCAAAATTTAAGAGCTCATCAATTAAATAACACCTTAATAGTAAAAATTTTTAATTATTTAAAGGTGAAAAATGGAAAAGAATCAAAATAGCAATGGTGAAAACAAACAAAATAACCAGAATAACACAAATAATAAAAACGATATAAACAATCAAAAATCAAATACTAGTAGGCAAAATGGTTTTAAAAAGACAAATCGTTATGCAAACCGAAAGAAAAACCTTCAAAAAGAATCAGGCATAGGCGAAAAAGAAACTCCTAAAAAAACTCAGTCAAAAAGAAGAAAAAAATCAAATGTTTCTAAATGCTTAAATGGTAATGAAAATTGGCAAAAAGAGATGGAAAAAGCAATCATCGCAAACAAAAAAGTTCACGATGAAAGACTAAATCCTTTAAAATTCTTTAAATCAAATTCTAAGATCCGCATAACCCCACTTGGCGGTCTTGGTGAAATAGGTGGAAATATAACTGTTTTTGAAACAAATACAAGTGCGATTATAGTTGATGTTGGTATGAGTTTTCCAAATGAAAGCATGCTTGGAGTTGATATTTTAATACCTGATTTTGACTACATAAGAAAGATAAAAGACAAAATTAAGGCTGTAATTATAACTCACGCACATGAGGATCATATCGGTGCGATGCCATATTTTTATAAAGAGTTTGATTATTCAATTTATGCTACGCCACTTTGTCTTGGAATGATATCAAATAAATTTGAAGAGCATGGCTTAAAGGCAAAAAGAGCACTTTTCAGACCAGTAGAAAAAAGAAAAGTCTATAAAATAGGTGATTTTGATGTCGAATGGATACATATAACTCACTCCATAATTGATGCTTCAGCCCTTGCTATAAAAACAGAAGCTGGCACAATTATTCACACGGGTGATTTTAAGATAGATCACACGCCAATAGATGGCTATCCGACTGATTTAGGACGCTTAGCAGAATATGGAGAAAAAGGGGTGCTCCTTTTAATGAGCGATAGCACAAATTCTCATAGAGAAGGCATTACAAAAAGTGAAAAAACAGTTGGAAAGACCTTTGATGAAATATTTTCCAAATCAAAAGGAAGAGTTATTATGAGCACATTTAGCTCAAATGTTCATAGAATTTATCAAGCTATTGAACATGGATTAAAACACAATAGAAAAATTTGTGTTATCGGAAGATCAATGGAGAGAAATTTATTTACTGCTATGGAACTTGGATATATTGATCTTTCAAAGGAAATTTTTATAGATGCTAACGAGGTTGGAAAATACCCTGATAACGAAGTTTTGATAGTAACAACAGGAAGTCAGGGCGAGACTATGAGCGCACTATATAGAATGGCAACGGATGAGCATAAATATATCAAGATAAAGCCAAGCGATCAAATTATTATCTCAGCCAAAGCAATCCCTGGAAATGAAGCAGGTGTTTCAAATATCTTAAACTATCTTTTAAAAAGTGGTGCAAAAGTTGCGTACCAAGATTTTAGTGAGATTCATGTCTCAGGTCACGCTGCACAAGAAGAGCAAAAGCTCATGCTTCGTCTTACAAAACCTAAGTTTTTCTTGCCTGTTCATGGGGAGTATAACCATATAGAAAAGCACTCTAAAACAGCTATTGATTGTGGTGTCGATCCAAGAAATATCTATTTGATGAGTGATGGTGATCAAGTTGAAGTTACAAGTGGATATATAAAAAGAGTAAAAACTGTAAAAACTGGCAAAATCTTTGTCGATAATCAGATAAACAAAGAAATCTCAGATGATATGGTAAAACATCGTCAAAATTTAGCGGATGCTGGTGTTGTAATGGTTATCGCTCAAGTTGATCAGGCAAATAAAAAACTTGTAAAAACAAGAGTTATAACTTATGGAGTTGTTAATGCAAAAGAGCAAAGAGCCTTTGCAAAAGATATGGAGCTTGTTTTAACACAGTTTCTAAGTAATTTAAAAAATGAGCTTTTAGGAGATCAAAGGGCTTTAGAAAATCAAATAAGACAAGCCATAAGAAAGCATATCTTTAGACGTCTTAAAAAGTATCCTACAATTGTTCCTGTAATTTACCTAGTGTGAGGCATAAAATGAGTGAAATTTTAGAAATTGGAAAAAGAGTTTTAGAGCTTGAGGGAAATGAGCTTTTAAGACACTCAAATTTACTTGATGATAAATTTGAAAATGCTTTAAATTTGCTCTATTCTTGTAAAGGAAAAGTTATCGTAACAGGAGTTGGAAAAAGTGGCCATATAGGCGCAAAAATAGCAGCTACAATGGCTAGTACTGGCACTCCTAGTTTTTTTTTACATCCAACTGAAGCTTTGCACGGAGATCTTGGAATGGTGCAAAAAAGCGATGTGATACTAGCGATAAGTTTTAGTGGCGAAAGTGATGAGCTTATAAAAATAATGCCTCACCTTAAAAGATTTGGTGTTCAAATTATATCAATGACTGCTAAATTCAGCAGTTCCTTAGCTAAATTTAGCGATGAAATAATAAGTCTTGATATAATAAAAGAGGCTTGTCCATTAGGTGCTGCGCCAACAGTTTCTACTACGTTAACTTTAGCTTTGGGCGATGCCTTGGCAATTTGTCTTATGAAGATGAGAAATTTCAAAGTTGAAGATTTTGCAAATTTTCATCCAGGTGGTAGTCTTGGAAAAAGACTGTTTTTAAAAGTAAAAGACGTTATGAAAACTAATGAATTGCCAATTGTTAGTTATGATGTTAGTCTTAAAGTCGCTATAGATACGATGACTCATGGAAAACTTGGAGCCGTTTTACTAACAGATAAAAATGGTAAGTTAGCGGCGATTTTAAGTGACGGGGATTTAAGAAGAGCACTACAAAGAGACGATTTTGATATAAATGATAAAGCCTTAAACTATGCAACAAAAGAGCCAAAAATTATAGATGATGATGAAATTTTAGCATCAACTGCCCTCAAAATAATAGAAAAATATAAAATTCAATCGCTTGTAATTGTCAATGATAAAAAAATTCCAATTGGAATTTTACACATTCATGATTTGACAAATTTAGGATTATAAATGGAAAAAATGAGAATTAATAAATTTATTTCACATAACACTAACTATTCACGTCGTGAAGCAGATGAGCTTATAAAAAGTGGAAAAGTTAGTGTAAATGGAAGAGTTGTTAGTGATTTTGTAGAAGTTAGTTATGATGATAAAATCAAGATAAATGGGCGTTTAGTGAAGAAAAAAACTGAGTTTTCAGTTATTGTTTATAACAAACAAAAAGGTGAGTTAGTTACAAAGTGTGATGATAGGGGTAGAAAAACAATATTCGATACCTTGCCGAAAGGTTTTAGTAAGTTTATAAGTGTTGGAAGACTTGATTTTGCTAGTGAAGGACTTTTGCTGCTTACTGATGCACCTGCTATAGCTGAGGCTTTAATGAGAAGTGATATTGAAAGAATGTATTATCTAAAGGTAAAAGGTGAGATAACCGATGATGTTATAGCAGCGATGAGAGAAGGATTTTTTGCTAAAGATGCCACAAAGGGAGCACATGAAAAAACGCAGATTAAATCCATGGAATTTAAGCCTTTCTTAGCCTATTCGGTACTTGGATCAAGTGGTGGTTATACAAAACTTAAGGTTATCATAAATGAGGGTCAAAATAGAGAGCTAAGACGCTTTTTTGGGTGCTTTGATCTAGAAGTTATGGAACTAAAAAGAGTTAGTTTTGGAAGGGTTGATTTGGGAATGTTAAAGCCTGGGAAATGGAGATATCTAACAAGTTCAGAATATGATGATTTAAGAGATTTTCTAAAACAAAATAGTGTTAGATACTAATATTTTGTTTTATAACAATTTACTATTAAGTCCTATAATGTCAAGTAATTCAATAGATATATTTTATAAGGAGTAAAAAATGGCAGCACAAGAAACAGTAGATGTTAATGCTATTAAAAAAGAAATTGATAGTTTAAAACAAGAGTTAAAAGATATGGCAAAATTAATTAAAGATTCTGGCAAAGAAGCACTAAAAGATGCAAAAGATAAAATTGATGGCAGTATGTCAATCGAAGATATTGAAAAAGCAATTGATGAGCTAAAAAGCAAGGGAAAAGATGGAGTTGATTATGTTAGTAAAAACATTAAAGATGAACCTTTAAAAAGTGTTGGTATTACCCTTGCTGTTGGTTTTGTACTCGGTTGGTTGTTTAGGAAATAATGGCTGGTTTTAGCATTTCTGAGTTTTTAATCTCAGTTGTCGAACTGGTAGAGGCACAAGCCGATGATATAAAGGCTTCTTTTGTAAAAAGTGCTGGAAATATCATAGCCTTGTGCGTCGTTGCAATAATTGCAGTTGTAGGTTTTATTTTCTTACTTCTTGGTTTAAATTTAGCTTTTCAAACATGGGTTGGCAAACTTGGAGCTTATTTTTTAACATCCGGAGTGGCTTTTTTATTGTCATTTATTATTTACATGGTGTATTTATGGAAAACAAAAAAGTAAGAAAAAAACTAAATGAAGTAGTTGCTATGCTTGATGGAAAAAGCTTCATAATAGATGAAAAAGATACTAAATTAAGAGTTGAAATGGCAAAATTAAAACTTTTAAAATCCGATCCAGGTTTGGAAATTTCTGAAGAACTACGGCTGATAAATAAAGGCAGAATTGCATTAGCACTAGTAAATTTTATTGATAAAAAATTTATTATGCCTACACTTTTAAGTATTTTTTCAAAAAAATCTAAATAGCAAAATCTTATCAAAACATTCAGCATTATTTTAACATGATAAATTTTTAGTTTTGTTTGTATTTTTTGATTCACTTTTTAAAAATAAAATATTATAAATTTAAATATAGATAAAATTATAATATTTAATAATTGCCTCTATAGATTAAAAATAACAATAATATTCTTTCTAATTAGTCACTTATAATCTTGCTAAATTCTTAAAAAATTAGTATAATTCGATTAGAAATAGTTTATTAGTCTTAGCATATTAAACATATATGCTTTTATCAATGTATGTTTTTAAAAGTACAGAAAGAAGAAATATGAAAAAAATAGCATTTTTATCTTTACTTGTAATAGCGTTTGCTTTTGGCAGTAGCCTAGATGAGATTCGCAAAAATGGTGAAATCAAAGTTGGTGTTTGGACAAATCAACCACCTTATTCAAGTTTGGAGAATGGTGAATTCGAAGGATTTGAGGTTGATATGGCAAAAGCCATCGGTTCAAGTATTATTGGAAATGGTGGAAAAGTAACTTTAGTTGGTATTGATAGCGGAGGCGAAAGAATTAAATTCTTACAAGATGACAAAGCTGATATTGTAATAGCAAGTTTTACCGAAACAGATGAAAGAAAGAAAAAAGTTAGCTTTTCACTTCCATATTTTGCCGTAGCAATGGGTGCGATAAGCAGTAAAGATAGACCTTTAAATTCCGAAAAAGATTTAAACTATAAAACCATAGTTATCCAAGAGGGAACCACGATGGAAGACTATGTTAAAAAAATTCCTGGAGCAAAAGTTATAAAAACAAAAGGTTCTATTGAGGCATATAGGACATTAAAAGACAATAAAGCTGATGCTTATATAGATGATAATTTAGTCGTTATGGCATATGGCATAGTTGATAGAGGTTATATTGTCCCAAAAGGAATGAGAAATTTAGGCTTTAATAGTTTTTTAGGTATTGGTGTTAAAAAAGGAAATGATGAGCTTTTAAATGCTGTAAATAATGAAATGATAAAACTCAGCAAACAAGGATTTTTTAGAAAGGTATTTAATGAAACCTTTGTTCCATTTTATAAAAATGAGGTTGAGGCAAAATATTTCTTATTAGAAGATATTTATAAAATTTTTGGATAAAATTCATAAAAAAATCTTTATAAGGAGGTAATACATGAAGATTTTAAAAAAATTAGCATTTTTTATGCTGTTAGGAACAACTATGCTTTTTGCAAAGCCAACTATTTACATTTTAGCAACAGGTGGAACTATCGCCGGAGCTGGTGATAGTGCGTTAAGTGGAAGTTATACTTCAGGAACAGTAACAGTTGACAAGCTAATTGCTGCAGTTCCACAAATTAATGAAATTGCTACTATTAAAGGCGAGCAAATTTCAAATATTGGTTCACAAGAGATGAATAATGAAGTTTGGTTAAAACTTGCTAATAGAGTAAATGAGCTTTTAGCAGATAAGAGCGTTGACGGTATAGTTATAACTCACGGAACTGACACAATGGAGGAAAGTTCTTATTTCCTAAACTTGGTTACAAAAAGTAAAAAACCAGTTGTTTTTGTAGGTGCTATGAGAAGTGGAACTTCAATGAGTGCAGACGGTCCTTTAAACATCTATAATGCTGTAAATGTTGCTATGGATAAAAACAGTGTTGGAAAAGGTGTTTTAGTTGTAATGAACGATAAAATTCATGCTGCTAGAGAAGTTACTAAAACAAACACAACTGCAGTTGATACTTTTAAATCAGTAAATACAGGAAATATCGGAACTGTAAATTATGGTATAGTAAATTACTATCTTGCTCCAGTTAGAAAACACACTGTAAATTCAGAATTTAGTGTAAAAGGTCTTGAAAGTCTACCAAGAGTTGACATAGTATATGGACATACACAAGATACTCCTGATTTTGTAGAAACTGCTGTTAAAAACGGTGCAAAAGGTATAATTCTAGCTGGTATGGGAAATGGAAACCCTTATCCAAGTGTTGAAAAAGCTTTAGCAGATGCTGTAAAACAAGGCGTTGTAGTTGTTAGAGGAAGCAGAGTAGGAAGTGGTTCAACTAGCGTTGGTGCTGAGGTTGATGATGCTAAATATGGCTTTTTAACAGCTGATAACTTAAATGTTGCAAAAGCTAGAGTTTTATTAATGGTTGCTTTAACAAAAACAAGCGATAAAGATAAAATTCAAAAATACTTCAAAGAGTACTAAGATAAAAAGGCGGAATTTCCCGCCTTTAATTTCCAGTAATAATAAAAAATATTATAAAAAAACAATTATACTTAAAAATTATTTTACCACTTTTTTAAAAAAGAGTTTCATCATTTTCTTTATCAAGCGCTTTTGTAAATTTTTAAGATAATATTGTGCTCTATAGCATATGCAAGATATAAATTAAAATAGAACAAAAATTATAGTATTATAGGACTAGATTAGAATATAGGTTCAGGAAAATCTAGGTCAAGGCTAACTAAAATGATTTTACAACATCTTCTCTATTAAAAAACGTCCCATCAGCTTTTGTATGGCTTTCTATGTTATTATAGCTTTATTACAATTAAAAAAATAGCAAGTTTTCTTAAGCTTGATCAGGTTTGAAAACATCTTTTTAGAATAACTAGGCAATTTAAAATCCTTTCAATAGAATAATTAATACTTTATTCCACCCGTAAAAATTCGTTAAAATTTTATAAATTCATTTTTATTTCACATAAAGCTATTCTAAATTCGCTATTTTTTTCTTTACTATACCAAACTACAATATATTTTAGTTTAGATTTTTGATTTAATTTATATCCTTGAGTTTCATATTTTTCTATCTCTTTTTTAAATTTTTTTGAAAACTTTCCAATACAAAAATTTTCACTAAAAATTCCTTGAGTATTTACTCTAACTTCTTGACCAGCTTGTAAATTTAATTTTTTGGTTGTTAAGAATAAATCATATCGTGATAGATTAACATCACTTAACCCCATTGTTAAAGTTATATTTTTAGGAGTATAAAAGCTATTTTTAAAATCTAATATTTTAGTAAAATAGCTTTTGTATTTTAGAAAAATTTCATTTTTAGAATAGATAAAAAGTGATTTTTTTGCTCTTGTTATTGCAACATACAAAAGCCTTTTATCGTATTCATTGTCTATTTTATCTTTAAAACAAAGATGAACATTATCAAATTCTTTACCTTTGGCCTTATGCATAGTAGAGATTATCACATTTGATTTTGTATTTTCAAACTCATCAAAATCGATAATTTCTATAAATTCTTTAAAAGCTTTTTTAAGATATTTTTCATTTTCACTCATATCATATTCATTTTGAAACTTTTCTATTACTTCAAGTGCAAGTGCTAGATTTGAAGAATTATTAAAATTTTTTATAAATCTGTCAAGAGCAGTATTGAAACTGGATTCATAAAAATACTCTAAAAAAGCTCTCAATTCTATCAAATTTCCGAGTCTAAAGCCATTTTTATCTGTTAAAAGTTTTGCTTTTATATTTTTTTGGAGTAAAAAAGAGTAAATATCAAGCACTTCTTTATTTGTTTTTGCTATGATTGCATTTTGTTTGTTAGTATCCAAATTAGTTAGTATGTTAGTTATATAATCATTTGTTTGTAATAATACAATATCTCCTATATTATTAGAGTTTGAGATTAAATTTTCATATTTTAATTTTTCTTTAAACTCGTTTCTGAAAGCATTAAAAAAACTAACTAAATTATAACAACTTCGATAATTTGTTAGTAGATTGTAAGCTTTATAATTTATAGAAAAATCATTTTTGAACTCTTTAATAAATTTAATATCAGCTTTATTATCACCAAAATCCATAATACATTGATCATCATCTCCAACTGCAATTATTTTTTTATCATTTGGCATGTTTTTATAAATTTCTTTTATGAACTCATAACTTTTAAGCCCTATGTCTTGATACTCATCAAGAACCAACATCTGGATTAAAGGAAGCTCTACATCTCCATTTTGTAGGGCTTTTGTAGCGTTAGGAATGGCATTTTTTAATTCATCCTCACTGCTGTATTTGCAAGATAATAAATTTAAGGCAAACGCATGAAAAGTATAAATTTTAACCTTGTAAATTTGATTGCCAATTAGATTTTTAAGCCTAGTTTTAAATTCACTAACAGCAGTTCTTGAGTGTGCAAGCATTAAAAAATATTCTGCCTTAAAGCCTTCCTTTGTTATTAATGAAGCAATTTTATGAACCAATGTTTTAGTCTTTCCACTTCCAGGGCCTGCCAAAACCATAATAGAATTGTTTTTATCATCTTCAAATACTGCTTTTTGTTCAGTGCTTAAAGATGATAAAATTTTATTTAACTTAGTTTTGGTAATTGGAAGTTTTATATTTTTATCAAAATTATATATTTTTTTAAATTTTTCATACTCTAGGCTAAAATAATCTTTTATAAATTTGCTAACATTTTTATCTTTGTTAGTTAAAAGCTCTAAAAATTTAGCCTGTATGTGCACAGCTTCTATTTTTCTTTCATAATATTTTGCTAAAGTTTGATTATAATCTCTTCTTTTTTGATATGGTGTATTTTCATTTATTTTGTCTAAAAGCTCTATTTTATAAGCCTTATAATAAATTAATCTTCCTTTTCTAAGTTCGAAATTTTTTAAAATCTGATGTAAATAAACAAGACAGTGATGGAAAAATTCAGTTCTTATACCGAGTTTGCTTTGAAGCTTCATAGATGCAAACTCTATCTCTTTTTCATCTTCTTTTAAGAAATTTAAAATTTCAAAAAGTATAGTTTTACAAATTTCTTGTCTTTGTTTTAATAAAATTTTAAAAGATTTTTCATCTTTTAGTTCTATAGTAGTAAAAAAGTTATAAAAATAAACATTTAGAGTTTGGTTATGAATTTTTGATAAAGATGAAAAACTTTGGATAATTTTTTTGATTTTTGTAATTTTTTTGGTATCTTTATTTTCAATGTCTCGAATATCAAATTTTTTCTTTTCCAGTATGTAATCAAGAATTTTATTTTCAAGATTTAAATGATTGAAAAATTCATTTTTTACTTTTTTATTTATTAATACTGAAATATCGTTATCATAATTTATTAAATTCTCTTTTTGAAGTGCATAAATTGCTTCAAAAGTATCTTTATTGCTAATTCCAATATTGCTTGACAATGTGTCTATTTCTACTGGCTCGGTCTTGCTTTTTTGGATGATATTTTGCATTATCATAATCATATAATTAAAAATTGTTAAATATTTTTCTTTTTTGCTTTCTAGTAAATTTCTTATATAATTCATGTTTCTTTTTTCTTTATCTATTAAAGATGAACCACAAATTGTATATTTATCCCTGTCTCGTTTTAAAATTTCACATCTTTCAAGCTCTAAAAGTGCAGTTTTTACAATATTTTCATAATCAAGTTCTAAATTTATTCCTGAGTTTTTAGCAAGTGTTTTTGGTGATATGTAAACCGGATTTATTTTTTTATTTTTTAGAGTTTTAACTATTGATTGAATTTCTTCAGCATCAATTTTATTTGAATTTAATTTTTGAAAAATTTTATCAAAATCATCTCTTTGATATAGGATTATGCATTTGGCTACAATATCACTACTTCTTGCACCACGACCTGATTCTTGTAAATATGCTTCAAGGCTATCTGATTGACTATAATGAATTACAGCTTTTATATTCGGTTTATCAATCCCCATTCCAAAAGCTGTTGTTGCAACCACTATGTCTATTTTATCATCTATAAAATCCTTTAAAATTTCGCTTTTGTTTCTTCCCTTTCTGGTTTTTAGTTCTATTTCTTCATCAATTTTTGCATAAAATGGTTCAATGCTTAAATTTAAATACTCAAGTCTTGCATCTTCTGTTAGTTTTTGACTTAACTCTTTGCAGCCTTTTGCATTTTGTGGGAGATAGATTATTGTTGGTATTTTCCCTAAATTTTGAATTGTTTTTATTAATTTTTCATATTTTTCATTCTCATCTTTTACTTCTATTGCCTCATATTCTAAATTCTCTCTTTTTGAAGAAGCTAAAAACTCATCAAATTCTATTTTTATATTTTTGAAAAAATATTCTTTTATATCATTTATAACCTCTGGTTTAGCGGTGGCTGTAAAACAAGAAACGGGTATATTTTCTTGCATATTTGAGCTTTGATTTAATTCATTTATGAAAGTTGCGATATAGTGATAATCGTGTCTAAAATCGTGCCCCCAAGATGAAAAGCAGTGTGCCTCATCAATAACAAATCTATCTATCATTCTACACTTTAATGCATTGAAAATAGAATTTGATCTTAATGCTTCTGGTGCTAAATACAAAATATCAACTGTGCCGTTTGAAATTTGAGTTATTATATCAGATCTTTCAACCGGGCTTAAATAGCCACTTATTGCTTTTACGCTAAAGTTTTGATTTTTTTCTTTAAAGCTATCAACATGATTCTTCATCAAAGCCTGAAGTGGTGAAATAACAACAGTTAAGGCATTGTAAGCTTGTGCTTTAATAAGAGCTGGAAGTTGAAAAGTAAAAGTTTTTCCACCACCTGTTGGAAGAATTGCAAGAATAGAATTGTCATTTAAAGCAGAATTTATAATGTCTTTTTGTGAAATTTTAAATAATCCTTCATTAATATTTTCAAACTCTTTAAAAGTATTAAAACCAAACTCATTGAGTGCAAATTTAGAAATATTTGTGCTTTTTAAATCAAAACATATATTTTTTATGATCCAAGAAATGTTTGGAAATTTATTTATTATGATATGTGAAATTGCAGCTTTTCTATCCGTATATAAAAATGAAATTATAAAAGCAAGCTCAATAGGCATTGTGTTTGCAAGAAGTAAAATATCATCTTCTTCGTATTTTATATCATTTGGTATAATTTTAGAGAAGTCATTCTTTTTAGGCTTTAAATTTTTATATACAAAATATCCATTAAAATATTTATTTTCATAGAGCAAGTCTACAAAAGCTTGTTTTATTTCATTGTTTAGACTATTGAATTTGGCATCTAATAGTTCAAAAAGAGCCTTTGTTTGAAAAGCATCTCCAAGTGGGTTATTTTGTATGTTTAATGTGGTTTTGTACGGCTTTAATAATTTATGAGTTTTTTTATTTGGAAAAAGAAGCATGGAAAGAAAAAGTGTATCAATGATATTTTTATCTTTTAAATTATCATTTAAAATAGTTGATGATAAATAAATTCCATCATGATCTATAAAATTATGCCCACAAATAAAATTAAAACTATGCTTTTTTAAGAAAAAATCAGCTTCTAAAATTTCATTTGTTTTTATAGAATCATCTTTAAAGACAGCACCAAATTCATACAGCTTCTTGTCATTTTTACCAATTTCTGTGTCTATAAAGATTATTTCGTTCATTTAAAACACTAAAACCCTCATTTTGCTTTTTATCACATCTTCTATAAAGCCATCTTTTTGCATTTTTAAAAGAGTGTTTTTTATCTCACCCTCATCATACTTTATACCATTTATTTCTAGATGCCAGATTGTATTTTCAAAAGCTTCATTAAGACTTCTATTAGCTGATCTTATTTCTCTCAAAACTTCTGTTTTATAAGAAATATTATTTTTTATAAGAAAATTTTGTAAATTTGAAGCGATGTTTTTATTTTTATCATTTCTTTTATAAATTTTATAAAATGGATCAAGCATAGATGAGTTTTTTGGCTCTTCCCAATTTAGATAAATTCTTAAATTCCCTAGATCCATAAATTTATTAAAATCATCCTCATTTTGTAAAGCTGGACTCATAGTTAAAAATGCGATATCAAATTTATCAGCGGTTTGGAAATTTTTAAAATCAGAGTTTATTGTTTGAAGGTTATTTATTTTAAACTCAGCTTTTTTTAAATTTAACTCCTCGAGCATTTTTGTTGAGCTATCTACACCTAAAACCATTTTGCAAATTCCGGCTAAATAAAGTGAATAAATCCCAGTTCCACATCCTATATCAACTAAGGTTTTATCTTTAAAGCTAACATCAAAATCTTTTAAAATCTTAAAAAATCTTATTTGGAATTCGTTCAAATTTCCATCAAATTTACTATAACTTTTAGCTTTTTTATCCCAAATTTCACTATTTTTTATATTGCTATTTTTATTTTGAACATTCATCACAAGTTCCTTTTACAACTACGCTTTTTATATTCTTAAGTTCTAAATTTGGCATTGATATTTCTTCCATCTTATGACATTTTTCACAAACAAAATAAGCTTTCGCATGATCTGCTAACTCATAAAAATTTTTGTTGTTAGCCATACTTGAAATTAAAATTCCTTTTTCTTCAAGTAAGTCTAAGTTCCTATAAACTGTGGTTTTATTAGCATTTGTAAGATCTACTATCTCGTCATAACTAACAGGTTTGTTAGCGGTTTTTAAAATTTTTACAAGAGAATTTCTAAAAGCTGTTGGTTTTATATCGTGGTTCAATAAAAATTTTTTTACATCCATTTTAAAGTCCTTAAATATGATAATGATATCATAAAATTAATAAAACAATAGTAAAAAATGCAACCTAGTTGCTTAAAATTAAGTTGCAACTAAGTTGTGTTTGATATACTTTTTCAAATTTTTTTAACAAGGAGAGAATAAAGTATGAAAAAACTATTTTTTTTCACTTTAATCAGTTGCTTAGGAGCTTTTGCAAAGCCTTTAGTTACAACTACGATTTTGCCTACAAAATATTTTGTTGAGCGTATCGCAGGAGATAGTTTAGAAGTTGTAAGTTTGGTAGAAAAAGGTGCTGACCCACATACTTACGAGCCAAAACCAAATCAAATGAAAAGTGTTGAAAAGAGCGAACTTCATTTTGCTGTAGGAATGGAATTTGATGAAATTTGGCTTCCAAGACTACAAAAACAATTTCCAAATTTGGTTGTTATAAATACAGATGAAAATATAAAAAAAATTCCTATGATGGCTCATCATCATCATGATCATGATTCACACGAGCATGAAAGTCATGCTGATCATAATCACCATGATGATAATCACGATGCAATTCATGAGCACGAAAATCACGAATTAAAACACAGCGATGAGCATCACCATGAAGATGCAAATCACGAACATCATCATTGCGATCACGGTGGAGTTGATCCACATATTTGGCTAGATCCATCACTTGTAAAAAAACAAGCTCAAAATATTGCAAATGCATTAATTAAAAAATATCCTGAAAACAAAGAGCTTTTTGAATCAAATTTAAATAAATTTAACAAAGATTTAGATAGTTTTGATAAAAATACAGCTGAGAAATTAAAAAATTTAAAATCAAATAAGTTTATGGTTTATCACCCATCTTGGGGGTATTTTGCAGCTCGTTATGGTCTAGTTCAAATTCCTATAGAAATAGAGGGAAAAGAGCCAAAGCCAGCTGATTTAAAAGAGCTTATAAATAAAGCAAAAGATGAGAAAATAAAAGTTATTTTTGTTGCTCCTCAGTTTTCTAAAAAAGCAGCAAATATGGTAGCAAAACAAACCGGAGCAAAAGTTGTTGAAATAGACCAATTGCCTGAAAATTGGCTTAGCGAAATGCAAAAAACAGTAGATATTTTTGCCAAATTTTTAAAATAAATTTAAAATAAAAACCTAAAATATGCGTAAAACAAAAGGTTTAAAATGAGGATATTTGTAATACTTTTAATTTTTGTTAAGACGCAAATTCTAGCTTGTGCGTTGTGTGCTTTAATGACACCAACTGCACATGTTTTTTTAAATTTTAATACCAAAGAAGACACTCTTAAAAATATTGAAATTTCATGGATATTTTCTCAAAATTTTACAGATCTTACACTTCAGGGATATGACTTTAACGCAAATTCAAAACTTGAAAAAAATGAACTCGATGAAGTAAATTTTGCAATGCTTAACTATATAGGCGATAAAAACTTTTTGATGAATTTTCAGTGGTATGATATGCCAAACGGTGAATCAAATTTAATAGAAGGTAATTTTAGTGATGCAGAAACTGTAATGGAGGATGGAAGAATTGTTTTTAAATTTAAGCAAAATATAGGTGTTAAAATTCAAAAAAATAGAGTTTTTAAAACAACAGCTTATGATGAAAATGGTTATTTTAACTTTACTTTTTTAAATAGCGATGCAGTTAGAGTAAATGATGATTTGCATATTGAATTTAACTCAAATTTAGGGGCAAATTTTGCTCTTTTTGAAAGTGGAAAAGTCCCTGTAAAAATTCAAAAAAATTTAAAAGATCTTGTTAATAATAGTGGAATAGATAACAATACAAAAAAATTAAATTTTATAGATAAAACTGCTATAAATTCACTTGAAAAATTAAAGGCTATTTTTACAAAAAGTACAAATGATTTAAGCTTAAAGCTCATAATTAGTGTGATTTTTATATCGTTTTTGTATGGCTTTTTTCACGCAGCAGGTCCAGGACATGCAAAGGTTTTAACAACTAGCTATTTTTTAGCAAATGGAGGAAATTATTTAAAAAGCTTTAAATTTGCTCTAAAAATAGGTTTTTTTCATGTAATTGGAGCTTTTTTAATCGTTTTAATAACTGTGTTTGTAATAGACATAGTTGCAGGAAGCATATCGTCAAATACTATTAAGCTAACAACACAAATTTCATCTTTAATGATAATTTTAATTGCAATTTATATGTTTATACAAAAAATAAAATTTCTTGCAAACAATAATCACCCAAAAGAATGTGGATGTATAAGTTGTAAAAGCGCAAACACAAAAAAAAGTGAAATTTTTAATTCTAATCTAAACACTTTAAATTTGAACAACTCAAACATATCAACTCTAAAATTTCACCCAATAGATTTTAAAAAAAATAAAAAATCAAAAAAAGAAGAGTGGTTAATCGCACTTAGTTCAGCTATTATTCCATGTCCTGGCACAATTTTAGTTTTTTTATTAGCCTTTAATGTTGGAAGTTACGGGGTGGCTTTTTTAAGTGCTTTTTTTATGGGATTTGGCATGAGTTTTATTATTTTTTTAGCAGCTATTTTCGGAGCTGGAATAAACAAATTTACAAGTTCAAAATTTGAAAATTTGAAAATTTATATCGAGTTTTTAGGTTTAGCTTTTATGTTAATTATTGGTGTTTTTATGTTTTTAATAGCTGGAAGCTTGGAGTCTTTATGATAAAGGTTGAAAATTTAAATTTTGGCTATGATGAAAATTTAGTTTTAGAAAATATTAATTTTACATATAATGAGAAAGATTTTTTATGTATAATTGGTCCAAATGGCGGTGGGAAAAGCACATTATTAAAGCTTCTTTTGGGGCTTTTAAAACCAAACTCTGGTGAGATAAAAATTTTTGATAAAAATCCAAATGAGGTTTCAAAACAAATTGGCTATGTTCCTCAACTAATCCCACTTAATAAATCTTTTCCAATAAGCGTTTTAGAAGTAGTTTTAATGGGAAGAATAGATAAGAAAAAATTTTTCTTCTATTCAAAAGACGATAAAGAAAAAGCCTTGAAAGCACTTGAAATAGTTGGTATGCAAGATTTTTATAAAAAGAAAATTTTTGCACTAAGCGGTGGGCAAAGACAAAGAGTTTATATCGCAAGAGCTTTGGTAAGTGGTGCTAAAATGTTATTTTTAGATGAGCCAACTGCAAGTATTGATATAAGAGGGCAAATCGAAATTTATGAAATTCTAAAAAAAATACATGAAAATGGAGTTGGAGTTTTGATGATAAGCCATGATTTAAATACTTCTATAAATTACGCAAACAGGGTAGCCTATGTAAATAAAAAACTCATAATGCATGATATAAGTACAGATAAACGAAATAACTTTTTAGAACATTTAGAGCAAAATCATAGTCATTTTTGTGATGTTGAGCTGATTTTAAAGGAGTGTTCATGCAAGAAATGTTAAGTTTAACTTTTATGCAAAACGCATTTTTAGGAGGAATTTTAGTAAGTATAGCATGTGGAATAATTGGCTCACTTGTTGTTATAAATAAAATGACTTTTATAGCGGGTGGAATTTCTCATGGTGCATACGGTGGCATTGGACTAGCTTTTTTTCTAGGCTTTTCACCACTTCTTGGGGCAACATTATTTAGCATTGTTTTAGCTTTAATAGTTGCTTTTATGAGCTTAAAAGATAAAGAGAGATTTGATTCAATAATTGGTGCTATTTGGGCATTTGGAATGGCTGTAGGTATTATATTGATTGATTTAACTCCAGGATACAATGTTGATTTAATGGGTTATTTGTTTGGTTCTATTTTGGCAATTGATAAAAATACTTTAATTTTTATAGGATTTGTAAATTTAGCAATTCTATTTTTCATAGTGCTTTTTTATAGACAATTTTGTGCGATAAGTTTTGATATGGAATTTGCAGGACTTAGAGGCGTTAAAACAAAATTAATTTATTATCTTTTAGTTGTTTTAATGACGCTTTGTGTTGTTTCTACTATTCAGGTTGTGGGACTTATCTTGGTTATTGCACTTCTTACAATTCCTCCATATATTGCTGAAAATTTTTCAAAAAGATTAGGTGAGATGATGCTATTTTCAAGTATTATTTCATCCTTACTATGCACAATGGGTCTAATAATTAGTTATAAATTTAATTTAACAAGTGGTGCAAGTATTATAATAATTGCATCTTTAGTGTTTTTTTGTGTAGCAATTTATAAAAAAATAGCTAAAATATCTTAAAAAATTCGTCTAGTGAACTTTCTTATGAATTTGGTTAGATTAAGCTCATTTATTAAAATTGCAGTTATTATGAGAATTGCTCCAAAAATTTGAGCTTTGCTTAAAAGCTCATTTCCTATAAAGTATCCAATAAATCCTGCGCTTACTGGCTCCAAAATTAAAATTAGTGAAGTTTGTTCTGGGGTTAGATAAATTTGAGCTTTTGTTTGTACAAAAAAGGCAATTACTGTAGCAAAAACAGCAGTAAATATTATCATGTACACAAAATTTATACTTAACCAAATTTCAAACCCTCCAAATATATTTAAAGAGTTTTTGCTAGGAGTTGCAAAAAATAGAGCATAAATAAGTGTTAAAAAGCTCATTGTAAAAAATTGAGTTATTAGGAGTATATAAATGTTACAAGCTCTAGCAAACCTACCTGTGTAAACAACATGAAGAGCATAAGCAAAAGCTGAAATAAGGCTTAATACTTCGCCAAATCCAAGCCTTAAACCACTTGTTCCACTTAGCAAAAACAGTCCCAAAACTGCCATTACAGCTCCTAAAATTGCATTAAAGCTAAGGTGTATTTTAAAGATAAAATACATTAAAAATGGCACTATTACAACATTTAATCCTATTATAAAAGCAACAGTTGAGCTAAAAGTATAGTTTAGAGCATAAGTTTGAAACATAAAGTCTAAAAACATAAAAATACCTAAAATAACACCAAATTTAGTTGAGGTTTTGTCAAATTTTATACCTATTTTAAACGAGATTATCCAAAGTAAAATAGCAGAAATTAAAAACCTAAAAAATAAAAAGCTTGGGACATTTATATTTTTAAGCATATATTGTATTGGTAAAAATGTCGCCCCCCAGGCAATTGCTATGGTAATGAGTGAAATTTTTGCTATTTGAGTGTTTGTCATAATCTGCCTTTAAAATTTTAGTATTTTATCATAATTAGTTATAATTGTGCTTCAAAATAAAAGGATTTTAATGGAAGTTTTTTTAATAGCTTTTGGTCTTAGTATGGATAGTGTGGCTTTAAGCATAGCAAATGGTGCGAAATATCCAAATTTAAAGTTTTTAATAGCCTTAAAAATAGCTTTTGTTTATGCATTTTTTCAAGGATTAATGTGTGTTTTGGGTTATATTTTAGGCATTGGCTTTGCTAAATTTATAAGTGAAATTGATCATTTTATAGCGTTTTTCATACTTCTTTTTTTAGGAGGAAAAATGATAAAAGAGGCAAATGATGAAAAGGTAGTTAGTTTAACTAACAAAGAGTTAGTGTTTGGTGGAGTTGCTACGAGTATTGATGCTATGGCTATTGGTGTAACATTTGGTTTAAGTTATGTTAGTTTGAGTTATTCAACTTTTGTTATTTTTACGCTTTGTTTTATTCTTTGTTTGTTAGCCTGTTTTATCGGAAAAAAAGTAGGGGAGTATTTAGAAAGTAAAGCTATGATTTTAGGTGGAGTAATACTTATTTTTATAGGTACTAGAATTTTGCTTACTCATTTAGGAGTTTTATAAATTTAGTTTATAAACCCCATTTTTAATTTTTTTTAAAACAAATTTTTCATCAAGTAGTTTTAAGGTTTGGATAACCGTTGGCTTACTTGTGTTTGTAAGAGTGCAAATCTCATTAATGCTTAGCGTTATAAAGCCATTTTTATCATGGTTTTTAGCCAAAAACTCTATAACGCTAACCTTTTTATCGCCTAAAATTTTTTTATAGATTTCAAGCGAGTTTATATTACTCACTGTGCAACAAAAACAGGAACTAATGCTTTTTCAACAACATTTTTAGATGTGCTTCCAAAAAATAGTGTAGCAAAAATACCTTTGCTAAAGCTTCCCATTACAAAAAGATCTAAGTTATTTGCTCTTCTATATGATATTAGCTCATCTGCAACTTCGCCACTTAAACTTACAAATTTTGCATTTTCATTTTTTAAAATATCTCTTGCTATATCTAAAATTTCTTTTGATTTTTTTTCATCTTTATTTATGTTTAGCACATGATATTCTAAGTCTTGACCAAAAATTTTACTATCTTTTATGCTATGTAGAGTTTTTATAGCCGCATCGCCACCATCAAATGCAACAAGAGCTGATTTAATCTCAGAAAACTCCTTATTTACAAATAAAATTGGTGTTTTTGACTCTCTTGT
Source organism: Campylobacter ureolyticus (assembly GCF_027277485.1). Lineage (GTDB taxonomy): Bacteria > Campylobacterota > Campylobacteria > Campylobacterales > Campylobacteraceae > Campylobacter_B > Campylobacter_B ureolyticus_B. The sequence goes on along the minus strand of NZ_JAPXGQ010000001.1, from coordinate 165,924 downwards.
AAGTGCAATTATGTTGTTTTGAATATCTTCAGTTTCATCTTTTATTGATACAACTATTGCGGCAATATCATTATAGTTTATTAAAATTTCTATTATATCACCACATTGTAAATCGCTACTTGATTTAATGTCTGCCTCATCAGCCATTTTTTTAGCTTTTTTTAGCATTTCTTCAGCTTCATCGATTTGCTCTTTTGTAGGTTTAAGCTCTTCAGGGTCATAAACCATATCGCTTCCTTGAGTTACTACAAGTCCGCCAGCTGCTAAGCCTAAAAAATTCGGTGTAAAAAGTGGGGTTTTTATAACATGTAAAAAAATAACTTCTAAGTTTAGCTTTTTTGCCATCTCTAAGCCATAACTACATACAGCTTCATTTAAAGGATTATTATCAACACAAACTAATATTTTTTTCACAGCCTACTCCTTTTGCTATATTTTGCTAATTATAGCAAAAGTAAGTTTAATTTTTAATCTTAATGTGGTTTTATTTTAGAAATGTAAATTACTCTTCTTCGCCTGAGACTGCTTTTGCTTGATAATAGGCAATTAATGGATCTATTATCTCATCAAAAAGTCCAGCTGACATAATTGCTTCTAGTCTATAAAGAGTTAAATTTATACGATGATCAGAGATTCTGTTTTGTGGATAGTTGTAGGTTCTTATCCTGCCACTTCTATCGCCAGTTCCAACTTGTTCTTTTCTTTTTTCTCTCTCTTCTTCAAGGCGTTTAGCTTCTTGCATCTCATAAAGTCTTGCTTTTAAAACCTTTAAAGCAGCATCTTTATTTTTATGTTGGCTTTTTCCATCTTGATTTACTACAACAAGTCCAGTTGGTATATGAGTAACTCTAACGGCACTATCAGTTGTATTTACACTTTGTCCACCATGTCCTGAGCTTCTCATAACATCTATTTTAAGATCATTTGGATTAATGATTATATCATTATCATCAACTTCTGGCATAATAGCAACAGTTATTGCACTAGTGTGAACTCTTCCTTGGCTTTCAGTTTCAGGAACTCTTTGAACTCTGTGAGTTCCACCTTCGAATTTAAGTCTTGAGTAGGCACCTTTTCCTTTTACAAGTAGAATAATTTCTTTAAAGCCTCCAGCACTTCCTTCGCTTTGAGAAACGATTTCAGTTTTATAGCCTTTAATCTCAGCATATCTTAAGTATGCGTTTACTAAATCACCAACAAAAAGTGCAGCCTCATCTCCACCTGTTCCAGCACGAAGCTCTAGAAATATGTTTCTATCATCGTTTGGATCTTTTGGGATGAGAAGTATCTTTATCTCGTTTTCAAGAGATAATTTTTTGTCTTCTAAAAGTTTTAATTCCTCTTTTGCGAGCTCACCAAGTTCCGGATCTTCTAATAAATTTTTGTTATCTTCGATGCCTTGGATTGTGCTAAAGTATTCTTTCGATGCTTTGTAAATTTCTTCAATACTGCTTTGCTCTTTAGCAAGCTTAGTCATTTCATCTACATTGCTGATAATATCTTGACTGACGAGCAAATTTGAGATCTCGTCATATCTTTTTATAAAATTTTCAAGCTTATCAGCAAGCATAAGTTATTCAGCTTTATCCATAGAATTTACAAGTTTTGCAAGGCGACTAACTCTTCTTGAAGCAGTTTGTTTTTTAAGAAAACCTCTACTTACAAAACTATGAATGTCTTGATTTGCAACTTTAAAAGCAGCACTTGCAGCTTCTTTGTCGTTTGCTTCAACAGCCTGTCTTACCGCTCTTGAAATGTTTTTAAGTCTTGTGCGGTAAAATCTATTTCTCTCTGTTTTTTTAACAGTTTGTCTTGCTCTTTTTTCAGCAGATTTATGATTTGCCATTTTATATACCTTTTAAATTCAATATAATTAAGTGTTGCATTATACAAAAAAATCTTTAATTTAGACTTAATTTAAGCACTTTTTAATTCTAAGATAATTTATAACAAATATATGCTAAAATGAGCTTTTAAAATTTAAGAATTTAAGGCTATTTTATGAAATATTTTGGAACTGATGGAGTTAGGGGAAAGGCTGGAGAGGAATTGACAGCAGAGCTTGCTATGAAAATAGCAATGGCTGCAGGAATTTACTTTAGAAAAAATTCCCAAACAAATATGATACTTCTTGGAAAAGATACAAGAAGAAGTGGCTATATGATAGAAACAGCAATTGTAGCAGGACTTACGTCTATTGGTTATAATGTTAGACAAGTTGGTCCTATGCCAACACCTGCTATTGCTTTTTTAACAGAAGATATGAGATGTGATGCTGGAATTATGATAAGTGCCTCACATAATCCTTATTATGATAATGGAATTAAATTTTTTGATGCACAAGGTTTTAAACTTGATGAGAGCGAAGAAAGAAAAATAGAAGAAATTTTAAACAGTGATGAGCTTATACATGCGGCTAGAAAACAGTGCATGGAAATAGGGGCTGCAAAAAGAGTAGACGATGTTATAGGAAGATATATAGTTCACATAAAAAACTCTTTTCCAAAAGGTTTAAATTTACGCTCTTTAAGAATAGTTTTAGACACTGCAAATGGTGCAAGCTATAAAGTTGCTCCTACAATTTTTTCAGAACTTGGAGCTGAAATTTTTGTTATAAATAACGAACCAAATGGTCAAAACATAAACGAAAATTGTGGTGCCTTGTATCCTGCAAAACTTGCAAGTGAAGTTGTAAGACTTAGAGCAGATGTTGGATTTGCTTTTGATGGCGATGCTGATAGGGTTGTAGTTGTAGATAATGAGGGAAATGTAGTTCATGGCGATGCATTAATAGGAATTTTAGCAATTTTTCTAAAAAATCAAAAAAAACTTGCAAATAATAAAATAGTGGCAACTTCTATGAGTAATCAAGGTCTTGATGAGCTTTTAAAAGCTAATAATATTAAGCTGTTAAGAAGTAATGTTGGAGATAAATTTGTTCTAGAAATGATGAAAGAAAGTGGCTCTAATTTTGGCGGTGAGCAAAGTGGGCATATAATTTTTAGTGATTATACAAAAACAGGTGATGGCATAACAAGTGCATTGCAGTTTAGTGCTTGCATGCTAAGTTTAAATAAAACTTCAAATGAGCTTAATAAAACTTTTATTCCATGTCCGCAAATTTTAAAAAATTTAAAAATAAAAGAAAAAAAGCCTTTAAATGAAATTGTAGGATTAAATGAACTTAAAAAAAGCCTTGAGGATAGTGGCATTAGAACACTTTTTAGATATTCAGGAACTGAAAAAGTCATAAGGCTTTTAATAGAAGGTAAAGATAAAAAGATATTAAAAGAAAAAATGGATGAGGTTGAAAATTTCTTTATAAAAGCTTTAAATGAGTAGGTTGTGGGTAAAATTTATAGCTATATTTTTAGCTATAGTTATTATAGATCAGGCTATTAAACAAGTTTTTTTGAGTGGCTTTAGATGGGATGGAGAGTTTTTCTCACTCATTTTAACCTTTAATAAGGGTGTTGCTTTTTCTATGTTTGCTTTTTTAGGCGAGCATTTAAAAGCGTTGCAGGCTATTTTATTAATTGCATTGTTTGGATATTTGCTATATGAAAAAAAACTTTTGAAAGCCCACACTTTGCCTTTTGCTTTGCTTTTTGGCGGTGGGGTTTCAAATTTAATCGACAGGTTTATTCATGGTGGTGTAGTAGATTATGTATTTTGGCATAAATACTTTGAATTTGCTGTATTTAACTTTGCTGATGTTATGATAAACTTAGCTGTTTTTATAATGTTAATTCAAATTTTTATTCATAAAAAATAGCATCAAAACTATGTTTTACAATGCCTTTAAAGTAAATTTCTCCATCTTTTAAACTAAGTTCTAATCTTTCACCACTTGTTGGGTAAACGCTTATTTGTGGAGGAATTTTACCCTCTTTGAAGGCTGCATAAAATGAAGCTGCCATACCTGTTCCACAAGCTAAAGTTTCAGCTTCAACACCTCTTTCAAAGGTTCTTACTAAAATCTTATCATCTAAAATTTGTGCAAAATTTACATTTGCATTGTATTTTTTTCGCATAACTTTACAAATATCTAAATTAAATTTTGAAACATCGCTAACAAAACTAACAAGATGTGGAACTCCTGTATCATAAAAGCACCACTCTAGGTCAAGTTCATTAAATTTTGGCAAACAAACTTTAGGTTTTGTTAGTTTGATTTTTACTTCAGCATTTTTGTTTTTAAAACTGCATATCTCGCCATCTATAACTCCAGCACCACTTAAAAATTTAGCCTTTTTAGAAATTAGATTGTTTTCATAAGCATACATAAAAGCAGCTCTTGCACCATTTCCACACATTTTTGCAACACTTCCATCACTATTGTAAAATTCCCATTTAAAGTCATTATTAGTATCCGGTAAAATTATAATCAGCCCATCTGCTCCAACACCATTAAATCTATCGCAAAGTTTTTTAGCTAACAAGCTTCTATTTTTGTTAGAAAAAGCAGTTATTATCACAAAATCATTTCCACTTGCGCAATATTTTGAAATTTTCATTTTACTCCTTTAAAGTTTTTAAAAATTCATCAATTTGGCTATTTAAAATATCTAAATTTGAGCTATTGTCAATTATGAAATTTGCTAAATCTCTCTTTTTTTCAATTTGCATCTGAGAGTTTATTCTAACTAACGCTTCATTTTCTGTTAGGCTATTCCTTTTCATAAGTCTTTTTAATGTCATATTTTTTGGTGCATAAATTAGTAAAACTTTATCAAATTCAAAGTAGTTTTTACTTTCAAAATAGAGCGGAATATCCACAAAATAAAGTTTTTTTTCTTTTTCTAAAATTTCAGCTTTTTCTAAAATTTTATTTTTAATTTTTGGATGAAGTAGGCTCTCAAGAGTTTTAAGTTTTGATTTGTCATTAAATACTAAATCCCCGAGTTCTTTTCTATCAACTTTGCCATCTTTTATAAACTCGTTTCCAAAAATTTTTGAAATTTCATCTGTTAGGGTATCTAAAATTTGATGACTTATCTCATCAGCATCAATTATTTTAAAATTTTTAGATTTTAAAATATCACAAACCAAACTTTTTCCAGTTGCAATGCCGCCAGTTATTACAATAGCATTTTTAAATTTCATTTTTTCCCCATATTGAGTGTTATTTTAGCTAAATTTGGTTAAAATAGTAACTTATTTCAATTGTTTAAGGGATAAATATGATAAGCTACAAAGACTCAGGCGTTGATATAGAGGCCGGAAATAAATTCGTTGACGATATAAAACCATTTGTAAAAAAAACTCACAATGAATTTGTGCTTGGCGGAATAGGTTCGTTTTCAGGAGCTTTTAGACTTCCAACAGGATATAAAAAACCTGTGCTTTTAGGTGCAACAGATGGTGTTGGTACAAAATTAAGGCTTGCAATCGATGCCAAAAAATATGACACTATTGGCATTGATTTAGTTGCAATGTGTGTAAATGATCTTATTTGTAATTTTGCAAAACCTCTATTTTTTCTTGATTATTACGCCTCATCAAAACTTAAAAGAGAAGTTGCTGTTAGAGTGGTTGAGGGAATTGCTAAGGGTTGCGAAATTTCACATTCAGCTCTAATTGGTGGCGAAACAGCTGAAATGCCTGGAATTTATCAAAAAAATGATTTCGATTTAGCTGGATTTGCTGTTGGCATGGCAGAAGAAGATGAAATAGATAGAACTAAGTTTGTAAAAGATGGCGATTTAGTTTTGGCACTTCCAAGTAGCGGAATTCATTCAAATGGGTACTCTTTGGTTAGAAAACTATTTTTCGAAGAATTGAATATGAAATTTGATGATAAGGTTGGTGATAAAAATTTAATAGATATTTTACTTGAGCCAACAAGAATTTATGTTAGCGAGTTTTTAAAATTTAAAAATGATATAAATGCTTTAGCACATATAACAGGCGGAGGAATAGTTGAAAACTTACCAAGGGTATTGCCTGAAAACTTAAAAGCTTGCATAAATTTAGAAAAAATAAAAACACCTGAAATATTTAAATTTATTTCAAAATATGTAAGCAAAAATGAGATGTTAAGGACATTTAATATCGGTGTTGGAATGATAATAATAGCCAGCAAGGAAAATGCTAAGAATATAGTTTCTAACAGTGATGCTTATGAGATCGGTGTTATAAAAAGCGGTGATAAAAAAGTTGAATTTATTTAAAAGATAAAAGATACTCCAAAAAGAGTATCTTTTTTATATAATTATAAAGCTTGTTTTGCTTTTGCTGCGATGTTTGCGAAAGCTTGTGCATCGTTCATCGCCATATCTGCTAATATTTTTCTATCAAGCTCAATGCCTGCATTTTTAAGACCGTGAATAAATTGTGAATAGCTTATATCGTTTAGTCTGCAAGCAGCATTTATTCTAACTATCCAAAGACGTCTAAAATCTCTCTTTTTAGCTCTTCTATCTCTATATGCGTAGCATAAACTTCTTTCAAGTTGCTCTTTTGCTTTTCTAAAGTGTTTTCTTCTTCCACTATAAAAACCACGAGCTTCTTTTAAAACTTTTTTATGGCGTCTTCTTCTAATTACGCCTGTTTTTACTCTTGCCATATTTATCCTTTCACAAATTGGCGTCCAAAATGGATCTTGCCCTTAAATCTCTATAAATTTAGGGGAGTTTTTTAAATGATTTAAAATCAAAAACAAAATGCTTTATACAAATTTTATTTGCAAAGCATACCTCTTACAGCTTTTTCATCAGCTTTATGAACAAAATGTTCTTGTCTTGCGCTTCTTTTGCGTTTTGGAGACTTTTTAGTCAAGATGTGGCTTCTAAAAGCAGAGCCTCTTTTTATCTTGTTTTTTCCAACTTTAAAACGCTTAGATGCACCTCTGACTGATTTCATTTTTGGCATACTAATCCTTTAAAATTTAAAGATAAGCTTTGATTTTATCATAAAAACTTTGAATTTAGCTTAATTTTATTAAAATTTATCTTTTCTTGATTTTTTTTCATCGATCCCACTTATTCCATTGCGTCTTGCAAGCTCATCTAAAATAGCTTGAGGATGGATATTGTGGGCATTTAAAGCAACGAGCAGGTGAAACACCAAATCACTTGCCTCATAAATTATGTCAAATTTAGGATCTCCTGGTTTATGTTCACCAAATTCCTCTAAATTTAAATGTTTATATTTTTCAAATTTGCTTTGATCTTTACAGGCGAGTACAACTTCGCCAGCTTCTTCACATATTTTTTTTAGTATGGCATTTTCACCTTTTGCAAAAAGTCTTGCAACATGAGAGTTTTCTGGATTTGCATTTAGTTTTCTATCTTCAATTGTGTGATAAAGCTCATCTAGAATATCATATTTTGGTTTTTGAGTGTTATTAGAAAGTTGCTTTACTAAATTTAATCCTTCAAATTTTGTAAAAAAACAGCTTTTTTCGCCTGTATGACAAGCTACTCCGTTTTGTTTTACTTTTAATAAAATTGTATCGCCATCACAATCAAGAAGAATTTCTTTTATTTCTTGTGTGTTTCCACTAGTTTCACCTTTTTGCCAAATTCTATTTCTTGAGCGTGAAAAATAGTGTGCAAGACCTGTTTTAAGGCTTAAATCCAAAGATTCTTCACTCATATATCCAAGCATTAAAACTTCACTTGTCTCAAAGTCTTGTGTGATTGCGGGGATAAGCCCCCCGCATTTTTGCCAGTTTATATTTTTAATATCCATTTGTTACTCTGATATAGCACTTTGCTTTGCTTTGTCTTTTGTATCAACCCAAATGTTCGGTACTGCTCCACCAGGAGTTAAGAAAATTTTAGCATCTTTATTTTCTTTAAGTGCTTCATTAAATTTAGCTTGAGTTTGAATTTGCTTTAGGCTCAATACATTTGAATCAAGACTTTTTGCAATTTCTTTATTTGCGTAAGCTTCTGCATCAGCTTCAACTTTTACAGCATCTGCTCTACCTTGTGCTTCAATAATAATGGCTTTTGCTGTTCCTTCTGCAAGAGCAGCTTTTTTAAGAGCTTCTTGATTTGCTCTTTCAACTTCATATTTTGTTCTTTCAGCCTCTTGCTTTGCAATTTGGACTCTTTCTATTTGATCTTTTATTTTATCAGGTAAGATTATTTCCCTAAGCTGCACAGCTAGCAAATCAACCGGGCGACCTTTGATTGATTCTATATCTTCTCTTATTTGATTTGCAATTGATGAAGCTATCTCATTTCTTTTTATAGGTAATTCTTCTGCTGTATATTGACCTGTGACACTTCTTACAACATCCCTAACAACAGGGTCAATTATTTTATTTTCCCACGCAAAGCCATAAGTTGCGATAGTTGTTGGAGCGGTTGATTGGTTTAGTTTGTATTGAACTGTAATATCAATACTAACTGGTAAATTTCTAGCATCTAAAACTGAGATTGAGTTTTTTCTTATAATGCCAGAATTTGCAGCATTTGCAACTTCGCCTCTATCTTCTCCGCTTGTATAGTTTATAATCCTAACTCTTGTATCAACTACAAAAACCTTTTGAAGTCCTGGCATAAAAAAATGAAACCCTGGATCAAGCGGCTTTAAATCGTATTTTCCAAGAGTTGAGCGAATTCCAACATGGCCAGAGCTTATAGCTACAAAAGGTCTTGCTAAAACTAAAATAAATATAATGGCTAAGCCTACATAAATAAATGGCGAAAACTTTCCAAATCCTTTAAAATCAGGCATTTTAAAGTCAAAATTTGGCTTATTTCCACCGCCTTGGTTGTCGTCATTTTTCTTTCTTTTGTTAAAATAGTCGTTTAAATCTGCTGGCATATTTTTCCTTAATTAATGTATGTTAGATATTTTTCATATTTCTCATTTTCACCTCTAACTGCGGCAAAATAAGTTTTTTGAAGTTTTTTTGTAATGGCTCCCATTTTACCATTTCCTATAATCCTGCCATCTACATTTGTAATTGGTGTAACTTCGGCTGCAGTTCCTGTAAAAAATGCTTCATCTGCTATATAGACCTCATCTCTTGTAATTCTCTCTCTTTTTACCTCATATCCTAAGTCTTTAGCTATTTCAATAACTGTATTTTGAGTAATACTTTCTAGGCTTGTGTCATTTGGTGGGGTTATAATAACACCATTTCTAACTATAAAAAAGCACTCTCCACTACCTTCGGCAATAAAACCTTGTTGATCTAAAAGTAAAGCCTCATCATATCCTGAAGTTACAGCATCATGGTTTGCCATTTGTGAGTTGAAGTAGTTTGCGCTTGCTTTTGCTTTGCTCATCATTGAATTTGGTGAGTTTTTAGCCCAAGATGAAATTTTAACTTTTATGCCTTTTTCTATAGCATCTTCACCCATATAAGCACCCCATTCCCAAGCAGCAAGTGCAACTTGAACAGGTGAACCAAGATGTGAAACACCCATAGAGCCATAGCCTAAAAATACAATCGGTCTTAAATAAACAGTATCTTTAAAATCATTTGATTTTAAAAGTTTAACTTGAGCTTTAAAAAGCTCGTCATAGCTATAAGGCACATTTATAAGGCAAGCTTTTGCTGAATCAAGTAATCTTTTTGTGTGTTCAGCTAGTCTAAAAACTGCCAAGCCTTTTTTTGTTTGATAGGCTCTAACTCCTTCAAAAACAGCATTTCCATAGTGAAGTGAGTGTGATAAGATATGAACATTTGCTTCACTCCAAGGGATTAATTTTCCATCTAGCCAGATATTTTTTGCCTCTTTTACTTTTGCCATAAATTTTACCTTTAATAAAAATATAAGGCTTGATTATAGCTAAATTTATTTAACTTTTTATTTAGTTTAACAAAATTGTGTATAATCGCCGTATAAATTTCAATAAAAAGGGTAAAAAATGAGTGATTTTTTAAAAGAAGATAGAGAGAGGAAAGTAACTTTACAAAAAGGAGATAAAGCTCCAAATTTTAGCCTTAAAAATCAAGATGGTGTTGAGATAAATTTAAATGATTTTATAGGTAAAAATGTAATTTTATATTTTTATCCAAAAGACAACACTCCAGGTTGCACAACAGAAGCTTGCGAGTTTAGTCAAAATTATGATGATTTTATAGCAAACGATAGTGTAATCATTGGCATTAGCCCAGATTCTGTAAAAAGCCACGAAAACTTTATAAAAAAACATGACTTAAAACACATTTTACTAAGCGATGAAGATAAAAATGTTAGCAAGCTTTATGGTGTTTGGCAAGTTAGAAAAAACTATGGTAGAGAGTATTTAGGTATAGTTAGAACAACTTTTGTAATTGATAAAAAAGGTGATATTTTAAAGGTTTATAAAAGTGTAAAAGCAAAAGATCACGCAGCAAAAGTTTTAGCTGATTTAACTTCAAATTTAGGCTAAATTTGTTAGTTCAAATTTGCTGTAGTGTTGATAGCCATTATTTTTTAAGAAAGTTAAAAGAGATTTATCCTGATGAAAGAATAATTGGCTATTTTTATGATCCAAATATCCATCCATATAGCGAGTTTTTGCTTCGCTATGACGATGTTAAAAAAAGTGCAAAAACTCTTGGAATTGAAGTTATTTTGGGCGATTATGAACTTGATGAGTGGTTTAGGTTTGTAAAAGGGCTTGAAGATGAGCCTGAAAAAGGTGAGCGTTGTCAAAAATGCTTTGATTTTAGAATGAAAAAAACAGCTATTTTAGCCAAAAAATTAGGTGAAAGCTCAATAACCACAACGCTTTTAATGAGTCCTAAAAAATCTCACAGCCAGCTTGAAAAGTCTTTATCAGAAATTTGTGCTAAATTTAACCTTGATTTTATCGCACCTGATTTTAGAAAAAATGGTGGAAGCAAAGCTCAGTTTGATTTAGCAAAAAAAGATAACTTATATCATCAAAATTATTGTGGCTGTATGTTTGCTATGAAAATGCAAAATAAAGCAAGTTTGGAATTTGAACTAATGAGTTCTATAAACCACCAAATTCAGCCAAATTCACCAGAAGATAGAGCTCTATTTTATAGGAATTTAAGAGTTTTGGAAGAGCAAAAAGGCAAATTTAAACTTCAGAAAGATAGTTTTATAAATTACAGGCTTTTAAGAGGGTTAGTTAAATTTGATGAAAAAGTTATAAAAAGTTATTTTTTATTTAACTCTTATTTTGAGAGAAATTTAGTTAAATTTAGTATAAATTATGAATGTGATGAGTTTGTAAAAAACAATATAATAATTTTTAGCTTTGATAAATTTAAAGAGATTTTAGGGGTGAAATTTAAGAGTTTTGATGAGTTTTTAAAAAATCCTCTAAGCGTTAATGAAGAGCTAAATTTAAGAGAAAAAATTTGTGAAAAAGGTAGCTTTTCACCAATTATCGTAATTGAAAAATTAGTCCCAGCAAAGGTAAAAATCGAAGCTTTTTCAAAAATATATTTAGATGTTAGGGAAATTTTAGTAACTTTTTGATAAAATGTGAAGTTAAATAAAATTTAAGGCTGAATAACATGTTAGATATAAATCAAATAATGCAAATTTTACCACATAGATATCCTTTTTTGTTGATTGATAAGGTTACAAATTTGGTACTTAATGAAAGTATTGAAGCATATAAAAATGTAACCATAGGTGAACCTATTTTTGAGGGGCATTTCCCTGGGCATCCTATTTATCCAGGAGTTATGATAATTGAAGGAATGGCACAAGCTGGCGGAGTTTTGGCTTTTAGAAGTATGGAAAAAGATAATCCAGATGATTTAAAAGATAAAGTTGTATATTTTATGAGTATTGATAAGGCAAAATTTAGAAAACCAATTAGACCAGGAGATAGGATAATTTATAAAATTTCAACTATAAAACATCGTGGCAAAATTTGGGTTTTAAAAGGCGAAGCTCATACTGATGATGGTTTAGCTGCTGAGGCTGAACTTCAGGCTATGATAGTGGATAAATAGTAACGGATTTAATATGAATATTCATAAAACTGCCATCATAGAAGATGGTGCTATTTTAGGCGATGATGTAAAAATAGAAGCCTATGCCTTTGTTAGCAAAGATGCAAAAATTGGAAATGAAGTTATCATAAAGCAGGGTGCAAGGATAGTTGGAAATACAACAATTGGCGATAAAAGCAAAATTTTTAGTTATGCTGTAGTTGGTGATATCCCGCAAGATATGAGTTTTGAAGTTGGTGAAAAAACAGGTCTTATAATTGGCAAAAATGCTACAATTCATGAGTTTTGTACGATAAATTCAGGCTCACATAAAGGTGATGGCTTTACAAGAATAGGAGATAATGCTTTTATAATGGCTTATTGTCATATTGCACATGATTGTATTATTGGAAATAATGTAATCTTGGCAAATAATGCAACCTTAGCAGGACATGTTGAAATGGGTGATCATGCTGTTATTGGTGGTCTTACTCCAGTTCATCAATTTGTTAAAATCGGAGAAAGCTGTATGATAGCAGGAGCATCTGCATTAAGTCAAGATGTCCCTCATTTTTGTTTAGCTGAGGGAAATAGAGCCTATATAAGGGGTCTGAATTTAATAGGGCTTAGAAGAAGATTTGAAAAAGATGAGGTAGAAGAGATAAATAAGGCTTATAAATTTATCTTTAACAAAGGCACTAGTATAAAAGATCAAGCCTTAGGGTTACTTGAGAAATCACAAAATTTAAATGTTAAAAAAATGTGTGAATTTATCATAAATACAAAAAGAGGAATTCCTCTAAAAAAGGAAAAGAATGGCTAGAAAGTGTAGTTTTTGTGGTGGGTTAGAAGATAAAGATAGAAGAATTTTTCCAAATGAAAATAGTGATGCTTTTATATGTGAGTTTTGTATAGATGCAGCTTATGAAGTTATTCATGGTGGCGAAGTTGAAAAAAAAGAAGAAAATAAAACCATAAAAGATATTACACCAAAGAAACTAAAGGAAATTTTAGATAGTTATGTTATTGGACAAGATATGGCCAAAAAGGCTTTTAGTGTTGGGGTTTATAATCACTATAAAAGGCTTTTTAAGCAAGATATGGTAGATGATGATACTGAAATTTCAAAATCAAATATTTTACTTATTGGACCAACAGGAAGTGGAAAAACATTAATGGCTCAAACCTTAGCAAAGCATCTTGATGTACCAATTGCAATTTGTGATGCTACAAGCTTAACAGAGGCTGGATATGTTGGAGAAGATGTTGAAAACATATTAACAAGGCTTTTACAAGCTGCAAATGGCGATATAAAAAAAGCAGAACAAGGAATCGTTTTTGTTGATGAAATGGATAAAATTGCTAGAATGAGCGAGAATAGATCCATAACAAGAGATGTAAGCGGTGAGGGTGTGCAGCAAGCTCTTCTTAAAATTATTGAAGGAAGTGTTGTAAATATCCCACCAAAAGGTGGTAGAAAACATCCAAACCAAGACTTTATTCAAATAGATACAAAAAATATTTTATTCATTTGTGGTGGAGCTTTTGATGGATTAAACGACATTATAAGTAGAAGAATTGGTGAAAATATTTTGGGCTTTGGTCAAGAAAAAAGAACAAAAAAAGAAAATGAAAATTTGATACATTTAGTTGAGTCTGATGATTTGGTTCATTATGGCATAATCCCCGAACTAATAGGAAGACTTCATATTGTAGCAACTTTAAATGAGCTTGACGAAAAAGATATGGTGAGAATTTTAACAGAGCCTAAAAATGCGATTTTAAGTCAATATAAAAAAATATTTGCAATAGATGGAGCGAGTTTAAAATTTGATGATGAAGCGCTTTTGGAGGTTGCAAATTTAGCTATAAAAAGAAAAACTGGTGCAAGAGGCTTAAGAAGCATAATGGAGGGAGTTATGCTTGATATTATGTTTAATTTGCCAGAGTTAAAAGGATATGAAGTAGTAATTTCAAAAGATGTGGTTTTAGGCAAAGAAAAGCCAATTCTTGTAAAACAAGATATTTTAAGTGCCTAAAAACAACTAAGAAGCAAAAAGGATAAAAATGATAATTGATAAAATTTTAGGATTTTTTTCAAGCGATATGGGAATAGACCTAGGAACAGCAAATACCCTTGTTTTAGTAAAAGATAAAGGAATTGTTATAAATGAACCAAGTGTTGTTGCTGTTGAAAATACAAAATTTGGAAAACAAAAAATCTTAGCTGTAGGTCACCAAGCAAAAGATATGGTAGGAAAAACTCCAGGTGATATTCAAGCTATTAGACCAATGAAAGATGGTGTTATAGCCGATTTTGATATGACTGAAAGAATGATAAGATATTTCATAGAAAAAACCCACAAAAGACGAAATTTTATAAGCCCGAGAGTTATAATTTCAGTTCCTTATGGCTTAACTCAAGTTGAAAGAAAAGCAGTTAGAGATAGTGCTTTAATGGCAGGAGCAAGAGAAGTTTTTTTAATAGAAGAGCCTATGGCGGCAGCTATTGGAGCTGGACTTCCTATACAAGAACCAAAAGGAAGCTTAGTTGTTGATATTGGTGGAGGAACTACTGAGATAGGAGTCATTTCTCTTGGAGGACTTGTAATAAGCAAATCAATTAGAGCAGCTGGGGATAAATTTAACGAAGCAATAATTAGTTATGTCAAAGAAAAGTATAATCTTTTAATAGGTGAAAGAACCGGCGAAGAGATAAAAATAAAAGTAGGAACTGCAGTTCAGCTTCCAAAAGAACTTGTTGCTACTGTAAAAGGAAGAGATCAAATAAGTGGTCTTTTAAGCAGGATTGAACTAACTAGTGAAGATGCTAGAGAGGCTATGAGAGAGACATTAAAGCAAATTGCCGATAATCTAAAATCAGTTTTAGAGATGATGCCACCTGATCTTGCTTCTGATATAGTTGAAAATGGTATTGTTTTATCAGGTGGTGGAGCATTGATTAGAGGAATTGATAAGTATTTAAGCGACATTGTAAAACTTCCTGTTTATGTTGCTGATGAGCCACTTTTAGCGGTTGCAAAAGGAACAGGCAAAGCATTAGAAGAAATAAGTATTTTAAGACAACTATCAAGCGAATAAATAAATGAGTAAAATCAAACAAATTTTTTTTATACTTGTTTTTTTACTACTTTCTATATATTTTGGCTCTTATATAAAGGGTCAAAGTATAAGTTTAACTAACGATGTTATTAGTTTTTTTAAAAATATAAATACAAATTTAACTCAAAAAGTAAGAGCTCATTTTAATCAGTCTTCACAGATTAAAACTTTGTATTTAGAAAATGAAGAGCTTAAAAAAAAAGCCGTTTTATTAAATACTTATGCTTATGAGTTAAACCAAATTTTAAAAGATACAAATTCTACTAAATTTGCTCCCAACGTTAAGCTTATAAGAACTTTATCTTATATTAAAATTGGAGATTATAATAAATTTTGGATTGATTTTAATGGTAGCAATAAGAATAAAATTTATGGAGCTATTTCTAATGCACATACAGCTGGAATTATAATCTCAAAAGATTCAAATTTTATGTTAATACTTCAAAATGATGAACTTGCTTCATTTTCAGTTTATATTGGTGATGAAAAAATCCCAGCCATAATAAATGGAGATGGAATAAGAGTTATAGCAAAATTTATTCCAAGATGGCTAAATCCAAAAATTGGCGATGAGGTTTATACAAGTGGGCTTGATGAAGTATTTTTTGCAGGAGTTCCTGTTGGGGTTATAGAAGAAATTATAGATGAAGATTTATATAAAAGTGCTGTTATAAAACCTTATTTTGATGAGATTACACCAGCATTTCTATATGTCGTCACAAAGGAGAGATAAATGCCAAAAAGAGATGATTTCAAAACAGTTTTAGTTATCGGAAGTGGTCCGATTGTTATAGGTCAAGCATGTGAGTTTGACTATAGTGGCACACAAGCCATAAAAACATTAAAAAGTCTTGGATATAGAGTAGTTTTGATTAACTCAAATCCAGCTACTATTATGACAGATCCTGATTTCGCTGATGCTTCATATTTAGAGCCGATTACAAAAGAGAGTATTTTAAGAATTATAAAAAAAGAAAATGTTGATGCAATACTTCCAACTCTTGGTGGACAGGTTGCTTTAAATGCTGGAATGGAAGTTTATGAAAGTGATGAGTTTAAAAAATTAAAAAATGTTAAATTTATAGGCATAAACCCTGATGCAATAAAAAAAGGTGAAGACAGGCTTTTATTTAAAGAAACCATGCAAAGTATAAATATGGATCTTCCAAAGTCTTGCTATGCTTATACGCTCGATGAGGCATTACAGGCAGCTAGCCAAATTGGTTTTCCTTTAATAATAAGAGCAAGTTACACTCTTGGTGGAGCAGGAAGTGGTGTAGCTTATAACATAGATGAGTTTAAAGAAATAGCTCAAAACGGAATTGAGGCAAGCCCAATAAATGAAATTTTAATAGAAGAAAGTTTGCTTGGCTGGAAAGAGATAGAATCTGAGGTTATAAGGGACAAAAAAGGGCAGTGTGTTTTAGTGTGTGGTATAGAAAATATAGATCCTATGGGAATTCACACAGGCGATAGTATAACAATAGCTCCAACTCTTACACTAAGTGATGATGAAATAGAAAAGATAAAAAAACTAAGTTTTGAAATAGTTGAGGCTATTGGAGTTGATGCAGGTGGTAGTAATATTCAATTTGCCATGAATCCAAAAGATGGAAGAACTGTAGTAATTGAGATGAATCCACGAGTTTCTAGAAGTTCAGCACTTGCAAGTAAGGCAACTGGATATCCTATAGCTAAAATTTCAACTCTTTTAGCTGTAGGATATACGCTTGATGAGATAAAAGATGGTTTTTATGAACCAGAAATTGATTATATAGTTGTAAAAGTTCCTAAATTTGCTTTTGAAAAATTTAAAGGAGCAAATACTTTGCTTGGAACTGCGATGAAGAGCGTTGGAGAAGTCATGAGTCTTGGTAAAAGTCTAAAAGAAGCTTTGCAAAAAGCGCTTTGCTCTATGGAAAGTGGTCTATCAGGATTTGATGAAATTTCAAGCAAAGACTTAGTTTATAAGCTAAGACATGCTGATGATAAGAGAATATTATATGTTGCGCAAGCTTTTAGAGAGGGTTATGATATAGAAAAAGTTTATGAACTAACTAAAATAGATAAGTATTTTTTAAATGAAATTTATGAAATAGTAGAGTTTGAAAAAAGTGTGGATATGGATATTTTAAACGATCCAAAAAAACTACGAGAAGCTAAGACTATGGGATTTTCTGATAAAAAATTAGCTTATCTTATAAATTTAAAAGACAACCTAGAGCTTAGTCAAAATGATATTTACTTTGCAAGAAATAAATTTAATATAGCTCAAATTTATCAAAAAGCTGGAACAAAAGGCAGAAACGATAACTTTACTTATCTTTATTCAACATTTAAAAAATGCGAAAATGTTTCATCCAACAATAAAGGCAAAAAAGTTTTAATAATAGGTGGGGGACCAAATAGAATAGGACAAGGAATCGAGTTTGATTATTGTTGTGTTCATGCAAGTTATGCGCTAAAAGATCTTGGTATAAAAAGTATAATGTATAATTGCAATCCTGAAACTGTAAGCACGGATTATGATACAAGTGATACACTTTATTTTGAACCAATTGATTTTGAGCATTTAAGAAGTGTTATTGAAAGAGAAAATCCTGATGGTGTAATAATCCATTTTGGTGGTCAAACTCCGCTTAAATTTGCAAAAAGACTAGCAATTGTTGGGGCTAATGTAATAGGAACAAGCCCAAGAGTTATAGATATGGCAGAAGACAGGAAGAAATTTAGCGAGTTTATATCAAAATTAGGTATTAAACAGCCTAACAATGCAACTGCAACAAGCGTAGAAGAAGCGGTTTTAAAAGCAAAAGAAATTGGCTATCCAGTACTTGTTAGACCAAGCTATGTTTTAGGCGGAAGAGCGATGAAAAAAGTTACTTGTGAAAGTGAGCTTTTAGAGTATATGGGTGAAGCAGTAAGCGTTAGTAACCACTCTCCGGTTTTAATAGATAAATTTTTGAAAAACGCTACTGAGCTTGATGTTGATGCTATAAGTGATGGAAAAGATGTTTTTGTGGGAGCTATTTTAGAGCATATTGAAGAGGCTGGAATTCACTCAGGCGATAGTATAAGTGTAATGCCACCACAAAGCCTAAGCAAAGAAATAATTAAAAAAATTTATAAAAACACAAAAGAAATTGCTATAAATTTGGGCGTTGTAGGACTTTTAAACATACAATTTGCCATTTTTGAAGATGAAATTTATATGATAGAAGTAAATCCAAGAGCAAGTAGAACTGTGCCTTTTGTAAGTAAAGCAACAGGAATTCCTATGGCAAAAGTCGCAACTAGAGTTATGTGGCAAGGGGATTTAAAAGAGGCATTAAATTTCTATGATAGTTATAAAAACTTAATAAAAGTAGGAGATATCTATACAGCTACTCCAAAAAATCATGTTTGTGTTAAAGAAAGTGTATTTCCATTTAATAAATTAGTTGGGGCTGATTTTATTCTTGGACCTGAAATGAAATCAACAGGTGAAGTTATGGGTATAAGTGATAGTTTTGCAAAAAGTTTTATAAAAAGTCAAATTTCAGCAAGTAATGTCTTTTCATCAAGTGGAACTTTATTTTTAAGTTTGGCCGATGATGATAAAAAAAGTGGTATAGAACTAGCTAAAAAATTCATAAAAGAGGGCTTTAGGATAGTTGCAACAAGCGGAACTCACAATGCCTTAAAAGAGCATGGTATAGAAAGTGAGTTTGTTCATAAGATAAGCGAAGGTCGTCCAAATATTGCAGATAAGTTAAAAAACAATGAAATAAATTTAGTTGTAAATACAAGCGATAATAAAAGCTATGATGATGATGGTATCAAAATCCGCCAACTTGTTTTAAGGTTTAAAGTGCCATATTTTACAACTACAAAAGCAGCTTTAATGGCAGCAAATTCAATACCGTCAATGAAAGATGGCTCATATTTAGAAGTTAAAAGCATTCAAGATTATTTAAAAGAGTAGAACTTATAACAAAACAAAAAGGGGATTTTTCCCCTTTTAAAAATCATCAAGTTTAAAATAAGATTGAAATTTATAAACATTAAAAGTTTTATTTCAAGCCTTTAATTTTTTAAAACTTAATTCTTAAATCAAGTCCTATAAATCTATCTTTAAATTGAGTTTGATATCCACCTTTTAAAGATGCGCCGAAATTTCCGTTTTCGTATTTGCCTACAAGTATAAATTCAGCACCTTTATCTTCCTTGTCCTCTTTTGGAAGTGAAAAATAGCTGTTTGTATCTTTAAATCTTGCTAAATTGTTCGCTCTGTTTATCTTGCCAAATTCTTTATAAATTTTACTATCAAGAAGCACATTAAAGTATGAATTATCATCAAGCAAATATGTATATCCAAGTTCAACTCCAAGATTTGGTCTGATGCTATAATAATCTTTTGAATCAACATCTAAAAGAAGAGTATTGCCGCTTTTTTCTTTTATGTTGTCTATAATGCCATATCCTAAATCAACTCCTGCATATGGCGAAATTTTAAAACCCGAGTCGAATTTATAATCTTTGTAAAAGCTATTTTTAACATCGAAGCCTAAGGTATAATATTTAGATTTTGCCCAAAAGTCTTTATCTAAAGTATATCTTTTCATCTCTCTTGCGCTTCCTGTGGCAGATATTTTTAAAAGATGATTTACTTCTTCATTCAAAATTTTTCTATCAACATAATATCCGATTTGTGCTGTTAAAGCATCTTCTTTTGGTTTGTAATAATTTTTAAACTCATATCTTTCTTTGGCGATTCCTCCAAAAACTCCATTTGATGTTCCATCCATTTGAAGGTTGAAGTTATTTAGCACAAACAGACCATAAGTATTCTTGTCATATCCCAAAACTCCATCTACTCTTTGATCTCGTTTAGTATTTGAGCCAAAAACTTTAAATTTGGTTGTGTCTGTAGTGTTTGTATCCCAACGCATCAAATCATTAAATTCTCTATCATAAGTATCAGCAGATGAGTAAGCTCTGGTTTGAGTTGATGCATATTCAAAACCACCTAAGCTTTTTAGATTTTTATGAAGTTTAAATTCTTCATTTTTTCCAAGTAGGTTAAGTTTATTAAATATCTTTTTATCACTGCTTCCAACTACGGCCTTTTCATACTTTTTATCAAGTGCAATATATAAATCTTTATATTTACTATCTTTTGTTATGAAATTTACATAAGGAATTTTTGACATTGCCAAACTTTTTATTTTGTGATTATTTTTTGCATTTTTATCAAAAGTTACAAATGCCTGCCAAGTTAAAGATCCTGAATAAACAGCTTTTATAGCTGTTGATTTATCAAGCTCATCTATGAAAGGCTTCATCAGACTTTGATCTAAGTTTATAACTTTTTTGTTTGTATAGTTTGCCGCTTCAGCACCTACATAAAGGATAATTTTATCATCTTTATTTAAGTTATCAAGCCCTTTTATAGGTTTTGTCAAATTTACGCCTGAAGTATCCGCATACATTGCCACGATATTGTTTTTAACTCTTTTTTCCTTGCTTTTGTTATCTAAATTTGCAGGAATTTCAATATTTGTTGTTTTGTTTGACAAGCTTAGATCTAAATTGTTAGCAATTTGTGGCTTTGATAATTTTACAGTGTTTTGAGTATTATAAGTTTCATTGTCATATTTTATATTAAAATCTTCAAAATCTTTAGTATTTTTATTAACCGCTATATCAACACCTTTAAATTTATCCTTATGAACTTCATTTGGAAGGAAAGAAGGAGTGCTTGCAGGCATAATTTCTATTTTTTTACCATCTTTTACCACACTTTTTGAATTTCCAATTATTTTAATTTCGCCTCTATTTTTAAAATATGAACCATTTACCATATAAACACCAACTGAATTATCGGCGTTTAAAGTTATTTTACCTGTATTGTCGATTACGGAATTATCGGCATAAACTCCAATTGAGTCTTGAGTGTTTACATTTATATCTCCGCTGTTTTTAATATCGGCAAATTTGGCATATATTCCTATTTGGTTGTTTGCATTTAAGTTTATTACTCCATCGTTTGTTAAAACTGCTTTATTTGTAAATGTGCCTATGCCATACATTCCAACTTCATATTCTTTATTTAAATTTATAGTTCCTGTATTTTTTATGTTTTTCCCCATCAACGCAGCTGAAAATTTATCATTTTCTCCTTTTGAGCTTAGGTTTATAACACCTTCATTTAAGATATTTTTTGCAAAAATTCCAACTGAGCCATCACCAAGTAATGAAATATTTCCTTTATTTGTGGCTTCATTTTTTGTATAAATTCCAATTGAGTTTTCCTTATTAAGTAAAATTTTATTTAAATTTGAAATTTTTGCATCTTCATCACTAAACATTCCAGCGCCCTGACTGTTAGCTAAAATTTCGCCACTATTTGTTAAAGAACCTTTTTTAGCATACATTCCAACACCGTTTTCACCTTTTATATTTATTTTTCCGCTATTTGTGGCAGCTCCGTTTTTAATATACATGGCAACTGCGTTTATATTTGTATTTATTTCACCTTCGTTTTGCAAATTTACATTTTCATAATCTACGCCATACATTCCAACAGATTCATCATCTGTGTTTATAGTGCCATTATTAATTGCAATTCCTGGTGAAAAAAGTGCAATCGCAGCTGAATAAATTTTATTGTCTTTATCGCTTTTTGCTACGTTTATAGTGCCTTTATTTGTTATGGTAGGTGTTTCATTGTCACTATCTTGAAGTGCCAATCCTATACTTCCATAAGCTAACTCATCCATATTTATTTTTGAATTTGCTCCTAAGCTTACATTTGTGCTACCTTCTGCTAAGACAGCGACATTATTTTTTCCTTTTAGATTAAATTCTAGATTATCAAAAGTATAACTTGAAGGATTTCCTATAGATTTTAAATGCAAGGCTTTGGAGTTTTCACCTTTTGCATTAAATACCGAATTTGGCACTAAAATTAGTTTATTTGCATTTTCTTTGTTATTTTCAAGATATATAGCAGTTTGATTTTTGCCTAAAATTTCTGTGTTTTTTATATTATACTTTATGTTTGTATCGTCACTACTTTTAGAGTATAAAATTATAGAATCATCACTTATATTTATTTTGGCATTTTCTTCTATGTTTACAGTAGATGAGTTATTGGCATAAATTCCAACTGAATTTTTTCCTTTTAAGTCTATTGTTGAGCCATTTTTTACATCTATATTTTTTCCGCTTATTGCTGTAACTTTTGATGCGTCTTTAGATGAGATTATTTTACCACCATCTAAAAGTTGTGTAGAACTGTCATTATTAACCGATTTGTTAAGCATTCCGGCTGAGTGGTTTGAGTTTATAGATATAAGTCCGCTATTTTTAAGAGTTGAGCTTGAGTTAATAGCTTGTGCTTCATTTTGAAATTCTTTTCCATACATTGCAATGCTTGAGCTTGAGTTTTTATTTAAATTTATATTTCCTTTATTTATAAGTGTGGAATTTGAGCTTGCCATTGCCATAGAATTTGCAGCATTTACATTTATGTTTTTATTGTTTGTGCCTGTGTAGGCATTTTGGATTTTGTTGAAATTGTTATCTACATAAATTCCAGCCGACCTCTCGCCATTTACCATTATATTTCCATTATTTGTAATAAAGCCATTTAGTTCACTATCTCCACCGATTTGATTTATAAAAGCCCTACTATAAGGCCTTGTATTTTGTGCATAAAGCATTGCTCCAATTGATAGAGAAGAATTAGTTTGTATCGTGCCATCATTTATTACATCAGAGCTTACCGCATAAATTCCAGTTGCATTTTTTGTATCACTGCCTCCAACTTTTATTAGTGAGCTTTTATCTGTATTTACCCTACCAAAGTCTATATATAGTCCAACTCCTGCATCTTTTTGATCTTTGCTATCAACTATAACTTTGCTATTGTCTTTTAGAGTTATTGAAGTTTCATTTTTGTTTGTTGCATTTGGTCCTGCAGATACTGCTATTGCAAATGGTTTGCTCATTGAAAGATTTTTAAGTTCGTTTTCATCCATAATGGCTTTTACTGTTTTGCCACTATCAAGAGTTATATTTGCTCTTTGAATTTTTATATTTTTAGCAAAATTAAAAGCTATTTTTTCATCATCAGTTTGCATATTTGAAATTTTATCACCTCTTTGTCCAGCCTTAGATTTATCAATGTTGCTGTCTATAGTAAAATTTTTAACCCCATCTATCAATGCAAGCGTGGCTTTTGCGCCATTAGAATCACTTCTGTCTATTTTATAATTAAAAGATCCACCGATAGTATTTTGGTCTTGGAGATTTAATGCACCGCCTTCATCATTAAAAAGTGAAGATCGTAAATCTTTATAATCTTTAATTGTAAAAAGATTTACTTTATCGCTTAAAGGTTTGATATTTACTTTTCCTATTAGGCCTTTGACATCATAAGTATTGTTTATTTTGTCGTAATCAAGTGCTATGCCGTATGAGGCTCCTTTAAGATTTATAGTGGCATTATCCAAGTTTATTTTAGCATCTTTTTGGCTTGAATATGTTGCATAGCTGCTGCCATCATATGTTATAGTTGCATTTTTTGCATTTATGTATGAGGTATTGCTATCATTTGCTATAGAAGCAAGAGCTGACTTTAAGCCCTTAGCATCAATGGTAGCATCTTCTAAATCTATATATCCTCCGTTTCCAGTCACTATGCCAACCCCATCACCATTTAAATTTATTTTTGTATCTTTTTCTATTTTTATTTGCGGTTGTGAATTTTGAATATTTGGATTTGCTGGGTTTGAAAAATTTGAAGCGTAAAATCCATTTGAATTATCATTTAAATTCATATTTATAACAGAACCATTTTTTATGATAACTTCTGCATTGTCACTATAAACTATGGCATTGCTCATAATCGAAGAGCTGTTTTTACCAGCATTTAAATTTCCTTGAAATTCTATATTCCCCTTTTTTAAAGCCATAATAGCCTTATTGTCAGCACTCTCCTTTCCTTCGAAGTCTTGTCCTGAGTTTATATTTATATCTCCATCATATATTATTGAACTCGGATTATTTTTATCTTGTTCTGTGTAAAGAGCGACATTGTTTTTTCCACCGTTTATATTAATGATGTGGTTAGCGCTATTTTTAAAATTCTCGTTTATTTTATCAACTATTTTTTTATCAAAACTATCTTTTATTTCATCATCTGTAATCTCATTTAAGAGTTTTATTGTTCCGCTTTTAGCATAAATTCCTATACTGTTTGTAGAGTTTGCATTTATTTGTATATCTGTTCTTACGAAATTATCCATAACTGAATTTTTAGAGTTTGGATTATATACCATTGCTACAGCATTATCTACCGATCTTTCATCGTTGCCTGCTATATTACTTTGTGGATCAAATTTTTTACCATCTTCATTATCTTCTTTAACATCTATCTTTGGTTCATCTTGGGTATCTTTTACTATTTTTGATTCATAGGTATCAGTTTCGTTTTCCTTATCTCCAATTACTATTTTTATTGTGCTAAAACTTTTATTGTTTTTATTCAAAGCATTATTTTCATTATAAAAACCGATTGTTTTATCGCCTCTTAATATAATTGGTTTAAAAGCATGAATATTTGATCCACTTTTTAAATTTCCTTTATTTCCTGCAATTGCAATTCCTATGGAGTTTGCTCCATTTAAAATAAAATTTCCATCATTTATAAAACTTAATGTGTTGTCATTTAGATTTGTTTTAAGTGCTGAAGCTAAATAACCTACGGTATGAATACCAAATAAATTAATATTTCCGGTGTTTGTATAAATGGCGCTCGTATTTTTATTTGAAACATCAGGTGAGTGAAAAAACACTGCTGCTTTTTTATCTTCATCATCATCTCTTGGAAGTAAAACTATATCACCACTGTTATTATAAATATGCAACTTATCTGATGTACTATGGTTAACAACCATCATCAAAAAACCTTTAGCAGTTTTTCCTATTTCAGCTATACCTTCATTTTCAAAATAAACTAAAGGAACTTTTGATTTATCCGTTTCACCGTTTATCTTTAAAGCTTTAGGCATGAAATATGGTAAATTTACATCTATAAGTTTATCTGTCTGATTATTGTTGTCTATTATTGCCTGATTTATTTCGGAAATATTTTTTCTCTCAAAATTATTGTTCCCATTTGTTTCTCCTACAACGGCAAAACCGAATTCATAGTTGCAGCATTCTTCTTTTGTATTATAGCTTTTAGAATCCATATAAATTTTTACATCTTTTTTAAATGTGTTATATGGAGCAGTTCTTAGTGTGTATAAAAAATGTTTTTCATCGTTTCTTGTGTAGAAAGTATCTTGTTCTTCAAAATTGCCAATTGATTTATTATAAAACATAGGTTTTATAGCTCTGTAGCCTTTTATTTTCAAATAGCCGGCATCTTTATTGTTGCGATCAGGTGATATTTTTAAAAATATACCTTTGTCAAATGTTACTTGAGAAAAATTTCCTTGTTCGCTTTCCTTATTTAAATAATAGGCATTACTGCTTAAAACGGCTCCTGAGCCTTTGATATTTATATTTACCTTTTCTATAGAGTCAGGTTTGTCTATATTGGGCATGGATATTAGATTGTCTGTTGGAATATCAAAAAGTGGATTCGTACTTTTTGCATTTGGCAGCATATCTTTCAAATTCCAATCACTATTTTTAGAATATGGCTGTTTAATACTTATATCTTTTTTTATATTTTTAACATTAAAATTTGTAATTTCTAAATCGTCTTCGCCAGATATATTTTTGGCTAAAAAATGTGGAACTTCATAACCACCGCCAGGTAAAGACTTTTCATTTTCAATTTCTAAAATATGTCTTTTTAAAAGATTTTTATCTATATAGTCTCCGTTTTTAATATTTGTTGTTAAGCTATCATGATTTGAATCATCTGCATTGTTAGAAAAATAATTTAGACTTTTTTGTTTAAGCCATAGCCAATTTATGCCTATTTGATAACTGTGATTATCGTCAAGGCTAGTTGTAAAGTGTGGTATTATATTCTTTGCACTCAAACATATCTGAGTGCCTAAAAGCAACACTAAAACTTTTAAAAAAGTATTTTTTTGCATAATTATTCCTTTGTTAAAATTCAATTTACATTATACAGTATATTACATTAATTTAAAATTTTTTATTTTATCATTTTAAAATTATTTATAATTTTATTTAATATAAAAAGCTAAAATCATATAATTTTTTATTAGGAGAACTTATGAGAAAAGTTATTTTATGTTTGATTTTGGTTTTCAATGTTGGATTTAGCTTGGATTTTGACAAAGCACTTGATGGCTGCATTGTAAAAAGTGATGAAAAATCGTGTTTAAACTTATCATCTTATTTGGAAAAAGAGTGTGAGAACGGAAGCGAAGCAAAATGCTTTTTATTTGCTGATATGCTTCAAAGAGGGCTTGGCGTGGAAAAGGATGTTGTAAGAGCATTTGAGATTTTTAATAAAGGTTGTGAAAATAATGTAAGTGAGAGTTGCTATGAAGCCTCAATTCATTATTTAGAAGGTAAAGGCACTTCGCATAGCTTTGAAGGATCAACTGTAACGCTTTTAAAGGCTTGTGATTTGGGCAGTAAAAGAGCGTGCCAAATTTTAACTTATTTACCACAAGAGTAGTTTAAATTTGAGTGCAAATTTGCACTCAAATTTTTTTAATATTATTTTGTTTTACCAAACGCCTTTTCGAGACTAATTGGCATTGCTTGGTAGCCAGCATCTGTTCCAATAAATTGAATCTGAACAGAAGGCTCTTTTGCACCCCATTTAAACTCATCAATTTCAGGTTTTGGCTCTCCAACGCTAACTCCTGAATTTAAATCAAAACTCATTCCAGCAGTTGCACTATAAACAACAATGCTGTCTTTATCGGCGTGATATTCTGTTAGGCTAGTAACTGGGCTAAACCACTCGTTACCACGATTTTTACCATATTCCCAAATTTGTTCGATTGTCATTTTTTCTTGATCTATTTTATAAACTACCGCGCGGCTATATTTCATAGTTGGAAGTGCAGGTTGCTCGATACCTCTTGCGTCTCCATTGTCAAAAACACTCATATAAATATATCTTTTATCTGACTTTTCATCTATTCTCCAAGCAGTATGTTGTGTCCAAGTCCAGTCAAATCCACCATTTTCATTGAGATATCCAGGGCATTTTGAATATCCATCTTCACAAACAATTTTATTTCCTTTGCTGTCAATTGGTTGTAAAAGCTTGTCTTTAAATTTATCATTCCAGCCTTTGTGTGCTCCAGCTATCCATTTTACTTTTTTATCGCGACCAATCTTTATCATTGCACTTTGGTGGCGGCTTGAAAGTATAATGCTATCATCTGTTGGATCATAATCGACTGAGTTTACATGCGCCCAGTTTCTACCAATTCCAGTTCCGGCAATATCACCAAAATTATTACTTTCATCCATTTTTGCCAGATCTTCATCGCTTAGTGTTTTTCCTGCCATACTTGCATCGATATTTAGACAAACCGCACCTTGATCTAGAGCTTTTATAACATCGCTTCTATATGGATCTAGTATTTCAAATAACTTCCACTCATCAACAACATCACCATCTTGATTTACTTCAATTATAACATCTCTTACTGTTCGAACATTTTTGCCATCAGGGCGGAGTGTGTTTGCTGAAGCTACTCTTAAGAGATAGTTTCCATTTTGCATATCATCCATGGCGTGTGAAAAGTCGATGTAGCCAAGTGGTAGTTGGCGGTTAAAGCTCTCTTTTCCCATTAAGTCATACTTTACATATCTTTGTCCAAATCCCCAAGTAAGTGAGCCATCATTGTTTTGATGAAAGCCCATCATAAGCCCCCGATTGTAGATATTATGCCAGTCCATTAGTTTGGCATTATCAAAAAACCATCTAATCTCGCCTTTTGTATCTACGATAAACGCACTTGATTCTTCATCCCATTCCATAGCTCCGCCCATTGGGTTGTTCCATACTGAATTTGAGCTTTTTCCAATGCTTTTTCCTGGAGCGTTATTTACCAAATAAAGTCTATCTTTAAATCCATCTTCTACTTTTAAAACATTAACTTTTTCAAAAGGAACGCCTCTTTGTGATGTATAGCCAGTAGGCTGCAAGCTTATGCCAGAGGTTAAAATTTTATACTCTTCATCTTTTACTTTTTCAGTTTTGCCAAAACTTTCTTTTGTATAGCTTACTTTTACGGTATTTAAGTAGCTTGGATAAAGCCCAAAAATTGGAATTCCGCCGTATGTTTTAGCTCTATTTTCATCAACTTTATACTTTATTGTCTGTCCGTTTTCTTTTGGGACAATTGTAACTTCAATATCGCTTAGATTATACCCGCCGTTCATAATAACAGCAGTTAATGGGGTTAGGTCATAAGGATTTAGTTTAACACTTCCTATTTTCCCTGTATTTGCCAATCGGTCTTTGGACCACTTGGACCACCCATTGCCAAAGATGTTGTAACTCCTACTGATACAAGCATGCCAGCAACTAAGACTGAACTAAGAATTTTCTTCATATTCTCTCCTTTTTTAAAAAATTTAGATAGAAATCTCAAATTTGAGACTTCTATCTAAATTTAGAAAAAGCCCTTAAATTTAAGGGCTAAAAACTACTTAAAAGCTTTTTGTAAATTTATAGGAATAGCTTGATATCCATTTGTATCAAAAATCTGGATTTCAACTGATGGTTCTTTTGCTAGATAATCAAATTCCAAAAGAGTTGGATTTGGAAGTGAGGCAAAAGCACCTGTGCTAAAATCAAACGCTCCACCAGCTGTTGCCGAATACATTAAAATAGAATCTTTATCAGCGTGATATTCTGTAATTGATGTAACCGGAGAGTAGAAGTCATGACCTCTATTTTTACCATACTCCCAAACTTGCTCAACAGTCATCTTCTTTTGATCTACTTTGTAAATTACTCCACGGCTATATTTCATTGATGGAAGTGCTGGTTGTTCCATGCCTCTACCATCGCCATTGTCAAAAGCTGTTACATATAAGATATCGCCTTTGCTTTTTGCATCTATTTTAAATGCAGTATGTTGTGTCCAAGTGTAGTCAAATCCACCTTTTTCGTTTAGATATCCTGGACATTTTGAACCGTTAGCTTCACAAACTATTTTATTTCCTTTATTATCTACTGGAGTTAAAAGCTTATCTTTAAATTTATCACTCCACCCCTCAGGTGAGCCTAAAATCCACTTTACCTGTTTATCTCTTCCTATCTTAATAATAGCGCTTTGATGGCGGCTTGAAAGGATAATACTATCATCTTCTGCGTCGTGATCTACTGAGTTTACATGCGCCCAGTTTCTACCAGCTCCACTTCCTATGATATCTCCAAATTTATCATTGTCATCAAGTTTTGCCAAATCCTCATCGCTTAGAGTTTGACCTGCTAAATTCGCATCTATGTTTAGGCAAACTGCACCTTGATCAAGAGTTTTAAAAACAACATCTCTATAAGGATCTAGTATCTCATACAATCTCCAATCATCAACAACATCACCAGTTGTTGGATCTACTTCGATAATAACATCTCTAACAGTGCGGACATTTTTGCCATCAAGTCTTTTTGTATTTGAGCTACCAACTCTTAAGAAGTAGTTTCCTTTTGGTGATACATCAAATGAGTGTGAAAAATCATTATATCCAAGTGGAAGTTGACGGTTAAAGCTCTCTTTTCCCATTAAATCATATTTAGCATATCTTTGTCCGTATCCAAAAGTAAGCTGACCATCAGGGTTTTGTTTAAAGCCCATCATAACGCCTGCTCCATAAACCTTATCAAAGTCATATATTGGATTTGCAAAGATATACCATCTTACATCTCCTGCTGTATCGATGATGAAATTTTGAGGATAAAAGTTCCACTCTATTGCTCCACCCATTGGGTTGTTCCATACAACTCTAGTGCCTTGTCCACTTTTGTTTGTTACGTGATTGATTAGATAAAGTCTATCTTTGTATTTATCGGCTACTTTTTTAACTTCGATTTTGCTAAACATTGAGCCTTTTTGATCTGGTGTGCCAGATACTTCTGTGTATATTGGTGCTGCATAAATGTGATAAGTCTCTTTTATCTTTTCTTGTTTAGAGCCGTGAATTTTAGTATATTCTACATTTATCGTGTTGTAATAATCAGGATAAAGTCCCCAAATAGGAATTCCACCATATCCCTTTGCTTTTGCATCACTTACTTGATAGCTAAGTGTTTGTCCATTTTCTTTTGGGGCTATGGTTACTTTGATATCTTTTAATTCATAACCACCATTTCTAATAATTGCTGTAAGTGGGGCGATTTTATAAGGATTTACTATAACTTCACCTATTTTTCCAGGATTTGGATAATCTGTTTTTGGACCACTTGGACCACCCATTGCCATAGAGGTCGTGACTCCAATGCCTAAAAGCATTCCAGCAACTAAGGCTGAACTAAGAATTTTTTTCATTTTCTCTCCTTTTTAAATTTAGATAGAAATCTCAAATTTGAAACTTTTATCTAGATTTATAAAGAGAGATAAATTTAGGGAGAAAAATTCCCCCTAAATTTTAATTATTTGCTTAATGCCTTTTCAATGCTAAATGGCCATGCTTGATAACCCATTGCATTTGTCATAATGATTTCAATACCAGGCTCTTTTGCACCCCATTCAAACTCGTTAATATGTGGGCTTGGAAGACCTGTTGGATTTCCTGTTGCGATGTCAAACTGCATTCCAGCAACTGCTGAATAAACCATAACTGAGTTTTTGTCAGCTTGGTACTCTGTTAAGCTTGTAACTGAGCTATACCAATCAAATCCTCTATCTTTTCCATATTCCCAAACTTGCTCAACTGTCTTTTTCTTTTGATCTATTTTATAAATTACTGAGCGTGAGTATTTCATAGTTGGAAGTGCAGGTTGTTCCATACCACGACTATCTCCGTTATCAAACGCACTTACATAAATGATATCGCCTTTGCTTTTCTCATCAATTTTAAATGCAGTATGTTGTGTCCAAGTGTAGTCAAAGCCACCTTTATCGCTTTCATATCCAGGACATTTTGCACCATCATCACCGCAAGAAATTTTATTACCCTTGCTGTCAACTGGAGTTAAAAGCTTATCTTTAAATTTATCTTTCCAGCCAACTGGGTTTCCTAAAATCCATTTAACTTGTTTGTCTCTACCTATCTTGATAATTGCATTTTGGTGACGTGATGAGATGATGATACTATCATCTTCGGCATCGTGATCAACTGAGTTTACGTGTGCCCAGTTTCTTCCTGGTCCGCTTCCTACAATATCGCCAAATTTATCATTGTCATCAAGCTTTGCTAGCTCTTCATCACTTAGTGTATGACCACCAGCTTTTGCATCGATATTTAGACAAACTGCACCTTGATCAAGCACTTTTAGGACATTGTCTCTATATGGATCAAGAATTTCATAAAGTTTCCAATCATCAACAACTTGACCGTTTTGATCAACTTCAACTATAACATCTCTTACAGTTCGAACATTTTTGCCATCATTTCTTTTTAGGTTTGCATTAGCAACTCTTAAGAAGTAGTGACCATTTGGGCTATCATCCATTGAGTGTGAAAAATCAATATATCCAGCAGGAAGTTCTCTGTTAAAGATCTCTCTTCCCATAATGTCATATTTTGCATATCTTTGACCATAACCCCAAGTTATATCACCATCATCATTTTGTTTAAAGCCCATCATAACGCCAGCGTGGAATGCTGATTTTAGATTATAAATTTTACTTGGCTCCATATACCATCTAATTTCACCTTTTGTATCAAGGATAAAAATTTGAGGAGTATAGTTCCACTCTAATGCTCCACCTGTTGGGTTATTCCATACAACCTTTGTGCCTTTTCCAGTCTTTGGTTGAAAGTTATTCACAAAATAAAGTCTATCTTTGAATTTCTCAGTTGCAGGTTTTGTAACCTTGATCTCATCAAAAAATACACCTTTTTGACCTCTCATACCGCTAACATCGCCAAAAACAGGAGCAGTATAAATTTTATAATCTTCTTTTATCTTCTCATCGGCACCTTTATATGTTCTTGTGTATTCAACTTCAACTGTATTTACATAATCAGGATAAAGTCCAAAAACAGGAATTCCACCATGAGTTTTAAGCTCACCATCTGCTACTTTGTATTTGATCTCTTGGCCATCTTTTTTTGGCACGATTCTAACGGTTACATCTTTTATTGTATATCCGCCATTTTTAATAACAGCTGTTAGTGGAGCTATATCGTAAGGATTTACAACTAACTCACCAATTTTTCCTTGAACTACATAATCAGTCTTGGCACCACTTGCTCCACCAATTGCAAATGAAGTTGTCACTCCAACTGAGACAAGCATACCAGCAACTAAAACCGAACTAAGAATTTTTTTCATATCTTTAATCCTTTTAAAATGAAATATTCCTGGCAATTCTACAATAAAATTTTATAAAAGTCAAATTAAATTTACTTTTTATATTTACTTAAAATTAAAATTTATTATGATGCATAATTTGTATATAAGCCTAAAATTAGGCATTTTAATAGATTTTATTTTAATTCTATACTTTAAAATAAAATAAAATTTATAAATAGTAAATTATTTTTATCAAATTTAATTTATAATTTAATTTTAGAAATATAAATTTATATGTTATAATAATATTTAATTTTTATAATAAAGGAGTTGTTTTGAAAAAAATATTTTTTACTTTCTTTATTTTTGCAAATTTTTTATTTGCTCAAGGCATTGCAATAGTTAAAATGGCGAAAGGTAATCCAATTGTTAAAAGAGATAATAAGACAATAAATTTAAAAGTTGGTGATGAATTGTTAAATAATGATATTTTAATAACGGATGCAAATTCAAAAGTAGGTGTTATCTTTGATGATGGAAGTAGCCTTACTTTAGGTGAATCTAGCTATTTAAATATTGAAGAGTTTAAATTTAAACCAATTGAAGAAATTTATAAATTTTCTTTGAAACTTGACAAGGGAAAAGCTATGTTTGAATCAGGCAAAGTAAGCGAAATTTCACCTGAGAGTTTTGAGTTTAAAATTCCTGATGGAATTATCGGCATAAGAGGAACAAAATTTATAATAGAACTAAAATAAGGAAACAAAATGGAAGTTTTCCTAGGGGTGATTGCGGTTATTTTTGGTCTTACCATAGGAGTTGAAAAAAG
The DNA here is from genome assembly GCF_027277485.1 of Campylobacter ureolyticus. Classification (GTDB taxonomy): domain Bacteria; phylum Campylobacterota; class Campylobacteria; order Campylobacterales; family Campylobacteraceae; genus Campylobacter_B; species Campylobacter_B ureolyticus_B. The sequence continues at coordinate 132,696 of NZ_JAPXGQ010000001.1, read as the reverse complement.
TGAGATTTTACTTTTGGATAATGGTAAGCCATCAGCTATAATCATTCAAACAAAAGATAAAAATACGACTTTGAATTCTGTAAATTCGTATATGGAAATTTCAAATGTTAAAGCTTTTGAAAGTAAGAAAAAAACTCTTAAAGAAGATGAGGTTAAAAAAAGATATTATACTTTGCTAAAAGATGGCGTTATACCACCAAAATCATATCTTTTGTATTTTACAGATGGCTCAAATTTAACTGAAAGCTCAGCTAAAAAAATAGATGAAATAAGACAAACTATTAAAGATAGAATACCTTGCAATGTTTCAATCATCGGACATGCAGATACTTATGGAAGTGATAAAATAAATGAAAAAGTATCGCTTGATAGAGCACAAAGTATTGCTAAAAATTTTAAAGATTTAAATATCACAAAGCTTGAAATAGTTTCTTTTGGAGAAAAAAACCTTTTGATTAAGACAAAAGATGGCATTATTGAGCCAAAAAATAGAAGAGTTGAAATTCAAATAAGATAGATGAAAAAAATTTTTATATTTTTTATATTTTTTTCTATAATTTGCGGATTTTTTATAAGAAATAGTAGTTTCTTACCTTTGCTTGATTATCAAATTTATGATCTTATAAAGCCAAAATTAAATTTAGACAGATCAAACTCAGTTGTTGTTGTTGAAATTGATGAAAAAAGCTTAGAAATATTTGGTCAGTGGCCTTGGAGTAGAATTTTAGTTGCAAAACTTGCACAAGAGATACTACTTTCAAAACCTGCAGCTTTTGGAATGGATGTTATATTTTCAGAAAAAGATAGAACTTCCTTAGATGAAATTAAAAATTTTTATAAAGATTCACTAAATTTGGATTTAAATACAAGCAAAATTCCAGCCCCATTATTAGATAATGATAAAATTTTGGCAACTTCTTTAGAGGCCGGAAACAGTGTTTTGGCCGTTTTTGCCTCAAATATACCAAGAAATAAAGCTTGCAATAAACTAACTACGATAAAATCAAATCTGGTCTTTGAAAATATAGATAAAATAGATGATTTAATCTGCAGTTATGAGCCTTTAAATGCTCTTGCTAGGGCAAATGGCTTTATAAATGCAAGAGCCTTTAGTGATGGAGTATTGCGATATACAAATCTATTTTTTTATTATAAAAACAGCCTTATTCCATCTTTTAGTGTTGCTATGCTTATGCAAGTTGATCCAAATTTAACCCTTTTAAAAGATGAGAAAAATAGGGGTTTAAAAGTCAAATTTTTAGAAAAAGAAGTTAAACTAAATGACGAAGCAAAGGCTTTAAACGAAATTTATCCAAAAAATAAATTTAAAACATTTTCGGCTTCCGATGTGCTTTTAGATAGAGTTGATAAGAGTGAATTTAGTGGAAAATTTGTTTTATTTGGAGCTACTGCGCTTGGCTTAAATGATCACTTTGTAAGCTCTGGAGGAAAGATAAGATCTGGTATTTTTTACCACGCATCTTTAATAGAAAATTTTTTAACTAACTCACTTGTTAGTCAGCCAAATTTTTATAAAGATTTAAATTTTTATTTAAGTGTGTTAGTGTTAGTATTACTTGCTTTTATGATAGTTAGATATGGCTATTTGCCTTCTTTTTTTGTTTTTGTTCTACTAACTGTTATCGCTTTTGTTAGTGCAGAGATTAAGTTAAAAAGTGGGGTCTATATTTCGATTGGATATATTGTAATTCCAGTTTTTATAATATTTCTATTTTTTACTTTGTCAATGACTTTTTATAGTTTTTGGGAAAAAAGGAGTTTTTTAAAAGAACTTGAAGAGGCACACAGTTCAGCGATAGATAGCATGATAACAGTTGTTGAAGGAAAGGATAGGGAAACTGGCGGGCACATTTTAAGAACTAGAGAGTATGTTAGAGTTCTAGCACAGTATTTAAGAAAAAAAGGAATTTATAATTTTAGTCCAACTTTTATAAAAGTTTTATGCCAAGCTGTTCCACTTCATGATATCGGAAAAGTTGCAATTCCTGATAATATTTTAAACAAAAATGGAAGCCTTGATGAAAAAAGTGGGAGATAATGAAAAAACATGTAATTTATGGAAAAGAGATAATTCAAAAGGCAAAAATGAGATCGAGTGGAAAAAATCTTTTTTTAAATGCTGCCACAAATATAGCCTATACTCACCATGAAAAGTGGGATGGAAGCGGCTATCCACAAGGCTTAAAAGGAGATGAAATACCAATCGAAGGACGCTTGATGGCTATAGCAGATGTATATGATGCACTAACTTCAAAAAGAGCTTATAAGGAAAAATTTAATTATGAAAAAGCTGAAAATATGATAATAAGCGAAAGTGGGACACATTTTGATCCAATTTTAATAAAGGCTTTTATAGATTTAAAATTGGAGTTTAGAAAAATTGCTCAAAAATATGAAGACTAGCATTTGTTTGGTAGATTTTAATCTCCACGAATTTTTATATTCATGGAGATTATATTATAGATAAAAATTTTAAAACCCAAATTTGCGCAATAATCCGCCAAATGCACCTTTTAGACCGCTTTTTTTAATTTCATTATTTATAAAATCATCATAACTCATATTTTTTTCTTTTAAAATTTTAATAAGCTCATCTTTGCTTGCTAAAATTCCACCTTCTTTTTCGACCTCTAAAAGTTTACTGTAAATCGGCTCAACTGTTTTTATAGTTTCATCTTTTGCTGCTCTTCTAAAAGCTCTATATCCTACTGATTCCCCACTATTGTCTTTTAAAATTTCAAAATCAGTTACAACCCAGTAGTATTTACCATTTTTTGCTAGATTTTTTATAACAGCACACATATTTTTACCTGTTTGGATTCGATCCCACATGATTTTAAAAATTATTCTTGGCATATCTGGGTGCCTTACGATGTTATGTGGGCTTCCTATAAGTTCTTTTTCACTATAGCCTGAAATTTTTGAAAAATAAACATTTACTGAAGTTATAATTCCTTGTAAATCAGTACTTGATATGAAATATCTTTCAGGGTCAAGTTCCATCTTCTCATCAATTGGAGTTGGTTTTTCTATTCGCATAGTTTTTTCCTTTTTAGAAATAATAAAATTATAATATAAATTTGCTTAAATTATTTTTATTTAATAAACATCTTTAATAAATAAAAATTATATAATAGTAATATTTTAATTCAAATTTTACGCTAAATAGAAAGTCAATAGTTTATAAAACCTAAATTACTTCACAAATTTAATATAATCTTTATACCCTTTTTCTTCCATCTCTTTAAGTGGGATAAACTCCAAAGCAGCACCATTTATACAGTATCTTAGCCCACCTTTGCTTTTTGGTCCGTCATTAAAAACATGCCCTAAGTGAGAGTTTGCAAATTTGGATCTTACTTCGGTTCTTATCATGCCATGTGAAAAGTCTTTTTTTTCATTAATTTTGCCAATTGGTTTTGAGAAGCTTGGCCATCCACATCCTGCGTTGAATTTATCAGATGAGCTAAAAAGTGGCTCTTTGCTTACGATATCAACATAAATTCCTTTTTCATAAAAATCATCATATTTGCTTGAAAATGGCATTTCAGTGGCATTTTCTTGCGTTACTTGATATGAAATTTCACTTAAATTTTTTCTTATTTCATCATCATTTGGTTTGTTATAAACTTTTTCTAGTGGAGTTTTTGCCAAACTTAAATCAATATGACAATATCCATTTGGGTTTTTCTCTAAATATTTTTGATGATAATTCTCAGCTAAAGTATAGTTTCTAAGTGGCTCTACTTCAACAACAATTGGTTTTTCATAAAATTTAGAGATCTCTTTTATAAATGAAATTGCCTCATTGCCACTTTCTATATCAACATAGTAAATTCCACTTCTATACTGAGTGCCAACATCATTTCCTTGTCTGTTTAGTGAAGTTGGGTCGATCACTCTTATAAAATGTCTTAAAATTTCATTTAAACTAATTTTATTTTTATCATAAATTAGGTGAAGTGTCTCAGCATGCATTGATTTGTGAAGTTCTTTATAGGTTGTGTTTGTGCTTTTTCCATTTGCATAACCAACATCGGTTTTTATAACTCCATTAATTTTGTCAAAATACCCTTGCATTCCCCAAAAACACCCTCCAGCTAAATAAATTTCACTTTTATTCATATCCACGCTCCATAAAAAATTTATTAAAAATATAAAGATTAAAATTTTTCTCATTTTTTTTCCTTTTGTTTTTAGAAAAAATAGTATCAAATTTTTAGTTAATATTTAAAAAACATAAATTAAAAATAAGTTTTTAAAATATAGTTATAACTTGTTAGTTAATGTTAGTTTGTATTTAGCATGCTTTAATGAGAAATTATTTAGTCTTGTTTGTTAGTAGTGTTAGTCATAATTGATATAATTAGTATAAGTTTTATTTATATAGATAGACTAAAGAATAAGTGTATTTTTGTTTGCATTTTGTCTTTGTTTTTACGAGGATATGTAAATTAAATTTTTTATATCTAGATTGTTTTATATTTTTAAATTATCTTAAACATTATTGATGGTATAAAAAAATAATTTTAAAATTAAATAGTTTTTTGTGTAATAAATCTTTATTATAAAATAGACTAATAGACTAATAGACTAATAGACATATTAGGCATTATAGTAATAATTTAGTTTATTATATAGTAAATATTTTAATATTATGTTAAAAAAAATAAACTAAATTGAGTTTTTATCCCAATAAATTTTTTTTAAAAAAATAGTATAATTTTGATTTAGGAGATAATATGAAAATATTTTATTCATCATTTATAGTGATGATTTTTGGACTTTTAATAAGTTTTTTTATAGGAAATTTAAAGGCTGTTTATATATGTTTCTTACTAGCCATTTTGGAAGTTAGTCTTAGTTTTGATAATGCGGTTGTAAATGCAAAAATCTTAAATCAAATGAATAAAGTGTGGAGAAGGAGATTTATTATCTTTGGTATTCCAATTGCTGTTTTTGGAATGAGATTTTTATTTCCACTTCTTATAGTTTCTATTTTTTCAGGATATTCAATGCTTCAAACTCTAAATTTTGCTATTAACTCACCTGAATTATACCATGAGGCTTTAAGTCAAAATAAAGATGAAATCTATATTTTTGGTGGAGCATTTTTAATGATGGTATTTTTTGATTTTTTCTTTGATAATCAGAGAAAAACACATTGGTTAGAATTGATAGAAAATAATAAAATTATCGAATTTTTTAAGAAATTTGCAAATATAAATTTGATTTTAGCGATTTTTTTAGGACTTATTTTTATGCAAAAAACTTCAAATTTAACTTATGGACTTTGCTTTTTTTCTGCCATTTTTATACATTTGTTAATATCGTCTTTAAATGAAACTTTTAGCTCAGGAAGTGTTAGAAATGGAATTATTGGATTTTTATATTTGGAAGTTTTAGATGCGAGTTTTAGTTTTGATGGTGTAATTGGAGCATTTGCATTAAGTGAAAATATCTTTATTATTATGATAGGACTTGGAATTGGTGCGATGTTTGTAAGAAGCATAACAATATACTTGGTTGAGAAAAAAACGCTTTTAAAATTTGCATATTTAGACCACGGTGCACATTATGCGATATTTGCACTTTCTATTATAATGTTTATACAAGTTTTTTACGAGGTTAGTGAAATTATAACTGGAACTATAGGATTTTTATTCATTTTTTTAGCTTTTTTAAGTTCGGTTTATAAAAACAGGCGTGATAATTTGCAAGCAAAAGTTGATTAAGGCTTTAAAGCACCTTAATCATTTTTTGATAAACTTCTCCATAGATATCTAAATTATCATGAAATTTAAAACCAAATTGCGTATAAAGTTCAGGAGTGTGAGTAACTAAACTCATTTTTTTAAGATCAGAGTTTTTAGCTATTTTTATAGCTTCATTCATTAAGGCTTTAAAATATCCTTTGCCTCTAAATTTTGGATCAACTGCAACACTATCTATATAAAACTCATCATCCTCACACTCTTTTTTTGTCAAATTTTTAGAGCCAAGTTGTTTTAATCTTTCATTGAAAACTGCGTCTAAAAAGTCACTTTCATATCCTTTGTAAAATATCATAGCCCCACAGATATTTCCGTTCTCATCTTCATACACTATTGTATTTTCGTATGACAGGCGATTGTTTTTAGCCCTAAAAAAAATTTCAAATTTTTCCATTTTTTTATCATAGTCTGTTTCATTTAAAATCACTCCGCTAATGTCATCCATCGCTAAATCAAGTATTTTGGCGCATTTTTTTGCATCGCTTGGCTTTGCTTTTCTTACCATTTGATCTCCTTAAAATTTGCGTGATTTTACCAAAATTAAAATTTATTTTTGCTTACATTTTTTAATGCTTTTACTTCATAAGTAAGCCTGTGAAAATTTGTATATCCGTATTTTAAAACAGCTTCAATATGTGCTTTTGTAGCGTATCCTTTATGTTTTAAAAAACCATATTCTGGGTATTTTTTATCAGCTGTTTTTAAATTTTCATCTCTTGTAACTTTAGCTAAAATACTTGCTGCACTTACCTCTTTTATTAGTGCATCAGCTTTTATCATAGTTTTTATTTTTTGGACTTTAAAATTTGTATTTCCATCATAAATATATTCAAACTCATCTCCAAAATAGTTCAAAATTTCTAAAAGCCCATTTTTTAAACACTCTGAAAGTCCTATTCTATCAACATCTTGGCTTGTAAAAGTAACAATTTTAAATTTTGCATTTTTACAAATTTCATTAAAAAGAACTACTCTTTTTTTCTCACTTATCTTTTTACTATCTTTTAGACCATCTATCTCTTTATCTAAAACAACTCCAGCTATACATAAATCACCTGCCAAGCATCCACGCCCAGCTTCATCAATACCACAAATTTTCATAAATCTCCTAAATGCTTAAAGCATATTGCCAAAATGGTGTTATTTCACACTTTATGCCCTCTATTGTAAAACTTTCCTCATTTCCCATTGTTATTGCATAAAGTTTTGAGATTCTCATTTTTTTTAGTTTTTCAAAAAGTTTTTTAAATTTTAAATATATAAACTCGCTTGTTGTAAAAGGGATGATTAAAAAAGCTAAATTTTGATTTTGCAAATTTTTATTTGGCAAGTAAAAATCAAAATCATCCGTAAAATAAATTTCTTTATTAAGCGTTAAAAGTTCACACAATAGGGCATTTTGAAGTTTTTTAATAAAATGTTTTTTATAGCTTAAATTATCCATAAAAGCAAAATCTCCAAAATAAATTCTTTTAGAGGTGGATTTAAATTTTGGTACAAATTTGATAATCCCCTCATCCTCGAGCCTAAAAACAGCCTCATAAACTTTATCTTTTGAAATTTTATAAAATTCTTTTAGATTTGTATAAATTTTGTTTGTACTAAAATTTTGATTTACAAATTTAGCACATTCTAAAAGTACTAAAAGTTCATTTTCATTATAATTTGCTTTAAGATTATTTTGAATTGAAATTTTATCATTTATGCTATTTCCTCTTGTTAAAAATTCGCTAAATATTGCCCCAAGATCATTAGTTTTTCCCTCAAGTGCAATAAATTCTTCGAAATCAAGCATATTTAAGTTGTATGTTTTAAAACCATTTAAATTTAATGATTTTTGTCTTGTTGTAAGATAAATATTTTCTATGTTTGTATTGCTAGAGCTTAGGTTTTCAATTATTTTTAAGAGTTTTGAATCATTGGTTTTTAGATTGTCAATTCCAATAAATTTGATTTTTTTATTTAAATTTAAAAATTTTAAAAAATCAGTTTCATCAAAATTTAGACGCAAATCATCAAGATTTATGTATAAAATTTCATCTTTTTGATTTTTAAAAAGCAGATTTAATAAAATTTGACTTTTGCCTGAGTTTAGTTGACCGCAAATTAAAGCCTTGCTACTATTAATTTTAATTTTTCTAGCAATATTATTTTGAAAAATTGGCGGGTTTTCATAAATATAATTTAAAATTTCCATAAAAAAATTATAGCAAATTTAACTTAATTTTTAAATTTTTAAGAATTTTCAATAAAATAAAAACTTTCCTTTTAATAAGGAAATAAAAAAGATAAGTTTTAGATAAAATGCCGTAAAATATTGACTTTGCAAAATAATTCTTATATAATCACAATCTTTTTAAATCAAAAAAGGTCGCATTTTTTTGCGACAAGTTCTTTATGAAGGAAAAAACTATGGAAAGAATTAGGTTAAAGTTAAAAGCTTACGACCATAGAGTTTTAGATAGAACAGTTACAGCAATAGTAGAAGCTGTCAAAAGAACAGGTGCGGATGTCAGAGGTCCAGTGCCTATGCCTACAAAGATCAAACGCTATACAGTCTTAAAATCTCCACACGTAAATAAAGATTCAAGAGAGCAGTTTGAGATAAGAATTCACACCCGTATGCTTGATATCGTTGCAGCAACTCCTGAGACTGTAGATTCACTTACAAAATTGGATCTTGCACCAGAAGTTAATGTTGAAGTTCGTGCAATGGGTAATAAGGGGTAAATTTATGGAATATATAGTAGAAAAGATAGGTATGAGCAGAACCGTTGATAGAGTTAGCCTACCAGTTAGTCTGCTAAGAGTTATAAACACCAAAGTTTGTGAAGTTGGTGAAAATAATAAAGCCATTGTTGCTTATGCAAGTGGTAAATCTAATAATAAAACTATAGCAGGACAACAAAAAAAATATAGTCTAAGTAAAGAGTTCAATAAATTTGCTAGCTTAGAAGTAGCAAATAGCGAAATAGGCGACCAAGATATGACTCCTTTAGATGGGGCAAAAGTTATAAAAGCAAGCTTTAATACTAAAGGTAAAGGTTATCAAGGTGTTATGAAAAGACATGGTTTTGCAGGTGGTCCAAAATCTCACGGAAGTAGATTTCACAGAAGATCGGGATCAATTGGTAACTGTGAGTGGCCAGGACGCGTTCAGCCTGGTAGAAAAATGCCTGGACAAACAGGAAATGTAAAAGTTACAGTTAAAAACGAAGTTGTTAGCTTTGATAAAGACAATGGTGTTTTAGTTGTAAAAGGTTCTGTTCCTGGATTTAATGGTGCAATGGGTAGAATAAGGATAGTAAAATGAGTAAAGTAGCAGTATTTAATGAAAAGCTTGAAAATGCAGGCGAGATAGAACTTCCTGTAAAATATAGCGAAGTAAATCCACACAACTTATATTTATATGTAAAATCATACCTTGCAGCTGTTAGATCAAATACAGCTCATACTAAAACAAGATCTGAAGTAAGTGGTGGTGGTAAAAAACCATGGCGCCAAAAAGGTCGTGGCGGTGCGAGAGCTGGCTCAACTAGAACAAATGTTTGGGTTGGTGGTGCAGTATCTTTTGGGCCAAGCAATGAAAGAAACTACACTCAAAAAATCAATAAAAAACAAAAAAGACTTGCACTTGAAAGAGCACTTTTTGAAAGAGCCGAGCAAGGTAAAATTTTTGCTGTTGAAAGTATTGACATAGAGTCAGGCAAAACAAAAGATGCTAATAGTTTCATCAATAACTTTAAAGTTAGAGATGCTTTAATTGTTGGAGACTTATCATCTGTTGATAGTTTAGAAAGTGCAAAAAGAATTCAAAATACATTCTTAGCATATAGAAATTTAACAAATTGCTATGCTATTGATGTAAGTGAAATAAATGCTTATTTAGTAAAAGTATATAGTGCGGTTATTATTGAAAAATCGGCACTTGATAAGATAATAAAAGAGGGTTAAAATGGCAGATATAACAGATATAAAAACGATTCTTTATACAGAAAAAACTTTAGACCTTCAAGAAAGTGGTGTGGTTGTTATTCAAACATCAACAGATGTAACTAAAAATAAACTAAAAGCTATATTAAAAGAGTATTTTGGAATCACACCTTTAAAGATAAATTCATTAAAAATGGATGGTAAAGTTAAAAGATTTAGAGGAAGAATTGGCACAAGAAATAGTTATAAAAAATTCTATGTTAAACTTCCTGAAGGTGCAAGCCTAGAAAGTATAGGAGCATAAGATGTCAGTAAAACATTATAAACCATATACTCCAAGTAGAAGATTTATGAGTGGTTTAAGCAGTGATGATATAACTGCAAAAGCAAGTGTAAGATCACTTCTTAAAAAAGTTCCTGCAACTGCTGGAAGAAACCACAATGGAAGAATAACTTCAAGACATAAACAAGCCGGAGCTAAAAAACTTTATAGAATTATTGATTTTAAAAGAAGTAAATTTGGCATTGAGGGTAAAGTAGAGGCTATTGAGTACGATCCAAATAGAAATTGTAGAATTGCATTAATTAGCTACAAAGATGGTGAAAAAAGATATATTATTCAACCAAATGGCTTAAAAGTTGGCGATGTTATCGCTTCTGCTGAAAGTGGTCTTGATATAAAACCAGGCAATGCTATGAAACTAAAAAGTATCCCTCTTGGAACAATTTTACATAATATTGAGCTAAAACCTGGCAAAGGTGCACAGATGGCAAGAAGTGCTGGTGGATATGCTCAACTTATGGGTAAAGAAGAAAAATATGTTGTATTAAGATTGCCAAGCGGTGAAATGAGAAGAGTTTTAGCTGAGTGTATGGCAACTATTGGTGAAGTTGGAAATGAAGAATGGGCAAATGTTGTTATCGGTAAAGCTGGTAGAAATAGACATTTAGGAATTCGCCCTCAAACAAGAGGTAGTGCGATGAACCCTGTTGATCACCCACACGGCGGTGGTGAAGGTAAGAAGAACTCAGGTCGTCATCCAGTTACTCCATGGGGACAACCAACCAAGGGTCTTAAGACTAGACGCAAAAAAGCTAGTGATAAACTTATAATTTCAAGAAGGAAAGGAAAATAGAGATGGCTAGATCACTCAAAAAAGGTCCTTTCGTTGATGATCATGTAATGAAAAAGGTAGAAGTTGCTAAAAAAGCAAAAGATAATAAGCCGATTAAAACTTGGTCAAGAAGAAGCACGATTGTACCTGAAATGATTGGACTTACATTTAATGTTCATAACGGTAAAAGTTTTATACCTGTGTATATTACAGAGCATCATATAGGTTATAAATTAGGTGAGTTTGCTCCAACAAGAACTTTTAAAGGCCACCGTGGCTCAGTTCAAAAGAAAATCGGTAAATAGGAGTAGAGTATGAGTAAATCAATTATTAAATTTGTTCGTATTTCTCCGACAAAGACTAGACTTATAGCAAAACAAATTCAAGGTATGAATGCGGAATTTGCTCTTGCAACATTGGAATTTACACCAAATCGTGGCGCAAAATATATTGCTAATGCTATATCAAGTGCCGTTGCAAATGGTGGATATGAGCCAGAAGAAGTTATAGTTAGTTCATGCAGAGTAGATGCAGGTCCTGTTCTAAAAAGATTTAGACCTAGAGCAAGAGGATCAGCTAGCAAGATTAGAAAACCTACTTCTCATATAATGGTAGAAGTTTCAAAATTACAAAAGAAGGAAGCGTAAAATGGGACAAAAAGCCAATCCAATAGGACTAAGACTGGGAATTAATAAAAACTGGGAGTCTAGATGGTTTCCTTCAAAGGAGAATTTGCCTGTAAATATTTCTGAAGATTATAAAATTAGAAAATTTTTAAAATCAAAATTATATTATGCAGGTATAGCTCAAATCATTATAGAAAGAACAGCAAAAAAAATTAGAATAACTATTGTTGCTGCAAGACCTGGAATTATTATCGGTAAAAAAGGTAGCGAAGTTGAAGTTTTAAAACAAGATGTTGTAAAACTTATTGGTAAAGATGTTAATATTAACATAAAAGAAGAGAGAAAATCAGGTTCATCTGCTCAACTTGCTGCTGAAAATGTTGCTATGCAGCTTGAAAGAAGAGTTGCTTTTAGAAGAGCAATGAAAAAAGTTATCCAAAATGCACAAAAATCAGGTGCAAAAGGTATAAAAGTTGTAGTATCTGGAAGACTTGGTGGTGCTGAAATGGCAAGAACAGAGTGGTATTTGGAAGGTAGAGTTCCACTACATACTTTTAGAGCCAAGATAGATTATGGATTTGCAGAAGCTCACACTACTTATGGAAATATCGGCGTAAAAGTTTGGATATTTAAAGGTGAGGTTTTACATAAAGGACTTGAGCCTGAAAAAACAGAAGAAAACGCACCAAAAAGATCAAGAAGAACAAGAAGAGGTAGATAATTATGTTAATGCCAAAAAAGACTAAATATAGAAAAATGATGAAGGGCAGAAACCGAGGTTATGCTACCAGAGGAACTCAACTTACTTATGGTACCATTGGTATAAAGGCTGTTGAGGCAGGTAGAATAAACTCACGCCAAATTGAAGCGGCTCGTATTGCAATGACAAGACATGTACAAAGACAAGCTAAAATTTGGATTTGTGTTTTCCCTGATAAACCTTTAACTAAAAAACCTTTAGAAACTCGTATGGGTAAAGGTAAAGGCGGTGTTGAAGAGTGGGTTATGAATATAAAACCTGGTAGAATCATATTTGAAATGGCAGGGCCAAGTGAGAAGCTTTCAAGATCAGCACTTACTCTATCAATGCATAAGTTGCCATTTAAATCAAAAATAGTAACAAGAGAGAGTGAAAATGAACTATACTGAGATAAAAGATAAAAGTGTAGCTGAGTTAAACACTATGCTAATAGAGAAGAAAAAGTTGCTTTTTGAATTAAAAAGAAAGCTAAAAACTATGCAACTTACAAACCCTAATGAAATTCGTGAGGTTAAAAAAGATATTGCTAGAGTTAAAACTGCCATTACAGCAGTTAATAAGGGAGCATAAATGACAACATCAAAAAGAGTTATTCAAGGCGTTGTACTTAAAAAAGCAGGAGATAAAACTGCAACTGTTTTAGTTGAGAGAAAAGTTATGCATCCTAGATATAGAAAATTTGTTAAAAGATTTAAAAAATATTTAGTGCATGATGAAGCAAATCAAACACAAATAGGCGATGTTATCTCAGCAATTGAGTGCAGACCGCTTAGCAAAAATAAAGCATTTCGCTTATATAAAGTTGTAAAAAAAGGAGTTGAGTAATGATTCAAAGCTTTACAAGACTTTCAGTAGCTGATAATAGCGGTGCTAAAGAATTAATGTGTATAAAAGTTTTAGGTGGAAGCAAAAGAAGATATGCAACAGTTGGTGATATCATTGTTTGTTCAGTTAAAAAAGCTCTACCTAACGGAAAAATGAAAAAAGGTCAAGTTGTTAAAGCTGTTGTTGTTAGAACTAAAAAAGAAATTCAAAGGCTTGATGGGTCTTTAATTAGATTTGATGACAATGCGGCTGTTATTCTTGATGCAAAAAAAGAGCCAGTTGGAACTCGTATTTTTGGACCAGTTGGTAGAGAAGTAAGATATGGTGGATTTATGAAAATAGTTTCACTTGCACCGGAGGTTTTATAATGATAACAAAATATAAAATTAAAAAAGGCGACAGTGTTAAGATAATTGCTGGTGATGACAAAGGCAAGACCGGAGTTGTAAAAAGTGTTTTTGCAAAAGAAGGAAAAGTTATTGTCGAGGGTTGCAAAGTAGCTAAAAAGGCTGTTAAACCTAGTGAAAAATTTCCTAATGGCGGTTTTGTAGGTGAGGAAATGCCTATGGATATTTCAAATGTTGCAAAGGTTGAGGAGTAATTTATGAATAGACTTAGAACTAAATATAATGACCAAGTAAGACCTGAGCTTATAAAAGAATTTGATATAAAAAATCCTATGTTAATTCCTGCTATTGAAAAAATAGTTATTAGCGTTGGTGCTGGCGATGCTGCAAGAGATCAAAAAGTATTTCAAAATATGATAGATACAATCTCTTTAATAGCTGGACAAAAAGCACTTGGCGTAAATGCTAAAAAATCAGTTGCAAGCTTTAAAGTAAGAGAGGGTTACCCTGTAGGAATAAAAGTAACTTTAAGAAAAGATAATATGTTTGTCTTTTTAGATAAGCTTATCTCTGTTGCACTTCCAAGAGTAAAAGATTTTAGAGGTCTTCCAAAAAATGGTTTTGATGGAAGAGGAAACTATAACTTTGGTTTGGATGAGCAGTTAATGTTCCCAGAAGTTGAGTATGATAAAATTTTAAGAACTCACGGTATGAACATCACTATAGTTACAACAACAAATAGCGATAAAGAGGCTTACAGACTTTTAGAAGTTTTAGGTATGCCTTTTTCAAAAGGAAATTAATATGGCAAAAAAATCAATGATAGCTAAGGCAAGTAGAGAGGCTAAATTTAGCTCTAGAAAATACACAAGATGTAAAATTTGCGGAAGATCAAAGTCTGTTTATAGAGACTTTGGACTTTGTAGAGTTTGTCTTAGAAAAATGGCTAATGAAGGTCTAATTCCAGGCCTTAAAAAATCAAGTTGGTAAGGAAGAGTTATGTTGAATGATTTAATATCAGATGCTTTAACAAGAATTAGGAACGCTAGCTTAAGAAGACTTGATACAACAAAACTTCTACACTCTAAATCAGTTGAGGCAATAGCTAGAATTTTAACAGAAAAAGAGTATCTTGAAAGTTATAATGTTGTAGAAGAAGACAATAAAAAATTTATAAATGTTGTTTTAAAATATGATGAAAATGGTAGAAGCGTTATAAATGAGCTAACTAGAGTTTCAAAGCCAAGTAGAAGACTTTACCAAGGTAAAGATGAGATAAAAAGATTTAAAAATGGTTATGGAACAGTTATAGTTTCAACAAGCCAAGGTATTATGGCTGGTATAGAAGCTAGCAAAAGAGGAATTGGCGGCGAAGTTCTTTGCACAGTTTGGTAAGAACTTTTTAAATCTGCTTTTTATGGTATTGTGGTATCCATTCTTAAAAGTAGACATACCCTAGACAAGTAAAAAGGAAAAAAATGTCAAGAATAGGCAAACAACCGATATCTATTCCAAAAGGTATAGATGTAAGTCTAAACTCAACTGTTTTGAGTTTTAAAAAAGGTAATATTACTCAAGATCTAGATACAAAAGGCTTTGTAAATGTTGAGTTAAAAGATGGCTCAATAGTTTTTTCACCAAAAGGCGAAGATAGACAAAGTAGAGCTTTTTGGGGAACTTATAGATCATTGGCACACAACATTGTAGTTGGTTTAACTGATGGTTTTTCAAAAAAACTTGAAGTAAATGGTGTTGGTTATAGAGCTGCTGTTAAAGGCAATGTATTAGAATTAAATTTAGGTTTTTCACACTCTATTAACTATAAGCTACCAGAAGGTGTTCAAGCTAGTATTGAAAAAAATATAATAACAATATCTGGCTATAATAAACAAAATGTTGGTCAAGTAGCAGCTGAAGTTCGCGAGTTTAGACCACCTGAGCCATACAAAGGTAAGGGTATTAAATATGTAGATGAGCGAATTATCCGCAAAGCCGGAAAAACATCTAAGAAATAAGGGTAAAAAATGAAAGCAAATATTTTAAAGAAAAAATTATCTCTAAGAATAAAAAGAAAAAAAAGAGTTAGAGCTAAAATTTCAGGTGTAGCTGCTTGCCCTAGAATTTCTATTTTTAAATCAAACAAAACTGTTTATGCACAAGCAATTGATGATGTAGCTTCACAAACAATTTGTGCAAGTAGTGGTAGTGTTTTAAAATTAAAAGCTAATAAAGATGGTGCTATAGCTTTAGGAAAAGATATGGCAGATAAGTTAAAAGAAAAAGGGATAGATCAGGTGGTTTTTGATAGAAACGGATATTTATATCATGGTGTTATTGCGTCATTTGCTGATGCATTAAGAGAAAATGGCATTAAGCTGTAGCCCTAAGGATAGAAAATGGAAAATTACAATAAAGAAGAATTTGAAGAAGTAATCGTTGATATCAGTAGAGTGGCTAAAGTTGTTAAAGGTGGTAGAAGATTTAGATTTACAGCTTTAGTTGTTATAGGCAATAAAAAAGGCTTAGTGGGATATGGTTTTGGAAAGAGCAAAGAAGTTCCTGATGCTATTAAAAAAGCAGTTGATGATGCATTTAAAAATATCATTAAAGTAAAATTAAGCGGAACAACAGTTCCTCATGATGTTGAAGCTAAATTTAACGCTAGTAAAATTTTACTAAAACCTGCTAGCGAAGGAACTGGAGTTATCGCTGGTGGTTCAACTCGTCCTGTTTTAGAACTTGCTGGAATTCAAGATATCTTAACT
This sequence comes from Campylobacter ureolyticus, assembly GCF_027277485.1. GTDB lineage: Bacteria > Campylobacterota > Campylobacteria > Campylobacterales > Campylobacteraceae > Campylobacter_B > Campylobacter_B ureolyticus_B. The sequence goes on along the minus strand of NZ_JAPXGQ010000001.1, from coordinate 116,530 downwards.
AAGTCTTTAGGTTCTAACAACTCATCAAATGTTGTAAGAGCAACTATTAAAGCTCTTAGTATGATGAAAGGATAATATATGGGATTAGAAAATTTACAAAAAGCAGTTGGCTCAACTTCTTCTAAAAAAAGAATTGGAAGAGGCAGAGGAACAGGCTGGGGAAAAACAGCTGGAAAAGGAATGAAAGGTCAAAGAGCTAGAACTGGCTTTAATGAAAAAAGAGGTTTTGAAGGTGGACAACAGCCACTTCAAAGAAGACTTCCAAAAGTTGGTTTTACTTCTAGAGTAGAAAAACCTTATGTTATCAATGTGGAAAAAATTTCAGCTATCAAAAATTTAGATGAGATTACTTTTGAAAGCATAAGATCAGTACATAAATTTTCAAACAAAATTTCAAAAATAAAATTAATTGGTGCAAGTGCCAAAGATCTTATTTCAAAAATAAAAGATGAAAATATAAGAACTAGCGGACAAAACTAATGAGTAAGTCACTTCGTAATAAAATCTTGATAACTTTTGGATTTTTGTTTGTCTATAGAATACTGGCCTATGTGCCAGTTCCTGGTGTAAATGCCGATGTTATTAGAGACTTTTTTACAACAAATAGTGATAATGCATTCGGTATGTTTAATATGTTTAGTGGTAAAGCCGCTGAAAGACTTAGTATAATTTCACTTGGTATTATGCCTTATATTACAGCTTCTATTATTATGGAGCTTTTAGCAGCAACTTTTCCAAAGCTTGGACAACTAAAAAAAGAAAGAGATGGTATGCAAAAATATATGCAAATCATCCGATATGCAACTGTTTTAATAACAGTAGTTCAAGCCATTGGAGTAAGTATAGGACTTAAACACATGGGATCTGAGGCTGTATTAATAGATCAAAATTTATTTATAGCAATTTCATGCGTGTCTATGCTAACAGGAACTATGCTTTTAATGTGGATAGGTGAACAAATCACTCAAAAAGGTATAGGAAATGGAATAAGTTTAATTATCTTTGCAGGTATTGTAAGTGGGCTTCCTTCAGCAATAGTTGGCGCTGTAAATTTAGTAAATACAGGCGAGATGAATTTCTTAGTACTTATTCTAATAGTATTAATAGTCCTTCTTACTATTGGCTTTGTTATTTTTGTGGAACTTGGAGAAAGAAGAATTCCAATTTCTTATTCAAGAAAAGTTATGATGCAAAATCAACATAAAAGGATAATGAACTATATTCCGGTAAAAGTGAATTTAAGTGGAGTAATTCCTGCAATTTTTGCTAGTGCTGTTTTGATGTTTCCACTTACTATGTTCCAAGCAAGTTCAAATCCTATAATGCTAAAAATAAATGACTTTTTTAGTCCGAACGGCTATATGTTTCAAATTTTAATGTTTTTATGTGTTGTATTTTTTGCATATTTTTATGCAACAATTGCATTTAATTCAAAAGATATTAGCGAGAATTTGAAAAAACAAGGTGGATTTATTCCAGGAGTTAGACCTGGTGAAAATACTGCTACTTTTTTAAACGATGTTGCTGGAAGACTTACTTTTTGGGGTGCTATTTATCTAGGACTTATATCAACGCTTCCTTGGCTTTTGGTTAAATTTTTAGGTGTGCCTTTTGCTTTTGGAGGAACTTCAGTTTTGATTGTTGTTTCAGTTGCATTAGACACTATGAGAAAAATTGAAGCACAAATTTATATGAATAAATTCCAAACTTTAAGTGCAGTAGGACTTTAAAAATGGCAATTTCATTAAAAAGTGTTGATGATATTAAACACTTAAGAGCGGCAAACAAACTTGTCGCTCAAACACTTGATTATACAAAAGAGTTTTTAAAAGCTGGTATGACGCTTTTAGAAGTTGATAAAAAAATAGATGATTTTATAACTAAAAATGGAGCTTATCCAGCATTTAAAGGACTTTATAATTTTCCAAATGCAGCTTGTTTATCACTAAATGAAGTATGTATCCATGGTATTCCAGATAACACTATTTTAAAAGAAGGTGATATTTTAGGTGTGGATATTGGAACAAGGCTTAATGGATATTATGGTGACAGCGCTAGAACTTTTGGGATTGGTGAAATTTCAAAAAGCGATGAGGATTTAATTAATTGTAGTAAAGATGCACTTTATTTTGCTATTAAGAATATAAAAGTAGGGATGCATTTTAAAGAACTTAGCTTTTTAATAGAAAATTTCATTCTTGATAGGGGATATGTTCCACTTGAGGGATATTGTGGTCATGGCATTGGTAAAAAGCCTCACGAAGAGCCAGAAATTCCAAATTATTTAACAGGAAAAAATCCAAAACAAGGTCCAAAGATAAAAAATGGAATGGTTTTTTGTATTGAACCTATGATTTGTCAAAAAAGTGGCGAAGCTGTTGTAGCAAGTGATGGTTGGGCAGTAACTAGCAAAGATGGTCTTAGAACAAGTCACTACGAACACTGCATCGCTGTAGTAAATGGAAAAGCTGAAATTTTAAGTATTGCTTAAATTTAAAGGAAACCCTTTAAATTTAAGTTTTAATTCTAAGCTATTTAATTTCTATTTTTTTAAACATACACTCTACATTAAAAATCCAAGTAAGTTTTGTTGAGAAATTTATATGCACTAATAATTTATGTCATAACGCATTAAAAATTTATTAAAAATACAATTTTGAGAAATTCATTAAACGCATTTTAAATAATTTATGGTAAAATCAAAAATTCAATGCAAAAATAAAAAAGAAAGGAGAAAATGTGGCAAAAGATGATGTTATTGAAATAGATGGTAATGTTATAGAAGCTTTACCAAACGCTACTTTTAAAGTAGAACTTGATAATAAACATGTTATTTTATGTCATATCGCAGGCAAGATGAGAATGCACTATATAAAAATTATGCCTGGTGATAGAGTAAAAGTTGAACTTACACCTTATAGCCTTGATAAAGGCAGGATTACTTATAGGTATAAGTAAATTTAAAGCTTTTTTAGATAAAATAACGGCTTGCAACAAACTGTGTGAAGAAGTGTTTTTAAAATTACCACTGTTTTAAAAACAGTTGGCTAAAATAAATTCGCCTAAATTTAGGACATCTTTTAGCCTAAGTGCAGTCATAGCAAAAAAGTGGAATAATTTTTTTGGAGACAGATATGAAAGTTCGTCCTTCTGTAAAGAAGATATGTGACAATTGCAAAATTGTTAAACGCAAAGGCATAGTTTTCGTTATATGCGATAACCCAAGACATAAGCAAAGACAAGGATAAAATATGGCTCGTATTGCAGGTGTTGATTTACCAAAGAAAAAAAGAATCGAGTATGGTCTAACCTACATTTATGGCATAGGGCTTTTTTCATCAAGAAAAATCCTTGACGCAGTTGGAATTTCTTACGATAAAAGAGTTCATGAGCTAAGCGAAGATGAAGCAGCAGCAATTAGAAAAGAGATCCAAGAACACTATATGGTTGAAGGTGATCTTAGAAAAAGTGTTGCGATGGATATCAAAGCACTTATGGATTTAGGAAGTTACAGAGGTTTAAGACATAGAAAAGGTCTTACTGTAAGAGGTCAAAAAACAAAGACAAACGCTAGAACTAGAAAAGGTAAGCGTAAAACTGTCGGTGCAGCTGCAAAGTAGTAGGAGTTAGATAATGGCAAAAAGAAAAGTAATTAGAAAAAAAGTAGCTAAAAAAAGTATAGCTAAAGGAATTGTTTTTATCAGTGCTTCGTTTAATAATACTATGATAACTGTAACTGATGAAATGGGAAATGTAATATCTTGGAGTAGTGCAGGTGCACTTGGCTTTAAAGGTAGTAAAAAATCAACTCCTTATGCAGCTCAGCAAGCAGTTGAAGATGCTATCAATAAAGCAAAAGAACATGGTATAAAAGAAGTTGGTATTAAGGTTCAAGGACCTGGAAGTGGTCGTGAAACAGCTGTAAAAAGTGTTGGTGCGATCGAGGGCATTAAAGTAACATATTTTAAAGATATAACTCCACTTCCTCATAATGGTTGCAGACCTCCTAAAAGAAGAAGAGTGTAAGGAGTAGAATATGGCAAGATATACAGGACCAGTTGAAAAATTAGAAAGAAGATTAGGGGCTGATTTAGGTTTAAAAGGTGAAAGAAGATTAGCAGGAAAAGATGCACTTAGTAAAAGACCTTTTGCACCAGGACAGCATGGACAAAGAAGAGCTAAAATAAGCGAGTATGGACTACAACTTCGTGAAAAACAAAAAGCTAAATTTATGTATGGATTAAACGAAAAACAATTTAGAAATTTGTTTAAAGAAGCATCAAGAAAAGATGGAAACACAGGTTCTATTTTTGTTCAATTATTAGAGCAAAGACTTGATAATGTTGTTTATAGAATGGGCTTTGCAACAACTAGACGCTTTGCAAGACAGCTTGTTAGCCACGGACATATTTTAGTAGATGGAAAAAGAGTTGATATTCCATCATATAGAGTATTTCCAGGACAAAAAATAGAAATTATAGAAAAAAGTAAAGAAAACCCACAAATCACTAGAGCAGTTGATTTAACAGCGCAAACAGGTTTGGCTCCTTGGGTAGATGTTGAAAAAGATAAAAAATTTGGATTATTTACAAGAATTCCTGAAAGAGAAGAAATTCAAATCCCAATCGAAGAGAGATTTATCGTAGAGCTTTACTCAAAATAATAAGGGGGATATTAATGAAAACAATCACCACTTCAGCCCATACGCCAACTGAGATAAGAGTTGAAAAAGTAAGTGAAAATGTAGCTAAAATAATAGCATATCCATTTGAAACTGGATATGCTGTAACAGTTGCTCACCCACTTAGAAGACTTTTATATACAAGTAGTATTGGCTTTGCACCAACAGGTGTTAAAATCAATGGCGTGGCACACGAGTTTGATAGCATTGCCGGAATGCTTGAAGATGTTGCTATTTTTATTATGAATCTTAAAAATTTGAGATTTAAATTAAAAAACAACTCAGCAAGAGAGATAGTAGAGTATGAATTTAAAGGACCAAAAGATTTAAAGGGAAGTGATTTAATAAATGATATAGTTGATATCGTAAATCCTGACCAACATGTTGCTACTTTAAATGAAGATGCAGATTTAAAATTTACTATTATTGTAGAAAAAGGCATAGGCTATATCCCAAGCGAAGAGTTAAAAGACTATATTAGTAGCGATTTTATGGCATTAGATGCATTTTTTACACCAGTAAAAAGAGCGATTTACGATATAGAAAATACCTTAGTTGATGATAACCCTGACTATGAGAAAATAGTTTTTACAATTACAACAAATGGTCAAGTTACACCTATTGAGGCTTTCCAAAATGCACTTCAAACAATGCATAGACAACTTGGCGTTTTTGAAAACATAGTTGATGTTGAAAAACCTGTTGGCAAATCTTCATCTTCTCAAAATTCAGAATATGCAAAGCTTTTTGAAAGTATTGAAAATCTAAATTTAAGTGCAAGAAGCTTTAATTGTTTAGATAAAGCTGGTATTAAATTTATCGGCGAGCTTGCTTTAATGGAAGAAAGTATTTTAAAAGATATTAAAAATTTAGGTAAAAAATCTCTTGAAGAGATTAAAGCTGTGATGGAAGAAATAGGCTATCCAGTTGATGCACCTGAGCTTCAAAGTCATAAAAAGCAATTAAATGAAAAAATACAAGAATTAAAAAATGAAAAGAATGAAGGATAAAATATGAGACACGGACATGGTTATAGAAAACTTGGCAGATCGTCAAGCCACCGCGCCGCAACGCTAAAAAATTTAACCATAGCCATTACAAAAAATGGCAAAATAGAAACAACACTTCCAAAAGCAAAAGAACTTAGAAGTTATGTTGAAAAACTTATAACAAAAGCAAAAGTTGGAGATTTTAATGCTCACAGAGTTGTTTTTGCTAGTATTCAAGATAAAGTTACTACAAAAAGACTTGTTGAAGAGATTGCTCCAAAATACAAAGACCAAAACGGTGGTTATACAAGGATAGTAAAAACTAGACTTAGACGCGGTGACGCGGCACAAATGGCTTATATAGAGCTTATTTAAAAATCTTTTGAGCTGAATTTTTCAGCTCATTTACAAAATTTAAATTTATAATTTATCAAATTTACGCTAAAATGGTTAAAAAACTTAAGGATATGAAATGCTTCCATTTAGTGATGAAGAGTTAATTGACCCTGTTTTAGAAAGCTTACAAGTTGTTACTCCAATGCTTGAAAGAGATGGTGGAGGGCTAAAACTTTTAGGTATTAAAAATGGAGTCGTATATGTAAGACTTACAGGACATTGCCACGGCTGTCCAGCAAGCGATCAAACACTAAAGTATGCTATAGAAAGACAGCTTAAAATCGACATTCATCCAGATTTAAGCGTAGTAAATATACCAATTGGCGAGGATTTTAATATTGATAAATTATAAAGATTTAGGATACAGTGCTTTCAAAGCTTTAGATTTTGAAAATGCAAAACTCTACTTCTCACTTGCTATTAATAAAACAAACAAAGAAGAAATATACTTTTTAATAAATTTATGCGAACTTGCAAAGAGTCAAAATAAAGAAGCGCGTATGCTATTTGATTTTTATATGTTTTCAAAAGATGAGCTTAACCTAGAAGAGTTAAACTCAATTTTTGATGAGATAGAGCACACCTCTTTTGAAGATAGTATTGATAATATTATAAAATCAGAAGATGCTGTAACTTATGATGAGTTTAAAAATATAGTTTTAAAAAAAGTTAATTTTAAAGATGGCTTGGAAGGCGTTATGGTATCAACTAAGCTTATTATTCAAAATACTCAAAGTTTTTTGGACTTTATAGAACATTTACTTGATAATGGGCTTGAGAGCACAGGTGTTGAATATTTTGAAAGCTTTTTACAGATTAATGGCTCAGCATATCCAAAAGCCAAATTTATAGCACAGAAGATAAAAGATTATGAAAATAGATCTAAAAAATAATTTTATTACAGATAATTCAAACGAATGCATTAAAAATTGCTACTTTTTAAAGTGTGATTTTAATGCTAAATTTTGGGAAGATGCAAAAGCAAAAGGTGCAAATTTAATAACCTTAAAAGAAGCAAAAAAACTTTTAAATGTTGATGAAAATATTAAAATAGTGGGCATTACAGGTACAAACGGTAAAACTACAACCGCCGCTGCAATTTATTCAATGTTACTTGATTTGGGATATAGTGTATTTTTAAGTGGCACAAGAGGAGCGTTTGTAAATGAAAAAATGGTTGATGAAAAAGGCCTTACAACAAGCTCACCTATGAAAACATTAAGCTATTTACTTACTGCCACAAAGCAAAAATGTGATTTTTTTGTTATGGAGGTAAGCTCTCATGCAATTGCCCAAAATAGAATCGAAGATTTAAAATTTGCTCTTAAAATTTTTACAAATTTATCAGTTGATCATCTTGATTATCACAAAACTATGGATGAATATGCAAGAGTAAAAAGTAGTTTTTTTGCTGATGAGACCCCAAAACTGATTAATAAAGATGATTCTCATATAAAATTTAATTATAAAAATGCCTATACTTATGCTCTAAAATCTCCAGCAACTTTTAGTATTTTGGCATACTCCATAAAAGATGGCATAGAAGCTGTTATAAAAACACCAAAAGAAGAAGTAAAAATTTCAAGTGATTTGGTTGGTGAGTTTAACCTTTACAACCTACTTGCTGCTTTTAGTGCTGTTGAGATTTTAACTAAGAAAAGTTTAGATGAAATTTCAAAAGCTTTATCAAATTTTGCAGGTGTAAAAGGCAGAGTCGAGGTTGTTAATGATAATCCAAAAGTTATAGTTGATTTTGCTCACACACCTGATGGAATTGAAAAAGTTTTAAACGCTTTAAAAAACAATGAGCTTATAGTGGTTTTTGGAGCAGGCGGAGACAGAGATCATACAAAACGCCCTTTAATGGGAGCCATGGTAGAGCATTTTGCAAAAATTTACATTGTTACAAGTGACAATCCAAGAAGTGAAAATCCAAATGACATCATAGATGATATTTTAAAAGGCATGGAAAATAAAGAGCGCGCTATCGTTGAGCCTGATAGAAAAAAAGCTATAAAAAAAGCTCTAGATTTAGCCAAAAATGGTGAAATGGTTGTAATTTTAGGAAAAGGTGATGAGACTTATCAAGAGATAAATGGTGTAAAACATCCATTTTCAGATGAGCTTGTAGTAAAAGAAATTTTAAAAATCAAATAGTAATAAAAAGGTAAAATATGCAAATACAAATGTTACAAAGTAAAATTCACAGAGCAACTGTAACAGATGCAAACTTAAACTATGTTGGATCAATTACAATTGATGAAAATTTGATAAAAGCTGCTAATTTAAAAGAATTTCAAAAAGTTGAAATTTTAGATGTTAATAATGGCGAAAGATTTGCAACCTATATCATAAAAGGTTCTAAAAAAGGCGAAATTTGCTTAAATGGAGCTGCAGCTAGAAAAGTATGTGTTGGAGATATTGTAATAATTGTAAGTTATGCTTTGATGAGTGATGAAGAGGCAAATACACATAAGCCAACAATCGTGCAAGTAAACTCACAAAATGAAATAATTAATTAAAGGAAAAGTATGTTTGAGGGAATTGATTTTTCAAAAATGGGCTCTTTAGTTGAAGAGATGCAAAAAAAAGCAAAAGAAATTGAAGCTGAAAATGACAATAAAGAATTTAGCGTAAAAAGTGGCGGTGGAATGGTTGAGATCAAGATAAATGGAAAAGGTGAAATTCTTGATTTAAATATCGATGATGAATTATTTGAAGATAAAGAAAGCCTTCAAATTTTACTTATTTCAGCTATGAATGATGCTGTAAAACTTATAGAAAATGAGAAAAAAAACCTAGCTTCTAAGATGCTTGGTGGCTTTGGTGGATTTGGAAATTTAGGTGGAGAAAATTCGTGAATGAGCTTGTGATGAGCGGCTTAAAAAATGAATTTGAAAATTTTTTAAAATCAAATTTAATCAAAGCAAAAAGCTATCATCCATACTATGAAAAAGCACTTAATTATATGCTTTCAAATGGCGGGAAATATTTTCGTTCACAGCTTATTTTAGGTGTTGTAAAAGCTTTAAATGAGGAAAAATTAAAAGATGCATTTAGAGTTGCTTTAGCAATTGAGATGATACATACTTACTCACTAATTCATGATGATTTGCCTATTATGGATGATTCTGATTTAAGACGTGGCGTTATTACAACTCATAAAAAATTTGACGAAGTTACAGCTTTATTGGTTGGAGATGCTCTAAACTCACAAGCTTTTTATGAAATTTCAAATGCAAATTTAAATGACACAATAAAAGTAAAATGCTCTCAAACTTTATCAAAAAGTGCCTGTGATATGGTTTTAGGGCAAGCACTTGATTGCTATTTTGAAAAAAAGAAACTAGATCTTGATGAGCTTATTTTTTTACACAACCATAAAACCGGAGCATTAATAGCAGCAAGCTTTAAAATGGGAGCAATAATTGCTGGTTTAGATGATGAAAAATGTGATGAGTTTTATAAAATAGGAGTTGATTTAGGTCTTTTATTTCAAATTAATGATGACATAATAGATGCTGTTAAGACTGAAGAAGAAGCCGGAAAGCCAACAAATCACGATGAGGTTAAAAACTCATTTGTAAATTTGCTTGGAGTTGCTAAATCAAGAGAATTTAGAGATGATTTAGCAAATAAAATTTTAAATCAAGTAGATGATTTAAAAATCAAAGAATTATTAAATTTTTTAATACAAAAATACCTAAAAGGATAGTTATGAATACAAAAATTTCAAATACGATTAAGTTTTTAAGTGCCGATATGGTTCAAAAAGCAAACTCAGGACATCCTGGTGCTCCTATGGGGCTTAGCGACATTATGAGCGTGTTAATGAAATTTATAAAGCACAACCCAAAAAATCCAAAATGGCTAAATAGAGATAGGCTTGTTTTTTCAGGTGGACATGCTAGTGCTTTAGTTTATAGCTATTTATATTTAAGTGGATATGATTTAAGTCTTGATGATCTTAAAAATTTTAGACAACTTCACTCACGCACCCCAGGCCACCCTGAAATTACTACAAATGGAGTTGAGATAGCAACAGGACCACTTGGACAAGGCATTGCAAATGCAGTTGGCTTTGCGCTTGCTAGTAAATACGCTGCAAATTTATTAAATGATGAAAAAACAAAAGTAATTAATCATAAAGTTTATTGTTTTTGTGGGGACGGGGATTTAGAAGAGGGTATTAGTTATGAAGCATGTGCTTTAGCAGGATTTCACAAGCTTGATAATTTAGTCATAATTTATGACTCAAACAACATCACAATTGAGGGAAGTACAAATTTAGCGTGGAGTGAGGATGTAAAAGCAAGATTTGAAGCGCAAGGTTTTGAAGTTGCTAGAATCGATGGGCATGACTTTACTCAGATTGAATTTGCCCTAAGTGAGGCTAAAAATAAAACAAAGCCATATTTAATCATAGCAAATACAAAAATTGCAAAAGGTGCTTTAGAGCTTGAAAACACTTCCAAATCTCACGGTGCTCCACTTGGTGAGGAGTTAATACAAAGAGCAAAAATAGAGGCTGGATTTGACCCAGATAAACATTTTTTTGTTGGTGAAGATGTCTTATTTCAAACAAGAGCAGCAGTTGAAAAAGGTGATTTAGAAGAGGCATTATGGAAAAAAAGTTTAGAAAGTTTAACAAGTGAAAAAAAAGAGCTTTTAAACTCACTTTTAAATCCTGATTTTAGCAAAGTTGAATATCCTGATTTTAGTGGGCAAAAACTTGCAACAAGAGATAGTAACGGTAAAATTATAAATGCCATCTCAAAAGCAGTCCCATCATTTTTAGGAGGAAGTGCAGATCTTGCCCCGTCAAATAAAACAACGCTAAATGATGCAGGAACTTTCCCAGATGGAAAAAATATCCACTTTGGTATTAGAGAGCATGCAATGGCGGCTATTAATAACGCTATTGCAAGATATGGTCTTTTTGTACCATTTTCAGCTACATTTTTTATATTTAGTGATTATCTTAAAAACTCAGCTAGAATGGCGGCTTTAATGAAATTAAAGCATTTTTTTATATTTACTCACGATAGTATTGGCGTTGGCGAAGATGGCCCAACTCATCAACCAATCGAGCAACTTAGCACTTTTAGAGCTATGCCTGGTTTTTACACTTTCCGCCCAGCAGATGGAAATGAAAATGTAAAATGCTGGCAAATAGCTTTAAGTCTAGATGCGCCTTCAGCTTTTGTCTTATCAAGACAAGGTTTAGAGCCACTTCCAAAGCCAGTTTTTGGAGAGCCTAAAAATGGCGGATATCTAATAAAAGAAAGTAGTGATGCAAAAATTACTTTAATTGCAAGTGGAAGCGAGGTAGAGCTTTGCTTAAAGGCAGCAAATTTACTCGAAAGCAAAGATATAAAAACCAATGTTGTAAGTGTGCCTTGTTTTGAAATTTTATGTAAGCAAGAAAAAAGCTATTTAGATAGAATTTTAAGAGGAAAAGTTTTAGCTGTTGAAGCAGCAAGTGGCTTAGAATGGTATAAATTTGCAGATGAGGTTTTGGGTATGCAAACCTTTGGTGAAAGTGGTAAAGCTGGGGATTTGTTTAAGTATTTTGGTTTTAGTGATACAAATGTAGCAAAAATTGCTGAAAGTTTACTATAAATAAAGGCTTATAAAATGATAAAAAATGTAGTATCGGTTATTTTTGGAGTTTTGTTTTTATCAGGCTGTGCACATTTTGCAAAACATGAACCTCTTGGAATAACTCAAAGAGTTATTTTAAAAGATGAAAACTCATCTAAATTTGAACTTGCAACATTTGATAGTTGGGAAAGTGCGTATTTAAAAGATGATAAAGGTGATGCTTTTTCTTTGTTTAAAAAGCCATCTAAAACTGACATTTGCCTAGCTAATAAAAATAACATAAGTATTTGCTTAAAAGACAAAGTTGCTATTTTAAAAAATCAAAACAAAGAGATAAAATTAAAAGTAACTGATCACATGTGGCTTGATTAGGTAAGCTTTAAACCTTGAGATTAGCATAAAAATAAAATTTATGTTAAAATCAAGGTTTTAATTTTTAAATTTATTTGGGTAGATGTCCGAGTGGTTGAAGGAGCACGCCTGGAACGCGTGTGTAGGGCAACTTACCAAGGGTTCGAATCCCTTTCTGCCCGCCATATATTAAAATAAAATCATAAAATTAAATAAGACTAATTTTGTCTTGTTAATTTGTATTTAAAAAAAGTTAATATCTAATTTATCACAAAAGTGTATTATTTCCTTGTCCAACAAGATAAAAACCTCCTTTTTGTAGAAAATGGGTGCTTCTAAGCACCCTAAACTTTCAAATTTTTAAAATAATTCACCCCAAAAACACAAAATATTTTATTTATTTAGCAAATTTAGCTAAAATTCGTTTAATTTAAAAAAGGAAATTTATGCTTACACATTTAGATGAAAACAATCAGCCAAAAATGGTTGATGTAAGTTTGAAAAATGAAACTTTAAGGATTGCAAAAGCAAGCGGTATTATAAGAATGAGCGAAGAAGCTTTTAGAGCAATTAAGGAAAATACCGCTAAAAAAGGGCCTGTTCTTCAAACTGCTGTTGTAGCTGCTATAATGGGGACTAAAAAAACAAGCGAACTTATACCGATGTGTCACCCACTTTTAATAAGTTCGGTAAAAGTTGATATTGAAGAACTTAAAAATGCTTTTAAGCTTTTTGTTACTGTTAAAATAACTGGAAAAACAGGCGTTGAAATGGAAGCACTAACCGGCGTTAGCGTAGGACTTTTAACGATATATGATATGGTAAAAGCTATTGATAAAGCTATGGTTATAGATGAGATTATGCTTTTAAATAAAAGTGGAGGAAAAAGTGGCGAGTATGTGCGATCTTAAAAAAAGTCCTGAAATTTCATATCCAACTTTATGGAGTTATAGGGTTATTTTAAATGGTGATGAAAAAATTATCAAAAAGGCTTTAGAAGGACTTGATGCCGATATTTCGCCATCAAATAAAACAGCTAATTTAAAGAGCTACAAAGTTAGCTTAATGGTAAATTCCAAGCAAGAAAGAGATGAAATTTTTCAAAAATTAAGCAAAATTTCAAAATTTGTATTATAAAGGTTAATTATGGAAAAATTTAAAGAAGTTTTAAAACAAAATTTAGAAAATAAAAATTTAAATGGGATTATTTATAACAGCGTTTGTGATAGTGTTAGTGAAATTTTAAAAAATAAAAAAGAAATTAACAAAAACGAGCTTTTTTTTGAGTTTATAAATGCTCTTAAAGATGAGAATTTACTAAATAAAGAAAGAGTAAAAAGCGTAATTTATGCTCTTAAAAAAACTCTTAATAAAAAACAAGAAGATGAAATTTATGATCTTTTATACGAAGTTGAAAGGCTTAAAAAAAACATAGGTCTTCAAAGCAAAGAGCTTAGAGAGCAAATTTATAGTGATTTGAAAAATATCGAAGATGAGGTTAAGTCAAAAGACATCTCAAATAAAAATGAAATTTTATCAGCTATAAATGAAGCCTTAATCGATGCTGTCGATTTAAAAGATATTATAAAAGAAATAAGTGAAAATGTATTTTTAAGCATAATTGAGTCAAAAAGTGATATTTTTGAAGGCTCATATGAGTTTTGTAAAAATTTAACTTATAAAAGCATAAATGAGGGCGAGTTTCAAAGATATAGAATTTTAGAAATTTCAAAAACGATAATATTACGTGCTATAAATGTTGCAAATATTAGCAAAATTTATGCAAAAGATCTTTTAAAAGGTGCGGTTTTAGGTGTAAATGATGGCATTATAAAATCCATGGAAAAATTTCAAAATGAGTTTAAATTTGCACCTGATGAGCTAAGCCAAAAAGCTCAAATTTTAGAAAACGAGCTTTCAAATTTGGAAGAAGAGTTTGTTTTGGTAGTAAAAAATTTAGCTGCGACTACCCAAAACCCAGCACAAGAAGTTCTTAATGAGATATTAAAAAAAGAGTATGATAACTATATCGTTAAGATGAAAAAGCTATCAAGTGATATGATTTCTCAGATAAAATCAAAATTTGAAGATAGTACAATTAGTCAAAATTATAAAGAATTTAGCAAACTTGCCATTAATAAATTTGATGATATAAAAAAAGAAATCACCGCAAAAAGTTCTAAATTTATAGATGATTTTGAACTATATGACAAGCTTTCAAGCTTAAAAAAAGATATCGATGAACTAGAAAAAAAGTTTTTTGGAAAATTTAAAAGTAAAAAAGCTGAAAAAAATAGTGATGAAACTAAAGAAATTTCAAACCGTGCCTATACGGCTACAAAAGAAAAAATAGAAGAAAATAAACTAAAGCCAAAGGAATAGTGATGAATAAAATTTTAACCGCGATTTTTACAACATTATTTTTAATAACAGGTTGCGCTACCACTACAAATCCAGGGGTAGTTGGAGTTGCAAGATCACAAATGCTTTTAGTAAGTGCAAAAGAAATGGATCAAGGTGCCGCACTTGCATATACAAGTACTTTAAAAAAAGCAAAAGCTAGTAGGACTTTAAACACAGATCCAATCCAAACAAAAAGAGTTACTAACATCTCAAAAAGACTTATAAAAGAAGTTGGAGTTTTTAGAACTGATGCAAAAAACTGGGATTGGCAAGTAAATGTTATAAAAGAAAATACAGTAAATGCTTGGTGTATGCCAGGTGGAAGAATTGCTGTTTATACAGGCATTATCGAAAAGCTTAAGTTAAGTGATGCTGAGCTTGCAGCTGTTATTGGACATGAAATGTCACACGCTTTAAGAGAGCATAGTCGTGAAAAGGCAAGTCGTGATTATGCAAAAAATATAGGAATTTTTGCAGTTGGAGCTCTTACTGGAAGTAATGAAATAGCAAATTTGGCAAATATGGCAGCAACTTATGCAGTATCACTTCCATTTTCAAGAGAGCAAGAAACAGAAGCTGATAATATGGGAACTGAACTTATGGCAAGAGCCGGTTATAACCCAAATGCCGCTATTAACGTGTGGAAAAAAATGAAAAGTCTAAGCCAAAAACAACCTTTAGAGTTTTTATCAACTCACCCATCACATGATAATAGAATAGCAAATTTAACTAAAATTGCTCAAAAAGTAATGCCACTTTACGAGAACTCTAAAAAGATTTAAAAATAAAAAGCGATTTACTAAACTTTGGTATAATCGCTTTTTATTCATTATAAATTTAAAGGAACACTTTTGGACACGGACAGTTCGGGTTTAATGTTAATTTTAGCTTTTGTATTTGTGCTTTTAAATGCATTTTTTGTGCTATCTGAGTTTGCTATTGTTAAGATAAGAAAAAGCAAACTTGAAGAGCTTAGCAAAGATGGTGTTAAAAATGCCAAAATGGCTTACGAGATAACAAATTCGCTTGATTCTTATCTTAGTGCAACACAGCTTGGCATTACTATAAGCTCACTTGCGCTTGGTTGGATAGGCGAACCAGCAGTTGCGATGCTTATAGAAAAACCTATAAATTCTATTTTTGAGGCTAATGCCACAGTCATTCACTCAGTTTCATTTATCATATCATTTACTTTTATTACTCTTTTGCATGTTGTCTTAGGAGAGCTTGTTCCAAAGTCAGTAGCTATAGCAACACCTGAAAAATCAGTGCTTTTTGTAGCAAAGCCTCTTCATGCTTTTTGGGTGATATTTAAACCATTTATTACAGTATTTGATTTTTTAGCTGGAGGAATTTTAAAGCTTATTGGCATAAGACCAGCTGGAGAAAGCGAGATAGCTCACTCAGAAGAAGAAATAAAAATAATAGTTGCAGAAAGTCTAAAAGGTGGAGTTTTAGATTCTATCGAAACACAAATTATTAAAAATGCAGTTGATTTTAGTGATACTGTTGCAAAAGAAATTATGACGCCACGAAAACAGATGGTTTGTTTGAATGCTCAAAAAAGCTATGAAGAAAACTATAAAAAAGTTATTGATTCAAAATACACACGATTTCCATATATCGATGGAAGTAAAGATAGTGTTTTAGGGATGATTCATATAAGAGATATTTTACAAAGCGATAAAAAAGACTTCAACAAAATAGTTAGAAAAATTTTAATAGTCCCTGAAAACTCATCAATCGCCTCAATACTATCAATGATGAATAAAGAAAGAATTTCCGCAGCCCTAGTTATAGATGAGTACGGCGGAACATCAGGACTTATCACAATGGAAGATATCATTGAAGAAGTTTTAGGCGATATCAACGACGAGCACGATGAAAGTGAAGTTAAATTTAAATCTATAAAAGATGGAATTTATGAGCTTGTTGGAACTTATGAGATAGAAGATTTTGAAGAAATTACCGGTGTTGATTTTGATGATGATATAGAAGAGATCACAATTGGTGGATATGTTTTTAACCTAATTGGAAGACTTCCAAAAGCAGGCGATAAAACAGAAGATGAAAATTTCATCTACGAAGTTTTAAAAATGGATGGAAACATCATCCAAACACTAAAAGCAATTAAAAAAGAAAAAAATAAAGATGATGAAGAGTAAAAATATTTTTTATTAAATTTGTAAAAAAAGATATTTAAAAGTGGTTTAACGCTGTTTTAATAAAACATTTAAAAGTTTTTATTAAAACCCACTTTCATTTAGTAGCTTATAACTTTCACAACCTTTCATATCTTCTAAATCACACGCTTTTCCAAAATACTCCTTTGCCTCTGCAAAATTTTGTTTTATAAAAACGCCTTCTGTATATATAACGCCCATTTCCCTACAAGCATCACTTTTTCCACCAAGACAAGATTTTTCTAAAAACTCTATTGCTTTATTAGTATCTTTTTCGATAAATTTTGCTTCCATATAAATTTCATATAGCCTATAACACCCTTTTGAATTGTTTTTATCACACATTTTTGTATAAATTTCATTAGCTTTTTTAAAGTCCTGTCTTACTCCAAGACCATTTTCATACATATAAGCCAAATTCTCACACCCAACTAATTTTTTATCATTACAAGATTTTTTATACATTTCAAGTGCTTTAAAGTAGTTTTGTTCTACTCCAAGTCCTTTTTCATACAAAAGTCCTAAATTTTGACAACTTTGGACTATTTTTTTATCACAAGCTTTTTGAAAAAACAGAGCACTTTTTTCTAAGTTTATCTCCACTCCATTGCCATTTAGATACATTAAAGCTAAGTTATGGCATCCAACTGCCATATTTTTATCGCACGCATTTTGCAAAAGCTTAATTGCAGTTTTATACTCTTTTTTAGCATACGCCTTATCAGCCTCATTTAGTATATTTCCAAAAGCAGATAAAAGCATCACTAAAATCAAAACTATTTTTTTCATAATTCACCTTTTTTTATTAAGCCAAAATTATATCAAATTTACCTTAATGTTATTTTTAGTTTTAAACATCACACTATTCTTAATTTTATTTTAAAATATCATTACATAAATTCTATAAATTTATTAATATTTAAGCTATATAACAATAATTTTTTGGTAGAATGGCAAGAAATTCATACAAAAAGGATAGGATATGAACAAAGCTTATAGACATGTCTATAAAGATGGCATTGGTTGGGTAGCCATAGCTGAAAATGCTTCATGTGTGAGCTCAAGTAAAGGAAGTGGCACAGTATCAGCAAAAACTAAAGTTGAGGTTTTAAAAAACTTTTTTGATTTAAGAAATTCAGTTGTTTTAAATAATGGCTTTTTACTAAAAGGGCTATTTGCAGCAACTCTATTTTGCGGAGTGTTTGTAGGTGATCTGAAAGCTGCTCCAAGTAAACAAGAAATAGAGGGCCTTCAAGAAATAGCAAAAATTCAAAATAACGGCACAACAGTTTATACTGGCAATGACGGCTATAGAATGGAAAAGGTTGTAAATCCTGATGGAAGTATAGGATTTAAAGGCAGATTTGATAAGTCCATTATAGATAGAATTGATAGTAATGGTGTAGTAGAAATAGGTGGAAGACATTTTGTTATACCGACAGGATCATTACTAAAAGATAAAAGCCAACTGACAGAAAAAGACTTTATTTTCTTTGAAGTGGTCAAGGATGGCAATGGTAATTGGCGTGGTAAGACTTTCGGAGAGTATAAAGCCGAAGGAAAGTTTGATCCCTTGTTAAATCTTGATAGAGAAGTTGTTCAATATGACGCGCAAGAAAAAAAATGGTATATGCATAATCATGCGGAAACATCTCCTTTAATAAAAGAGGGTAGAAAACTATACTATGGAAAAAAGGAAAATGGCGAGTTCGGTTTTGCCACTTGGAATTATTTAGCAGGAATACCAACAACTAATCCAAAAGATAAGGATGGTATTGGTAATCCTGAAATGATAGATGGTTATTATAAAATAAAATCAGAAACTGTATTCGCAAAAGTTGAATTTCCATTAGGAACAAAAATAGGCGATGAATTTATGTTGAGCAAACCGGAGCGTCTTAGCCTGGTCGGAAAAGACGGTATAAACACAACTCCACAAATATACAAACAAGCTGATAAAACAAATGGCAAAATACCAAATGGTAGAAAAGTCGGAGATAACAAAGATGGAAATATTCGCCTTGGCAATGTCGCTAGAGCAATTTATGATGATGAAGCTGTAAATTTAGGACAATTAAACGAAAAATTAGAAAATTCAAAAACTCATTATGTAAGTATAAAATCATCAACTATCAAAGATAACTATTATAATGACGGCGCAAAAAGCGAAAATGCTATAGCTATCGGACCAAACGCTCAAGCAAAATCTCAAAATGTAGTATCTATCGGCGAAAGTGCCGGTAAAACTAGTCTTAGAAATGGCAATGGATCTATCTTTATAGGTAGAAACGCTGGAAAAGATTCAGATGTACTAGACCCTCAAAGTGTGGAAAATTGGGGAGCTGTATATATCGGACAAGATGCAGGAAAAGGCTCAAAAGGAGATGGAAATCTTTATTTAGGCTCAGATGCAGGTTTTAAGCATCAAGGTTCTCAAAATATTTTCTTAGGCGATGGCGCTAGAAACCTAAAAGATCAACAAGGTAGTGGTGAGAACGAAATCACCAAAGGCAATAGAAATATAGCTATTGGAAATCAATATGTTCACAATCCTGCTAAGGTATATGGAGAAGATGATGCCTTAAATGACACCATTACTATAGGAACCGCCACAAGAGCTAGTGCAAATGGCGCCATAGCTATAGGCTCAGCTTATAATTACAGCTACGATGAGCAATCTAAGCTTACATACTATACAGCAACTTCAGCAAATGGAGTAAGGTCAATAGCTTTAGGTAGTGGCATACTTGTAAATTCAGAAAATGGTGTTGCTATTGGTTTTGGAAGTGGTATAAGTGACGAGAAAGTAACAGATGCTGTAGCCCTTGGCTCATACTCAAAAGCAAACAGAGAAGCTCTTGATGATACTACAAAAAAAGATGTTTATTTGGGTGATAATGAGGCTGTTGCAAAAACAGTCGTAAACACAAAAGGTGCTATTTCTGTTGGCTCTACAATAGAAGGACTTGATGCAAAAGGAAATAAAGTAAATCCTTTTACTCGCCAAATCACAAATGTCGCAGCAGGAACAGAAGACGCTGATGCAGTCAATGTCGCTCAGTTAAAAGCAAAAGCCGATTTAGATGCAAAAAATTTAAGCAATAAAACAGGCAATACAGCTAATGAAACATATGCTGATGTATGGAAAGAAAAACTTGGCATAAGTGATACTAAAATTAAAAAGCTAGCTCAAGAATCTGTTGTAGTAGAAAAAGGAAAAAACACAACAGTTGATACTGATTCTACCACTACACCTGGAAAAACTATATATAAAGTTAATGTAAATTTAGATGACTATGCTAAAACAGTTGATATAAATGAAAAATTAGAAAATTCAAAAATTCATTATGTAAGCATAAACTCATCTAATAAGGATACTGGCTCAAACTATAATAATGATGGCGCAAAAGGTGTTAGCTCCATAGCCATTGGAGAAAAGGCAGTAGCAACTAAAGCCGATAATGGTGCTAGAGGACAAAATGGCGATGGTTCTATAGCTATAGGTGTAAATTCAAAGGTAACAGGTGATTATGCAATAGCCCTTGGTACAAATACAATAACTCGCTCCCAAGGAGCCATATCTATTGGACAAAATGCAGATACTAATGGAACCGGTGCTATAGCTATAGGTCAAGGTGCTAAAGCAACTGGCTATCAGGAAAATGATAGTAGAAAAAGACATTCAAGAAGCGTAGCAATAGGAGCAAAAGCAGAAGCTTTAGGATTTCAATCAGTAGCTTTAGGACATCAAGCAATAGCTTTAGAAGAAGATGCAACAGCCATTGGAAGAGGGGCAGAGGCTAAGAAAATTAGATCCACAGCACTAGGTGCTGAGGCAAGAGCTGATGGTAGTCTATCAACAGCAGTAGGATATAGTAGTAAAGCAAACAAAGATTATTCCACAGCTATTGGAGCTAGGTCAGAAGCTAATGGAAAACAATCACTAGCTTTAGGGTACAGATCAAAAGCACTAGAAGATGACTCTGTAGCTTTAGGACTATACTCACAAGCAACTACAAAAGCTCTTGATGATACTACAAAAAAAGAAGTTTATTTGGGTGATAATGAAGCTGTTGCAAAAACAGTTGCGAATACAAAAGGTGCTATATCAGTTGGCTCTGAAATAGATGGACTTGATGAAAATTCAGATCCAGTAGAGCCTTTTACTCGCCAAATCACAAATCTTGCAGCAGGAACTAAAGACACTGATGCAGTCAATGTCGCTCAACTAAAATCATTTGCAGATAAAGGTCTAAAATTCAATGCCAACGCAGGTAGTGAACACACTGCAAAACTTGGTACACAAATTTCAATTAAAGGTGCTACTGCAAATACCGATTGGGCTAACTTTGATAGTGGCAAAAACATTATGACAAATATAAATGGCAATAATATTGTTGTAGGCTTATCAAAAGATCTTAAAAACATCAACTCAATCACTACTGAGGACAAAGGCACTTTAACAATTAATGCTGGAGATAATAAGCAATACACATTTGGAGATACAAATTTAGTAGATACAAGTGTTATTACAAATAAAGATTTGACTACTAAAGTAACCAAAGTTGTAGGTGATTCAAAATTTGCTATAACAGGTGATAGTGGAAATGGCGAAGTAACACTTAAAGATGGTCTTAGTGTTGTAGGTGGTGCTAATTCAGGTATTACTACAAAAGCTGAAAACGGTAAATTTACTTTATCGCTCAATGAAACCAAAGTTAAAGAGTTAGCTACTAAAGGTCTAGATGAAAATTATTTAAAAATAGATGGTGATAACATAAAAGATAAAGAAGATAAAAAATCAAAACTTGGTGAAAATGTAGGAACAGATGATATTGCTAATGGTGGAACTAAGTTAGTTCAAGCTGATGCAGTTAAAAACTATACTGATACTATCAGCACAAGCCTAACCGATAAAGGTCTAAAATTCAATGCCAACGCAGGTAGTGAACACACTGCAAAACTTGGTACACAAATTTCAATTAAAGGTGCTACTGCAAATACCGATTGGGCTAACTTTGATAGTGGCAAAAACATTATGACAAATATAAATGGCAATAATATTGTTGTAGGCTTATCAAAAGATCTTAAAAACATCAACTCAATCACTACTGAAAAAGGTGGCAATTTAGTAATTAATGCTGGAGATGAAATATACACATTTGATAATGGAAAGAATAAAGACGCAGATACAAATGTAGTTACAAATAAAGACCTTAAAGAAGCTGTAAAACAAATTAATACCCAAGTTGGTAGTGTTAATTTAAATATAGAAGGAGATAAAAGCACTAAAGGAAGTGTAAATTTAAAAACCGAAACTCTTAATATCAACGGAGATGGTAAAAATATCACAACTTCAGTTAAAAACGGCGAAGTAAAAGTAGCCTTGAACGATGAGATTAATCTTGGAAAAGATGGCGAAATTAAGACAAGACTTGGAAATGATGGTTTGACAATTACCCAAGTTGATGGAACAAAAGGACCTAGCATAACAGCAGATGGTATTGCTATGAATGATAAGCAAATCACTGGATTAAAGAGTGGCTTGGATGGTTTAGGTAAAAATGGAAAAGATGGTACCATAGCCGATTATAAAGAATTAAGTGATTCTGAAAAGGAAAAGTATAAACATAACGCTGCTACTATCGGTGATCTTGCAACTGTTGATGGAAAGATAGTCAATGTTTCAACCAATATCAATAATATTATAGGAAATACATATATTAAAGATGATGCTAATGGAAACAAAACAATAGATTTAGATAAAATCAAAAAAGATTTAGTTACAAATTCAGCTTCTGGTCAAAAACAAGTAGTTGCTGATGGAGCTGGGGCTATTGATATGATAGTAAATTCTATCAAAAATATTAACACCCAAGGAACAAGATTTTTCCATGTTAATGATGGTCAAGCCAAGGGAACAGGTAAATTAGATGAGCATGACTCAAGCGCAGATTCTAAAGGTGGTGTAGCTATAGGAATGCAAGCAAAAGTGAGCAATAACGCCGAAAATGCAGTTTCTATAGGAACAAATTCTATAACAAGTGTTGCTGGTGGTGTAGCTCTTGGAAGTGGTTCAGTTGCAAACAGAACAACAAATTTAAAAGGCTATATACCTACTGGTGCAACTGCTGAGCAAGAAAAAGCTATAAAAGAAACATCAAAAGGAAGCTTAGGAGTTGTTTCGGTTGGGGAATTTGATGGAGAAAAACTTATAGCCTCTCGTCAAATTACAGGTGTTGCAGCTGGTACAGAGGACTCAGATGCAGTAAATGTTGCTCAACTAAAAGCAGTTCAAAGAGTTAGTCAAAGTGCTCAGTGGATAGCAGCAGATAATCGTAAATTTGACAAAAATGGTGAAATTGTAGATAATAACATTCCAGCAGAAGCAAAAGGTGTAAACTCAGTTGCTATTGGTGCTGGTTCAAATACAAAAGTTGTGTCAAATGGAAAAGTAGTTGAAAGACCAAACACAGTATCTGTTGGTGGGTTAAATAAAGATGGTACAGTAACTCAAAGAACTATAAGCAATGTTGCCCCTGGTGTTCTGGACTCAGATGCTGCTACTATGGGACAACTAAGAGCTGGATTAAACGATGTTTATGGAAAGCTTGGCGAGTATAAAAAAGATGCTAGTGCTGGAACAGCTTCAGCTCTAGCAGTAGGAAATCTTCCACAAGCAACAATCCCAGGAAAGGGAATGGTTAGTTTAGGAAGTGGCTTTTATGATGGTGAGTCAGCTATGGCGATAGGCTTATCAAAAATGAGCGATAGTGGAAAATGGGTATTTAAAGGTAGCGCAAGTTATGATTCACAAGAAAAAGCAGGAGCTGCTTTATCTGTAGGATTTCATTTTTAATTAAAAGAAGGAGCTTATGCTCTTTCTTTTTTGATATTATAAAAAGGATAAAAATATGAAAAAAATTTTTTTAGTAGTTTTAGCAGTTGTGGGGATGCTTTTCTTACAAGGTTGTACTACAAAAACAAGTACAAAAGTGCCAAGAAATGGCATAATGACAAAAGATGAAGTTACTTTTCCAAAACCAGAAAAAAGCATTTACAATAAAGCTTTGGGTGTAAATTTGGAAAATATAAGAAAAATCGAAGTTGGAATGAGTAAAGACGAGATAAGAAAACTTATCGGAGTTCCACATTTTCCAGCTGGATTTGCGTATGTAGTTGAGTGGGACTATCTTTTTAATCTTAAAGAAAAAGCTGGCGATAAAGATATGATTTGTCAGTATAAAGTAGTTTATGACTTTGATACATATAAAGCAGCTAGTTTGTTTTGGAACACTAAGGAGTGCGAGGACTTTGTAAATAAAAACAAAAAAACACAAAGCATTGAGCTATCAAGTGATTTTTTATTTAAGTTTGCAAGTGCTAATTTAAGTCAAAATGGAAAAAATGAAATTTCAAATTTAGTAAATAAATTTGGTAAAGAAAACATAAAAACTATTTTTGTTGTAGGTCATACAGACTTAATTGGAAGTGATAAATCAAATCTTATCCTTTCGCAAAAAAGAGCAAATTCAGTTAAAAGTGAATTTGTTAAAAACGGAATATTAAGTAGCAAAATCACAACTAAAGGAGCTGGTGAAAGCGAGCCTGTTAAAGAGTGTGACTCAAGTCTTGTTAAAAATAAACTTATTGAGTGTCTTGCACCAAATAGACGCGTAAATGTTGATATCATAACATATTAATCTATAAAAGCCCAAAAATTTTGGGCTTTTCTTTAAAAAAGTAACTAATTAATAATTTTTATAATTTCATAAATTTTTGGTATAATTTCATAAATTTTTTTAAAAAGGATTTATGATGAGATTTATTTTGGCCTGTTTTATCTCATTTTTTTTATTAGGATGCTCAAATGATAGTAAAAAAACTGATGAAAAAACTCAAGACGCAAAAACCGAAAATGAAGTAAAAGACAATGAAGTAAAAAATACAGTTAAAACTTCACAAACTAATGAAAAAATCACTAAAAATATAAATATTTTTAACGGCAAAAGTGTTGATGAATATTTTGATTTTAAGTGTGCATCTTGTCATGGTAGATATGGTGAAAAAAGCGCTTTAAAAGCCAGTAAAATTATAAATGAGCTTGATGAAAATCAGATAAAAGCAGATCTTATGGGATATAAAAACGATATAAATTATGGTGGAAATCTAAAAGCCACAATGCACAGAACGGCAAGCGAGTTAAGTGATGATGAGATAAATGCATTAGCTAAATTTATACCTACGCTTTAATCAATACTTTATTTGATAGCTAAGTCTTTTTTAGATACTGCAATAAATTAGTTTTAATGTTTTAGTCGCTAAATTTAAAATTTAATTTATTGCATTTTTTGGATGTTTTAAAATTTCATAAGCAAAGCTTATCAATTTTAGGTTTTATTTCTAAATTTTGGTAGCTTATAAATTTACCCATTTTATACTTTTCTACTCCAATTCTTGCTATCATTAAAGCATTATCTGAGCAGTATTTAAGAGGTGCGGTTAAAAGGTTTGCATTAAATTTGCTGCATAAATTTTCTAAATTTTGTCTTAAAACTAAATTTGCACTAGCTCCCCCAACAACACCAAAATTTTTCCATTTTTTAACTTCATAAATTTTACTTAATTTATCCATTATATGTGAAATAGCTGCTTTTTGAAATGAAAAAGCTATATTCTCTTTATCGGTTTGACTCAAATCCCCACACTCTTCTATGGCTAATCTTACTTGATTTTTAAGTCCTGAAAAGCTGTATTCTACTCTTTTATCATGTAAAAGTGGTATTGTAAAGTTATATTTGCTCGTACCGTTTTTTGCTAAATTTTCTATTACTACGCCACCAGGATAGCCTAAATTCATCATTTTAGCTACTTTATCAAAGCTCTCACCAAAGCTATCATCTCCGGTTTTTGCTACTATTTTTATATTTTTATCTTTATCTATATCTAAAACCATTGTGTGTCCGCCACTAACTAGCAAAACTCCAAGTGGAAATTTAGCCTCGCAGTCTAAAAAAAGTGAGTAAATATGTCCTAAAAGATGATTTACTTCAATTAATGGAATGTTTAAAGACACACTTAAAGCCTTTGCCATACTTACACCACCAACCAAACTCACACTAAGACCTGGCATATTAGTAACTGCAATGGCAGCGATATTATCAAAATGATTTTTTATTTTTTCAAGTAGTTTAGGAAGTGCAGCTGTGTGAAGCCTTGCTGCAAGTTCAGGCACAACTCCACCAAACTCGCAATGCTCTTTTTCTTGAGATATTTTTAGATATTCTATGCAATTATAGGTTTTTATATCTATTAAAGCAATTGAGCTATCATCACAACTACTTTCTATGCCAAGAATTAAGTTTTTTTCCATTTTTCGCCTTAAATTTCATTTTAAAATCAATCTATTTTAACCATAATAACTATAAAAATAGATAAAAATTTAAAATTTGTAAATAAAATTTTATAAAAATAGTAAGAATTTAGAAGTTTTTTAGTTTTAAAAAAATGGGGAAAACTCCCCATTGAGATTATAGTTTATCTGCGTTTTTGCCTAGATAATCAGCAACACCATCAGGATTTGCTTTCATACCTTCTTGGCCTTTGTTCCAGCCAGCTGGACAAACAACTCCGTGCTCATTTGTAAATAACATAGTATCAACCATTCTTAGCATCTCATCTATGTTTCTACCAAGTGCATCATCGTTTAAAACCATGTGTCTTACAGTGCCATCTTTATCAAGTAAAAATGAACCTCTAAGTGCAACTGCATCAGCATAAAGTACATCAAAATCTCTTGAAATTTGCTTTGTGATATCTGACACTAAAGGATATTTGATATTTCCGATTCCACCTTTATTTACTGGAGTGTTTTTCCAAGCAAGATGAGAAAACTCATTATCAGTGCTAATTCCAATAACCTCAATTCCTCTTTCTTTAAAATCATTATATCTGTGATCAAAAGCAATTATTTCACTAGGGCAAACAAATGTAAAATCTTTTGGGTAGAAAAAAACTACCGCGCCGTTTTTACCTAAATTTTTATAGAGATTAAAATCTCCAACTATTGTGTTATTTCCTAATACAGCTGTAGCTGTAAAATCAGGTGCTTTTTTTGTTACTAGCATCTTTTCTCCTCTTAATTAATTTTTGTTCGCAATATTATAAAGCATTTGAGTTAATCAAATCTAAATTTATCTTAAAGTAATAAATTCATTATTTTTTTTATAAATTTCAAAGTAAATTTTACTTTTTATTAATTCAAATTATGATATTATCAACTTTTAAAATTATCGATAAAGGAGAAAAAATGGCAGTTAAGATTACTGATACCTGTATAAGCTGTGGTTCATGTATAGATGAGTGCCCAGTTGAGGCTATTGTAGATGATAGCGATAACCCAAATGGAGAAGATATTTATTATGTTTATGCTGATAAATGTGTTGAGTGCGTAGGTCATAATGACTCACCAGCTTGTGCAGATGCGTGTCCAACTGATGGATGTATTGTTTGGAGTGAAGTTGTTGATGGTCAACCATACAGAGAAGAAATTCCAAACGATCAAAGAGATGACAGCGTAGCTGTGGTAGATTAATCACTAGGCCCAATTCATTTTGGGCTTAAACTTTTTTTAATCAAATTTTAGATATTATCACAACTTTATAAATTTCATATAATTTGTACTATTTTTAAGGAGAATTTATGCAAAGAACACTATCTATAATAAAACCTGATGCTGTAAAAAAAGGCGTTATTGGAAAAATAATTGATAGATTTGAATCAAATGGATTAAGAATTGCTGCTATGAAAAAAGTTAAACTTAGCAAATGTGATGCAAAAGCATTTTATGCAGTTCATAAAGAAAGACCTTTTTTTGGTGAGTTAGTTGATTTTATGGTAAGTGGTCCTGTTGTTGTTATGGTTTTAGAAGGCAATGATGCAGTTGCTAAAAATAGAGAGCTTATGGGAGCAACAAACCCAAAAGAAGCAGCAAAAGGAACAATTAGAGCTGATTTTGCTGAAAGCATTGATGCAAATGCAGTTCATGGAAGTGATAGCTTGGAAAATGCAAAAACAGAAATAGCATTTTTCTTCGCGCAAAGAGAGATTTGCTAAAAAATTGAAAATAGATTTTTTAAATCAAAAAATTTCTTTTGTAGAAACTTCTTATAATGGTGTAAATTTAAAAGGAAGTTTAGAAAAAGTTAGTGACAAAGTTATAAATTTAAACGCACATATTTTTGGAGAGATTCCATATATTTGCAATAGATGTGGCAAAGATATCACTTTAAGCTTAGATGAAAATGTAGATATAATTTTAAGCAACGGAGTTTATAACTTGCAAACACTTGATAATGTTATAGAGTTTTTTGACGGTAAAATAGACTTTGATGAAGTTATTCAAAGCGAAGTTGAATCTTTTAAAAGTGGCTATTTTTACTGTGATGAGTGCTCAAAACAGTAATAAATTTATAAAGGAGAAAAAATGGCAGTTCCAAAAAGACGCGTTAGTAAAACTAGAGCAGCGAAAAGAAGAACACACTATAGTGTAAAACTTCCTATTCCTGTAAAAGATAAAGACGGTAGCTGGAAAATACCACACCGCGCAAATAAAACAACCGGCGAATACTAATGATAAAGATAGCAGTAGATGCTATGGGTGGGGATTTTGGCTGTGAGCCTATTGTAAAAGGTGTTGTAGAAGCCTTAAAACAAAGGGAATTTGAACCTTTCTTAGTAGGTGATGAAAAGGCCATAAAGGAATTTATCCCTAATGAGTTTATGGATAAAGTTAGATTTGTTCAAGCTGATGAAATTCTAACCATGAAAGAGGAAGCTACAAGTGCTTTTAAAAAACCAAATACAAGCATCTACAAAGCTATTGAGTTGGTAAAAGATGGAGTTTGTGAAGCTATTGTATCTGCTGGACATAGCGGCGCAACTATGAGTTTGGCAACTCTTAAAATTGGTAGGTTAAGTGGAGTTTTAAGACCAGGTATTGCTACATTTATGCCTTGTAGCAAAGAAGGAAGCAAAACTCTTTTGCTTGATGTTGGGGCAAATGTTGATTGCAAAGCAGAGCATATTTTTCAATTTGGGGTTTTGGGACTTGCTTATGCAAGAAATATTATGGATATAAAAAATCCTAAAATAGGAATTTTATCAAACGGAGAAGAAGAAAGCAAAGGTGACGAACCAACAAAAGGAGCCTTTAAACTTTTAAAAAGATTAGATTCTTTTATTGGAAATGTCGAAGGGGCTCAAATTTTTGATGGCTCGGTTGATGTTGTTGTTTGCGATGGGTTTGTTGGAAATATCGTTTTAAAAACAAGCGAAGGTGTAGCAACTGCTATAAGTAAGCTTATAAAAAATGAAATTAAAAACTCATTTTTGGCAAAACTTGGGGGGCTTCTTTTAAAGTCTGGATTTAAAAATATCAAAAAACAAACTGATTATGCAGAGTATGGTGGAGCACCACTTTTAGGCATTAAAAAGTGCGTTATCATAAGCCATGGAAAAAGTTCATCAAAAGCTATTAAAAATGCTATCTTTCAAGCAATTGATTTTGCAAAATCAGACATTACTTGCGATGTTGTAAATGAACTTGAAAAGTTTAAAAAAGATAAATAAGGTTATAAGATAAATGAAAAAAGCATCTATGATATCTATTGCAGCCTATGCGCCTGAATATATTTTAACAAATCAAGACTTAGAAAAAATGGTAGAAACAAGTGATGATTGGATTACAAAAAGAACTGGCATCAAAACTAGACATATAGCCAAAGATGAAGTTACGAGTGATTTAGGATATAAAGCTGCAAAACTTGCTATAAAAAGAGCAAATTTGACCATAGATGATATTGATTGTATTATTTGTGCTACTATTTCGCCTGATTATCTTTGCATGCCATCAACTGCATGTAGGATAGCTGATCTTTTAGGCATCAATGATATTATGGCATTTGATATAAGTGCTGCTTGTAGTGGATTTATCTATTTAATCGAAATAGCAAAAAGCATGGTTGAAAGCGGGCTTAAAAAAAATATTTTAATAATTGGAGCTGAAAAGCTTAGCTCAATTGTTAATTGGAATGATAGAACGACTTGTGTTTTATTTGGCGATGGTGCAGGTGCGGCTATTATTTCAGAAAGCAAGGATGAAAACTACATTATAGACACACACACTTCAAGTGATGGAAGTAAGGGTGATTTGCTTATAACTCCAGGATGTGGATCAAAAAATCCTACTTCTAAATTTGTTCTTGAAAATAACTTGCAATTTATTCACATGAAAGGCAATGAAGTTTTTAAAACAGCCATTAATACTCTTACAAATGATGTTTTAAAAATTTTAGAAAAAAATAAAATTTCAAGTGAAAAAATTAACCTATTTGTTCCTCATCAAGCAAATTTAAGAATAATAAATGCAGTAAAAGATAGACTTAATTTAAGTGATAATCAGTGCGTTGTAACGGTTGATAAATTTGGAAATACCAGCTCTGCCTCTATTCCAATGGCATTAAATTATGCTTATGAAAATAACAATTTAAAAAATGGAGATTTGCTTTTGCTTGATGCTTTTGGTGGAGGATTTACTTGGGGATCTGCTCTTATTAAATTTGGCGGCAAATAATTAAAAATTTCTAAAATTAAACTATTAAACTCTTTAAATAAAATTAATTTAAACTATTCAATTTATAAATTTACTTTTTTATTATAAAATTACGGCTGATTTAAATATTAAGGATTTAGTATGGAATTTAGCGGTAAAAATGTTTTAATTACAGGAGCAAGTCGTGGTATTGGTGCCCAAATTGCTAAAACTTTAGCTTCAAAAGGTCTTAAAGTTTGGATAAATTATCGCTCAAAGCCAGAAATTGCTGATGCTCTATGCGAAGAGATTACCAAAAATGGCTTTAAAGCAGCGGTTATTAAATTCGATGCAACAAATGAAGATGATTTTATAGAGGCTATAAAAACTATAATTGACTCAGATGGTGAGCTAAGCTATTTGGTAAATAATGCAGGCATTACAAATGATAAGCTAGCTATTAGAATGAAACTTGAAGATTTTACAAGTGTAATAAATGCAAATTTAACATCTGCATTTATAGGAAGTAAAGAAGCTTTAAAAGTTATGAGTAAAAAACGCTTTGGTTCAGTTGTAAACATTGCTTCAATTGTTGGTGAGATGGGAAATGCTGGTCAAGTTAATTACTCAGCTAGCAAAGGTGGAATGATAGCTATGAGTAAAAGTTTTGCCAAAGAAGGAGCTAGTAGAGGAATTCGTTTTAATTGTGTAACTCCTGGATTTATCGCTACTGATATGACAGATGTTTTAAGCGATGAAATCAAACAAGGATATATCAATGCAATTCCACTTAAAAGACTTGGAGATCCAAAAGATATAGCAAATGCAGTTGCTTTTTTATTAAGCGATGATGCAGGCTATATTACAGGAGAAGTCTTAAAAGTAAATGGTGGATTATATATGTAATAAAAGCTTATAATTTTATATATGATATAAGCTAAATATGATATAATTAAAAATTGTTTTAACTAAAACAAAAGCTTAAATATTGTAAAATATTAAATATTTTTATTAAGGAGTGCTGAAATGGCAGTTTTTGAAGATGTAAGAGATGTAGTTGTAGAACAACTTAGTGTAGATGCGGATGCTGTAAAGCTTGATTCTAAAATCGTAGAAGATTTAGGTGCTGATAGCTTAGATGTTGTTGAGCTTATTATGGCTTTAGAAGAGAAATTTGATGTTGAAATTCCAGATAGCGATGCTGAAAAACTACTTAGCATAAAAGATGTAGTTGATTATATAGAAAAACTTTAATTTTTATTGTTAAGGGAGATATTTTGAAAAGAGTGGTAGTAACAGGTATAGGCATGATAAATGCACTAGGTCTTGACAAAGACAGCTCTTTTAAGGCTATTTGTGATGGCAAAACAGGTGTTGGTAAAGTAACTTCATTTGATGCAAGTAGACTTCCTGTTCAAATAGCTGCCGAAGTTAAAGGCTTTGATCCTCTTAGCGTTGTAGAAGACGGCAAAGAGGTAAAGAAAATGGATAGATTTATCCAGCTTGGCTTAAAAGCCGCAGCTGAAGCTATGGAAGATGCCAAATTTGATAGTTTTGATGGTGATGAGTTTGGTGTTAGTTCAGCTTCTGGTATAGGTGGACTTCCAAATATTGAAAAAAATGCTATTGTGTGCTCAACAAGAGGCCCTAGAAGAATTTCTCCTTTTTTTATACCATCAGCACTTGTTAATATGCTTGGTGGAATGGTGTCAATTGCGCACGGTTTAAAAGGTCCTAATTTATCAAGCGTAACTGCATGTGCAGCTTCAACTCATGCTATTTGTGAAGGTGCAAAAAGCATAATGATAGGTGAGGCTAAAAAGATGCTTGTTGTTGGTGCTGAATCTGCTATTTGCGAGCTTGGAATTGGTGGATTTGCTGCAATGAAAGCTTTATCTGAAAGAAATGATGACCCAAGTACTGCTTCAAGACCTTTTGATAAAGGTAGAAATGGTTTTGTGATGGGCGAGGGTGCTGCTGCACTTGTTTTAGAAGAGTATGAAGAGGCCAAAGAAAGAGGTGCAAAAATTTATGCAGAAATAATTGGCTTTGGCGAAAGTGGTGATGCGTTTCACATAACTTCTCCAACACTTGAAGGTCCTTTAAGAGCTATGAAAAAAGCTTACGAAATGGCAGGAAGTCCAAAGATTGATTATATAAACGCTCACGGAACCTCAACAGCCATAAATGATAGAAATGAGACAAATGCTTTAAAGGAACTTTTTGGAAAAGATAATGTTCCAGCAGTTAGCTCAACTAAAGGTCAAACAGGACACTGCTTAGGTGCAGCTGGTGCAACTGAAGCAGTTATTTCTATTATGGCTATGGAAAATGGAATTATCCCACCTACAATTAATCAGATTGAAAAAGATGAAGAGTGCGACTTAGACTATGTTCCAAATGTAGCTAGAAAGGCTGATTTAAAAGTAGTTATGAGTAATTCTTTTGGCTTTGGAGGGACAAACGGTTCTGTAATTTTTAGGAGGATATAAAAATGGCTAATTATTTGGATTTTGAAAAAGGAATAAAGCAAATTGATGAAGAAATTTCAAGTGCAAAAATTAGGGGCGATGATGATGCTGTTGAAATTTTAAATAAAAATTTGGAAAAAGAGGTTGTAAAAACTTATAAAAATCTTTCAGAATACCAAAGACTTCAATTAGCTCGTCATCCTGATCGCCCATATTCACTTGATTATATAAAGCTTCTTTTAAAAGATGGATATGAAATTCACGGAGATAGAGCCTTTAGAGATGATCCTGCGATAGTTTGTTTTATAGGCTATATGGCTGATAGAAAAGTTGTGATTATTGGCGAGGAGAAGGGAAGAGGCACTAAAAATAAAATAAAAAGAAATTTCGGTATGCCAAATCCTGAAGGTTATAGAAAAGCCTTAAGGGTTGCAAAAATGGCTGAAAAGTTTAATCTCCCAATTTTGTTTTTAATAGACACTCCAGGTGCTTATCCAGGTGTTGGTGCAGAAGAAAGAGGTCAAAGCGAAGCAATAGCAAAAAATTTATATGAGTTTAGCTCTTTAAAAGTTCCTATGATTTCTGTTGTAATTGGTGAAGGTGGAAGTGGAGGGGCATTAGCTATTGGCGTTAGTGATAGGCTTGCCATGATGCAAAACTCTATTTTTTCAGTTATTTCACCTGAGGGTTGTGCTGCAATTTTGTGGAATGATCCTACTAAAAGTGAGCTTGCAACAAAGGCTATGAAAATAACAGCTAGTGAGTTAAAAGAACATAAACTCATAGATGATGTTATACAAGAGCCTAAAACAGGAGCGCATAGAGATAAAGAAAGTGCTATAAAAGAAGTTGGCGAGTATTTTTTAAAAGAACTTAGCGAGCTTGAAAAGTTAAGTGTAGATGAGCTTTTAGAAAAAAGAATGGAAAAAATTCTAAACATTGGAGCATATAAAGAGCGCTAATTTTAAATCATAATTAATATTTTTTATTAAATAATGATTTAAAAAATAGTTTTATAATATGTACATCTATTATATAGAGTTTAGTTTTTTGTAAGACTTTAAATGTAGTTTTATATAACTAAAAAGTAAAAATAAGGAGAATAAAAATGAAAAAACTTGCATTAAGTTTAGTAGTATTAGGAGTTGCTTTTAGCGGAGCTTTTGCAGCTGATGGTGCAACTGTTTATAAAAAATGTATTGCCTGTCACGGCCCAAAAGCTGAAAAAGTTTATCTAAATAAAATACCTGCTTTAAAAACACTTGATCCAGAAGAAATGGTTCAAAATATGATTAAATATAAAGCTGGTGAAATGGGCGAAAACGGAAAAGGTCTTTACAATATGGGTGCTATTATGAAAGGTCAAATGGCAACTCTAAGTGAAGATGATATGAAAGCTGTAGTTGAATATATTCAAACTTTAAAATAGTACTTCGAGGGGAAATTCCCCTCATTTTAACTTACTATATTTTTTAAAAAAATTATTTTATTTATCTTATAAATTTACATAATTAATCAGGTGGTCTGTAGCCTTTATCTTTTTCTAAATCTTTATTATCTTTTCTGTTTTTCAAAGCCTCTTTTTTCTTTTGTTCCATTTTATATGCATCATTTAATGCATCTTCGCTATCAAATTTAGTTCCATCTAGAAATTTAGAATAATCCTCAAATTGTTTTGTTTTTATTCCCCATAAGAGCCCAAATAATGCACACATTCCAAGTAGTATTGATACAAACATCATTAAAGCTATGATTCCAGTCATTTTTAATCCTTTAAATTTTTTACACTATTTAGCACTACGGCAAGTGAACTTAGACTCATTGAAAGTGCTGCAATTAGTGGTATTATGTACCCAAACACAGCAAGTGGAATTGTTATGGCATTATAAAAAAATGATATTGCTAAATTTTCTTTAATGGTTTTTAATGTTTTTTTAGAAATTATTATCATCTCATAAAGACTTTTTAAACTATCATCCATTAAAACTACATCGCTTTTTTCAACACTTATACTAGCGCCATTTCCCATTGCAATACCTACAGTTGCTATGCTTAGAGCATTTGCATCATTTATGCCATCACCAACCATTATAACTTTTTTAAGATTTTTTACAAAATCAGCTTTTTGAAGTGGAGAAAAATTAGCCTTATAATCATTTATTCCAAGTTTTTTTGCCACATTTTCTACAACTTTTTCATTATCGCCACTTAAAATATATGGTTTTAATCCAAGATTTTTAATGTTTTCAATAAGCATTTTAGCATCGTCTTTTAGCATATCTTCAAGCTCAAATTTTGCTACAACTTCACCATCAATAGCAAAAAAGTAGTTTGTTAAATCACTTTTTTTGCACTCTATACCGCACTCATTTAAAAACTTAAAATTTCCACCTATTAAATCAAAATTTTGATATTTTGCTTTTACGCCTTTTGCTGCAATTTCGCTAAATTCGCTAAATTTAAGTTCGTTAAATTTAACCTTATCATTTATAAATTTAAAAATAGATTTACTTACTAAATGGTTTGATTTTTTAACTAAATTTAAAAGTAGATTTTCATCAAATTCTTTAAATTTAGTAAAATTTATAACTTCAAATTCACCTTTTGTAAGAGTTCCAGTTTTATCAAAAACTATATTTTCACATCCAGCAACACTTTCTAAAATAGCAGCTTCTTTAAAAATGATTTTATTTTTAAGTCCTATGCTAAGTCCGACTAGGGTTGCAACAGGCGTTGCAAGTCCTAGTGCACATGGACAAGCTACAATTAAAACACTTACTGCAACTAAGATTGATTTTTGTAAATCTGAATTAAAAATCATCCAATAAATAAAAGTTATTAAACTAAGTGATAAAATAACTGCTGAAAAATAGCCTGAAATTTTAGTTGTAAGAAATTCTATTTTAGATTTTTTAAACGAAGCATTTTCAAGCAAGGTTATTATTTTATTTAAAAGTGAGCTTTTAAAATCACAACTTGCTTCATACGTAAGGCTTCCATCAAGACATATCGCACCACTATCAACAGATAAATTTTTTTCTTTAAAAAGTGGCAAGCTTTCACCACTTAAACTTGCATAATCAAAGCTTCCAGATCCACTAATTACTTTACCATCAACTAATACCTTATCACCACTATTAATTAAAATAATATCACCTTTTTTTACTAAATTTAGATCTTTGGCTTCAAAATTATCTCCATTTTTTACCATGACTTCGCTATTTAATAAATTTGAAAAACTATCAAGCCTATCTACAGCTTTTTTTTGTGCTAAAAGCTCTAAATATTTTCCACCAAAGACAAAGGTAATTATCATCGCAGCACTTTCAAAATAAACCTCCCCGCTTCTTGTAAGCATTACATAAACTGAGTAAAAATAAGCCGTCAAAGCTCCAGTTATAACAAGTAAGTCCATATTTGGAACTCTTGTTTTTATAGAAGTTTTTGCTCCTTTAAAAAAAACACTTCCTGTATAAAAAATAACTGGCGTTGCTAAAATAAACTCCACAAAATGAAGTAGATCCTTGTTTGCTTGCGAGATTGAACTAAAATATCCACTATAAAGTGCCACTGCTATCCACATTATATTCATAGTTACAAAAATTCCCACTAAGAGTTTTGAGTAATACTCTCTTCTTTTTGCATCCATTCTTTTTTGAGATCTTTTTGGATCATAAGCAAAAGCATTGTAGCCGATTGAATTAATAAGATTGAAAATATTTGCTAAGTTTGTGGTGTTTTCATCCCAGATTATTTTTGCTTTATGAGTTGAGGCATTTATACTAGCTTCGATAATTCCAGGATGGTTAAAAAGGACTTTTTCATTTAGCCAAACACATGCAGCACAATGAATTCCTTCTATTATTATATAAATTTCATTAAAGCCATCATCTGTTTTTTTAACATAATTTTTATAAAAATTCTCGGTGTTTTCTTTTGTAAATTTTTTCAAGCTTGAGACAGGATCTAGTTTATTTTTGCCAAGTTTTTCATAAAATTCAGCATATCCTTCACTGTTTAGAAGATAAAAAACCTCTTTACAACCATTACAGCAAAATTTATTTCCAAACTCATCGGTAATAAGCTCGTTTTCATTAAAACTTAGTTGGCAGTGTTTACATTTTTCCATTTATTTTCCATTTTTATTACAAATTTATTCCAAATTTAGTTTTATATTTTACAAATTATAGCCTTTAAATTCAATATATGCTAATATTATAAAGAGGTAAATTTATGAAAAGTTTAGTAATTATATTTTTTATTTTTGAATGTTTAGATATTTTTTTAAATAAAAGCGAGAATTTACAAGGTTTGATTTTAAGCTATGCTAAAAAATGGCAAAAATCTCCATTTTTATTTTTAACAATTCAGTTTAATTTTTTATTTTTAAGTTTTTGTATTTTTTGCTTAAATTTAAAAAGCCCCATTTTAATAACACTTTATTTCTTATATCTTTTTGATAGTTTATGTAAAGCTTATTTTTGTGCAAAAATTTCAAAAGGTGAATTAAAAGATGATATAAAATTTTTTCTATCAAGCGATGTTAGAATTCCACTTCAAACTAGATTTATCTTTTCACTAAGTGTTACTTTTTTGTTTTATTTAGGTCTTTAGGCAAAGCCTTTTTAAAGCCTATAAAGAAAGTATTAAGTTAAATTTGACTAAAATAAAACTTGCATTGTAAAAAATGCAAACTTCAATTATATTGAAAATCTACATAAATTTATATTCTGATTTTAAAGAAGGACAGATGGAAAATAATACTAATAATAAAAAACAGCACACGCGAACACATATACCTGTTGATGGGCATAAAATAGAAGATTTAAGGATAATGGATATTGAGTCTTTGGCTCAAATGGCAACTGAAATGGGTATAGAAAATCCAAGAGAATTTAGAAAACAAGAACTTATTTTTGAAATTTTAAAAACACAAACAAAGCAGGGTGGGTTTATTTTATTTACTGGAATTTTGGAAATTACAAGTGAAGGATATGGCTTTTTAAGAGGAATTGATGCAAATTTAAGTGATAGCGTAAATGATGCGTATGTAAGCCTTAGCCAAATTAGAAAGTTTGCTCTTCGTGTTGGAGATATCGTAACAGGTCAGGTTAGAGAGCCAAAAGATCAAGAGAAATATTATGCACTTTTAAAAATAGAAGCGATAAATTATAAAACAATAGCAGAAGCTAGACAAAGACCACTTTTTGATAACTTAACCCCACTTTTTCCTACAAAGCAGCTTAAACTAGAATATGATGCAATGAAACTAACCGGAAGAGTGCTTGATCTTTTTACTCCAATTGGCAAAGGTCAAAGAGGACTTATAGTAGCTCCACCAAAAAGTGGTAAAACCGAACTTATGAAAGAGCTTGCTCATGGAATTGCTAAAAATCATCCTGAGGTTGAGCTTTTGGTGTTGTTGGTTGATGAAAGACCAGAAGAAGTTACTGATATGCAACGCTCAGTAAAAGGTGAAGTATTTAGCTCAACATTTGATGAGCCGGCAATAAATCATGTAAGAGTTAGTGAGCTTGTTATAGAAAAGGCCAAAAGAGCTGTTGAAATGGGAAAAGATGTTGTAATTTTGCTTGATAGTATAACTCGTCTAGCAAGGGCTTATAACACAGTTACTCCAAGTAGTGGGAAAGTATTAAGTGGTGGTGTTGATGCAAATGCACTTCACAAACCAAAAAGATTTTTTGGAGCAGCTAGAAATATAGAAGAGGGTGGAAGTCTTACAATAGTAGCAACTGCCTTAATTGATACTGGTTCAAAAATGGATGAGGTTATATTTGAAGAGTTTAAGGGAACTGGAAATAGTGAAATTCTCCTTGATAGAAATATAAGCGAAAGAAGAATTTACCCAGCAATTAATATCCTAAAATCAAGCACTAGAAAAGAAGAACTTTTACAAACTCCTGATATGCTTCAAAAAGTTTGGGCTTTGCGTTCAGCAATTGGAACAATGGATGATGTAGAAGCGCTTAAATTTCTATATTCAAAAATGCTTACAACTAAAAACAATGAAGAACTTTTATCTATAATGAATGAGTAAAAAGGAATTTGAAGTGAAAAAAGTTTTATTTTTAATGTTTGTTTTGTTAAATTTTGTTTTGGCTGATGGTTTTGTAACAGTTTATGGAAACTCAAATTTAACTCTTTCGCCAAATAGTGCAGTTTTAAATTTAGATATCTACTCAGATGGTGGGAATTTGCTAAGTGTAAAAGAACAAAATGATAAAATCACAAAAAAAACTAATGATTTATTAAAAGAACAAAACATCTCAAAAAACAGTATTCAGATACAAAGAGCTTTTATAAGCTCACGCGATAAATATAACAAAAATGGCGAAGCTGCCGGCAAAATTTACTCTGTATCTAAAAATGCAAAAATTAGCATAAATGATATAAATAAAACTCACTCACTAATAGATGCATTGATAAGTGCAGGAATTTCAAATATCAATATAAGTTATGAAAATAATGAGATAAAAGCCTATGAGAACAAAGCTTTAAAAGAAGCTTTGAATTTGGCTAGGCAAAAGGCTTTAAAGCTAGCCGAAGCTTCAAATAAAGACCTAGGTGAAA
The DNA here is from genome assembly GCF_027277485.1 of Campylobacter ureolyticus. Lineage (GTDB taxonomy): Bacteria > Campylobacterota > Campylobacteria > Campylobacterales > Campylobacteraceae > Campylobacter_B > Campylobacter_B ureolyticus_B. The sequence continues at coordinate 77,270 of NZ_JAPXGQ010000001.1, read as the reverse complement.
TTATAGAGGTTGAAGAACTTAGTGCAAATTCACAAAACTATTTTATGAATGCAAAAAGTCTAAATGCTGCTGATAGTTTTGGAAATTTAGATGGTGTAATCTCAGTTGGCGCTAGTGTAAAAGTTAAATTTAACTTAAAGTAAAATATATGTATCAAGTTTTATCTTTAAAGTATCGTCCTAAAAATTTCGATGAGCTTATAGGTCAAGAAGCAGTTTCAAGAAGTCTTTCAAATGCGCTTGATAGTAAGCGTTTGGCAAATGCTTATCTTTTTAGCGGGCTTAGAGGAAGTGGAAAAACAAGTAGTGCTAGAATTTTAGCAAAATCTATGCTTTGTAAAAATGGTCCAACAAGTCATCCTTGTGAAGTTTGTGATAGTTGTAAAATGGCAAATGAAAATGCTCATATTGACATTATAGAAATGGATGCAGCAAGTAGAAGAAAAATAGATGATATTAGAGAGCTTATTGAGCGCACAAAAACATATCCATCAATTTCACGCTATAAAGTATTTATCATTGATGAAGTTCATATGCTTACAAAAGAGGCGTTTAATGCGTTTCTAAAGACTTTAGAGGAACCACTTGAGCATATTAAATTTATTCTTGCTACAACTGATCCATTAAAGCTCCCAGCTACAATTTTATCAAGAACTCAGCATTTTAGATTTAAGCCAATTCCTCAAAATCTAGTGATGAATCATCTAGCAAATATTTTAAATAAAGAGGGTATTTCTTTTGAAAATGAGGCTTTGAAAATAATTGCAAGAAGCGGAGAAGGCTCTTTAAGAGATAGCATAACCTTGCTTGATCAAAGTATAAGCTTTACAAATGGTAGTGTTAATGCAAAAGAAGTTGCTTCTATGCTTGATCTTGTAGATCCTGTAAAAATAGATGAAATTTTAAGCATTATCTTAAAAAGAGATAGGGAAGGTGTTGTAAGCATACTTGATGAGTTGAGTAGTTATGAAGCAGATTCGATAATTGATCAGCTTACCTTGAACTTAAAAGATAAATTTCTAAGCAAAGATCCAAAATTTAATATTTTTATGTATGAGAGGTTTTTTAGAGTTTTAAGTGAAGCTAAAAGTATGTTAAATATGGGGAGCGATAATGGATTTACTATAGCTATGACTTTATTTTTGATGATAGAGTCAATGAGCTTAAAAAGCATAGATGATATCATGAGCGAAATTTCAAATAAAGAATTAAAGCAAGATAATATTTTAAATGATTCAAAAAAATTAGAAAAAAATAAAAAAGATTTGATACCAGAAATAAAAACAACAAAAACTCCATATGATGACTATTTAACAAATATATATGATAGAAGCTATGAGCTTGGTGAATGTTTTAAAAGAAGCGTTAAATTTAATGATTTTAAAGATAATACTTTATTTGTAACATCATTTGGTGATAAGTCCGATAGTGAGTTTTTAAGAAAATCATCAAAAGTTATAATGGAAATTTTAAGAAAAACCTTTAATAAAGATAGTAAAATAAAAATTTCTAAGTTAGATAAAGATAAAAATTTACAAAATAAAGATTCTAAAACTATAAATCAAAATTATAATATTAATAAAGTAACTATAGAAAATTTTAGTAAAGATTTATCTATAGAAAAAGAGAATAATTTAAATAAAAATTATCATAAAACACAAAACCTAGAAAATAAAGATTTTCAAATAAACTACGATAGCTTAAATAATTCAAACCTTGATGATGAGTTTAAGAAAGATCTTGCAAATTTAAAAAAATTTAGTGATTTAAAAAAAAGCTTAAGCTCAAATAACTTAGAAGAAAAAAACAAATCACTATTAGATGAGCTAAAAAGTTCAAATAATTTTAAAGAAAGTAAAGAAACTAAGAAGCTAAAAGAGCTAACTAGACTTTTTGGAGATCCTAAAGTAGAGGAAAATTAAAATATTTTCCATAAATAACTAAATATTTAAATAAAAATTACTGTTATGCAGTTTGAAAATTAATAAGCTTTCAGATATAAACACCTAAATATCCGGCATGACATAAAACACTAGTTTGAGTGAGGATTAATAAATTTTCAGATAGGCAAAACAGTTAAAATAAAATTATAAAAGCTCAAATTTAAGCTTTTATAAATGGAAACTTATTTTAGATAAGTTCCTTGGCTTGTTGGATTTCTTGAAATATTTGTATTTTCCATAGCTTTATCTTTAAATATAAAATCATCTTCACCTTTTAAATAAGCTATGATATATCCCAACTCTTCACTCGATGTTGAAGCAGCAATTGGTTGCATTGTAATTCTGCCAGCTTTTCCATGAGTTGAATCATTATAGTATGCTTGAAATGAATAATAAATCTCTTTGCCGCTCATTTTAGATAGTTTTCTAACTCCTGCGTAAGATCTCTTATTGCCTTTTTCGCCGTGACATTCAAGACATTTTTTATTATATATTTTTTTGCCTTGTTCGGCAGAATAATCAATGTTTTTATTAATGCCTACACCTAAAAATCTGCTATCACCAACATTCGGTGTTGTATTATAAACATTAACTTCAACACCTTCATCTTTAGAATGTTTTTCAACTAAAGCTTTTAACTCTTTCGCAAACTCACCTTTTGCTTCAAATATGTAAGTTTCATCACTTGCATCGCAAAAAGAGATAAAAAGACATGCTAAAAATGAAAGTTTAAGTAGTTTTTTCATAGATTATCCTAAATTTAAGTTAAGAGTTTGTAAAGTGAGAGCTTAAAACTCTCACTTGAATAAGAAAGATTAGAATGAATATTTAGCTTCAAATCTAACTCTGTCGTTTTTCTCATCACCCTCTTTTACATGTGAATACCATGTTTTGAATTTAAGTTTGTCTGAGTGAGCATATTCTAATCTACCAACAATTTCTTTCATTTTTGTTTTTTCGTCAACAACTTTATTTTTACCATCAAGATAGTCAGCACCGATTCTTACGCCAGTATCAGGGATAGTATATCCAGCTGTTACAAACCAATAGTTATTTTTACCATTGAATATAGTGTAGTCAACTAACTCTTCACCTGGTTTTATAAAGCTACCGCTATCCTCAAATGATACTAAAGATGTTTTGTCTTTTTTAGTTGAGAAGTCAACATAACCAGCTGTTAAATCTGCACCAAATAGTTTTGTTCCAACCTCAACACCATAAAAATCTGCATCATCTACAATATTATTCAAGTCCTTTTTGAAAGAGCTATCAATATCAGAAAAAGCATATTGGAATTTTGCATTAAGATTTACATCATCGTTAACATCAAATGAAGTAGCAAGTTCAACTGCGAAAAGATCAGTTACATCTTCAAGTATAGCATACCATACTTGGAAGCTTACTGGATCATAGCTACCAAGAGCTGCTACACCATAAAGGTTGTGATCTGTAACTTCTTTTTGTTTACCATCTCTTATTCCTAATGTTCCGATATCACTATCTCTCTCTAAGGCATCCATCCATAAAGCAGCAAGAGTTAAGCCCTCAATATCGCTATTTAAAACTTTTATACCATCGCCAAACATATCATCTGTGAAGAATGCTCCAACATCTTGACGACCAACTTGAACAACAGTATTTCCTACTGCATATCCGAAGTATGCTCTATTTAAATCAAATCCATCACCTCTTGTATCTTTTCCACTTAATGATGTTGATCTATCAGTATCTAGATATCTTATACCTGCAACTGCAAAAAAGTTATCATCAATTTTTGTTTTTAGGTTAAGCTCACCTTTGAAATTCCAGTTGCTGTCTCCTGTTCTGTTTTCATTAGCATTTTTGCTACTGTCGTTAGTGTATCTTACTCTTAGCATTCCACCTACATCTACATCTTTGATAGCTTCTTCTAGTGGGGTAGCTGAAGCAGTAGTAGCCATAATACCTGTTGCCATTGCGGCGATTAAACTAAGTTTAACTAGTTTCATTTAGAACTCCTTTTTTCAATTAAAATAAATTGTTAGGTGTAATAGTAGCATAAAAATTTAAAAAATTTGCTTAAAGTTATTTTAAATTTGCCATTTTGTGGCTATTTTGTTGCTAAGTGTTAACCAAAGAGCCTAAAAAACAAGGTTTTGGTAAATAAAAACTTCTAAGAAAATTTTTCTTAGAAGTCAAAAGGAAGTTCAAATATGATTTTATTACTTAAGTCAAAATTATATTTGAAATAGGTAAATACTTGGCAATAATAAATTTTATTAATTTCAAATTTTTATATGATTACCTATACAATAAGTTAAAATTTATTAGTTTAAAATTATACACTTAAAAACACTAAGTCTTTAAAATAATTTTGAATGTTTTCCTATATCGATAGCTTCTAGAATTAAAATATCATCATCTTTTTTATATAGTGAATCACCCACCTGCTAAAGCAAGTGGGCTTCTTGCTTCAATGATAGGTAACTAGTATCAAGTATGTAACCATATTTTGATACCATGCTAGTGCTATCTCCACAAGCGTAACTTTGGGTAATTCCTACCCTAGATTTATCTAATTTTATTTTATATCTATCATCAATTATACCTAGTGCATAATTTCTTATATTTATACTAGCATTTAAGTCTCTATCGTGTTTAGTATGACAATGCGGACAAATAAAGCTTCTAATATGAAGTGGCTTTTTACCTGTATTACTTCCGCAATGACTACAAATTTGAGAACTAGGGAAAAATTTATCAATTTGCATTAATGTTTTGCCTTTGTTTTCAGCTTTATATTTTAGAAAATTAATAAATTTACCCCAACTAGCATTAGTAATAGATTTAGATAAATGTTTATTTTTAATTAGTCCTTTGATATTTAGATTTTCAACTGCTATAAAATCATACAAATTTGTAATTTCATCGCTTATTTTATGTAAATAATCATCTCTTGCTCTTGTAATTTTTTGATGAGCTTTGGCTATTTTTATTTTAGCTTTTGCTCTATTGTTTGAGCCTTTTTGTTTTTTACTAAGTTGTCTTTGTAGTTTTATAAGTTTATTTTCTTTATCTTGTAAGAATTTATGATTTTTATAAATAATGCCATCACTTCTAATGATAAGATTTGCTAAACCCATATCTAAACCAACAGCATTTTTTATTACTTTTGGCTTAGGTGTAGATTTATTGTTTTCATAGCTAATTGATATATAGTATTCATCAGCTATTTTTGAAATAAAAGCTTGTTTTATTACACAATTATTATCAAGCTTTCTATGGATTTTAGTTTTTATCCCCTCTGTAAATTTTGGAACAAATACTCTATTATCACTTAGTTTTATATTTTGTGGAATAGCATAACTTTGCTTTGTGTTTTTCTTTGATTTGAAATTTGGATACTTAGCTCTTTTAGCAAAAAAGTTATCAAAAGCTGTAACCAATTGCCTAAGTGACATTTGCAAAGATTGTGATGCACATTCATTAAGATATTTATACTTATCTTGCTTTTTTAAAATAGTAAGCTTTTTTTGCATAGTAAAATATGTTTCTTTTATCCCTTTACTAAATTGTTTTTGACGATAATCTAAAAAATAGTTATATACTACTCTTACACAGCCAAAATGTTTATGCAATAACTCTTTTTGAGCTTTAGTAGGATAAATTCTATATTTTACTGCACTTAACAAGTTTTAATTTTCCTTGTTTTGTTATTATTGTATAATTGTAGCATAAAAATATAAATAATGAGTTCAAATTATGAAAAAAAATAATTATAAACTACGCGGATATATTTCTACAAATCACTCTAAACACAATCTAAAAGCACATATAATCTTAGTTTGTAAATATAGAAAAAAGCTTCTAAAAGGAAATTTGAATTATTTTATCAAGACTAAAATTAATGAAATTAGTAAGAGTGGAGAATTTATAATTTTAGCTATGGAGAGTGATGTAGATCACATTCATCTGATGATACAATATTTACCACGAGTTAGTATAAGCTCTATTATTCAAAAAATAAAACAAATAACTACTTTTTATGTTTGGAGAGATACTAGATTTGAACCTTTTCTAAGAAAACATTTTTGGAAAGAAAAAACTTTTTGGACTGATGGATTTTTTGCTTGTAGCATAGGAGAAGCAAATCCTGAAACAATCAAGGCTTATATAGAAAATCAAGGATAAGTTACTTACTAATGCTTTGTGTGGCATTCAGCCCAACCGCTAAAGCAGTTGGGATTTCTGCCTAAAGGTTAAAACTAAATCTGACATTATATGGCAATTTCTAAAATTTTTTAGTTTTCCTTTTAATTGGCGGTCTTTATATTTCTTATCTAAAGTTTCATCTTTTGCTAGTTTTTCTAATAAATTTATTGTTAAATCTTTTTGTTGCGCGGTTAATTTTTTAAAAGATGTTTTAAAATTTTTAGAGTAGATGATTTTATATTTCATCAAGTGAGGCTCTTAAATCTTTTATGTTATCATAAGCTTTTATATTTCCAGCCTTATAGTCTTTAATGGTTTTTTCGTGGATAGAGAGAATTTTGTCCTCATAAGAAATTTGTTTTATTTCAACTTTTGGGTAAAGTTTTGCAATAGCTTTTAAGACATTTAAAAAAGCTTCATCACCATTTTTTATAACAATTCCCCTTTTTTATGTATTATATCAAAAATTTTTTACTTTCCAGCCAGTTTAAAAAGCTCATTTTTAATCTTTTCTTTTGCCATATCAATTTCTAAATTTTGTACGCTAAAAGGCTTACTTAGACTATAATAAATAGTTGAAAACGGTTTTGGAAGTATCATCTCATCCCAACTTTTAAACTGCCAAAACCTACTAGCTTCGTAATTAAGTGCATAAATTTCAAGGTGCTGTTTTTGAGCTATGATGACCGCACCATCGGCAACACTGTGTTTTGGACCTCTTGGGCCATCTGGAGTTATGATAACATCAACTCCATTTCTTATTTCTTTAAAAGCATTTATCAAAGCTCTTGCTCCACCTTTTGAACTACTTCCTCTAATAGCACCAATTCCAAATTTAGATATGATTTGAGTGATGATCTCACCATCTTTGTGATCTGAAATGATAACTTTGCCTTGCTTTTGTTTATTAAAGGCTTTACTCCACCAATGTCTATAAGCAAAGCTCATCATAGCAAGTCTTCCATGCCAAAAAACAACTACGCAAGGTTTTGAGGGCAAATTTGTAGGAGTAAATTTTTTTTTGCAAGTTAGATAGATTATCCAAATAACGAGATAAGCTATCCATTTAATAAAAAAAAGCTTAAGAGATGATTTCGCCATCTAAAGCCATTCTTTTTGCAGATTTAATCAAAACTTTTTTTGTTTTACCTAGAAGCTCTTCCGTGCCATTAGCTAAAACATTAAAATTTGAAAAACTTCTACCACTTACTTGCATATTTGGGCGAAGCTCTTCAAAATAAACATCAAATATTTTTCCAACTTGATTTTGCATTGTTTTATCTAAAATTTTATTATGTCTATTTTGTAAAAAAGTTAGTCTTTTGCTAGCTATTTCATCATCAATTAGAGGTAAATTGGCAGCTGGAGTTAATGGACGAGGACTAAATTTAAATGAAAAAATTTGCTCAAATTGGGCTTCATTTACAACTTCCATTGTATCGTTAAAGTCTGCATCACTTTCGCCAGGATATGCTACGATTATATCGGTGCTTATATTAACTTCAGGGCATATTTTTCTTAGTTTTAAAGCTCTGTTTAAAAACCACTCTTTTGTATATCCTCTTTTCATTGCCTTTAAAATAGCACTTGATCCACTTTGTAAAGGCATGTGCATGGATTTACATATTTTATTATTATTTGTAAAAACATCTAAAAATTTATCATCCATGTGAAGCGGATGTGGACTTGTAAAGCGAATTCTTTCAATTCCTTTAACTTCGCTAATTTTTACTAATAAATCACTAAAATCAATCTTTTCATGAGAGCTTGAAAATCTTTTTCCATAATTATTTACATTTTGTCCAAGTAAAAATACCTCTTTTGTACCATTGCTTGCAACTTTTTCTACCTCATTTAAGATTAAATTTAAAGGTATTGAGATTTCATCGCCTCTAGTTTGTGGGACGATACAATAGGTACATTTTTTATCACACCCTATCATTATGTTAATGTAAGCTTTATATGGACTACTTCTAAACTCACCAAAGGCATACTCACTATCATCATAATTAATATCTGTGCTTATAAATTTTGGGGAATTTATAGCTTTTGTAATCTTAGATGTGTTTCTGGCTCCTAAAACAAAATCAACATACGGAGCCCTTTTAAAAATTTCTTTTCCTAAATGACTTGCAGTACAGCCTAAAACTCCAATTTTAGCTCCATCTTTTTTTACTTTTTCATACCCTCCAATTTCACTAAAAAGCTTATGGACAGGCTTTTCTCTAACTGAACAAGTATTTATGAGTATTAAGTCCGCTTTTGAAATATCATCTGTTAAAATATAATCATCTTCTTTTTTAAGTTCTGCGATGATATGTTCAGAGTCTCTGACATTCATCGCACAACCTAGAGTTTGAATAAACAGCAATTTACTCAAAGTATATGGACCTCATACATAAATTCATTTTCATCAAGACCATATTTTACAGTTCTTAGATAAGCACTCATATTTTTTTTCTTAAAATGCTCTATTAAAGCGATTAAGTCTTTGTGTTGGTTTTCTCTATCAAAATAAAATATTCTTTGACCTGTTTTGGCGACTTCTTTTTCAATATCACTTAAAGATATATTATTAGGAGCTTTGCTTAGCTCGCTTCTTGCTATTTTTAACTCCATTTTAACTCCTTTTACTTTTTGCCTTTGCTATTTTGAATTTGTGAGTATATCAAATTTTATGTAAAATTTCGTTTAAACAAAACAAAAGAGTAAAAATAGTATAATTAGAACCCTTTCAAAATTAAATCAAAGAAATATAAGTGTTAAAAAAGGAATAATATGGAAAAAATAGGCGATATAATCGAGTCAATCGCAAATGAAAAAAATTTAGAGATAAAAGATGTAAAAGAAACAGTTCAAACTGCATTTATAAATACGGCTAAAAGAATGTTTGGAGAAAACTATGAATATGATGCTATTTTTAATGAGTCTTCTAAAAAAATAGATCTTTTTCAAAAAATTTTAATAGTAGCAGATAGTGAATATAAAGGTGACTCACACACAGTTTCATTAAGTGATGCTAAAAAAATAGACAATAGTGCCGAAGTAGGTGATGAATTAAGCTCGCAAATAGATATAGAAAGTTATGGTCGCACCGCATCTGCAAATTTAGCAAAAGAGCTAAACTATCACATAGACAAGCTTTTAGAAGAAAAAGCCTATGAAAAATATAGTCAAAAAGTAGATAGTTTAATTTTTGGAAATGTTGTTTTTATAGATGAGGAAGAGACTACTTATATAGAATTTGATGATTTAAGAGCTTTTATGCCTAGAAAAAACAGAATAAAAGATGAAAAATTCAAAGTAGGCGATGTTGTAAGAGCAGTTATAAGAAAAGTTTTTATAGATAAAAAAAGAGGCGTTAGAATCGAAATTTCAAGAACAAGTCCAAAATTTTTAGAAGCACTTCTAAAATCACAAGTTCCAGAAATTCAAGATGGAAGTGTTATAGTAAAAGCAAGTGCAAGAATTCCAGGACGTAGAGCAAAAGTAGCACTATCTTCCGTATCTCCAAATATTGATCCAATAGGTGCAACAGTTGGCGTAAAAGGTGTAAGAATAGATGCAGTAAGTAAAGAGATAAAAAATGAAAATATTGATGTTATAGAGTATTCAGCTCAGCCTGAAATAATGCTATCAAGGGCCATGGCACCTGCGATAATTAGCTCAGTTAGAATAGATGGCAATAAAGCAATGGTTCATTTAAACAGCGACCAAAAAAGTAAAGCCATAGGAAAAGATGGTATTAATATCCGCCTAGCTTCAATGATAACAGGACTTGAAATACAGCTTGTTGAAAATGGTAAAAAAATAGTTGATGATAGTCAGGACTTAGTAAAAGATCTAAAGTCACTTTTTGGATAAAAAATAAATTTATAAAATTCAAAAGCTGAAATTTAAAAATTTTGGCTTTTTTATGTTTTAATTTTTTAAGACTTCTGGAAAATTTTGTTTATAAATTCCTAAAATTTCTATATTTTTATAGCTGGTAATAAATGGCACGATATAGTCTTTAAATATCAAATTTCTAATATTTTCTTTATTTGTAAATTGTTTTTAGGAAGGTGGTAAGACACAAAATTGATCGTGTGGATTTTAGATTTTAGATCATTTGCAAATTTGTTGGCTCTAGTAATATTTACCTAAAGAAATAAAATCAAGTATATTTTCTAGCTCTAAATTAAATCTATTTATATATTATTACCAAACATGGCCATTTTTTGCTAGTTTTTCAGAGAGTTTATCTTTGCTTATGGATTTTAATTTTCCCTTATAGTATTTATCCAAAATACTTTCAAATTTCGCTGTATCTTCAACGTTTAATCCATCGTTTTCATCCTTAAAAAATAATGCATTTTCTTTTTTAGCTAGATTTTTATAGTTTCAACTATTTTAAAAAAATCATCATTTGTTTTTAAGGTATTGTTTGCATAGAATTTCCTTTTATAAATTTAAAATATTTTAGCGTAAAATATAAGCTTATAGTCAAAATGCAAATTAGATATTTTTTGATTAAAAGACATATATTTACTAATTAAAGACTTGTTGTGATTAAATGGAAATTCTTAAAAATTTAATTGTTATTTTGAAAGGTTAATTTTGTTTTCGTGTATTTAAAATTTTATTTTTATAAAAAGAGAGATAAAGCAAATTGTTTATGAATAGCAGATTTTAAAAAGCCCCAAGAAATCTCTTGAGGCTTTAAAGCTAGTTAAGAACTAGACTTAGAATTTTACACCTATACCACTGATAGCAACTTCACCTTTACCACTATCTGTATCTGTGTATTCCTGAGTAGTAGCATTGTATGCAGGATATTTAAACTTACCTTCTAAGATTGCATTAATTGAAGCTAAATCATATACTTTTTTACAAATTTTCTCAGCTGAACCTTTACCTTTTGTAACTGCTAAAGTAGCTGGTTTCTTTGTTTTCTCATCATAATCTGTTGCTTTAAAGTGAATGCAAGCTTTTCCAGCTGTCATTAAATCACCTTCTAGACCTTTAGCATTAGCAAGTTGAACGTTTGTCATTTCTTTAATGTCGGTTGAAAGCTTACCTTGAGAAGTATAGTATGAACCTAAGTCACTTATGATAGTAGTCATATTTGTTCCTACTTTTACTATCTCTGCGTCATCTCTTGTAGCTGCTAGTCTTGGAATAGCAACTGCTGCTAAAATACCTAAAATTACGATCACGAAGATCAACTCAATCATTGTAAAACCTTTTTTCATGGCTTTCTCCTTAAAATTTATTTCACTTTACATACCCTTATGTAAAAACCATAAAAATCACTAAAATTTAAGCTAAAATTCACACTTTTAAAAAACCAAAATAAGGAAATAAAATGCAACTTATCAACCACAACGACACAATTTATTTAGAATTTTTATCAAATTCAAAAATAATTAAAAAATCCCTAAACCTTACATATAATAAAGAAAACTTAAAATATGCACAAAGCACGCTTTTGCCAATATTTCAAAAGCTTTATTTAATTAAAATAAAATCCCCGTTAAAGCAAATTTCAAAAAGCAAACCAACGAAAAATAACTCAAAACTACTTAGTCAAATTTGCCTTAAAGTTATGCAAAATTTATCTCTTTGCTCCAAACAAACTACCATTAAATCAGCATCTTATGCATATAAAAGAATTTTTGATTTTATAAGTGATAAGGCTATTGCGTCCTACTTGCCAGATGAGCTTCAAACTGCAATTTTTAAAATGCAAAAAGCTTCTTTATCGCCCAAAACTATCCATTTAATAATCTCGTATTTAAATCTTGCCTTTAAAAAAGCTCAAGCACTTCATCTAATCACGCAAAACCCACTAACTCTTATAAAAAAGCCAAAACTTTATAAAAAACAAAAAAGCCTACCAGCCATAAACGAGATAAAAACACTTCTATCTAACGCAACTAGCGAGCTTAAACGCTTTTTATATATTGCCTTTTATACAGGTGCTAGAAGTGGTGAGATACTTGCACTAAACAGAGAAGATTTAAATTTAAAAAACTCATATATAAGTATTAATAAAAACAAAACGCGTTATGAACTCACAAGTCCAAAAAATGGAAACCAAAGAGTAGTCTTAATCCCAAAAAAGTTAAAAGATTTTTTAAAAATAGATCTTTTAAATTTAAAAAGCGATACACTTTTTACAAAGGATTATTTTCAAATTTATTATGAATTTAAAAAACTTCTTAAAAAGCTTAAATTTAGGAGTTTTGGTTTGCATATAACAAGGCATTATTACACTACAATTTTACTTAAAAACAACATTTCTCCAATTTTTATAGCAAAAAATTTAGGTCACTCAAACTTAACTCAAATCCACCAAACATACTCGCACTATTTTTTTGATAAAAAAGAGATTTTAGCACTTGAAAAAGTTATGAATTTTTAAAAATTTTTGTAAACTTTAAATAAATAAAAAATTTTATAATACCTATTTATGGCATTTTAAAGCTAAAATTTGCATTTAGATTAAAAATGTGCTACAATTCTTTCAACATTTTACATAAGGGTATGTAAAGTGAAATAAAATTTAAGGAGAAAGCCATGAAAAAAGGTTTTACAATGATTGAGTTGATCTTCGTGATCGTAATTTTAGGTATTTTAGCAGCAGTTGCTATCCCAAGACTAGCAGCTACAAGAGATGACGCAGAGATTGCAAAAGCTGTAACTAATATTAATACATTAGTTTCAGATGTTGGTTCATACTATACTTCACAAGGACAATTTGCAGCAAACTTAGCTGATATGACAAATGTTCAACTAGTAACTCCTACTGGCTTAACATCAGCTATGAATGCTGGTGGTCAACCTTGCATTAGTGTAACATTGGTTCCAGATGTTCCTGCTACTGGTGCTACTGGTACTGTTCCAGCTTATATTACAGTAGCAAATGGCACAAATACAACTGGTTTATGTGCTAAGATACAAGCTGATCCAGCATTTACTGCATTAACTAGTGCTACAGCTAGCTATATAGATAATGCTACTGGTGCATCAGCAACTGTTCCTGGATTAATCGTAAGCGGTATTCCAGTAGTTAGATAAGTTTATTATCTAAACTTTTAAAGCCTCGAGAGATTTCTCGGGGCTTTCTTAAATTTAAACTAAAATATTAAAACTTTCGAATACTAATTAATTACTTTTATTATAAATAAAAACTTGTTAAATTTAATAGTTGTTTTAAACAATGAAAATCTTTAAAATTTTGTCACAAAATACTAAGATAAAATATTTATTTATGAAATTAGTCTGTAATAGCAAAAATTAAATAAAGTAAAAATTTAAAATACTTTGAAAGATATATGATATTTATATTTTTTAATTGATTAATTAAAAAAACCTCGAGAAAGCTCCCGAGGTTTTAAAGCTAGTTAAGAACTAGACTTAGAATTTTACACCTATACCACTGATAGCAACTTCACCTTTACCACTATCTGTATCTGTGTATTCCTGAGTAGTAGCATTGTATGCAGGATATTTAAACTTACCTTCTAAGATTGCATTAATTGAAGCTAAATCATATACTTTTTTACAAATTTTCTCAGCTGAACCTTTACCTTTTGTAACTGCTAAAGTAGCTGGTTTCTTTGTTTTCTCATCATAATCTGTTGCTTTAAAGTGAATGCAAGCTTTTCCAGCTGTCATTAAATCACCTTCTAGACCTTTAGCATTAGCAAGTTGAACGTTTGTCATTTCTTTAATGTCGGTTGAAAGCTTACCTTGAGAAGTATAGTATGAACCTAAGTCACTTATGATAGTAGTCATATTTGTTCCTACTTTTACTATCTCTGCGTCATCTCTTGTAGCTGCTAGTCTTGGAATAGCAACTGCTGCTAAAATACCTAAAATTACGATCACGAAGATCAACTCAATCATTGTAAAACCTTTTTTCATGGCTTTCTCCTTAAATTTTATTTCACTTTACATACCCTTATGTAAAAAATAAAATTTAAATATAAATTTTAATAGACTTTGATATAATAAACTTAAAGATAAGGAGATGAAATGCAAGCTATGATAAAATTTTCATTTGAATTGCCAAGTGATGAAAAAGATCTTATCGATATAGCAAATTTATTTTTAGAAAAAGCTAAAAAATTTAAAACTTTATCTAATGATAGCCCAACAAGTAAAAAGATAAACAATAGATTAGAATTTGCAAAAAAACATAGACATAAGATATCAGGTAGTGGTGATGAGTACGAATATAATTTATATTTAGAAAAAAAATATGGCAAATAAAAAACTATTTTTAGATACAAATATCTTACTTGATGAGCTTTTTGAAGATAGAGTTTTTAGCAAAGCAACAGCAAAAAAGATAGATAGTTTTATAAAAGACTTTTACAAAACTGATCTTTTTGAAGTTTATGAGATAAAAAATAAAGACATTTTAGAAGCAATTAATATGCTGGAAGAAAACAAAAAGCTGATTTTGAAGATTTGCAACAATATATTTGCGCTAAAAACACCAACTCAAGCGCAATAATAACAAATGACGAAAACTTTCCAAAAATTAAATTACCAATTATAAGAACTAAAATCTAATTTAACTAAAATTTCATCTAAAAAGTTTAAATTTACTTAAATATAATCAACTTTTAATTTAAAGTTAAGATATTTTTAGCTAAACTAACTTAAATAAATTTTAAGTTTAAAAAGGAATTTAAGATGAAAATTAGTGCTAGAAATATACTTAAATGTAAAGTAGAGAGTTTAACTCCTGGAGCTGTTAATGAAGAAGTTGTTTTAAAGCTATCAAATGGTGCAAAGATAACATCTATCATCACAAAAAATTCAGCTTTAAATCTAAATTTAAAACCAAATGATGAAGTTTTTGCCATTATTAAATCAAGCTCGATAATGTTTGGTTTGGGTGAGCTTAAAATCAGTGCTAGAAACGTATTAAAAGGAAAAATTGTTTCAATTAAAAAAGGCGAAGTTAATGCAGAAGTTTGCCTTGATTTAGGTGATGGTGAGATAATTACAGGAATTATTACCTTAAACTCAGTTAAAAAACTTGATTTAAAAGTAGGCAATGAGGCAAGTGCTGTTATAAAATCAAGCGAAGTTATGGTTGGTGTGGAGTAAAATATAATTGGTTTATTTGTAAATTTTGCAAAATTACTTATAAATTTTAATATCTAATAAGAAAGGATAGAGATGAAAAAATTTTTAGTGTTAGCTTTTAGTGTTTGTATTTTGAGTGCAGCTGAGATTAAAATAGCTGCTGCGGCAAATATCGGCTATGTTTTTGAGGAACTAAAAACAGAGTTTTTAAAAGATAGAAAAGGCGATAATGTTGTAGCAGATCTTGGAAGTAGTGGTCAGCTTAGTGCAAAAATTCAAGCAGGTGCGGACTATGCTATTTTTATGGCGGCAAATATGAAATTTGCAAATGACTTGAATGAAAAAGGTTTTAGTGCAAGTGGCCAAGCGGTTCCTTATACAAGAGGTGTTTTAGTTGCATTTAGTGATAAAAAAAGAGATTTAAGCGATGTTATGAATCTTTTAAAAGATAAAAGTATAGAAAAAATCTCAGTTGGCAATACAAAAACCGCACCTTATGGAATTGCAGCAAAAGAGGCATTTGAAAATGCTGGAATTTACAATGATATAGAGAAAAAACTTGTCTATGCACAAAGTATATCAGGTGTTATGCCACATGTTATTTCAGGTGCAGCTGATATTGGCTTTATCCCAAAATCAGGCTTGGTGGGAAAAGATAAGTATAAAAAAGATGAAAATTTCGTAGAGGTTGATAGAGCACTTTATACACCACTTGATCAAGGTATGATTTTATTAAAAGGGCATGAAAACGATAAGTTGGCAAAAGAGTTTTTTAAATTTATCCAAAGCGATAGAGCAAAAGCTATATTTGCCGAGTTTGGCTACGAATAAAAATGAATAAAATAAAAGCAAAAGTTACCAAGATAAAAGAGTGTGGGGATTTATCTCACCTCTTTTTAGATACTTGCATAGGAAGTCTTAGTCTTGTAATGTTAAGCGCTGATTTTGATATAGGTGATGAGATTGAGATAGGCTTTAAAGAAAGCGTTGTTGCAGTTTTAGTCGGTAAATGCGATACTTTAAGCTATTCAAATCAAATAAAAGTAATTATAAATTTGGTTGAAATTGGTGACATTTTAACTAAAATTTGTGGCATTTACAAAAACAGTAATGTTGAGATAATAAGTTTAATAACTACAAACTCAGCCAAAAGACTAAATTTAAAAAGTGGCGATGAGGCTACTTTTTTAGTAAAAGCAACAGATATGTTTGTGGTGTGAGCTAATGAGATTTAAAAGTTTAAATTCAAGGATAAAATTATGCAAGGGTTAGATTTTACTCCTTTTATAGTTTCTTTAAAATTAGCTTTGATCACAACCATAGTGCTTTTTTTCGTGGTTCTTCCTTTTGCTTGGAATTTAAGCCAAAGTAAAAGTAAATTTAAGCCACTTATTCAAAGTATTTGTGCGTTGCCACTAGTTTTGCCACCTACGGTTATGGGCTTTTACATCCTCTTTGCATTTTCAAAAAATTCCCTCATAGGTGGCTTTTTATACGAACATTTTGGAATTCAGTTAGTTTTTACTTTTTTGGGACTTGTTTTTGCAAGTTGTATTTATTCACTTCCTTTTATGTTTCAACCACTTTTAAGTGGTTTTGAAAGTTTAAATAAAAATGTTATCGAAGCTTCATATTTGAGTGGAAAAAGTAAATTTACAACACTTTTTAAAGTAGCTCTGCCAAACATAAAACCATCTCTTTTGACAGCGTTAGTTGTTACTTTTGCTCACACAATTGGAGAGTTTGGTATAGTTTTGATGGTTGGGGGCGGAGTAAGCGGAGAGACTAAAGTAGCTAGCATAGCTATATATGAGTTTAGTGAAATTTTAGATTTTAAATCAGCTCATATTTATAGTTTTATAATGTTAGTTATGAGTTTTATAGTGCTTTTAAGTGTATATTTGTTTAATCAAAAGGCTAAAAAATGATAGAGTTTAGTTTAAAAAAAGAGCTTTTTGGTGTCAATGAAAATATGGAGCTTAATGTAAAAATTAGCTTTAAAAGTGGAAGTTTTATATCTTTAAGCGGAGAAAGTGGGAGTGGTAAAACAACTATTTTAAGATGCCTTGCTGGACTTGAAAAAGCAAATGGTTTTATAAAAGTTGATAATGAAATTTGGCAAGATGAAAAGATATTTTTAAGCCCACAAAAAAGAAGAATTGGCTTTGTTTTTCAAGATTATGCCTTATTTGAGAATTTAAGCGTAAAAGATAATTTTTTGTTTGTAGAAAAAGATATAAATCATTGCAATAAGCTTTTAGATATGTTGGGGCTTATGAGTTTAAAAGATAGATATCCTACAAATTTAAGTGGAGGACAAAAGCAACGCGTTGCGCTTGGTAGGGCAATGATGAGAAAGCCTAAGCTTTTGCTTCTTGATGAGCCACTTTCAGCACTTGATCCACATCTTAGAGCTAGACTTCAAGATGAAATTTCAAAAATTCAAGATTTGTTTAAAACAACCACTATTTTAGTAAGCCATGATCCAAATGAAATTTATAAACTTGCAAATTATATGTTTGTTTTAAAAAATGGAAAAATCATTAAAAAGGGCACTCCAAAAGAAATTTTACTAAAAACAAGTGGAAGTCAAAAATTTGCATTTTCAGGTACCCTGTTAAATCTAGAAAAAATTGATACAATTTTTATAGCCACTGTTTCAGTTGGTCAGCAAATTACACAAGTTGCATTAGCAAGTGATCTTGGACTTAAAATTGGAGATGAAATAACAATAAGCTCAAAAGCATTTAATCTAAATATAAGTAAGACTTTTGAAAAGCAAGATGTTTTGTAAGAAGTATTTATAAAATTTTGGTAAATTTATATAAAATTTTGAAAAAAGGAATAAAAATGAAAAGATTATTAGTTGTTGTTGATTTTCAAAATGATTTTGTTTGTGGAAGTTTGGGCTTTGAAAAGGCTAAAGAGTTAGAAAAAGTTATATTAGAAAAAATAAATGAGTATAAAAATGATGATATTATTTTTACTTTAGATACTCATGAGGATGATTATTTAAGCACAATTGAAGGTGAGTATCTTCCTATAAAACACTGCGTAAAAGGCACTTTTGGGCATGAAATTTATGGAGAGATAAAAGAAATTTCTAAAAACTATCCCTGTATTGAGAAAGAAACTTTTGCCTCAAAAGAACTTTTGCATTTTATAGAAAATAAACCTTTTACTTATGAAAGTATTGAAATTTGTGGTCTTGTAAGTGATATTTGCGTGATATCAAATGCAATTATTGCAAAAGCTGCAAGTCCAAAAAGTAAAATTTTAGTTGATAAAAAAGCTACATCATCAGCAAATTTGAAAATGCAAGAGATGGCTTTTAAAGTGATGCAAAATTTACATATAGAGGTAATATAAATTTATCAAATTTAGTAGTAAGAATTTTTAAATTTTAAGACATAAATCCATTTAGATTATGTCTTATTGGACCTTTTCCATTTCCTAGTTTTGGAGCAAATTTTATAGCATTATAAATGTAGTTTTTAGCCAATAAAATCGCTTCTTCTATATTTTTTCCAAGAGCTAAATTTGCAGCAATTGCAGTTGAAAACGAACACCCTGTCCCATGTAGGTTTGTACTATCTATAAATTTAGTTTTAAATTCTTTAATTAAACCATTTTTATAATAAAGCTTATCTATGCTTAAATCATTATCTTTAATATTTTTTATAACTGTATTGCATGGTATTTGAAATTCCAACTTGTTGTTAAAATCTTGTTCAAAAAGCTTCTTTGCCTCATGTAGATTTGGTGTTAAAATTGTTGTAAATTTAAAAAGCTTTTTTAAATGAGTTATGTTTTCATCACTCATTAGCTTTGAACCAGCTTTTGAGATAAAAACAGGATCTAATACAATAGGAATTTTAAGATCTTTTATAAACTCATAGGTTAGATCAATTACATCTTTATTTGAGAGCATTCCTATTTTAACGGCATTTATTTTAAAATCTTTTGTAATAGCATCTAGTTGTTTTTGTATAAAATCAGTAGGTATATCAAAAACGGCTTCTACTCCAAGGCTGTTTTGAGCTGTAACTGCTGTGATAGCTGTTGTGCTAAAAACTTTAAAATATTCAGCTGTTTTAATATCTGCTTGGATGCCTGCTCCACCACCACTATCACTTCCTGCTATTATTAAAATAGTTTTCATAAAACCCCTATAAATTATAATCAGGGCTTAAAGAAGCCCTTTCTAAATAGATTTTTTGAAGTTTTGCGTTTTCTTCTTCAAGTCTTATAATGTCTTTATAAAGAAAAGCTTTTTGGCTTTGGAGATTTTTTAAAACTATATAAGAACGATTGCCAAATAGTCCATCTCCTATATGAATACCAAGTACTATCACTAAAATAACGGCTACAAATACCTTGCAAATAAGTTTAATTTTATAAAATTTCATAAAATTTTAAATTTTATCTCCTAGATATTCATCTGTTATCTCTTCGATATCAAGCAGGCGGTTATATTTAGCATTTCTTTCGCTTCTTGCTGTTGCGCCTGTT
Source organism: Campylobacter ureolyticus (assembly GCF_027277485.1). Classification (GTDB taxonomy): domain Bacteria; phylum Campylobacterota; class Campylobacteria; order Campylobacterales; family Campylobacteraceae; genus Campylobacter_B; species Campylobacter_B ureolyticus_B. The sequence goes on along the minus strand of NZ_JAPXGQ010000001.1, from coordinate 57,538 downwards.
TTTATCTGGCCTGCATTTACAGCTACTGCAAGATCAGCTATAAAGCTATCCTCACTTTCACCACTTCTATGGCTTATAATGGTCTTATAACCATTTCTATGGGCTAATCTTATGGCCTTTAGAGTTTGAGTTAAAGTGCCAATTTGATTTGGTTTTATTAATATTGCATTTGCAACACCATCTTCTATACCTTTTCTTAGAATCTCTTCATTTGTTACAAATAGATCATCTCCAACAAGTTGAACTTTATCTCCAAGTTTTTTAGTAAGTTTTTTCCAACCTTCCCAATCATCTTCATCAAGTGCATCTTCTATAGAGTAAATCGGATATTTTTTACATAAATCTTCATATCTACTTATTAATTCATCTGATGTAAATTTTTTATTTTCTAAGTGGTAAAAACCATCTTTAAAAAGTTCACTTGAGGCAACATCAAGAGCTATTTTTATCTCTTTTCCAGGCTCATAGCCTGATTTTTTAATAGCTTCTAGTATTAATTTAATAGGCTCTTCATTGTCTTTTAAATTTGGAGCAAATCCTCCCTCATCACCAACTGCAGTACTGTGTCCAAGATCATTAAGTAGTTTTTTCAAATTTTGATAAATTTCAGCAGCAGCTCTTAGGGCATCATTAAAAGTTTTAAATCCAAAAGGCATTATCATAAATTCTTGAAAATCAACACTATTATTTGCATGAGCTCCACCATTTATGATATTAAACATTGGAGTTGGTAAAATACTAGCATTTACACCACCTAAGTATCTATAAAGTGGTAAATCTAAGCTTTTTGCCGCTGCTTTTGCTACGGCCATAGATACACCTAAAGTTGCATTTGCTCCTAGTTTTGAGTAATTTTTTGTAGCATCTAGTTCAAGTAAAACTGAATCTAAAAACTCTTGATCAAAAGGATCAAGTCCTATAATGCCATCAGCAATTGTAGTCTTAACATTTTCACACGCTTTTAAAACACCTTTGCCGCCAAATCTTTTTTTATCACCATCTCTTAATTCAAGCGCTTCTTTTTTACCTGTGCTTGCACCACTTGGCACGATTGCATCGGCTTTTGTTCCATCGCTTAGGTAAATACTTACTTTGACAGTTGGATTTCCCCTGCTATCTAAAACTTCGTTTGCGTAAACATCACTTATACTAATCATCATTTTGCTCCTGTATTTCGTCATCATCGCCACTTGATAGAATTCCTTGTTCTCCCAAGTGTTCTAAAATTTGATTTTCTATCTCTTTTGAAATTTCTGGATTTTGTAGTAAGAAATTTCTTGCGTTCTCTCTTCCTTGACCGAGTTTATCGGCTTTATAGCTAAACCAAGCACCACTTTTGTCAATGATGTCAAGCTTTACACCATAATCAATTATTTCACCAGTTTTGCTAATTCCCTCACCAAACATTATGTCAAATTCAGCCTGTTTAAATGGTGGAGCTACTTTATTTTTTGCAACTTTTACTCTTACTCTGTTTCCTATACTTTGATCATTTTGTTTTAAAGTTGCTATTCTTCTTACATCAAGTCTTACAGATGAGTAGAATTTAAGTGCATTTCCGCCTGTCGTAGTTTCTGGTGAACCATAGCCTACCATTCCTATTTTCATTCTAATTTGATTTATAAATACAACAGTTGTGCCCATTTTATGCACAACTCCAGCAAGCTTTCTAAGGGCTTGAGACATAAGTCTTGCTTGAAGTCCAACATGAGTATCGCCCATATCTCCTTCAATTTCAGTCTTTGGAGTAAGTGCTGCGACACTATCAACAATGATCAAATCAACAGCGCCACTTCTTGCTAGTGTTTCAACTATATCTAGGGCTTGCTCACCAAAATCAGGCTGTGAAACATATAAATTTTCAGTATCTACGCCTAAATTTGCAGCATATTTTACATCAAGAGCGTGTTCTGCATCAACAAATGCACAAACTCCACCTTGTTTTTGGCACTCAGCTACAATGTGAAGTGTAAGAGTTGTTTTACCACTACTTTCTGGTCCATAAATTTCGATTATTCTACCTTTTGGAACACCACCAATTCCAAGAGCTATATCAAGTCCAAGAGATCCTGTTGAGATACTATCAATTGGCTCAACTTCTTTATCTCCAAGCCTCAGAAGTGTGCCTTTGCCAAATGATTTATCGATTTGCTTCAGGGCTAAATCAAGTGCTTTTTTCTTTTTCTCATCCATTTGTTTGCCTTTTTATTAAATTTACGTATTATAATGAAATTTTACTTTAAGGTAAGTAAAAATATATTATACTAGTTTAAAACTAATAAAGGATTTTTTTATGTTAAAAAATATATCCGTAGCACACTCTCCGGATGCAGATGATATTTTTATGTATATGGCTATTAAATTTGGCTGGGTTGATAGTGAAATTTTAAGTTTTAAAAACAAGGCCGATGATATAGAGACTTTAAATAAAGCTTCATTAAATGGCGAATATGATGTTTGTGCGATAAGTTTTAGCACTTATCCGTTGATTGTAAGTGACTATGCACTTTTAAAAACAGCGGTTAGTTTTGGTGAGGGATATGGTCCAAAACTCATAAAGAAAAAAGGAATAAAACTTAAAAAAAACTTTAAAGTTGCACTAAGTGGTGAGCATACTACAAATGCCTTACTTTTTAAAATAGCTTATCCAGATGCTAGACCGGTTTATAAAAACTTTTTAGAGATTGAAAATGCAGTTTTAAATGGTGAAGTTGATGCCGGAGTTTTGATACATGAAAGTATTTTAGAATTTAATGAAAATTTAGAAGTTGAAAGAGAAATTTGGGACATTTGGCAGGAGCTAAGAGGTGATGAAAATTTACCTTTGCCACTTGGTGGAATGGCACTTAGAAGAAGTTTGCCTTTAACAGATGCCATAGAGTGTCAAAGAGTTTTAACAAAGGCGGTTGAAATTGCCACAAAGCATAAAACTCTTTTAAGCAAAATGCTGATTGAACGCAATTTGGTTAGAGTTGATGATAAAAAGCTAGATAAATATCTGAATTTATATGCAAATGATACTTCAGTTTCAATGAGTGAAATTCAGTTAAAAGCTGTAAATAAACTATTTGAGATAGGCTATAAGTACGGATTTTATAAAGAAAAAGTTGATGCATTTGCTTCGCTAATACCAACTGAATATAGAGATTTTAGATTTTGCTAGTTAAAAAAATTGACTTTAGTAAATTTAGTTCTATTAAAATAGGTGGAGTTTTTAAAGTAGAAGTTTTAAGTGGAGATTTTGATGAGTTTAATGGAGTTATAATTGGTGGTGCAAATAACATTTTAATCTCACAAAATCCACCAAGGTTAGGTATTTTAAGCAGCGAATTTGATTACATTCAATTTGATGGTGAAATTTTAGAAATTGGTGCCTTGACAAAAAGTGCTAAAATTTACAATTTTGCAAAAAAAAATAACTTAGCAAATTTTGAGTTTCTAAAAGGAATTCCTGGAACATTAGGTGGATTAATAACCATGAATGCCGGACTTTTAGGATATGAAATTTCTAATAATTTAATAAGTGTTTTGACAAATTTTAGTGAGTTTAAAAAAGATGAATTAGAATTTTCTTATCGAAAAAGCAAGATAAAAGGCGTTATAAAAAGTGCCAAATTTAGAATTTTAAAAGGCTTTGATGAGAATTTAAGCGTTGAAATTTCAAAAAAAAGAGCAAATCAACCGCGTGGAAATAGTTTTGGAAGTTGTTTTAAAAATCCAGTAGGATTAAGCGCTGGTAAATTAATCGATGAATGTGGTTTAAAAGGCTATAAAATCGGAAACTGTGGGTTTAGCCAAGAGCATGCAAATTTTCTTATTAACTATGGTGGTGGCACATTTGATGAGGTTTTATATTTGATAAATTTAGCTAAAAAAAGAGTTTTTGAAAACTTTGGTGTAAATTTGGAAACTGAGGTTGTGATATTGTGAAAAAGATAGTGCTTTTAATTTTTCTAACTCTAAATTTAAATGCTTTTACTTACGATGAACTTAAAAGTTTATATTTTGAAGATATTAATTGTTCCAAATATGAGTTTAGAAAAAGCAGTCATAAATTTAGCGTAGATGATTTAAATAAAGCTATTGAAAATAATGATGAGAACAGAATTTTGGAGATTTTGGGAAGTAATAGATCACTTAGTTTTAAAAACGATATCAAAGGCATTAGTCCTCTTACGGAAAACTACAGAACTACAAATAATATCTTGATAGAAGATATGCTTTTTTGCGCCGATGAAAGAGTCTTTAAATTTGGTATTTATGCAGCTTTTGTTATAAATAATAAAAACATAAGCGAGAGTAAAACTATTGAGATTTTAAATCAGCTTTTTGATGAGGGTTTGGGTAAAGAGACAATTTTTTTCTACGAGGATAATGGGCTTTTAAATTTGGCTTTAGCAAATAATGAAATTAAAGTTTTTGAGTATCTGCTTGATAAAAATTGCTCTATATATGATCGCCTTGGAATGGATATTTGGTTTTGTTTTACCAAGATTTTTAGAGATGAAAATATAGCCTTAAATATCAAAACTCCACGCTCAAAAGAGCTTATAAATCTACTAAACTCACAAAAATATAAAACACACTGCGCTTTTTGGCTAAATTTAACTGAAAAAGTAGTCGAAAAAGGACTTAATCCTAATAATTTAAACTACCTATATATGACATTTAAATATTTGGGTGATCAAAATTCTATGAAAAAACTTCAAAATTTAGGATATAAAAACGATGTCAAATAAAAGCATAAAAAAATCAAATGAATTAAAATATCTTCAAACTCAAAGGCAAAAATTAGTCTCACAAAGAGAAATTTTAAAAAAGGTTACAAAAGAAAAACAAGATGAATTAACAAGTCTAAATTCAAAGATAAAAAATATTGACGAAAGGCTTGAAAAATTAATTTCTGGTAATGAGATAATTTTCAGTGAGCATGCAATTTTACGCTATATTGAGCGAGTTTTAGGTATAAATTTAACTGATATTAAAGCTAAAATTTTAACTGAGTCAGAAAAAGATGAATGTATGCAAATGGGTGGAAATTTAACTTATAAAAAGGAAGATTTTACAGTAAAAATTCAAGATTTTGTAGTCACAACAGTTTTTAAAGAATAGTTTTTTAAATCTAGCTAGCTGCTAAAAGCTTGAAAAAACTTTAAAAAGTGGCATTATTATTAGATTTTTCTTTTGCAAGAATTTCATCAATTTTTTTTAAAATTTGCTCTTTTAAATGAATGCTATTTTTATCAATCGCAATGAATGGTGAGTTTAGGAGCTTTTTGCCATTATAAAGCGGCTTTTTTTTAGTCTTTAAGTCAAGTATTATTCCGCCGCTTTGCACAACTAAAAAATCTCCCGCTGCAATATCCCAAAGATAGCTGTCTCCAAAGCGTGGATAAAGCAAAGCTTGGCTTTTTGCAATTTGGCAAAACTTAATTGCTGAGCCAACTCTTTTGAAGCTGAGTCCAAAATTCTTTGCTAAAGCTATGCGTCTTTTTCCCATTCCACTTCTTCCAAGTAGAAGTACATTTGGAGTTATATAGTTTGAATTTGGTTTTATAAGTTCATCATTTATAAATACCTTATTGTCTCCAGCACTATAAAACAGTTCATTTTTAGTTGGTATAAAAATTACAGATAAAATTGGACGAGAGTTTTTTATAAGTGCGATACAGACACAAAACTCACCATTTTTTGCGATAAAATCACGTGTTCCGTCTAATGGATCAACAAGCCAAAAAGTGTCATTTTCTCCCATTTTATCTGCTTCTAAAATACTTTCTTCAGAACAAATTTCAATCCCAGTTTTTCCTAAAATTTTAAAAATAGCTTCATTTGCAGCAAGGTCAGCTGAAGTTAACGGAGAGTTATCAGGTTTTTTAATAACCTTGTAATCATTGTAGTGTTTTAGTATTTCTTTTCCAGCATTTAATGCAGCAATTTTAGCTAGGTTTAAAAGCTCATTCATGCTTTTTCCTAGCTTTTAATTGCGTTAAATTTACAAATTTATTCAAAATTACTGTTTTCCTGAATATTCAATTTTTGTTTTTTGTAAATTTTCATGATGAGTTTTTAAAGCATCTGTCTCGCCTAAGTATAGCTGTCTTGGACGAACAATCTTACTTGTTTGTTCTTTTAATTCCATCCATTGAGCCATCCATCCAGGTGCTCTACCGATAACAAACATAACTGCAAACATATCGGTTGGAATTTTTAATGCCCTTAAGATAAGACCTGAGTTAAAATCAACGTTTGGATATAAATTTCTACTTACAAAATATTCATCTTCAAGCGCAATTTTTTCTATCCTATTGGCAATTTTAATTAAATTTGAGTCGATGTCAAGCTCATTCATCAATTTATCTCTTAAGCCTTTTAAAACCTTGGCCCTTGGATCATAGCTTTTATAAACTCTATGACCAAAGCCCATTAATCTAAATGGATCATTTTTATCTTTGGCTCTTTTTATATATTTATCCACATTGTCAACACTTCCAATGGCTTCAAGCTGTCTTATAACACTTTCATTTGCTCCTCCATGAGCGTGTCCCCAAAGAGCACCAATGCCCGCACTTATACAAGAATATGGATGAGAATGAGTTGATGCAACTGTTCTAACTGTCGTAGTTGAAGCATTTTGTTCATGATCTGCATGAAGCATTAAAACTGTATCTAAAGCTTTTACTTCTATTGGTTTTATATCAACATGTGAGTGCGGAAAGGCTCTCATCATATAAAGGAAATTTTCTGTAAAACCACGATCTAGATCTGGATAGATAAGTGGATATCCCATTGCGTGACGGTGATAAAATGCTGCTAATGTTGGCATTTTAGCTACAAGTCTTTCAGCTAATTCCATATATTCATCTGGATCATCATAGTTCATATCTCTTTTATAATATGTGCTAAGTGTTGCTATACAGGCTTGTAAAACTGCCATAGGATGGGCTTTGTCAGGAAATGCATCAAATAAAGCTATCATTCTTTCATTTATAAAAGATTTTGTTTTTAGTTTTTTTCTAAAAGCATTAAGTTCATCTTCGTTAGGAAGTTTTTTATGCAAAAGAAGATGAATTACATCTAAAAAAAGTTTGTTTTCAGCAAGCCATGCAATATCGTATCCACGGTGTTTTAAAATGCCTTTTTCTCCATCTATAAATGTTATTTCTGAGCTACACATTGCAGTTGAAGTATAGCCTTTATCAAATGTAAAAAGCCCTGTTTTTTTATATAAATCTGAAATGTCTATAACTGATGGACCAAGCGTGCCATCAAGGACATTAAATTCATAGCTTTTACCATTTCTATTGTCAGTTAGTGTTACGGTATTTGACATCCTTGCTCCTTAAATTTAATTTTGTAAATGATACCTAAATTCTCATTAAAAAATTATTTTTTTAATGAATAAATATTTTTTATAATTTTTATTAGAGTTATTCCAACTATTGCTTCAAATATACTTGTTAGGACTAAAGCGTAGTAAATTTTATCACTTATATAGTTTGTTTCATGCCCAATTGTTGCAGTTGCAATGAGCAAGGTTAGAGGAATTGATAAAGAAATTCCAAATAAAAAACTTTGTTTAAAGCCTAGGTTTTTTACCATTACAACAGAACTTAAAAGCCTAACTACAATCATTAAAATAGTTAAAAATATTACATTTTTAACAACCCCTGGGATTAAAAGCGCATTCAAATTTACAGTTGAGCCAATATAAGCAAAAAATATTGGGACTAAAAAGCCATATCCAAAAGATGAGAGTTTTTCAGGAAGATCTTTTTTGTGGCTAAAAAATGTCGGTATAAAAGTTCCTGCTATAAATGCTCCAATTATTATTTTTATATCCAAAATAACTACAACCGCGATAACTAGACAAAGCATAGCGATAGAAAATCTTATGTCTTTTTCATTTTTATCAAATTGTGGCATTATTATTTTTTTAAGATTTGGATACCACCAAAAAAGAACATCTAACCATCTAAAAATAAGTGTGGTTACTATTAAAAATCCAGCTAAAGCACCTAAATTTACAAATAATTTTATATCAAGGCCGTATTTTGTATAAGCGTTTAAAAGTGTTAAAATTGCTATGCTTAAAACCTCTCCTATAACTCCAACAAGCATTGCTAAATTTAACCAATTTTCATTTTTACCATACTCTTTATATAATGTTGAGAGAATTCCTACACTCATCACTGGAATTATTACTATAAATAGCTCACTTAATCCAAAAGTATAAACTGCAATTATAGAGAAAATATACAGAAGTCCTAAAAATAGAGTAGAATTTTTAAGAACACCTTTTTTTGCATTTATAAAAATTTTAAGATCAACTTCTGTTCCAGCTAAAAACATAAGGTAGTAAAATCCTATATCTGCCACATCTTTAAATAACTCATTTGGTGGTAAAAATCCCAAAGTTCCAAGTAAAATCCCTAAAATTATCTCAGTTGCTGAAATTGGAACCTTGATTAAAGCCGATATATAGGGTGAGGCAAATATCACAAAGGAAAGTGCCAAAAGTATTAAAACCGCTTGCATTTTTATCCTAAAATTTAAAAATTTTTAGTTTAAGCATCAATTTTTCTTTTATATTTGCACTCAGTGCATTCTAAAAATGTTCCGCTTTTAAGTTCTTTTTTAATTAAATGTTTATTATCACAATTTGGGCATGCTTCATTTGTGAGTTCGTAATTGCTTATAAATTTACATTTTGGATAGTTAAGACATCCATAAAATTTGCCTCTTTTTGAAAATCTTTCTACGATTTCTCCACCGCATTTTGGACACTTTACGCCTATTTTAACAGGCTCTTTTTTTTCTTTTTTATCGGTGCTTAAATTTCTACTATATTTACATTTTGGAAAATTTGAACATGCTATAAACTCACCAAATCTTCCACTTCTTTTTACAAGTTCACCGCCACAATCAGGGCATTTTTCATCTATTGGGATAGCTATTTTTTGACTTTTTATATTCTTTTTACCATCTTCTATTTTTTCCATAAAAGGATAATAAAAATTTGCTAAAATTTCTTGCCAATCACTTTTTTCATCTGCTACATTGTCAAGTTTTTCCTCCATTTGTGAGGTGAATTTACTATCAACGATACTTTCAAAATTCTCTTCTAGAACTTCTATTACTTTAAATGCTATTTCAGTTGGAATTAGTTGTCTTTTTTGAACTTCTACATACTTTCTAGATGATAAAAGTGAAATAGTTGGGGCATAAGTTGAAGGTCTGCCAATGCCCAGGCTTTCAAGTTTTTTAATTAAACTTGCTTCACTATATCTTGCAGGAGGCTCAGTAAAATTTTGTTTTGATGAAATTTTTTGTAAAAACATTTCATCTCCAACTTTTAAATTTGGTAAAATTTTATCTTTATCACTTGCTCCATAAACTTTATAAAATCCATCAAATAATACTTTTCTACCATTTATTTTAAACTCGGTTTTTTTACCAGATACAAAAACATTTTGTATCTCGCTAACACTTGGTGTCATTTGAGAGGCTAAAAAACGGTTATAAATAAGCTCATAAAGCTTTGCTTCATCTTTTGGAAGAGTTTGATTTGCCATTTGCGGTGTAAAGCTTAAATCAGTTGGGCGAATAGCCTCGTGAGCTTCTTGAGCTCCTTTTGTTTTAGTGGTATAAATGTTTGCCTTTTTTGGTAAGTATTTATCTCCAAAATCCTTTTTTATTAAATCTCTTGCTTTAAAAACAGCTTCTTTTGATAAATTTAAACTATCAGTTCTCATATATGTTATCGCTCCGCCATTTGGAGTATTAACTCCTTCATAGAGACTTTGAGCTATCATCATAGTTTTTCTTGGGCTAAAGCTTAAATTTGAACTCGCGGTTTGTTGTAAAGTTGAGGTCATAAATGGAGGCTGTGGATTTGTTTTTCTTTGTTTGCTTTCAATTTCTCTTATTTTGTATGTTTCGTTTTTACAAATTTCAACTATATTTTTAGCCTCTTTTTCATTCTTAACACTTAATTTTTCCATTTTTTTGCCATTAAACTCGATAAACTCACTTTCTAAATCTTCTTTAAAAATAGCGTCGATGCTGTGGTATTCAACTGGCTTAAAGGCTTTTATCTCTCTTTCTTTGTCAACAACTAATTTTAAAGAGGCACTTTGAACTCTACCAGCACTTAGTCCTTTTTGAATTTTTTGATTTAAAAGTGGACTTAGTCTATATCCTACGATTCTATCCAAAAGCCTTCTAGCTTGTTGAGCATTTACACTATCCATATCAACAGTTCTTGGATTTTTAACAGCATTTAAAATAGCATCTTTTGTAATTTCGTGAAAAACAATTCTTGGAAGTGATAATGGATCTTTTCCAATTGCCATTGCTATATGATATGCAATAGCTTCACCTTCTCTATCCTCATCAGTTGCAAGGTAAATTTTTTCTGCTTTTTTTGCTTTTTCTTTTATCTCTTTAACGACTTTTGAGTGATCGCTGCTAATTCTATATTCGGGTTCAAATTTATTTCCATCTATTTTTATTCCAAAAGTTGTTTTTGGAAGATCTCGTATATGCCCAACTGATGCGATAACATCATAGTCTTTTCCTAAAAATTTTTTTATAGTCTTTGCTTTTGCAGGAGACTCAACGATAACTAAATTTTTCATATTCAAACCCTAAATTTTTAATTTTCCCATTAGTATATGCAAAAAAGATTAATTTTATTTTAAAAAAGTCAGATTTTACAAACCGTCTCACTAGTTTTTAAATTTAAAATATTTTCAAAATTTTTTAATCTATTTTAAAATTCTTGGAAGAGTTATTCCTTTTTGGTTTTGATACTTTCCTTTTTTATCAGCATAGCTTACAGCGCACGGCTCATCGCCTTCTAAAAATAACACCTGAGCAATTCCCTCATTTGCATAAATTTTAGCAGGAAGTGGGGTTGTGTTTGATATTTCAATTGTTATATGTCCTTCAAATCCAGGCTCAAATGGAGTAACATTTACTATTATTCCACATCTTGCATATGTACTTTTTCCAAGGCATATTGCTAAAACGTTTTCAGGCATTTTGAAATACTCAACTGTTCTAGCTAGTGCAAATGAATTTGGTGGAACTATGCAGATATCACCTACGAAATCAACCACATTTTTTTCATCAAAATTTTTTGGATCAACAACCGTTCCACCGATATTTGTAAAAATCTTAAACTCATTTGCAACTCTTATGTCATATCCATAGCTAGAAAGTCCATAGCTTATTACGCCAAGTCCAACATTTTCTTCGCAAAATGGCTTTATCATCTCATCTTTTAAGCTTTTTTCTTTTATCCATTTATCGCTTTTAAGTCCCATTTCTACCCTTAAATATCAAATTTAAAAGTTAATTATAGCAAAATTTAATTTTTATAAAAATACTAAATTTAAATCTTAAAAATATTGTTTATCTAAATTTAATATTAAATTTCACTAAAATTAGATAAAATAGAAATTACCATTAAATTTAAATTTGGAGTAAAATTATGAAAACAGAAGAAATTAAAGAACTTATGAAGTACTTTGAAAGTACAGGAATTGGTCGTATGAGATTAAAAGAGGGCGATTTTGAGATAGAACTTAGAAAAACTTGTGAGTCAAATGATGCTACACCTGAAGCATGCCCAACACCAGCACCGCAACCACCAATCAATGTTGTTGTAAATAGTGAACAAAATAAACAACAATCCTCAAAAGATACTATAAACTCGCCAATGGTAGGAACTTTTTATATTGCGCCAAGTCCTGGTGAAGCGCCTTTTGTAAAAGTTGGACAAACTGTTAGAAAAGGTGATGTTGTTGGCATAATCGAAGCCATGAAAATAATGAATGAAATAGAGGCTGAGTTTGACTGTAGAATTTCAAACATATTAGTTGCCGATGGCCAGCCAGTTGAGTTTGGTATGGCAATTATTGAGGTGGAGAAATTATAATGGAGATTAAAAGAATTCTTATTGCAAATCGCGGTGAGATAGCATTAAGAGCTTTAAGAACCATACAAGAAATGGGAAAAGAAGCTGTTGTTGTTTATTCAACCGCGGATAAAGATGCGCTTTATGTAAAATATGCTGATGCAAGTATTTGTATTGGGCCTGCTAGAAGTAGTGATAGCTATTTAAATATACCTGCGATTATGACAGCAGCTCAAATTAGCGAATCAGATGCTATTTTCCCAGGGTATGGTTTTTTGAGTGAAAATCAAACCTTTGTTGAAATTTGCGAGAAAGAAGGCATTAAATTTATAGGACCAAATTTATCAGCCATGGCACTCATGAGTGATAAATCAAAGGCAAAAAGCTTTATGAAAAGAGCAGGAGTTCCTGTAATTCCTGGAAGTGATGGCGTTTTAAAAGACGTTGAAGAGGCTAGAAAATTAGCAAATGAAATGGGTTACCCAGTTATCTTAAAAGCAGCAGCTGGTGGCGGCGGAAGAGGAATGAGACTGGTTACAAAAGGTGAAGATTTAGAAAAAAATTTTTGGGCAGCTGAAAGTGAGGCATTAAGTGCTTTTGGAAATGGCTCAATGTATATTGAAAAATATATTACAAATCCTCGTCATGTTGAAGTTCAAATTTTAGGTGATGAGCATGGAAATGTAATTCATGTTGGCGAAAGAGATTGTTCTATGCAACGCCGCCATCAAAAATTAATCGAAGAAACTCCTGCTACAATTTTAGATGAAAAAACAAGAGAAAAACTTCATGAAACTGCGATAGCAGCAACTAAGGCTATAGGTTATTATGGTGCTGGAACTTTTGAGTTTTTATACGATCAAGATTCAAAAGAGTTTTATTTTATAGAGATGAATACAAGACTTCAGGTTGAACACTGCGTAAGTGAAATGGTAAGTGGTCTTGATATGGTTGAGTGGATGATAAGAATAGCTCAAGGTGAAAAACTTCCTAGTCAAGATGAAATAGAATTTAGAGGGCATTCAATAGAGTGCAGAATAGCAGCTGAAGATCCAAAAAGTTTTGCGCCAAATCCTGGAAAAATAACTAAATTTATAGCTCCAAATGGTAGAAATGTTAGGTTTGATAGTCATATTTATGAAGGATATAGTGTTCCCCCATTTTATGATAGTATGATAGGAAAACTTATAGTCCATGCAGACACTAGGCAAAAAGCAATTGCTAAGATGAGAGTTGCTTTGGATGAGCTTATTATTCAAGGCATTAAAACAACTAGAAATTTCCATTTGAATATGATGGAAAGTGCTGATTTTGCAAATAATAAATTTGATACAAATTATCTGACAAAATATTACTAAGATTAAGCCGATGTTGATATCGGCTTAATCTAGTTTAAAATCTATAGTTAAGACCTAGCCCAATAATTTGATTATTGTAGTCATCGCCAAATTTTCCATTATATTTAAATTCTAATTTTAAAGAATCTGTAGGCATATAATCAAAACCAACCCCAACTACGCCGAGCAAATCATTTTTTGCATCAGATTTGATTTGAGCTTTTTTACTAGGATTTGATATGAGTGAGAAGTCTATTTTTGTTTCATCATCCATAGTTTCTACGATTAGTCCAGCTTTTCCAAATAAAGAAAACTTATCATTTATAAGGTATTTTGACTCAAGTCCAGCTTGAAGTTCTAAACTATCAAAGTCTTGTTTGTCTACGCTTAAAGCTAAGAATTCGTCACCATTTTCTGTGTATGCATCATTTTTTACATGTATATAGTCAGCTCTGAAGTATGGTGTTAAAGAAAAAGAATTGCTTAAACTTACATCTTTATATATTCCAAATCCAGCTTGATAGAATTTGCTATCATATTTTGATTTTATGGTTTTATCTATAATAGAGACTGTTTTATCACCTTCATTTTCTGAAAAACCAACACCTGCTAAAAGATTAATTCTTAAATCATTTATTGCATAAATATCACTATAAATTAAAGCTTGATATGTATCACTTTTTATATTTTGATTTATATCACCATCAATATCGCTTTTTGTATAAGAAACAGCAAAACCTAATCGAGCATTATCTGCTATTTCACCATCAAAACCTATAATGGTTCCATAATGATCCGCATCATACCCTAAAGTTCCATCATTAGTTGAACTTTTGTGACTAAAACTTCCTATTGCTTTAGCCCAGAAATTTTTATCACTTTTATATGTACTGCTAGATAAAATTGCATCTCTTGAAATTTTTCCTGCATCAGAAATTACTTGTATGCCAGCACCTGATATAAGCGGTTGAATAGTTTTTAAGTCATTTGCAGTAATATTATCTTTAAACATAATATCACCAAGTGTATTATCTATCAATCCAGCATCAATAATATCACCAAGTCCCCCAAGTCTATGCATTCCTGCATTTAAAAGCATATCTTTTGCTCTTGGAACCACGCCTATTAAAATATCTTTCTCTTTAGTGAAGCTCAAATCATAAAAAGCAAGATCTTCTAAAATAGTAGGATTAAACCAACCATTTAGTGTTTGATGTTTTAAAAATTTATTTCGTTTTATAATATTGCCATTTTTTAAATTTTTTACTGCTTCATCTTTTACACTAAGAGTTGCACCATCTATTTTTAATGTATTGGCGATTAATTTTCCAGTTTGGATATTTTTTATACCATCGCCTTTTGCTCCTATTTCCAGTGTTGATGATTTCTCAAAAGTTACGTCTTTATCGCCTTTAACTATTGCACCATTTGAAATAGCCAATTTTTCATTTTTAAAAACTACATTATCAGTGAAGTTTAACACTCCTTCTTTTACTTTTGTATTTTTCCAGTTTTTAAAAGGAGTTTTTATAGTGCCTTTACCAATTTTTGTGAAATTTTCACCACTTATAGAGTGGTTTATTGTTTTTTCACCATCTGTTTTAAAAATAGCATTTTTAATTTTAAAATTTAAATCATTGTCATTAAAGTCACTAAACAATTCTCCACCATCAAGAAGTTCAACTGTGGAATTTGTTACATTTATATTGTGAGATCCACCTGTACCTTTTGCTATTTTTGATACTTTTAAAATGGCATCATTGTTTAAGTTTAAAGTTGCATCAATAGGTCCAAAAGTTAGAGTATTTTTAACAGTTAAAGTTGTTTTGTTATCTATAGTGGCTGTTGTTTTACTATCTTTGCCTAATGTCATATTGATGTGGCTAGTTTGTGAGTTATCTATATTTGCATCACCTGATACTATAAAAGAACTATCTCCTGTTGTATTGAACACCGAGTTTTTTATAAGAAGGTTGCCATCTTTAAACTCAAAATGTTTAGTTGTGTATTTTACATTATCAAATGTACTATTTCCTGCAAGACTTAATCTTTCAGTTTTCATAGCTGAATTTTTAACATCTACTTTGCTATTTATAGTTGCGTCTTTTAAGTCAATATTTGCATCATTAATGTTAAGGTTTCCATTTTCAGCTTTAAAAATATTAGCTTTTAAATTTGTATTATTATCTATTGTTATCTCTCCATTAAATTCTGCATTTTCTATATTAAGATTACCACCGCTCATAGTTGCTTTTTCATCTATTTTTAAATTTAAAGCTTCGATGTTTGAACCAGTCAAATTTAAGTTTTTAGTTTCAAGTGTGCCTTTACTATCTATTTTGGAATTTTGACCGAGATTTAAATTTTCGGCTTTAAAAGTTGAATCTTTGCCTATATTTGCTATGCCATCTAGCTTTGCGTTTATTACTCTCATATTAACTTTGTCATCTCTGCCTGCGGAGTCTCTTTTTTCCATACTCATTTTTGAGGTTTTATCTACATATAAATTTGTAGCTGTGATATCGCTTTCTTCTTGAAGTTTTAAAGTGGAGTTTTCTAAGATATTAAGCCCATCAACTTTACTTTTAGAATTATTTATAAGAAGATATGAGTCTTTTGTTATATCAAAAGATTCATTATCTTTATTTTCACCTTCACCTTTTGATTTTACATTTACATCTGCTATTACAAGTTTTGCACCTTCTGTTTTTACCTTAACTATTTGACCTTTTTCGTTTTTGTCATTTTGACTATTCTTATGTGCATCATCTATATAATTAGGACCATTATCAACATATACTTTTGAATCCTTTTTTATGACATGGTCAAGCTCGCTTAGTTTTAGCCCACCATCAAGAGCTTTTTTTGTTAGGATAAGATCATTGTCTTTTTGAATTAGGGAGTAAGCACTATCTAAGCTATTATCCTCTAACTTCGCCTTGCTTTTGTCAAAAGATAAACCATTTTTGGTTTTTGCTATTGTGGTTTCATCGCCACTTGCATCATTTTGTAAATTTACAAAAAGATTTCCATTTTTTAAGTCCATTTTATTAGCTTTTAAAATACCATCATTTTTACCTTGATATTTCATTGATAAAGTTTTATCCTTTGCTAATGTAAAATCACCATCTAAAGTCAAACTACCATCTTCTATATTTAAATTTCCTTTAAAATTATCCTTATAATCTTTAAATGTAAGATTACTTTTACCTTTTTTAATGATATCGGTTGCATTTTCTACATTTGCATAAATGTCTATAGAATGATCTGCCCCGTTAGATCTATATGTGTATTTATCTTTTTCTATATCGAGAGTAACTTTATTTTTTAAATCTATATGTCCGCCTAAGGAACTAGCTTTTAAGCTGGAATTATCAAGAATGGCTTTTCCTTTGTCATCTCTTATTACAAAGTGATTTTTTAAATTTATAACAGAATCTATAGCATTAAATTTTCCGTCATGTACGAAGATTCCGCCAATATCATTTATTTTTGCATTAACTAAATTTATAGTTCCGTCTTTTTCTGCACTTAGGCTACTGATGTTGTTTATATTTGAATTTATAAAACTAATATCCCCACCATCGGCACTCCAAGAATAACTCCCTTTTTTTTCTATGATGCTGTTTAAAAACTCAGCTTTACCTCCTTTTTGGGCGGTTACTTGCTTTATCTTAGCAGTTGAATCTTTAACTATAAACTCTCCACCATCTCTTATGAAAATAGTAGCTGAATTAATAGTAGAATCATCAAATATTGCCTTTCCACTTATTTTACTCTGTTCATTTGTAAAATTTATATTTGATTTATTCTTTGCTTTAAATTCACCGCCTTTTTCTACATTAATTCCCATTTGTCCCGTATATTTTGTATTATCTAGGGTAGCTTTTCCGCCTTCTTTTACATAGAAATTTTGAGATGTTGATATTTTTGAATCTTTTATATCAAGTTCTCCATTTTTTATTATTATGCTGCCTTTGTTGAATAAAGGTAGGTTTTTTGCTATAAATTTACCGCTATCTACATTTATACCACCTCCATATTCTATAAATACTGCTTCATCTTTTGCTTTGTCCTCATTTAAGAGTTTTTCATCAGCAGGTTTTTCACTAGTTAAGTTTACAACACCATTGTTTGTTATTTTAAAAGTTTTAGCTTGTATTTTAGGGTCTGTTACATTTAGTTTTCCACCATCTATATCTATGGTATTATTTACACTTTTATTATTTGTACCTTTTATTTTGACATTGTTTATATTAGCTTCTCCGTCTTTGCCTACATTAAATTTTTGTGTTTGTAAAATCCCTCCATTTTCAGCATTTAGCTTTCCGTTTTTTACTAAAATTTCAGGCGAATAGACATAAGTATCAGCAAAATTTGCTTTTCCACCTTCATCTATCAAAAAAGACATAGTTGGTTTAACCTAGCATTTAATATAGAATTTTTACCTATTACATTTATTTTTTCAGCTGTTGCTCTACTACGGGATTTATTGCCAGTATTGAGATTCAAAGTTCCATTTAATATATCTATATTAAAAACACCTGCTTTTTGATCTTTATAATAATCACTCCATGAATTATTAGCTGGATTATGTTTAGCTTCTAAAAATGAAACATTTACTACGGCGTTTTTATCTGAAGCCATAAAGTCAAGAAATTTATCACCTTTATCATCTTTTTTGATAATACCTTTTCCACCTATAAGAAAATGTTGTCCCTTTAAACCATATAAATTTACTTCTGTATTTTCATTAGCACCTATTGTTGTAGAATATAAATAAACTGGAGATTTTTTTGTTTCTTCTTTGCCTTTTATGGTTAATGTTTTACTTTTACCTTCAAGTTTTCCATCTATAGTGCTTGTGACTTCACCATTTTTAATTAGTCCTTGTACTCTGTTAGATTTATCATTAAAAATTTTAACTTTGTTATAATCGCCAATTTTATAGACTACAGTTGGTTCTGGGTCTTTTAATAACTCATTTGTAATAGGTGAAGCATTTAAACTAGAACAAATAAATACTGCACAAACTAAAGAGAAAATTTTATTCTCTTGCCAAGAAAAATGAATATGATTTCGCATGTTCATTTACACTCCTTTTAAATTGAAAATAATAATGATAAATTATATCATTACCTTATTAAAACAAAATTAATTTTTCTTTGATGTGTTTCGTTAGCAAGATATTTTGAAAAATAAAAGCCAAGAACAACTTGGCTTTTTAGAATTTATATTATTTAAAATTTTAATATTTAGCAGACTTTTAGGTTTATTTTCTAGGAGGTAAAACTTCTATGATGGCATTTGCTCTTAGTTTTTCAAAGTAATCATCAACTGTTTTTCGTCTTTCATTTTTAGCAAACATTTCAAAAACTTGATCTTTTGCAGTTTCAAAATCTACTTTTTTAACCCCATTTTTAGAATCAATTCTTAAAACCTCATAAAATCCTTGTGGATGGTCCATAATAGGAGTAAATTCACCATTTTTCATATTTAAAAAAGCAAATGCAGTTTGCTCATTAAGAGATGATTTTGGGATTGTAATTTTATGAGAATAAACAGATGCTCCTACTTTTCCGCGTATAACATTTTCAATCTCTTTTTTTGTTTTAGCGGCAAATCTAGTTGCATTTACTGATTCAAAACTCATAAAAAGCATGGGATTGCTTTCATAAAACTGCTTTACACTTTCAGGAGTTATTTTTTTATCAGCTTTTGCAAAAATTCCGCCTAAAAGTTTTTGAGTTTGTATATCTTTTGCCAAATTTGATCTAAACTCATCGAAATTTACTCCTTGTTTTATAAGAGTATTTTTAAACTCTTCAGGTGTTTTTCCCTCTTTTTTAGCAATTTCTTCAATTGCATTTGTAACCTCGTAAGGTGCAACTCTTATATCTCTTTTTTTAATTTCTGAGGCTTTTAGTTTTTCATTTATTAAAAATTGTAATGCTGTATCTTGATTGGAAGTTTTTATTTTTTTCATTGTATCAAAAACTTCAAAATTTGTAATTGGTTCATTATTTACCTTTGCAACAACCCAATTTACCATACCTGCATTGGCCACACTAAAGCCAAGCATAAGTAAAAAAATTAACTTTTTTTTCATAAAAAAACCTTTATTTTAAGCTTATAAGACTATAATTGACAAATTATAGCGAAATATTTTACAAATTTGGAAATAAAAGGAAAAATTATGATTGTAACTCGTTTTGCTCCTTCTCCGACTGGATATCTTCATATCGGTGGGCTTAGGACGGCACTTTATAACTACTTATATGCAAGAACAAATAATGGAAAATTTTTACTTCGAATTGAAGATACTGACTTAAAGAGAAATAAGATAGAAGCTACAAATGCGATTATAGAAGCATTTAAATGGTGCAAGCTTGACTATGATGGTGAGCTTGTTTATCAAAGTGATAGATTTGACATATATAAAAAATATATACAAAAACTTTTAGATGAAGGTAAAGCTTATAAATGTTATATGACTAAAGACGAACTTGATGAGCTTAGAAAAAGTCAAGAAGCGATGAAAATTCGTCCAAAATATGATGGAAGATATAGGGATTTTAAAGGAACACCTCCAGCAGGCATTGATCCAGTAATTCGTATAAAAGCTCCAATTAGTGGAACTATAGAATTTAAAGATGGCGTAAAAGGTGAAGTTAAATTTAATGTTGATGATATGTTAGATGATTTTATAATCGCAAGAAGTGATGGAAGTCCTACATATAATTTTACAGTTGTAATTGACGATGCATTAATGGGCGTAACTGATGTAATTAGAGGTGATGATCACCTTTCAAATACACCAAAACAAATTATTTTGTATGAGGCACTTGGTTTTAAAACTCCAAATTTTTATCATGTTGCGATGATTAACGGACCTGATGGGCAAAAGCTCTCCAAAAGACACGGTGCAACAGATGTTATGGAATATAAAAAAATGGGTTATTTAAGTGAGGCTTTATTAAATTTCTTAGTAAGACTTGGCTGGAGTCATGGTGATGATGAAATTTTTTCAATGAAAGAGTTAAAAGAGCTTTTTGATCCACATAATCTTTCAAAATCTTCAAGTAGCTTTAACCAAAGCAAACTAGAATGGCTAAATCAACACTACATAAAAAATGCAAGCTTTGAAAGATTGTCTCATGAGTTAAAAGAATTTGACCTTAACCTAGATGAGGTAAAACATGCAAAACTTTTAATAGATAGTATAAAAGAACGCTCAGTCACACTTTTACAAATGAAAGAGATGGCAAATTCTATCCTTATAAAACCACAAAGCTATAATGAAAAAGCTTATAAAAAATTTATTAATGAAAATAGTTTAAAATTGCTTGCAAGTTTTTCTGAAATTTTAGATAAAGATATGGATGCTTTGGAATACGAGGAGCTAACAAATAAATTTTTAGAAAAAAATGAAGCAAAACTAAAAGACTTAGCTCAGCCATTAAGGATAGCAATAACTGGAAATAGCGTAAGTCCATCTATTTTTGAAGTGCTTGAAATTTTAGGAAGCGATGAGGTAAAACAAAGAATTAAAAATTTAATAAACAAATCTAAGGAGTTATAGTAATGGCAAAATACACAAAAGAAGAAGCTTTAAATTATCATATTGGTGGAAAAATTGAAATAAATGTAAAAACCCCTTTTGAAAGTGCAAGCGATTTAACTTTGGCTTACAGTCCAGGAGTTGCAGAACCTTGCAAAGAAATAGAAGCTGATGAAAGCCTATCTTATAAATATACAAATAAAAAAAATCTAGTAGCAGTAATTAGCAATGGAACTGCAGTTTTAGGTCTCGGAGATATTGGAGCAAGTGCAAGCAAGCCAGTAATGGAGGGAAAAGCTGTTTTATTTAAGAAATTTGCAGGAATAGATGCTTTTGATATTGAGATTAATGAAACAGATCCTAAAAAATTAGTTGAAATTTGCAGAGCAATTTCTCCAACATTTGGTGGAATAAATTTAGAAGATATTAAAGCACCTGAGTGTTTTTATGTCGAAAAAGAGCTAAAAGCAAGCACAAATATCCCTGTAATGCACGATGATCAGCACGGAACTGCCATTATTACAACAGCTGGGTTAATAAATGCTTTAAAAATCAATGGAAAAAAACCAGAAGATATAAAAATAGTAGTAAGTGGAAGTGGAGCAGCTGGAATAGCATGCGCTAAAATGTATAAAAATGTAGGCGTAAAGCACATTTTAATGCTTGATTCAAGAGGTGTTATTCATAGTAAAAGAGATAATTTATCATCTGAGAAAAAAGAATTTGCCATTGAAACAGAAGCTAGAACTTTAGATGATGCGATAAATGGCGCAGATATGTTTTTAGGACTTAGCAAGGGTGGAATTTTAACAAAAGATATGGTTAAATCAATGGCAAAAGATCCAATAATCTTTGCTCTTGCAAATCCTGTGCCTGAAATTTATCCAGAAGAGGTAAAAGAAGTAAGAGATGATGCGATGGTTGGAACTGGAAGAAGTGACTATCCAAATCAAGTAAATAATGTTTTAGGTTTTCCATATATTTTTAGAGGCGCATTGGATGTTGAAGCAAGATATATAACTGAAGATATGAAAATGGCAGCTGCAAAAGCATTAGCAAAACTTGCAAGAGAAGAGGTTACAAGCGAAGTTTGCAAGATGATAGGTGTAGATAAAATTTCTTTTGGAAGGGATTATATAATTCCAAATCCTTTTGATAAAAGAGTTTTATTTGCTGTTGCTCCAGCAGTTGCAAAAGCTGCATTTGAGGGTGGCGTAGCCGGCATTAAAGAATTTGATGAAAAAGCTTATAAAGAAGAGCTTAAAAAAATAAAACTATGAAAAATTTAGCTCTTTTTACCGATTTTTACCAACTTAGTATGATGCAAGGGTATTTTGAAGAAAAAAAAGATACCGTAGCCATTTTTGATGTTTACTTTAGAAAACATCCTAGCAATGGTGGATATGCCATACTTTGTGGTATAAATGAAGTGGTTGATTATATTAAAAATTTAAAATTTAGCGATGATGATATAAGGTATTTGAAGGGTTTAAATTCTTTTAGCAAAGAGTTTTTAAATTATTTAAAAGAGTTTAAATTCAGCGGTGAAATTTATGCTATGGAAGAGGGAAGTGTTGTATTTACACATGAGCCACTCATTAGAGTAAAAGCAAATATTTTAGAAGCTCAGCTAATTGAAACTGCTATTTTAAATATTGTAAATTTTCAAACATTAATTGCTACAAAAAGCTCACGAATTGTAAGAAGTGCAGCAGGTGATGGCGTTATGGAATTTGGACTAAGAAGAGCTCAAAGCAGAAGCGCTGGATTTTATGGTGCAAAAGCTTCAATAGTAGGTGGTTGTGTGGCAACTTCAAATGTTGAAGCTGCAAAAGAATTTGATATAAAAGTAGCTGGAACACACTCTCATTCTTGGGTTCAAAGTTTTGATAATGAACTTGAAAGTTTTAGGGCTTATGCAAAAATTTATCCAAACAATGCTCTTTTGCTTGTCGATACTTATGATGCTTTAAGCAGTGGTGTTCCAAATGCAATTACAGTTTTTAAAGAGTTAAAAGAAAAAGGTTTTAAGCCTCTTGGCATTAGGATAGATTCTGGAGATTTGGAGTATTTGAGTAAAGAGGCTAGAATTATGCTTGATAATGCTGGTTTTAAAGAAGCTATTATTGTTGGCTCAAATGACCTTGATGAGTATAGCATACAACATTTGAAAGATGGTGGAGCAAAGATTGATAGTTGGGGTGTTGGAACAAGGATGATAACTTCAAGTGATGATGCATCGCTTGGCGGGGTTTATAAATTAAGCGGGGTTGTAAAAAATGGTAACATTGTGCCTAAAATGAAAATTTCAAATGATCCGAGAAAGATAAATAACCCAGGATATAAACAAGTATATAGATTTTATGATAAAGACACAAACAAAGCTTTAGCAGATCTTATAACCTTAGATGATGAAAAATTAGAAGATATTAATGAAGTAGAAATTTTTCACCCACTTTATACATATAAGAGAAAAAAACTTTCAAATTTTTATGCTAAAAAGCTTTTAAAACCACTTTTTATAGATGGCAAATTTGTAGGCAAGAAAAAAAGTGTAAAAGAGATAGCTAAATTTACACAATCTGAGCTTAAAACTATGTGGGAAGAGTATTTAAGAAACATAAAACCACAAAGTTACAAAGTAGATTTATCTCAAAAGCTATGGGATATAAGAGAAAAAATTATAAACAATCATAAAGCTTAAGGAAAAATATGAAAAATATAAAGCACATAACTCATCCTTTAATAGAGCATAAACTTACTTTTTTAAGAGATGTTAAAACCGATCCTTTTCAGTTTAGAATGCTTATTGATGAGATAACATATCTTTTAATTTTTGAAGCTTGCAGAGATTTAGAATTAAAAGATGTAAAAGTTTCAACACCAGTTTCAACTGCAAATTGCAAAAAACTAAAAACAAAAGTTATGATTTGCCCGATTTTACGAGCTGCACTTGGTATGCTTGATGCAGTGTTTAAGATTATTCCTGATGCAAGTGTTGGATTTTTGGGATTTCAAAGAGATGAAAAAAGTCTAGAAGCAAATTTCTTTTATGCAAAACTTCCAAACGATTATAAAAATAGAACCGCAATTATAATCGATCCAATGTTTGCAACTGGTGGAACAGCTATTGAGGCAGTTAAGTTTTTAAAACAAAAAGGAGTTAAGAATATTAAATTTATCTCTATCATAGCAGCACCAGAAGGACTTAAGAAATTTAGTGAAAAATTTCCGGATGTTAATGTATATGTATCAGCTATAGATGAGGGTTTAAATGAAAAGGGCTATATTGTTCCAGGGCTTGGAGATGCTGGAGATAGGGTTTTTAATACCTTAAGTTAGTATGAGATTTTTTATAGCTTTTTTTATTTTTGTATTTATTGGTTGTGCTTCTAAAGACTCATTAAATTTACAAAATCAAAAGGCTATTTATTTTATAGGTTTAAATGGTGTTGTGGTAGAGCTTAGAAGTAGTGATGGATTTCAAAGTGCGGTTTTAAAAGATGCAAATTTTAATGAATTTAAACTTTTAAGAAAAAACCCAAAAAGCCAAATTTTATCAAGCGATGAAGTTTCTATCTCAATAAATGGCGATAGAGCTATTTTATATTACGGAAATTTTGCCATAAACCTTGTTTTAGCGTATAAGGAGTAAGATGCTATTTGGAAAGATTGATTATTTAAATTTACTTCCTTTTCATGTATTTTTAAAAAAATATCCGCTTCCAAGCTATGTAAAAAAGGGTATTGAGTTTAAAAAAGATGTCCCAAGTGTGCTTTGTAAAAAGCTTTATAATAGGCGTGTTGATGCTGCTGTTATATCAAGTATTGAAAGCAGGCGAAAAAAATATAAAAAATTAAATATGGGAATTATCGCAAAAAAAGATGTTAAAAGTGTTTTAGTTAGAAAAAACTCAGCTAAAAGCTTAGATCCAGCCTCTGTGACATCAAATATGTTAAGCAAAGTTTTAGGCTTAAATGGAAGTGTTGTAATAGGCGATAGGGCATTAAAATGTTATCTTGATGAGGGTTTTGATAAATTTTATGATATGGGAAAAATTTGGCATGAAAAAACAAATTTGCCATTTGTTTTTGCTGTTTTTTGCCTTATAGACTCAAAAAAAGCTTATGAGAATTTAGCAAATTCATTTTTAAAAAAGAAAGTAAAAATTCCTCAATATATTTTAAACGAATACGCCAAATCAAGAGGTGTCAAGAAATCTGAAATTTTATGGTATTTAAATTATATAAGTTATAAAATTAGCATAAAAGAAAAGAAAGCTTTAAATATGTTTTTAAAAAAAGCAAGACTTTTAAATTTTAACCCAAATTAGGAAAAAAATATGAAAAAAATTATCTTATTTTCGCTATTTTTTAGCTTTATTTTTGCAACAAGTGATTTAAATGTTAGCAATACAAATAAAAATGAAAGCAATAAAACAAATTTTAGCGAGTTTTTAAAAGATCAAAATAGCACTCAAGCAGTTAAAATTCCAACTCATTAGTTGTTTTTTAAAGTCCTAAAATTTAGGACTTTAATATTTTATTATTTTACAAGTTCTTTTTTATTTACAATATATGGAACGCCTTGAACGCCAGCTTTGAAGTATTTCTCAGCTAAAGAGTTAAGTCTATCGATTTCTTTTTGATCTACTCCCTCAACTGCTGGGATATTATCAGCATAGTATTTTTTAAGAACTTTTATTTTCTCAGCATCATTTTTTGCTTTAGCTACTTCTTCGTAAATTTTAGCACTTTTTGCATGAGAAGCTGGTCCGTGGATAGAAGTCATAATTATTTCATAATTATTTTCTTTTAAATTATTCTCTATGCTTGCTATTTCTCTTTTACAGAATGGACAATCCGCATCACTTAGCATAATTAAAGTTTCTTTTTTAGGATCATTTCCAAGTTTGATTATATTTTTTGCCTCTTCTTTTTTATAGATTTCAGCAATACTTTCATTTATCATACCGTTTATAAACTCTTCTTTATAGCTTTTTTTTGTTTTAATGTTAAAAAGATCTTGGGCTATAAAATCACCTTTTGTATAAATTGCATCTTTTTGGCTAAAATCACCTTGGCTTACTTTATAAATAACCTCTTCAAATCCATCTAATCCTGGGATTGGAGTTCTCTTTTCTACTTCTACGCTCATAGCATGACCTGGTACCATTTGCTCAAAGAAATTTTTAATTTCTGCATCAGTTGCTGCAAACATTGAGCTTGCTGCGATAATTGAAGTTAAAACTATTTTTTTCATTTTTCACCTTTTTTTAAAAATTTTGTTAGATTATATAATTAAATATTAAACAATTTAATTAAAATTTATAAACATTCTATCATTATCTACATTTTTGATATCATCAAATTTATCTAAATATTCTAGATATGCTATTGCAAATTTACGACTAAGACCAAGTTTTTCTTTTAAAATTTGAACATTTGCTAAGCCGTTTTTTTTGATAATTTCTCTAATTTCTTTCATAGCAAGATTTAAATTTGATGAAGTTACAAAAAGATTATGAGCTAGGCGAACTATTTTTTTAGATTTTGTTAAGCTTTTGAAAATATTATCACCTACAATTTTATCAATATCTAAGTCATCATATATATTATAAGGAGCTTTTGGAGTGAGTTTTGAGCTTTCTAAAATATTAAAAATTTTATCGGTTAAATTCTCTTCAATGCTGTTTAATTCAACACCTTTTTTAACATATAAAAGATTGTTTTTTTCTAAAATTTTTTCTTTTACTAACTCATCAAGAGCAAAATTTGCAAACTCATTTGTTGTCCAGGTTATTTTAATGGCAATACTTTGAGCCGAAATAACAGCAAATTTATTTTTTTCTATTATAAACTTAATTATTTTTTTTAAATCGCTTAAAGCTTCAAGGCCGTAAATACAAAGCCCCTCTTTATCAACAAATACTTGATTTAGCGAGTTTGCGACTTCTAAAGCCTCTTCATGGGTTAGATCAAATCTTTGAAATGATGAGATAAGTCCAAAGCCGTGTTTGTGAGTGGCGGTTAAAATCTCAAAAACTTTTTTAAAATCTTTTTCTAAAAGGCGCATTAAAAACTCTATTTTTTGAGATTTTTTAAGTGGTTCGCTAATTGGGTTTAAAACTCTTCCACCACCAATCACACGTGAGTTTTCAAGCACTACAAAAGCTTCGTTAAATTTCAAAAATAGCTCTTTTTCAAATTTAAAAGTTACAAAACTTTGCTCTTCTTTTGTACTTAAAACCAAAGCTTTTGCCGCGATTTGCCTACTTCCAACACAAAAAATAACCTCACTTGCATGAGAGATCTCTCCATAAAAGACAGTATCAATTTCTTTAAAGCCTCTAAAAAAGCCTTTTTTACTTAAAATATAGCCTTTTTTAAGCTCGCTTGTTTTTGCATTTGCCAAGTTTAGCGCGACTCTATTTGGATGGGTGGCAAATTTGGTAAACTCATCATGGACTTGAATGCTTTTTACTAAAAACTCTTTATTTATATCTAGGCAAAAAAGCCTCTCGTTTTCTTTTATAGTGCCCTCTATCAAGCTTCCAGTGACAATTGTCCCAACTCCTTTAAAGCTAAAAACTCTATCGATATAGTATCTTGTTAAGGCACTTTCTTCACGTTTTTTAGGCTTTAATGTAAATAAAAAGTTCTTAAGCTCAGCTATGGAAAGCTCATCTTTTATGCTTACAAAAAAGGTCTTTAAAACTTCTAAGTTTTTAAAATTTTCTATATATTTAAGGGTTTCATTTTGGGCGCTAACCTGCTCGCTCTTGCTTGTTAGATCGCACTTTGTGATACATAAAATCAAGCTTTTTACATTAAGGAGCGATAAAATTTGGATATGCTCTTTAGTTTGAGGCATAAGAGAGTCATTACTTGCTACAACTAGCATCGCCGCATCAAATGCATAGGCTCCTGAAATCATAGTTTTAACTAAGTTTTCATGTCCAGGAACATCAACAAAAGCGATATTTTCATCACCTTTTTTTAAATTTGAAAAGCTTAAATCAATTGTTATGCCTTTTTCTATCTCGCTTTTCATCTCATCACCCTCAAATCCGTTTAGCGCCTTTATGAGTGAAGTTTTGCCGTGATCTATGTGTCCTGCGGTGCCAATTATCATACTTTGCATTAAATATCCTTAAGGCTGTTCTCTAAAAATTTCGTTGCAAATTTTGATTAGATTTTGCAAGTCTTTATCCATTATGCTTCTAAAATCAAGCATAAATTTATCATTTTCAATTCTTCCAATAACTCTTTTTTCTCTAAATTTTTGCTCTAACTCTATCGGGTTTCCCAAAAAAGCCAATGCAATGCTAGGATATTCTTTGCAAGGAAGCGTTCCACCACCTATAAAAGTTTTTGTTTTTACTACTTTTGATGGCGTGGCTACATTTGCTTTTACTAAATTTGCCATATCAGTTAGCTCATCAATGTCTTTGTAAATTTGATGAGTTGTTTGGATGAGGTTAAATTCTTTGTTGATGTAGGCTTTTAGGGTTTCATTTAAGATACTTAGAGTTATCTTATCAACTCGTAGTATTCTTAAGAGTTGATTTTTTTTAAGTTCATCTATCAACTCTTTTTTACCCAAAATCAGCCCACATTGCACACTTCCAAAAAGCTTATCGCCACTAAAACTAACTAAATTTATACCACTTTCAAGCACCTTTTTAAGTGGTGGTTCATGAGCGCTTAAAGAGTATGGAAGCTCATTTACATAAGCACTTCCTAGGTCATAATAGCTTATTAAACCGCACTTTTTAGCCAAATTTGAGATTTCAACCGCACTTACATTTTGACTAAAACCTTGAATATTGAAGTTTGATTGATGAACCTTCATAAGCAATTTTGTGTTTTCATTTATAGCTTTTTCATAATCGTTTAAATTTGTCTTGTTTGTCGTGCCAACTTCATGCAAAATTGCACCTGAGCTTGCCATAACTTCTGGTATTCTAAAGCTTCCACCAATCTCAACTAACTCGCCTCTACTAACGATAACTTCACTATTTTTGGCAAATGTATTTAAGACTAAAAAAACAGCACTTGCATTGTTATTTACGATCAAAGCATCCTCACAGTCAAAAAGCATGGAGCAAAGCTTTGCTGTGTAGTTGTATCTTAGACCTCTTTTTCCAGTTTTTAAGTCATATTCCAAATTTGAGTAAGAAGTTATTGTTTTTTGGGCTCTTTTGAGTAACTCTTCATTTATAACACTTCTTCCTAAATTTGTATGAATCACAACACCAGTTGCATTTATCAATGGTTTTAGCTCTAAATTCTCATAAATTTCATACTCACTTTTTATCGCCTCAATAATGCCTTGTTCATCTTTATACTCTAAATTTAAAAGAGCTTTTTTTCTCTCTTTTTCGATAATTTGTTTGGTTAAATTTAAAACAAGTGGATAAAAATAGTCTTTAAATTCAGCCAAATTTGCGATTTTATCCACTTTTGGTAAGTCTATTTTCATTAAATCTCCACATTGTTTAATTTTGATGGGTTAAACTGATATTTTGCATTTTGTAATTTTACTAAAACTTCTAAATCGCCAAGCTGTTTAAAAAGTTTTATAATGGTGGGTTTGCTAACATCTATATTGTCCATAATGTCGTTGTATGTGTGGTTAAATACTAAGTTTTCATCCAGATTATTAATAATAAACTTTATTACTTCAACTGCTTTTGTATCAGTTACCAAAGCCACCATTCTTATAATATTTTTATTTTTATCAATTTCTTTATCTTTTATTTTTGGCAAAAGCACATCATAAAGTGAATTTAAGAGTTCTTTTATATTTATTGGCTTTACAAGGTAGTTATTTGCACCAAATTTTATAGCCTCAAGAAGATATTTTGTATCTGTATAAGCTGTGGTGAAAATCATAGGAATATCGTTATCTTCTTTTCTTAAATTTTTTAAAAGTTCAATCCCAGTTGCTTCTTCAAGTAAAATATCACTAATTATTGCATCAATATTTTTATTTTCAAGCACTTCATAGGCTTTTTTTAAGTTTTGGCAAGGATATAAATTTCTTACGAAATCTTCTAAAACAGTTGTTGTTTGATGAAGTAGATGTGTTTCATCTTCAATGTATAAAATATCAAAATTTGACAATATATCTAAATTTCTTTTTTTCATGACTCATCCTTTAGTGGCAAATCTATGATAAAATTTGCACATTTATACTCTTTTTTACTTCTTCCAAGTATAACATTTTTTACATATAAGTTTCCTTTTAGGTGCTTTTCAACGATGTTTTTACTCATATAAAGCCCAATACCAGTTCCTAAACTTTTATGTTTTGTAGTAAAATATGGTTCAAAAATTTTATCTATTATGATATCATCAATTCCACCACCATTATCCATAATCTCAATTCTAGCAAAACTCTCAAATTTCTTAAGTTTTATCCAAATAAATTTAATATCTTCTTTTTCATCTATTGCATCTTTTGCATTGTTTATGATGTTTATCAAAACTTGCAAAAGCTCATTTTTAAAAGAGTATATTGTTATATCTTGACTTTTATCAAAAATCAGTTCAATCTCTTTTTTTTGAAGTAAATACTTAGTAAGTCTTATTGCATCGTTTATAACTTCATTTAATTCAAATGTTTTTTTAGCTTTTGTTGGGCTATAAAAACTTCTAAAATCTTCCAAGGTTTGTGACATTCCATTTGCTAAAATCATAGCCTCATTTACTTGGCTTTTTACAAACTCAGGAGTTAGTTTATTTTTTTCAAGTTTAGTTTCAAAGCTTTGTATTATCATAGAAATTGCTCCTAAAGGTTGGCGCCATTGATGAGATACATTTTCAAGCATTTCACCTAAGCTTGCATTTTTGGATTGTAAAAAAATGGTTTGATCTTTTTTTCTAGAAATTATTAGCTCTTTTTCAAGTCTTTTTTCCAAATTTTCATTTAGCTCTTTTAAAGCCTTTGTTTTTCTTTTAACGCTTTTTTCAAGTTTTTCATTTATTTTTTTAGAATTTATTGTAAGTGCAAAAACTAACATAAAAAAGAAAACTATAGTAATAATTAGTGAAAAAGATAGAAATTTAAGACTTTGAATATAGCGGTAATCAGTTCTTGTTTTTTTGTTATTTATCTCTTTTAGGTGATGGATTAAAAGTAAATGTGCGTTTGTGTTTATGCTAATTAACTCTTTTTTTAAATGCATCATTTCAGCTACTGGTATATCGACTTCACAAGCTATTAAAATAGTTTTTTCAACCTCTTCTAAGGTTTTTGTGATTTTATTCTCAAGGTCGGCTTTATAGTAGTTATATGGAAAATTTTCACTTGTTTTAAAAAAAATTCTTTTTAGTTTTTCTTTGAAAGTTAGTGTGTTTTCATTAAATTCTGGTATTTTTTTATATTCGTTCCATTCAAAAATTATTTGATTTATGCTGTCACGAGTAAGTTCGATATATGTTTTATTGTAAGTTGTATCAAATTTTGTTATAAGAAAATCAATATTTGAGCTGTAAATATCTCTTATGTTTTCAAGTCTTGTAATTGGTGAAATGTTGTAATGATATATATCATTTATTACATTTTTCAAATTTGATATAAATAATATAAATACTAAAAGTATAGAAAAAATTGCAACAAATATTGTAATAACAAGCAAATTTATATTTCTTCTAAAATCTAATTTTTTTACAAGTTCTACTAATAAATTCATTATTTAATTCTCATATAAAATTTCTATTTTGCCACCATTAAATTTAATTATTCTTTGCTTTTCATAAAATTTATATCTATTTATAATTAGATTTGCTCTATTTATTACTAAATTTTTAGGGCTATCTTTGAAATTTAGGCTTTCAAATATTTTTGAGACTAAAAATGCATTTAAAAACGCATTATAAGAGCAATTTTTTTCATCTAAATTATTTTTAACAAGTAAGTTTTTATATAGTTTTAAAAGCTCATCATCTTCTTTTAAGACTGGAGAAAATGAAGAAACATAAGCATTTTTGAGTTCTTTAAAATAAATTGGATTAACAGAACTTAGAAATAAAAATTTTATATTTTCATTTTTTTTACTTAATTTTTTTGCAATTTCTAATGAAATCCTATCTAAAAGTGCAAAAACTACAAGCTCACTATTTAAATCAATATTTTCTAAAATCGGTTCAATTATATTTGAGTTTCTTTTATAGCTTGAGCTTGAAAATATGCTTAAATTTCTATTTATTAGGGCTTTTGCAAGGCTATTATAAGCCTCTTCCCCATGCTCTCCGCTTTGATAAATAATAGAAATTTTACTTAGATTTTTTGTATCTACAAAAAATTTCATCGCATTTTCTATCTCATAATCAAACGAAGGAAATGTTTTTATAACGCCCTTAAATACGCTAAAATTTAAAAAATTTGGTGTATAAACAGGTGAAAAAACAATTATATTTTTATTTATAATTTTAGGAGCAATACTTCTTAAATTTGCCGTGTCAAAAGGCATAAAAACAAAGGTATTTTTACCTAAATTTGATAAAATATTTTCTCTAAAAATATCTGAGTTAAACCCATCATCAAAAGTATTAAATTTAATTTTATTTTTGTTTTTTGAATTATAATCATCAAAATACATCTTTGCGCAATTTCTAATGCTTTCGCCCATTTGGGCATTTGCTCCACTTAGGCAAAAAGAGGATAACACTCCTTGCTCTTTTGAAAAAGATAAAGAAAAAATAAATAAAATTAAGACTATTTTTTTCATAAATATGATTATATCATTTTATTTTTATTTTAAAAAAGATAAAAAAATTTAGCTATAATTACTAATCGCAAAAAATGTATCGGCGAAAATTTTAAAAAGGATAATAAATGATATTTAAAACACTTCAAACAAATCTTACAAATTTAGATGAGCGCTTAAATTTAGCTAAAAAATTAGGTTACTATAGTTTAGATAAGCTCAATCAAGCTCTTTTAAAAATCGCACAGGCAAAAAGTCTGGATGAGTTTTTGCAAAATGGGTATTATGACTATTTTTACACTTCTGAAAATTTAGTTCTAAAACTAGCCAAAATTTATGGCTTAGATATTTTAGATGAGTTAAATCAGGCAAAAAAGCTAAACGATGAGGTAAATAAATATAAAAATAGTTATATTTATATCGATACAAATTTCAAAAGAAATACCGAGCCTATTTTTATGCTAGCGATGATGCAAGGCGTTCGATATCTTTATTTTGATAAAAAAGAGTTGGTTTTTAAAAGTTTAGATAAACAGCTCCAATTTATCTCAAAAGTTGTAAAAAATCACTATAAAAAGATAAAAAAACTGCCTTTGTTTGGTGAGATAACTGGGTATAGATTTAACCATTTAGGTAAAAGCTACAGTTTTGATGTAGATGGCGCACTGCAAGATAGAGAAATTTATGAAAATGTTGCGTGGATAAAGATCTAAATTATTTATGATTATTAGCAGCTACTAATTTATGGTTTAATTCAAATTAAAACAATCATTATAAAATTGTCTAATTTGCAATCAAGGAAGATAGATGAAAGAATTTGCATATTTAAATAGCGGGCTAGAAGTTGTGATTCCTGATGAGATAGAGGAGCTAAAAGCACCAAATGATGAGCACTATCTAGTTAGTAATTCACCAAATTTAAAGGCTGAAATTTACGCACCTGAGATTGATTTTTATCTAAAAAACAGTAAAGATAGCGTTTTACAAAAAGCTAAAAATTTAAACATTTTATACAAAGCAAGAGCCAGTGTTTTTGATTTGGCAAAAGATATGGATTATGAAAAGAATGTTGGAAAAAATATTATTTTAATAAGCGATAAAGACCGCACAAATTTGACTGAAATTTTAAAGCAAAATGGCTATAAAGTGATAAACTTAACTCACGCTGAAGTTAAGTTTTTATACGGCGAAATTGGCGATTTATACACAACAGTTTTGAGTGCAAATGACGAATTTGAGGTAAAAAGCGACTTTGTTTTAGTTGATGGGATAAAAGAGTATATGCTAAGACAAAGTGGAACTTTGGATATTGGCATTTTAACAGATGAGGAAATTTTAAAATATTTAGATGAAAAAACGCCAATTTACCACTATAAAAGCGCTATAACTTACGATGATAAAATTTGTCAATACCACAAAAGAAGAAGCGAGCACTGTGCAAAATGTGTTGATATCTGCCCAACGGTTGCGATTTTAAAAGATGATGAAAAAAAAGAGCTAGTTTTTTCACATATTGATTGTGTTGGATGTGGCGGATGCGTGAGTGTTTGTCCAAGTGGGGCGATTGATTATGCAAAGATGCCAAGCGAGGCCTTTTATGATGTGGCTTTGAAATTTAAAGATAAAAAAATAGTTATAACACCAAGGATTATGGATCTGGAAACCTGTGATGTTACCCTTGATGAGGGAGTTTTGCCCTTTGCCATAGAAGGAGAGAAGTTTTTAAGCCAGACTCATTTTATGACACTTTTGCAAGAAAGTGGAGCAAATTTGATCTTTTTTAGTGATGTTATCGCACCAGGAGTTAAAGAGTCTATAGATTTGGTCAATCAAATAATAAAAGCTAAGTTTAACGAAGTTGGGATTTTGGTTGCAAAAGATGAGATTGAGCTTAGAAAAGAGGCAAAGGAACTCAAATTTATAGATGGGCTTAAATTTCACATAAATGAGCGAACTCTATCAAAAAGAGAGATTTTTTCAAAAAGAGTTTTGAATATTGTAGGCGATGATGATCTTGGCGTTGCAAAAAGTGGCGAGTGGGTAAGATATGGAAAAGTAAACATTGATGAGAATACCTGTACGCTTTGTTTAAGCTGTGTTGGAGCCTGTAATGTTGGTGCGCTAATTGCTGATGAGAGCGATAATTCTATCAAATTTAACGCCTCACTTTGCACAACTTGTGGATACTGCATACAAAGTTGTGCTGAAAAAGAGACAATATTTTTAAAACGTGGTGAAATGGAGCTTAAAAAAGAGTATTTTGAGTATCAAACTTTGGCAAAAGATGAGCTTTTTAAATGCATTGAGTGCGGAAAAGAGTTTGCTACTACAAAATCAATTTTAAAAATAGCAAATATGATGACGCCACTTTTTGGAAGTGATACAGATAGAATAAAAACACTTTATTGCTGTGCGGATTGTAAGGCAAAGATAATGATTCAAAAGCAGATTAAAGAAGCTAAAGAAATGCAAGATGAAATTTAAAGGAGTCAAAATGAAAGATAAAAATATGACTTTAGGTAGAAGTTATTATTATGAATTTTTTGCAATACCGTTTTTTTTCAGTGAAAAAGATGAAAAATTTAACCTTTGGAAAAAACAGCTTGATTATTTAAAAAATTCCCCAATTGCTAATGAAAATTTAGATGATTTTAAAGCTCTTAGCAAGTTTAGTTTTGATGAGTTTAGAGCTGAGCAAAATAGGCTTTTATATGATTATTCTTACTCAAATATCCCTTTAACTGCATCATTTTATAAAGAAGGGCGAGATGAGGGGCTTGCTAAAAAGTTAGTTTTAGATACTTTGCGAAAGAGTAAATTTAGAAAAAATAGTGAGCTTTGCAAAGATAGTGAGGATTTTATAGGATTTATTTTTTATCTAATGTCATCACTTTTAAAAGATGAAGTAAATACAAACGCATTTTTAAGCACAGAACTTTTTATAAATGTGATAAATGAGTTTATAGATGAGTTTATAAATTTTATAAAAGAGAGTAAAGAATCTAATTTTTACTTGCATTTGGCGAATTTAATGCAAAATTTTTTTGAGCTTGAAAGATCTATTCTAGCTGTTGAAAAGCCAAAAATAAAACCAAGCGTAGCAAAAGAAATGATAGAAAAACAGCCATATTTATCAAATTTAAAAACCACAAAAGAAAAATTTGATTGGGGTGAATAATAAAATTAAGCTTAATAAATTTATTTAATGCATAATTAAAATATATTTTTAATTACAAATCTGCTAAAATAGCATATAATGGATAGTGCTATATAGCGTAGGATTCAAAATATTTTACATAAAATTATGCAAATTTAGCATATATCTTTATTTGGTTAAATCAAAATTTCATGCAAGGAGGATGATTATGACTGAAAATCGTAGGGATTTTTTAAGAAAATCTCTAAAAATCGGTGCAGTTGCAGGCGCTACAGCAGCGATTGCAAATGAGGGATTAAAAAATTGTGCAACAACTTTATCAGATGATTGTGCCACAAGTGCAAGTAGTGGCGTGGTTTGTGGAAAAGCTGTCAAAAAAGAGGTTCTTTATAAGAAAAATAACTTATGGGAACAATACTATAGAATTGCTCATTAAAGGATAAAATATGAGTCAAACAAATATAGGAAGAAGAAGTTTTTTAAAACTCGCAGCTCTTGGTGCAGGAGCCGTTGGGGCAACGAGTGCTTTTGGAAAAAATGAAACACTAAGAAAAGCAACTTCTGAAGAGATTAAAAATCCATTTCCAAACTCTGTTATGAAAAAGACAATTTGTTCTATTTGTTCAGCTGGATGTGGAGTTGTTGCTGAGGTGGATGAGGCGTCAAATACTTGGATAAGACAAGATATGGCGATAGATCATCCAATAAGTCAAGGAAGTCATTGCTCAAAAGGAATTGATCAAATTGATTTAACAAAGTCTAAAATGAGGCTAAAATATCCACTTAAAAAGGTAAATGGCAAGTGGGAGAGGATTAGCTGGGAGACCGCTGTAAATGAAATCGGCGATAAGATGATGAAGATCCGCCAAGAGGATGGACCTGACTCAGTTGAGTTTCTAGGTTCGGCTAAATTTTCAAATGAACAGGCATTTTATTTTAGAAAATTTGCAGCATTTTGGGGAACAAACAATATAGATCACGTTGCTAGAATTTGACATAGTGCAACAGTCGCCGGTGTGGCGAATACTTGGGGTTATGGCGCTATGACAAATCACGTTGGAGATGTTGCTAAAAATGCTAAGATGATGTTAGTAATTGGAGCAAATCCAGCAGTTGCAAACCCAGTTGGTGCTATGAAACACATTCTTCAAGCTAAAGATAGAAATAACGCAACTTTAGTTGTGGTAGATCCTGTTTATACAAGAACAGCTGCAAAAGCTGATATGTTTATTAGAATAAGGCCTGGAACTGATATAGCATTTATTTATGGAATGCTTCATCTTATCTTTAAAAATGGTTGGGAAGATAAAGAGGTTATTAGAACTAGAACTTATGGTGTTGAAGAGATAAAAGAAGAAGCAAAACATTGGACTCCTGAAGAAGTCGCAAATGTAACAGGCTGTAAAACTGAAGAGTTAATCCAATTTACAAGAATGTTTGCTACTACAAAACCAGCAACTTTGTTTTGGTCACTTGGTATCACCCAACATTCAGTTGGTCACTCAAATACAAGAATTTTATCAATACTTCAATTAGTATTGGGAAATATGGGTAAAGAAGGTGGCGGAACAAACATCCTTAGAGGTCACGATAACGTTCAAGGCGCTACTGATATGAACTGTTTGGCTGATAGCACATCAGGATATTATGGCTTAGGCGATAGCGCATGGAAACATCACTGCAAAGGCTGGGGTGTTGATTTTGACGAGTTTGTAAAAAGATTTGCTGTTTCAACCAAAGAGCCTAGAGAGAAGTTGGGCGAACCAGTTAAAGGAACAAATTTTAAAGAGTATTTTTACCACGATCCTGCAAATCCTGAAGATAGAAATTGGCGAAATGAAAAGGGATATTCACTTGCAAAATGGTGGCAAGGTGTCTTAAAAGAGGAAAAAACATATTCAAGTGGAAATTTAAGAGTTCTTTGGGTACAAGGAACAGGAATTACCTCCATGGCTCATACTGTAAAAATTCAAGAAGCAGTTGATAAGCTAGATATGTTAGTTGTCGCAGAGCCATTCTTAAATGAAGTTGCAATCCTTAGCGATAGACCTGATGGAATTTATGTTTTGCCTGTTGCAACTCAGTTTGAAAGCGAGGGCTATGTAACAGCTACAAATAGAGCCGCTCAGTGGAGAACTCAAATTATAAAGCCTATCTATGAGAGCAAAGAAGATCAAGAAGTTATGTTTTTGTTTGCTAAGAAATTTGGCTTTTATGATGAGTATGTGCGCGGTATGAAGATGGGTATTGTTGATGGTGAGATAAAACAAGTTAAAGATGACTTTAAGTGGCCTGATGATGCAACTGATGAGATAGCAAGAAATACTCAAAGTATAGGAAATAATGGAAGAACTGCCGCAAGACTTAGAAAACACCAAGAAAATTGGCACAACTTTGATCCTGATACACAAATGGGAAGAGGTCCAGTTGAGGGTGAATACTACGGACTTCCATGGCCTTGCTGGGATGAAAAGCATCCAGGAACTCCAATACTTTATGATGTTTCTAAACCTTATGCAGAGGGCGGTATGGGCTTTAGAAATAGATTTGGGCTAGAGCACAATGGGGTAAATCAACTAGCTGATGAGAGCATAACTTTACCTGGTTCAAAAGTAAAAGGTGGATATCCACAAATCACAAAAGAAAACATTGAAAAAGTTTTAGGCATAACTTTAACAGAAGATGAAAAAAGAAAAATGGGATCTAGCTGGAGTGATGATTATAGTGGAATTATTGCTAAAAAATGTAGAGAAGCTGGAGTTTGTCCATGTGGAAATGCAAGAGCAAGGGCTATTGTTTGGGAGTTTGCCGATCAAATTCCAAAACATAGAGAGCCGATTCACTCACCAAGATGGGATTTAGTTCAAAAATACCCAACATGGGAAGATCAGGAAAGAAATTTCCGTGTTGCAAGTAAGTTTATAAGCGAGCAACAAGAAAAAGATTGGAGTAAAGAGTTTCCAACTGTTATGAGTTCACTTAGATTTGTAAATTTAAGTGGAGCTGGAATGATAGAAAGAACTTCTAAATACCTTGCATCCATAACACCTGAAATGTTTGCTCATGTTCATCCAAGTCTAGCTGCAAAATACGGCATAAAAGATAGAGATATGATGTGGATACACGCTCCGCAAGGAACTAAGATAAAAGTTAAATGTTACTATTCTTATTCAGTAACACCAAATAATATCTGCTTACCATATCACTTTGCTGGAGTTATGCAAGGAGTTGATTTAAGTCACAGATACCCTGAGGGAACGAAGCCTTATATAATAGGTGAGAGTTCAAATACAATAACAAACTACGGTTTTGACCCTGTTACTCAAATTTCAGAGTTTAATGCAGGTTTATGTAGATTAGAAAAGGCATAAGGAGAGCATTATGGCAAGATTAAAATTTTATGTGGATAATGATAGATGTATAGGTTGCTATGGTTGTCAAGTAGCTTGCTCTTCGGCCCATGAAGTACCAATTGGTATAAATAGACGAAAGGTTTTACTTTTAAACGAGGGTGTTCCAGGGAAAGAAATAGCTACAACTATAGCTTGTCAGCACTGTACTGATGCACCTTGTGCACAAGTTTGTCCAGTTCAATGTTTTTATGTTAGAGAAGATGGTATCGTTTTACATGATAAAAAGACTTGCATAGGTTGTGGATATTGTCTATATGCATGTCCATTTGGTGCACCACAATTTCCAAGAGATGGAGCTTTTGGGATAAAGGGTGAAATGGATAAATGTACAATGTGTGCAGGTGGCCCTGAAGAGACTAACTCACACGAAGAAAGAGAACTTTATGGACAAAACCGCATAGCTGAGGGTAAAATACCTATGTGTGCGGCTATTTGCTCGACAAATGCTCTTTTAGTTGGTGATGCAACTGAGGTTTCTAACATTTACAGAACTAGGGTTACTTTAAGAAACGCAGCTACAAAATATTAATTAAAAAGTTTTGGAGACGAAAGTTTCCAAAACTTAAATTTATTTAAAAATAAAATATATTCTTAAATTTTATAACTTATGCTAAAATTTATCTAAAATAACAAAAGGATAAAAAGATGAAAAAATATATTATATTGTTTTTAATGTCATTTTTATTTATTGGTTGTGCTGCTAATAAAGCTCAAAATTCCGGTATTTTAAGTCAGAGCGAGCCTGTTTTTATAGATGAAAAGCCAAAAAGCCAAAAAGTTTATATCAAATTTACAAATACAAGCCAAACTAGTAGTAATTTAGATAAAAAACTTGCTTCGAGTTTATTACAAAATGGTTATAGTGTAATAGATAATAAAAATCTTGCAGATACTATTATAAAAATTAATTTAAACTATTTTAAAAAAATAAATCTATCGAATGGCTCATCACCTAGGATTGGCGTTGGTTTAGGTAGTGGTTTTTCAAATTTTGGTATTGGTTTTGGAACAAGTGCTAATATTTTTGATAGTGCTGCTTATGAAGCTCAAATTTCTTTTTTTGCAAAAGTAAAAAGCCTAAAAGATATAAAAACTTATCAAACACTTTTTAATTATCAAAGCAAAGAGGGTAGTTCTTTTGAAAGTGCTTTAAATGAGCTTGAAGAAAAAGTCTCAAATCAAATTTTAAGGTATTTAAACTTATGAAAAAATATATAATTTTATTTTTTAGCATTATTTTATTTTTTGGTTGTGCTGGTAAAACCTATACCGATAGAAGTGTTGTAAAAAGTTCAAAACCAATTTTTATAAAAAATGCTCCTAATAACAACTCGGCTTATGTTAATTTTACA
Source organism: Campylobacter ureolyticus (assembly GCF_027277485.1). Classification (GTDB taxonomy): domain Bacteria; phylum Campylobacterota; class Campylobacteria; order Campylobacterales; family Campylobacteraceae; genus Campylobacter_B; species Campylobacter_B ureolyticus_B. Next base: position 17,078 of record NZ_JAPXGQ010000001.1, on the reverse strand, counting down.
AATACAAGTAGTGTCGATAGCAATCTAACACAGGCCGTTTCACTAAATTTAGCTAAAAATGGCTATGAGATAGTCAGCGATAAAAGTGAGGCTTCCACCAAAATCAGAGGAAATTTAAACTTTTTCAGACGAAATTATATAAAAGATATTGATCCATTTGTTGTAAGTGGTATAAATTTTAGATATTTTGGATACGATAGATTGGATGCCTTAGATGACTATTACTCATCAGTTACTAATAGCTATGTTTATGATGCAGAAATTTCACTTCAAATAAATATTGATGGTGAGATTTATGAGACAAATTTATACTTTCAAAGCGATAAAAACACAAATAGTACTAACACAATGATGGAAATTTTAAATACTAAAATTTCTAATCAAATTTTAAATTATTTGAAATTTTTGAATTAAAATATTTGGGATTTTATCTAATCATTAAAATCCCATCACAATCTTCATAGTAATTTGGTAAAATTTTTACCTTTTTAAAGCCAAATTTTTCATATAAATGTATAGCTTTATTATCACTTCTTACTTCAAGTCTTAGAGTTTTAAACTTTAGAGCTAAAAACTCAAGCATAGCTGAACCAATACCTAAATTTCTAGCTTTTTTACTAACTGCGATTGAGTAAATTCTAGGAATTTTAAGATATGAAAATACTAAACAATATCCTAGAATTTCCCTTTTTTTTAAAATAGATTTATCGCTTTCTAGCTCATAAACATATAAAAAATTTCTTTTTATATGATAATAAAATGAAGATTTGCTTAGCTTAAACTCATTAAAGCTTTCATTTTCTATCTCTAAAAGTGCTTTTATATCGCTATTAGTTGCTTTTCTTATCATTTTATTTTTGATAAATTGAGTATTTTATTTCGAGTTTGTGAGGGCGATAACTCATCTTTACTTTTTTAAGATTTTCAAAGCCCATATCATCTCCGACATTTATAAGATCACATTCAAAATGCTCTTTTAAAACTTTAGAAAACTCTCTAAATATAAATTGCGCGCAACCTAAAACTTCAAAATCTGTTTTTTCTATTATTACACTTGCAACACCTTCATTTATTTTTTCGCCAACTGTAAAGCCTTTTAAAACGCCATCAATATACAAAACTATACCTATTAATTCAAGTTCTTTATAGTGATTTAGCATTCTTTTTATTGCTGCTTGCTCTTGATAAATTCCTTCCATAAATTCACCATTTGCAACACTTGGCATATATTTTATACGCTCTTGTGCCCATAAATTTGTAAGATTTAAAATATCGTTTTTATGTTTTTCAACGTTTAATGGAAAAACTTCAAAATTTGGATATGTTTTTTTAAATTTGTTGATTTCAGTTCGTTTTGTATGGTAGGCATTTCCTTTTAGTTCTATCAAATCATCACTTTTATAGATGTAATCTGCAAGTTTTTTTTCAAAAATAAAATCTTCAAAAACATCGAAAATATCAGCTGTTTCATCTAGGGATTTTGCAAATTTATCAAGCACGCATTCAGCAACATAGTCAATATGAGAAAAAAACTTAGAAGAGTTGTTTTGATTCATAATTTCAAAACATTTTAAAATAGCGTTTTTAAGATTTTTAAGTTTTCCAATTGGTGGTAAAAGCATACTAAGTTCAGTTCCAGTCATTACAAAAAGACAAAAACTATCTTCGATAATTGCGTAAAATCCACTTACATTTGACAGCCAAATGTAATTTGCAGCAAAAGTATAATCGCTTATATCAACTTCCAAATCCTCACCTAGAGTAAGAAGATATTTTTCCATAACAGGTTTTGTGTCGATATTAAATTTATGAAAATCAACACCATTTACTTTAAATTCCAAAACTTTTCCTTTTAATGAAATAATTTTGGGATTATACTCTAATTTTTTAGTTTTGTGCCTAAAAAAGGTTATTTTTCAAAATAAAATCGATCTATATAAAAAAACCATAAAAATAAAATTATACTAAAAATAAAACTCATTAAAAATGCTAAATTTGAAGAGTTGGATGAAAATAAAATAAGTATAAATTTAATCAAATAAGGATTTACAAATTGTCCTAAATATAAAAATATGCTCATTAAGCTCATTGCGATTGCCATATTTTCTTTTTTTACATAAATACTTACTCTTGACATTATAAATGGCATCAAAAAGCCATGTCCAAGACCAACAAGCAAAAGTCCTATAAATATAAAATTTAAATTTGATGCTAGAAATTGCATTAAAAATCCAGTTCCAAAAAATACACCAAAAATAAATTTAGAATATTCCTTAAATATTTTTAATATTCTAGCGAAAAACACTCCTACTAAAATAACAAAAAAATGTTGAAGAGCCATAAGAAGCCCAATATATTTTGGCTCTACAAAACCTTTTTCAAGTATATTTATTGAAAAATTTGTAGGAAAAGAATAAAAAGTAAGCATAGTTAAAAAAACAGCTATACAAAATGGATAGATTTGTTTTAAAACCTCTAAATTTGTAGTTTTATTTTTATTTTGTCTAAGTATAACGGTTGGCAAAAACAAAACTACAAAAACCATAACAAAAACACCTAAAAAATAGATGTAAAAGCTATAATTCCAAGAAATAGCAGCAAGATAGGCTGAAAGTGGTGCTGCTATTAACCCCATAAGGCTTGACATCGCTGATGATAAACCTAGGAGTTTTACTTTGTCTTTATCATCATATAAAAAACCAATAAGTCCGTTTGTAAGTGGCTGAATGAAACCAACCCCAATTCCTAAAATTGCTCTTAAAAATAAAATTATCCAAATATTATCAAAAAATGATGCTCCAACTCCACCTATTATGTAAAGACAAAGTCCTAAAATAGCTATATTTTTAGCATTTAAGTATTTGGTTAAAAAGCTAAATAAGAATGCACTAAAAATAATAAATATACTATGAATTGAAACTATTTGTGATACTAAAATTTTACTAGTTTGATTAAAATGTTCACTTATCATCCCAAGTGCTGGAGCTATTGCAGCACCAGCCATAATTGTTGTAAGAGATAGTGTTAAGATTGTAAAACTTATAAATTTTGAGACTTTTTTATCCATTTTTACCTATTAATTTAAAGAGTTATAACTACAAAAACCTTCAAATTTAAAGGTTTTTCGTCATCAAAAAATGAAATTTCATAAAGCATATCCTTGTAGCATGAACTAAAAATTAACTCACCTTCATAAATTTCATCTTTTTTGATAAAATTTGTTTTTAAGGTTCCCATATTCATATTTAAGCCTTTTATTTTGGCATTTAAATTTGTAAAATTTCCTTCTAAATTTGAAATTTTTAAAGTGTTTGGAGTCATTGCACGAACTGGTTTATTGGAAAACGAAAATAAAACCTGCTTATCTTTATATGAAATTTCACAATTTTCTATATTTAAATAGCAGTCCAGGCTAAATTCAGTTTTTATATCTTTTTCTTTTTTATTAAAAACTAATAAAAATAAAGCTACAACTGTAAATAAAATAGTAAAAATAACTAGCTTTTTTTTCATTTTTTTCCTTAAAAGCTAGATTATATCAAAATATTTTTCAAGTTTATTAAAACTCTTTTTCTATAACACTTTTTGGAGTAAGTCCTAAAAATCTTTTTTTATTGTCTTTGTTGTATATAAAAGTTGCAGGAACACCGCTTATCCCACCAACTGCATTTGATAAAAACAAAACGCTATCTTTATCAAAAATAAGTGGAAAATTGATATCTTTATCTTTTGTGAAATTTAAAGCATCATTCATATCTTTTGCATCTCCAAGCACAACTATGAAATTAAATTTACTATTTTTTAAATATTTAAGTTGCTCCTTGCAAGCACCACACTCTTTTGTTATAAAAATAAGACCGAAACTATCATGATTTGTAAGAGTAAGTTCGCTGTTTTTAAATTTAAAATAAAATGGTTCTTTTGAATTTAGTGCTAAAATTCCATCATTGCATCCACAAATAAACAATATTATAAAAAATAAGATAATTTTGCTTTTAAATTTTTCCAACCAATATCTCCATAAATTTTATCTTTTATAGTGCCATTTTTATCTATTATAAAAATACTTGGAAGTGTTTTTACACCGTATCTATCAAAGCTTATTTTAAGATCATCTTTTAAAACCACAATAGAAGAAAAATTCATCTCATCAAAATAGTTTTTGATAATCTTTTCATCATTTACTGAATTTATTGCATAAGCTTTAAAAACACCCGGATTTTGTTTTAAAAACTCATCTAAATTTGGAAGTATTTGTGTGCAGCTTAAACAGCCATATTGCCAAAATACAATTATTTTATTAACATCATTTTGTTGATGAATCCTCATCTTTTTGCCATTTATGGTTGTAGCTGAAATTTCAGGTGCCATCTCTCCAATGTCTGCACTTGAATCTTTCTGGCAACCTGATAAAATCAAGCTAAAAAAAAATAAATTTAAAAAAATGCTAATTAATTTTTTCATCATTGATAAGTTTTCCGTGTGATAGGGTTATCATTCTATCGCCTTGTTTTCCTAAGCTTGGGTTATGTGTTATTAAAATAATAGTTTTTCCATCTTTTTTTATTTTTTGAAAAAGCTCAAGCACTACACCTTCATTTTTTTCATCCAAGTTCCCAGTTGGCTCATCAGCTATTAAAATTTCAGGATTGTTTATCAAGGCCCTTGCAATACAAACTCTTTGTTGCTCACCACCACTTAATTGACTTGGCAAATGGGTAAATCTATGACCTAATCCAACCATATCAAGCATAGCTTTTGCATCCTCAACTTCAACACTTGAATGATAATATTGGGCAAGCATAACATTTTCTAAAACGCTTAAATAAGGTATTAAATGAAATTGTTGAAAAATAAGTCCTATTGTTTCACGTCTTATTTTTAAATGCTCATTTTGAGATAAATTTGCAACATTTTTTCCTAAAAGCTCGTAAATACCGCTTGTTGGATTATCCATTAGTGATAAAATATTTATTAAAGTTGTTTTACCACTTCCGCTTGGTCCCATTATGCTTAGCCATTGATTTTTAGGGACATCAAAGCTTATATCCTCTAATGCATGAACATCTTTAAAGCTTTTAAATATATTTTTTAAACTTATTACATTTTCCATTTATTCTCCTCTAAGTGTATCTGCAAGATTGATTTTAATAGCTTTTTTTATTGGATAAAATGCTGCTATAAACGAACAAATTAGTGAAATTAAAACTGCAATTATAACTGATAAAATTCTAAAATCAATACTTGCTTTAAATATCATCATTCCTAAAATTTGAGCTAGAATATAACCACTAAATGCACCTAAAACTGCACTAAAAATAGTAATTATTGCTATCTCGGTTCCAAAAAGTTTTACAATATCTTTTTTTGTTGCACCAAGAGCCAAATTTAGAGCAATTTCTTTTTTTCTTGAGAAAATAATTGAACTAAGTGTTGTATTTACACTAGTTGAGCTGATTATTAAAATAACTAATCCAATTAATGCCATAAGTCCTTTTATCTTATCAAGCATCGCCCCTTCTGAGAGTGAAATTTGAGCTATTGGTTTTGCATTTATCAAATCATTGCTTAATTCTTTACTTAAATTTGAAATTTTATCAAAATTTAAATTTATAACTGCGTTTGCATAGTTTATGATCTTTTCCTCATCAAGAGCTTGAGCTACTGAAATATCTACAAACATAAGCTCATCACTTTCATCGCCACCGTAAAATATCCCTTTTACGATAACATTTTTAGAAACTAAGTTTTTAGGGTTTGTTATAGTGATGGTTTGGTTAATTTTAGCTTCCAAACTTTTTGCTAAATTTATGCCTAGAAAAGCTGAGTCTTGCGAAAAATCACTTAAATTCATACTTCCTTGTCTAACTTCTAAAAACGGTTTTGTCTTTTTAAGCCCTTGAAAATCAACTCCTGCGATGATTCCATTGCCAATGCCAAAACTATAATATCCATATAAATATGGTGTTATTCCCAAAAGTAAATTTTTATCTATTTTGTTAATAGTTTTTTCATAATCATTAAATTTTATATAATTTCCATTTTGTGGAGTTATAATAAAATTTGCTCCATATGCTTTTAATTCTTTACTCATTTTTGTGTCAATATCAAAATAAATACCTAAAAACCCAGAACTTACAGAAGTTCCAATAAAAATAGCTATAAAAATAACAAAAACTCTTTTACTTCCAACTTTTAAGCTTTTAAAAATAGAGCTTAGAAAAAATTTATTATTTTCTTCCATATAAAACCTCCGCTGGAAGTAGATTTATAACATTTCTCATAGGCAAAAGTGATCCAATAAGTGCTATTAAAACAGCAAAAAATAAAGTTATTGGTATGACTATAAAAGATATGCTTATAAAATGTGAAAAAATAAAATATGAAATAATCTCTGAAACTAAATATCCAAAAGCAACTCCAACTAAGGATGAGATTATGGCAACAAAAACGCTTCCAAGTGCAAAATTTAAATAAATTTGAAAATTGTTTGCACCAAGAGCTTTTAAAAGTCCTATTTCTTTAGTTCTTCTATAAATTTCAGATGTCATGAGTGATGAAATTGCTATGCTTGAAACAATTAGTGAAATAAGACTTACTACAAGCATTAGGGCTTGAATTTTTGTCACAACACTACTTTCAGCATCGCTTATTTGAGTTTGTGCTTTTGCATCTGCACCTTTTAAATCTTCGCTTATTTGGTATGCAATTGAGCTTACATAAGCTGTGCAATACCATAAATCATACTCTACTTGATCTAGACTATCAAGGTTTTTTCTAGCTTTTAGAGCAAGGTCATTTTCAGGTATTGTAAGAGCTGATACTTCAACTTTTTCAACTTTATCTTGCAAATTCAAAAGCTCTTGAGTAAATTTTAAAGAGGTGATAAATTTATTGGAAAATTCTCCACCAAATTCTAAAATTCCAACCACTTTTAATTTATAATTTTCTATATTTATTTCATCATTTAGTTTAATATTTTGCTTTGTGGCCAAATCACTTCCAACTAAAACCTCATCTAAACTATCATCTTTTGGAAATCTACCATCAATTTTAAAAAATGGATAAATCGTTTTTATACCAGTTGTAAAGTCTTCTTCATCAGTAACTTTTACGTTTTTATCAAAATAGGTTCCAACTATGTTTTTTCCATCAATTGTAGCTGTTAAAAATGGCGCAAAGCCGATTATATTGTTTCTCCAAAAAATTTCTTTAATAGCATGGAGGTTGCTTTCACTTATATAGTTTTCATTTTTTAAGGGTTGAAATTTTTTATCGCCAACATCTATACTTAAAGAATTACCTTTTGGTAAAACTAATATATTTGAGCCATAGCTTCTTAATTCTTTTGATACAACATTTCCAATGCTTAAAGTAATATTTAACATTGAAGAGATAAGCAAAGTGGTTAAAAATATAGTTAAAAATGAAAGGAATTTCATATCACCTCTAATAGATGATAAAATTATTTTAAAAATCATTTTTAACCTCCTTGTACCCTTCTATTCTAAAATTTGCTTTTGTGAGTTTTTTAACATATTTTTCAGGATTTTTTAAAAATTCTTTTTTGTTTTCTTCACTTTCAAAGAAATAAGTTTTATCCCCATAAACATAGTTAAATTTTGCTTTTAGATTTATAATTTTATTTTTGCTTACTGGATCAGTTACTAGTTTTTGTCTTACTTCGCTAAAATAGTTTGCTCCAAGCATAATTTCACTGAATGGAATTATCAATTTATTGTTTTCTATTTTAAAATTAAAAGGTATCGGGTTACATCCTCCCATTTTTCCAACTGATGGAAGGAAAATCCTAACATTGCAAGCAACACATATAAGCTCATCACCTCTTTTTACATATCCTTTATCACCACATATCATACAACTATCAAAAACCGCAGTTGGCACTAGTCTATCAGGATATTTATTTATCAAAAAAAATCTTATTGTTTTTCCATCATCACTTATATAAGCATAGCGGTGGAGTTTGTTATCTTTTAGCTCATTTATGTCAAAAGAAAACTCATCATTTTCATTAGGCTCAATTATAGTAGGCTCATCTATCATAAGGGGTCTTGAAGCGTGTAAATCATAATAAAGTAATGTTGTTAAAGCTATAATTGATGATAAGATTATGGAAAAAAAGTTTGTTTTTATAGAGTTATTATAAGCTTTTTCTTTTCTAAATTTTATATCTAAAATTTTAGTTTTTTTACTATTTTTTATAAATTTAAAAAAAGTTAAAATTCCAAATAAAATAAAAACTGCTATATAAAAATAACAAAATGATTTTTCATAATGAAGTGATTTAGCAACAAAGGAAAGAATATTGGTATCGGTTTCTATAACATTTTTTCTCATTAATATGAGCAAAACTTCAGATATAAAATATGATAAATTTATTATTATAAAAATAATTCCAACTGGTATTAAAAAAGCCTTTTTGTTGATATTTTTTCTGCTAAATTTAAAACAAAAATAAAACACAAAGAAAAATACTATCCCAAGAAGAATAAAACCTAAGTTTTTAATCCCAAGGCTATCAAGTAAAGTATTATCAAATATTGCATATCCGTTGCTTATATAAAAATATTTAACACCAAAACCAAAAGTAATCAAAAACAGAACTATAAATTTAATAAATTTAGGAATCTTAAAGAGTAAGATAGGGCTTATTATAAATAAAAAAGCTAACATTGAATTTGTAAATAAATACAAATTTCTTAATCCATATGGATATTTTAATGCAATGAAATATGCAAAATATCCAAAAACAAAAGCACTAAAAACTAAGCTTACTAAATTTATAAGTTTTTCTTTTAAGTAAAAAAGTGTTATAAAAAAAACTAATGGTAAAAAAGCATCCAATATGTGAACAAAAAATATACTCATAAAACCTCTTTTCTAAGGGGTTTTTACCCCCTTAGTTTATTTATCAGGTGTACCTGTGTATTTAAAGTTATATTTAACTGTAAAAGGTTCAAACCATTTACCAACGCCAGTTTCTTCATCAACATGGCGACCAAAACCTTGTTTTTCAGGGTTTTGAATTGCATAAACTAACTCATAATTTCCAATTCCGCCATCCATTTTTATATTTGCACCATAGTGAGGACCATCATCTGCAACCATTGGCATAAGGGTTCCTTTTTTAACTTTACCATTATCCAAATTTGTTAATTGATAAGCAATTGTTAAATAAGGCATCCAAAAACCTTCAGGAAAGCCATTAGGATTACCTTTAAGAGCGTGAATATCGGCTTCAAGGTGGATATCTGCTAGACTTGCTGCAAGATCAATTCCACGTGGTTCCATCTCAATTGGTTGTAGGTAAACAGCAGCTATCTCCATGCCGTGCATTTCAATAGGATCTCCGATTGGAACTTCACCACCAAATGCTAAACTTGTTAAAACTGCACTACTTAGTGCAACACTTAATAAACTTTTTCTCATTTTGTCTTCTCCTTTTTTTGAAGTTTATTTGTTATTAAAATACCTATTATTAATATTATTAGAACTAAAAATTGTGGAATTAATGTTTCGTAATAAGGATAAACACCAAGCCAAGTTATTGGTTTAAACTCTTGAGTAATTAGTGTAGGGGTTATAATCTTTCCCTCAACTAGTTCTGCTATACCTTTTCCAGTAAATACAAAACACATATAAAATATAACATATGAAGTTACTTTGAAAAATAGCTTGATAGGAATTCTTACTGCTCCTGCTTTTAATAAGAAATATAGTGCAATTAAAACTATCATAGCAACACCAAGCCCTGCAAAAATAGCACTAAAATCAGCACTTGTTGAAGCATCAAATAAAAGTGCTTGATAAAATAATACTGTCTCAGCACCTTCTCTAAATACAGCCAAAAATACTGTTATCCATAGTGTTTTTGCTGAATTTTTGCTTATAGCATCCATTGCTCCTGTTTTTAAAGCAGTTGCCCATTTTTTATCTCTTGCTTTGTGAAGCATCCAAAATCCTACATAAATTAGCAATACAACTGCTATTAAAAATGTAATTCCTTCTAATAATTCTCTAAATTGTCCAGCATAAGCTCTAAAAAAGTAATATATTAAAAATGCAGTTACGAAGCTTAAAAAGACACCTGTAAATAAGGCAGAGTATGCTATATTAAGCCTATTTTTATTTCCGCTTTGAATTAGATATGAAACAATTGCAACTACGATAATTAGTGCTTCAAGTCCTTCTCTTAATAAAATTCCAAACGCTGCTAAAAATAAGAATAAAGGTGATGTATTGCTGACCTTATCAAGAGAGCCAACTAATAATGTATTTAATTTATCAAAATTTTCTTTTAGTTCTTTTTTGTTTGCTCCACTTTTTATGAGCGCAACACCATGAGTAAATAAACTTTCTATATTTAATTTTAGTGTGCTATCAACTGCTCCTATTTTATTTTCCATGCCAGATGCTTCAAAAATATCTAAATAAGTACTTTGAAGCTCATCAATTAAAGCCTCTTTTGGCATTTTATCATAATTTTTTAGGATATTATCAGTTGCAAGTTTTATATCATCTGCAACTTTTGAGTAGTCTTTGTTTTTAAACTCATCTTCGTTAAATCCACTGACTTTAATATCTGCTATTTTTTCTTCAGGTATTAAAAGCATAGCATCAAAAAGAGTATCTTTAATATTTTCAAATTTTTCTCTAATGTCGTGTTCTGTTAGATTTTCATCATCTAAAGATCTAATTACGTTTCTTAAAGCTTGTTGAATTTGTTGATCTGTTTTTGGTTTAGTAAAATTTGAGATAGCAATTTCAAGCTTTGTGTTTCTGTAATCATCAAATAATGCTTTGTTTATAAGGCTTTTTGTTTCAAGTAAATTTTTATTTCTAAATGCAATAGCCGCCTCATCAAGCTTTAATGAAAATTCATCATGTAAAGATTGTAGTTTAGGATTTAGGGCTGAAGCTGCTTGTAGATTAGCTACAACTTCATCATTAGAGGTTGGCGCGGTTATATCATCTTCATTTAAATTTGATGTTTTTTTATTTGTATTTTGTGTTATTGTTTGAATATTTTCATCTTTTGTTTCATTTTTATCTAGCGCATTATTTGAATTATTGCTTTCTCCTAAAAGCATTGCAAATATATCATCTGCCTCTGCTTCTCTTTTAGCATTTGCTTCTATTGATGATTTTATAGCTGCTTCTTTATCGTAGTTTAAGTCACTTGCTTCAGCTTTTAGTCTAAAGCCATCTTGAATAATTGGAGTAACTTCATCAAGATCAAAATAAAGCCCATCAATCAAAGCTTTTATTTTATTTATATCAGCACTATCTTTATAATATCTTCTTAAATTTGTAAATTTTCTTTCCATTGAAATGGCTTTGCGACCAACATTTCTACCTATTGTGCCTTCCATATTTTCAAAATGTTGAAAATATGCATCTTCGACAAGTTTTTTTGCTTTTAGGTTATCGCCATTTTCATAAATGTCAATACTTTGGTCTATTAGGCCTTTGATGATTTCTGTTTCTTTAAAATAATCATCAACTCTTGCAAAGCAAAGTGAGATAATAAGTGTAAAAATAGTTAGAATTATTCTCATAAAGTCCTCATTTTGATTGATAGTTAAAATCATTAAAAAATAATTTATGGGTATGTTACTATTTTTTACTTTAAAGTTTTATTAAAAAAAACTGTTATTTTAAATTAAATTGCAGTAAGTCCGTATAAAAATACAACTAAAATTATAAGTGGAAGTATAAATTTAACATAATAAAACCAAATTTTTATAAATGGGTTTTTAAGTTTTCCTTCATTGCTTATTTCATATACTGCTTCATCTTTCATAACCCAACCAACATAAATACAGCATAAAAAAGCAGTTATAACAAAAAAGAAATTTGCACTTATCATGTCAAAAGCATCAAAAATATTTCGCCCTAAAATTTTTATATCTTCAAATGGTCCATAAGCTAAGATTGATGGGAGATTTCCAAAAATAAATATAAAAAAAAGTGTCAAGGCAGTAGCTTTTTTAGTTGAAAAATTAAATTTTTCTTCTAAAACCTGAATTATTACTTGATAAATTGTAAGTGAAGTTGTGAGTGCAGCTACCAAAAGTATTAAAAAAAATACAATGGCAAGCAAATTTCCAAATGGGATATGCGAAAAAGCAACTGGCAACGTTACAAAAACAAGACTTGGGCCACTATCTGGTGAAAGTCCTGCTGTAAAGATAGCAGGAAATATCATAAATCCGGCCATTATTGCAATTACAGTATTTACAACTCCTGTGATAGTTGCTGTTTGTATCAAATTCTCATCTTTTGAAAGATAGCTTGATAATGTTATCATAACGCCAAATCCAAGCGAAAGAGCAAAGAAAACTTGCCCTAAAACATTTATTAATAATTTTGCATCAATTTTAGAAAAATCAACACTTAAATAAAAATTAATTCCCTCTTCAAAGCCACTTAAAAAAATATTTCCTATAATTACAGTTATAAAGCATAAAAATAAAAATGGCATTAAAAATTTAACATATTTTTCAATTCCATCAATTATACCTTTTTTTAAAATATACCAGTTTATTAAAACAAATATAAAAGTATAAACCGCTATCATGAATGGGCTTTTTTCTATATGATTTATATAAAAATTTTCTGTGTATTCTTTTGAGGTTATTGCAGTTCCTAGGTCAAAATTTCCACCTAATATATTTGCTATATATGCACTTACCCATCCACCTAAAACCATATAGTACGCAAGTATTCCAAAAGCCCCTAATAGTGCTAAATATCCTGTAATTTTCCAAAATTTGCTTTTTGAAAATGCATCTACGCTATTTTTCATAGCATTTCTACCAATTACATTTTCAACCAAAATCATAGGAATTCCAAGAACAATCATCGCTAAACAAAAAAGTAGCACATAAGCTCCACCCCCATTTTCTCCAACTAAATACGGAAATCTCCAAGTACAGCCAAATCCGATAGTTGCACCAGCAGCAGTTAAAATATAAGTAAGTTTATTGCTCCAAAGTTTTTTATTTTGCATGAAAATCCTAAATTCTGTTTTAAAAGATTACGATTATATCTTAAATTTAATTTTAAAAAGATAAAATTTATAAAATTCTACATTAAATTTCTATCTCAATGCCAACAGGACAGTGATCACTTCCATAAATTTCATTCATTATAAAGGCATTTTTTAATTTATCTTTTAGGCTATTGCTTATAAAAAAGTAATCAATTCTCCAACCAGCGTTATTTGCCCTTGCGTTAAATCTATAAGTCCACCAAGAGTATTTTATGTCTTCGGGGTTTAAAAATCTATAAGTATCTATAAATCCACTTTTTATAAGTTTGTCAATCCAAGCTCTTTCAATATCCAAAAATCCACTCCTTTGAGAGTTTGCTTTTGGGTTTTTAAGATCGATTTCTTTGTGAGCTGTATTTACATCGCCACAAATTATTATATCTTTTCCTTCATTTTTTAAATTTACAATATAGTTTAAAAAATCATCATAAAATTTCATCTTATAATTAAGTCTTTCATCATCTTTTTGTCCATTAGGAAAATAGATGTTAAATAATACTACATTTTTAAAGCGGTGTTCTAAAACTCTTCCCTCATCATCATTGTTAAAAAGAGATTTAAAACACTCTGTATCAAAATTTGAAAGACTCATAACGCCTGAATATCCACTTCTTTTTGCAGTGTTTAAATTTATCTCTTTAAATGGTAAGTTATAAATTTCAGCTGGGATTTGTTCTTGATCTGCTTTTACCTCTTGAAGAGCCAAAAAATCAGGCTTTGTACCCTCTATCCAGGCAAAAGCATCTTTATTTACAGCTGCCCTTATGCCGTTTATATTCCAAGAAATTAGTTTCAAAATTTTTTCCTTTTTAAAGCATTATAGTTAAAAATTTATAAAACAAAACTTTTAAATTTAAAAAGAGCCAAATTTTAGCTAAATTTAGATAAAATAGTTTGCATACTTTTAGAAGCAAGGAAAAATATGAAGTTTTCAAGGCTTAACCTTTTTTTTGGTGGAATTTTTGCCTTATCGTGCTGGTTTTTTATAGTTTGGGGATATGAATTTGTAGGCTCCACAAATACAATGATTTTTTTATGTGCTTCGGTATTTGGTCTTTTTATGGCTTTTAATATCGGTGGAAATGATGTTGCAAACTCTTTTGGAACAAGTGTTGGAGCAGGGACTTTAACTCTGACACAAGCTCTATTAATAGCTGCTGTTTTTGAGGTAAGTGGAGCTGTTTTAGCAGGGGCAAATGTAACTGATACAATTAGAAGTGGCATAGTAGATTTAAATAGTTTATCAACCTCACCAATAGATTTTGTTTATATAATGATAAGTGCTTTATTTTCAGCTTCGATTTGGATATTTTTAGCCACAAAAAAAGGTTGGCCAGTTTCTACAACTCATGCGATAGTTGGAGCGATAGTTGGAGCTAGTTTAACACTTGGTTTTATGCTTGATATAAAAGAAATTTCTGTTTTATCACTGGTAAAATGGTCAAAAATAGGTTCAATTGTAATATCTTGGTTTTTATCACCACTTTTAGGTGGAATTTGTTCTTTTGTGCTTTATAAGTCTGTTAAAAAATATATTTTAAATTATAATGCTATCGCAGAACTTAAAATAGAAAAAATTAAAAAAAAGAAAAAAGAGCTAAAAAAAATACATAAAAAAATTTTTGATGAGCTTAGTGAGACTGAAAAAGTTAAATTCACAGAAGCTATGAATATGGATATTTTCACTATGAAAGATCCCAATTTTGATCCAAATGATTTAGATACTGAGTATTTTAAAAAAATACACGAACTTGACGCAAAAAAAGAATCTTTGAAATCCCATCAGGCACTTGAAATGGGAATTCCTGCAATTGCTGCTTTTGGTGTTGGGATAATTTCAAGTATGTTTATATTTAAGGGGCTTAAAAATTTAGAGTTGGGTCTTTCAAATTTGCAAAATTACTTGATAATAGCGATGATTAGTGCAGCAACTTGGATGGCAATGTTTATCTTTGCAAAAACTTTAAGAAGGTCTGATTTATCAAAATCAACCTTTTTAATGTTTTCCTGGCTTCAAGTTTTTACTGCTGCTGGGTTTGCCTTTTCACATGGGTCAAATGATATTGCAAACGCCGTTGGCCCATTTGCTGCAATAATTGATACTTTGGCAAATAACACCATAAATCCAACTGCTGAGGTTCCGCCAATTATAATGGCAACTTTTGGAGTTGCTTTAGTAACTGGACTTTGGTTTATGGGAAAAGAGGTTATAAAAACAGTTGGAACAAGCTTAACAACAATTCATCCGGCATCTGGTTTTTGTGCTGAACTAGCCGCAGCAAGTGTGGTAATGAGTGCATCAATTTTAGGACTTCCTGTCTCATCAACTCACATTTTAGTTGGAGCAGTTTTAGGAATTGGTGTGGTAAACGCACAGGCAAATTGGGCTTTAATGAAACCAATTGCATTAACTTGGGTTATAACTTTACCTGCAGCAGCTGTGATAAGCTCAGTTGGATTTGTGATGTTGAAGATTGTATTTTAAAATTTTAAATATGTTTATAAAACATTCTTTAAAATCCTATACAATAATAGATATTTTAAAAGAAAGGATTTTCATGAAAAAAATTTTACTAGCACTTATTAGTACATTTTTAGTTTTTACGACTTTTAGTTTTGCCTCTGAGGCAGAAAACAAAACCTTAAAAGTTCACCCATTTACAGGAGCTTTAGGAAGTGTTTCAAATATTTTGGAATTTAATGATTTTTTAATTTTGATCGACCCACAAGAAACATATAAATCAACAAAAGCTTTAAATTCTTATATAAAAACTTTAGATAAGCCTTTAAAAGCTGTGATTTTAGCAACTCATCCAATAGCTGATAATAGCTACAATGGTTTAAAAATTTACGGTTTTGAAGCTCTAGATGAGTTTGTAAAAAGTGGAAAAATTTCATTTTTTATAGATTTATTCGAGCAAAGAGCTGGTGAGGATATGATAAAATCAGCAATTACTTCAACTAATCTTTTAAAAGATGGAGAAAACGAAATTGAAGGAATTAAAGTAGATGTTAAAGCAAATAAAGAGGGCTTTCCACCTGAGATAGATATTGATTTTAAAGATTATGGAGTTTATTTTACACATTTAGCTGCAAACAACTCTCATCTTTTAATTCACAGTAAAGATGAAGTAAAATCACTTCTTAAAAAATGGAAAAAGCTAAGAAAATATAGCCTAGTTTTATCATCACATTTATTGCCAATCGATCAAAATGGAGTTGAATTCACCATCTCATATCTTGAAAAAACAAAAGAAATTTTAAATGTTGCAAAAGATAAAGATGAGTTTATAAATTTAATGAAAGAAGTTTATCCAAATGCTAATATGGAAGCTTTTTTATATATGAGCGCAGATTCAATTTTTAAATAAAACTTAAAAAAAATTTTGATGAACTTAGTGAATAGGTCAAACGATATTGCAAACGCCGTTGGTCCATTTGCTGCAATAATTGATACTTTGGCAAATAACACCATAAATCCAACTGCTGAGGTTCCGCCAATTATAATGGCAACTTTTGGAGTTGCTTTAGTAACTGGACTTTGGTTTATGGGAAAAGAGGTTACTAAATAAGATCGAAAATTTTCTAGTATCGCAATTTTAAATCTTTAAAAATATAAGAACCTTTAAATCATATTTTAAAGGTTCTTGAGTTTTAATAAAGATTTACTACCACCCATACACAAATCTAAGATTTGCACTAAGTTCATCTATTTTACCACCCATTGCTCCAACACCAAAGCTTATATTTGATAGAGGTTTTATACTATAAATAACACCAAGTTCACCTCCACCACTAAAGCCTTTAGTTGTACTTTCTATATCTTTATTCATATTAGGTGCATAAATACCACTTTTACCATCAAGTTCATATATAAATCTTGCTCTTGCATATAGATTTGTATCTGTATTTGTTTTATAGTAAGCTATACTATCAAATTTAATTCTTTTTGATGAGATATCTTTAACATTTAAAGTTTCACCATCTATATCTAATTCATAAC
>NZ_JAPXGQ010000019.1:0-13105 GCF_027277485.1 Campylobacter ureolyticus | reverse complement strand
AAATCTTAAAAACTGTGTCAAAATACTAAATTTATATATTTAATATTTAGCACATGGTTTATTCCCTGTGTCTAAAAAAAGCTTACATTTATTAGTTAAATGTTAAGGGGTATCATACAAGTTTATTAAAAACTGATTTTGATGCATCAAGCTATACGGTTTTGAGTGTTAATTTTAGTGTAAACAGTCAAGCTCTTGTTAAAAAGCCGACTCTTACAAAAACTTCACTTGATAAACTAGATACGTTTTTTACAAAAGCAATTGGTGGAAGAGGAAGCGGATACTTCTATCTTTATCCGAATTTTATCTATCAAAAAGAGAGTGATTTTTATAAAAAGTTTAAAAACACAGCTCCAACTTTTGAAAAATCGGTACTTGTTTTTGCAAATGAACAAAATCAAAATTTAGCAAAACCTGTTTTTGAATATATAAAAAATTATGAAAAAGACGAGCTTGAACTTAAAACTTTTGCTAAAAACGACTATTTGCTGATATTTACAATAAATGGAAAAACCATAAGAGAGTTAATGCCTGAAATTTTAACAAATTTCATCCAAGATTGTGCTTTTCCTCACTCTGATATTAAACTGCAAAAAAGTATTGATTTTATAACTAAAAAAGAAGATATTTGCGGATACAATCCTGATGTTAAGTTTTTTACATTTGACAATTATCATGATAAATTTAAAGAACAAATTACTACCAAACTTCCACTTTCTCAAAAAAGTGCATCTACGATAAAAAAAGGTTGGATTTATGTTATTAATAATCTTAAATTTTATCATAAAGGGCTTGAGTATATCATCATCCCATCGATGATCAAATTTGATAAAAAAGCATATAAAATTATATTAGACGGTTTTAAAAAGATACAAAAAACTTATAGCTTAGAAGATAAAGCTTCAAAAGAAGATAGTTTTATAAGAAAACTTCAAAAAGAAGTGGGTGACTTGGAGATGATAAAATCAAGCTATGTTGATTTATATTTTACTGATATAAATATAGTAAATTTATCGGTTAAAATTCTTGGAAGTATGGAAAATCTTTTGCCAAGCAAGATAAGAGATGTGGGAGCAAAGATGATGGAACAAAAGGTTTGTGATTATTATTCCATAGAAAAGAAAAAAGATGGTTTTTTGTTCCTTAGTGATTATTTTTCTGTAGATGAGCTTTTTACGCGTTTTAAAAAGATTAAAGGCTTAGAAAACAAAGTCTTGCAAGAAAAAATATATCTTACAAAGCTGCTTTTGGGATATGAAAAGATTGAGTATTCAAAACTTTTGGATAAATTTGAGCATTTTAGAGAATTTGATTTTGAAAACAAAAAAAAGCTAAACGATAAAAATATAAAAGAGTGGATTGAATTTAGTGATAATTTTATTCAAAACGAAGATAGAACTATAAAGTTTTTAGATAGTATAAATACAATAAAAAGGGGTTAAAATGGAACTTTTCTCAGAGTATTTTAAAAATCTAAATATAGAAGATGATTTTAAATTTGCATATTTAGTAGGAGCCTATTCAAAAGCTATTATTGATAGTTCGTATTATTCAGAAATTTCAAAACAAAATGAAACATTTAAAAAATGGCTCTCAAATAGGCAACTTATAAAATCAAATTTGATTAAAATTTTTAATAAAGCAAATGAATTTGAAAGAAAGCTAAAACTTGAAAGTGCAAGAAATAGCGATCTTTCAGAGCTGATTACTTCAAATTACAATGAAAATGCAAATTTAAGAAATAGCGAAGTATCGTTTTATTTTTTAAGAGGTTTTAATGATTACAAAAAATTTAAACAACAATATCCAAGCAAAGGAGTTAATGATGATAGCAAAGCATAGTGAGTTACTTTTTATCTGGGATGCAAAGATGACAAATCCAAACGGTGATATGCTAAATGACAATGCGCCAAGATTTGATGAAACCGATAGAAAGGCTATAGTTAGTGATGTTAGAGTTAAAAGAACAATTAGAGATGATTTGCAAGATAGAAAAAATAAAACTATTTTTGTAAATAATCCAGAAACTGTTCAGTCTGCGGAAACAAGATTTAACGAGCTTCAAAAATTATCAAATTTAAAAGATATTAAGGAAGTTTTTTTAAGCTGTATTGACAATAGGCTTTTTGGTGGGGTTGCACCAAGCAAGAATATTCAAGTAATTGGTGCGGTTCAATTTTCATGGGCAAAATCCTTAAACCAAACAGAGACTATTTTAAGTCAAGGAACTGGAGCATTTGGAAAAGATGGAAAAAATAATAAAACTTTTAGAACCGATAATTACTTGCCTTATGCACTTTTTGCAATGTATGGAACGATAAACTCTATAAACGCCAAAAAATCAAACACAACCGAAGATGATATAAACGAGATGGTTGATTCTATGTGGAATGGAACAAAACTTTTAAATACAAGAAGTAAAATCGGCCAAAAACCAAGAGCACTTTTTAGAATAATTTACAATGATACCTATGTTATAGGGCTTCTTGATGAATTAATCAGTATTAAAAATAAAAATTCCGATGATATTAGAAAATTTGACGAATGTGAAATTTGCTTAGATGAGCTTATAGAAGCGATAAAAATAGCAGATGAAAAGATAGAAAAAATAGAAATTTACTACGATGAAAGCATAAAAGAAAAGCTTAGCGTTTTTAAAGATTTAGCTAAAGTTGATATGAAAGTTATGTGATGTTTACTTTTAAAATTTGGAGTAAATTTGGAGCTTTTAAAGACCCAATGACGATTAGTCAAAATATAACTTTAAATTTCCCTCCAAAAACGGCCGTTGCAGGTATGATGGCTGCGATTTTAGGTATAGATGAGTATTTAAGAGACGATGATTTTAATAGCTTTAAATATAGCGTAGTTACAAACAGCAACACTTCAAAAAAGAGTTTTTCGCAAAATTACATAAATGACTATACTAAAAAGACAAACTCATATCTTTTCAACCTGCAAAAGCTAAATTTCAAAGCGATAAAAGATGGTCTAAGAGATACAAAAGCACCACAAAAACCAATAAATAGAGAGCTTTTAATAAATCCAGCTTTTACTATTTTTATAGATGGGTTTAAATTTGAAGATGAAATTGTAAAAAGCTTAAAAAGCCGTCTTTTAAAATATAATTTATACATGGGCAATAGCGAGTTTAGTGCAAATTTTAGCTTTTTGCCACTTGAGAGTTTTTCAATGAAGAAATTTGATTTGGTAAGCTTGGATTCATTTTTAGAGCAAAGCTTTGTTGAAAGTATTGAGTTTGATGACAATGTGTTTTATAAAAACACTCTCATTACGACAAAGCTTAACCACAAACGCTCTCCTATAGAATCTATAAATTTAGTCCATTCAAATAGCAAAATAGCGGTTAAAAACATAGAAGCTTATGAAATTTTAACAAGCGAAGGAAAATATTTTTGTAGGTTTGTGTGATGCTTTATTCTCATCCAAAAAAAGAGTATAAAAACCATATCAAAAATCTAGTAGATAGTTTTGACGATAAAGAGTTTGCAAAGTGTGCTTTTTATCATGATTTTGCCAAACAATCAGATAATTTTCAAAAATACATCACGCTAAAAAAGGAAAATTTTGCCACCAACAAAGAGTTTGAAAAAGAACGAAATATACTAAAAACAACGCACTCTTTGGAAAGTGCTTATATATATTTTTTTATGCAAGATAATAAAAATATTGATTTTATTATAAATTTATGCTCTATTTTAAAACATCACTCAAATTTAGAAAATTTTGAAAGTATGCTAAACTACCTTACTTGTATAGAAAATAATTTAAACTCAGATGAAAAGATAAGCAATATTACCTCATCTTTAAAAGCAGCAGATTCAAAAGCTTTTTTAGAGATTATACAAAAAGATAAAATATACGAATTTGCCGACTTTTTTGATGATATTTTGAACGAAGTAAAAAACTTTTTTAAAATAGAAAATTTCTTTAAATTTAAAGATAGATATTCAAAGTTGATTTTGGCTGATAAATTTGAAGCTATTTTTGATAAACCATATGAAGACTTGGATTTTATATCGCCCAAAATTTGCGAAAATATCATCCAAAACATACACGCACAAATTTCAAACAAACCACCAAATAACTACAAAAATAGCTCAAGAAAAATTATATTTAAAAATTATGAAACTAACAAAGACAAAGATAAATTTATAATAAAAGCTCCAACTGGCATTGGAAAGACATATATCGCACTTGAGCTTGCGCTAAAAATTGCCACACAAAAGCATAAAAAACGCATAATCACAGCTATTCCATTTACTTCTATAATAGATCAGACTTTTTTAGAATATGAAAAAGTTATCCCTGAAAATTTAGGTCTTTTAAAATATCATTACCTATCAAAATATACCGATGATGAAAAAGAGCAGTTTTCTAAAAAGATATTTTTAGCAGACATTTGGCATGAGCCACTTATCATAACTACTTTTAATCAGCTTTTAAACATCTTTTTTTCAAACTCAAACAAAGATAACTTAAAACTTCAAACTCTTAAAAATAGCGTTATTATTGTTGATGAAATTCAAAACATATCTAGAGTTTTGCTGCAAGATTTAGCGTTTGTGTTTAATGAGTTTGGTAAAATTTATAATATAGATTTTATAATTATGTCAGCAACAATGCCCCATCTTAATTTGGAAAATTTCACAATTATTTCAGAAAGTGATTTTTACAGATCAAAACAAAACAGATATAAAATTTCATTTTTTGATAAGATAAAAAATATCAAAGATTTGGTTTGCATGTTAAACTCGCAAACTAAAAGTACGCTTTGTGTTGTAAATACCATAGCAAAAGCTCAAACCATATATAAAGAGCTTAAAAAAGATGAAAATCTCTATCTTCTTACAACTCATCAAACTCCAAAGCACAGAATAGAGCTACTTAAAGAAATATCTAAAAAACTAAAAGAGCAAAAGCCAGTTAAACTTATCGCAACGCAGCTTATAGAAGCTGGAGTTGATCTTGATTTTAGTGTTGGGTTTAGAGAATTTGCTCCATTTACTTCTATAGTACAGATGGCAGGACGTGTAAATAGAAACGGTATAAAGAGTAAAATAAGTGAGTGTTTTGTTTTTGATTTTTTGGAGTTTGAAAATGTAGATAAAAAACTTCCATATCATGGTATAGATTTACAAGAGGAGTTTGTAAAAAATAGCCTAAAAAATGGCATTTATGAAAATGAGATATTTGAAATTTTAGAGGAGTATTTTAAGAGAGTAAAATATGAAACAACTCACACTAAAATTAATGAAAAAATGCAAAAACTTGAATTTACCACAATTTATGGTAATTTTACAGCAAATTTCATGCCAAAACAACCATGGAAAGTTTCGGTTTTTATAGAAGAAAGAAAAGATGATTTTAAAGAGTTTATAGAAAAAAGAGATAATATTTTAAACTCGTATGATGATAAATTTGAAGCTTTAGCAAAGATAAAAGATTTGGAAAAAACTCTTTTAGGCCAAACGATAAACATAAATCACAAATTAATCGAAAATTTACAATTAAAAGAGATATTTGGAAGATATATACTTAATTTTGGTTTTAAAAACTATACAAAAGAGTTTGGCTTTACAACAGATTTAACAATAGAAGAAGAGACGTTTTCATGAGCTTTCCAAAAGAACAGATCTCAGGCACACTTGTAAATTACTATGTAACTTGCAAAATAGAAGCGTGGCTTTACTCAAGAAAGATTTACGCAAGGCAAGATGATGAAAATATGCTGATTGGTAAATCCTTGTCTGAATTAAAAGAAAATTTACATGATTTTCCATACTCAAATCTGCAATTTGACAAAGTCTCAAAACAAAAAGGACATTATGAGATAACAGAATATAAAAAAACTTTAAAAAATAAAAATGCTGCAAAAATGCAACTTCTTTTTTATATTTATACTCTTAAAAACGCACTAGGATTAAAAAAGATTTATGGAAAAGTTGTAAGCGCAAAAACCATTATAACCGTAGACGACAATGATGAAAACTTTGATTTTATGAAACGGATTTTATCTGATATGAGTGAGTTTTTAAGTCTTGATTTGCCACCAAAAGCTATAAAAATTAAATTTTGTAAAAACTGTGCTTATAATGACTACTGTTTTTAGAGTGTAAAATGTATGTGGTTTTGTTTTATGATATATCAAGTAATGATGAAAAGACAAAAAAGAATGCAAATAAAGTAAGAAAACTTGTCGAAAAATATCTTCCAAGAGTGCAATTTAGCGTATTTGAAGGTGAGATTAGAAAAAGTGATTTGATAAAACTCAAAGTTATGCTTAAAAAATTAATCTATGATGAGTTTGACTCGGTTGTGATTTATACTTTTGAAAAGCCAAGTTATACAACAAGAGAGGTTATCGGAATCGATAAAAACGAGCCACTTTTTAGCTAAGGAGCTAATATGAAAAACGATAGAACACATTTTATATTAAACAACGGAAAACTCTACCGAAAAGACAACAACATTTATTTTGATAAATTTGATGAACAAAACTTAGTTGTAGATACGAAAATTTTACCGATAAATGGCATCGATGAAATTTACATCTTGGGAAAAGTTGAGCTAGATACCTATACGATGTCATTTTTAAGCACAAACAATATCTTGCTTCATGTCTTTAGCGCACACGGTAGTTTTCGTGGAAACTTTTATCCAAACTCGCCAAATTCTGTAAATAAAAGTGGTTTTGTCTTTTTAAATCAGTTAAGAAGTTTTGATGATGAGATAAAAAGAGTCGCAATCGCTAAAGAAATTACAAGGGCAAGGATGAAAAACGCAGCAAATAACTGCATAAAAAAAGCGGTAAAATTTGAAACTCAGAAATATTTAAATGCACTTGATAAGGCAAGCTCTATTGCAGAAATTATGGCATGCGAGGGAGCTTTTGCAAAAGAGTATTATCAAAAGTGGAATGAAATCATTAAAGATCAAAAAAGCTTTAAATTTATAACTCGTTCAAAACGTCCACCAACAGATAAAATTAATACTTTTATAAGTTATGTAAACACGCGGATTTATAATGTTTGTCTAAGTGAAATTTATAAAACTGAGCTTGATCCTAGGATTTCGTTCTTGCATGAGCCAAACTACCGCTCACTTAGCTTGCATCTTGATTTAGCTGAGATTTTTAAACCACTTATTGGGGATAATTTGATTTTTAATATGCTAAATAGAAAAGAAATAACACCAAAAGATTTTAAAACAAATGCTGGACGGATTCGTTTTAGCAACGATGCGGTACAAAAAATAGAGTTAAATATGATAAGGTCTTTAACCTCTGTTGTAAGTCTTGGCAAACAAAACCTTACATATAGGCAAATCATAAGGCGTGAGGCAAACAGGATAAAAAAGTGTATTTGTGAAAATTATCCTTATGAGGGCTTTATGGGTGAGATTTAAGTGGTTTGGTTGATTAAAAACAGCAGCTTAAGTGATAAGTTTGTGAGTTGGGCTCAAGAGTTTTGAACTATTTGTATATTTTGTGAAAAATTCATTTTAATGCCTACTTAGTGAGAAGTTATTTTAAAGCAAAGATTAAGTTTTCTAAAACTTAGATATAGCTTTATTTCAAGTTTTTATTTTTATAAATTCAGCGATTTTAAAGGAGAATAATTTATAATTTTACAGTAACAACCGCTTTTGTATGGAGGTTTGGTTGCTGTATAAATTTGATCCTATGGATTTTGAAACGCAGATTTACCAGATAAATATACAAGATCATATCGTATAAATTTGATCCTATGGATTTTGAAACGTTAGTGGATTTAGCCCCAAACTATCGCAAACTTTAGTATAAATTTGATCCTATGGATTTTGAAACCTTTGTTACTTTTATCTTTCTTGCCATTTTCTACTCTCGTATAAATTTGATCCTATGGATTTTGAAACCTAGTATGCCTATGATGGGTCAAATAGGACCTGTATAGTATAAATTTGATCCTATGGATTTTGAAACTTAAATATATGCTTTATAAAGCAAAATATTTAAAGTATAAATTTGATCCTATGGATTTTGAAACTCCGTATCAAAAAACGTTTTACCTGCTTTATCGCGTATAAATTTGATCCTATGGATTTTGAAACGGTCTAAAGCAGGGTGAAAAAGTTGATTATGCAATACGTATAAATTTGATCCTATGGATTTTGAAACGAAAATATGCTAAATGATTTTGAAAACAAAAAAGAAGAGTATAAATTTGATCCTATGGATTTTGAAACTCTAAAAAAGTTACCGTTCTTTTTTCAGCTAGCTTTAGTATAAATTTGATCCTATGGATTTTGAAACTCAAAATATAACATTTGGGATATGGATCTTGCTGTGTATAAATTTGATCCTATGGATTTTGAAACACTCATTTTATGAAGTTAATGGCAAAGATATCTATGGTATAAATTTGATCCTATGGATTTTGAAACAAAATGATAAAACCTTAGCTCAGCTTGATGAATTAAAGGTATAAATTTGATCCTATGGATTTTGAAACTAACAGTGGTTGGATAGCTAAACGCTACATCAAAGTATAAATTTGATCCTATGGATTTTGAAACGAAGTTCATCACGGTATTTAACTTCTACTGATTTGTATAAATTTGATCCTATGGATTTTGAAACCACCATCATAATCGGTATAATAATTTATGCCTAAGCTAGTATAAATTTGATCCTATGGATTTTGAAACTATGAAAAAAGCATCACTTGGAACCTTTATAGGTGGCGTATAAATTTGATCCTATGGATTTTGAAACATCGAAGAGTGCAAAATAGATATCTACAAAATGGAAGGTATAAATTTGATCCTATGGATTTTGAAACGACAATATGTTTTAGACCCTAGCATAAAAGAAATTAAGTATAAATTTGATCCTATGGATTTTGAAACCTCAGGAACACACTCAACAGCGGATGGCGAGTTACTTGCGTATAAATTTGATCCTATGGATTTTGAAACCAAAAAAAGCCAGTTACACCTGCATAACCTTTACGTATAAATTTGATCCTATGGATTTTGAAACAACCGTGATTATGGTGATATAATCCTTGGAGTTGATGGTATAAATTTGATCCTATGGATTTTGAAACCAAAAAATGATAAACCCGATTCCGTGCGTTCTAAGGTATAAATTTGATCCTATGGATTTTGAAACAAATCACAAACTTTTTATTTGGGTTCTAGTTCTAGGTATAAATTTGATCCTATGGATTTTGAAACTGATGAAGCAAAAAAGGGAAGAGGTAAAAGACCTAGGTATAAATTTGATCCTATGGATTTTGAAACTAGGAATGCTTTTTAAATAAAGCTTTTGGTGCTAAGGTATAAATTTGATCCTATGGATTTTGAAACAACATTTCTTTGATTTTTTCTACCATACATTCATAAAGTATAAATTTGATCCTATGGATTTTGAAACTAAAATGGCAAGTAGGCGTATAAATAACGAGTTTTTAGTATAAATTTGATCCTATGGATTTTGAAACTTCTTAGAACAAGATACGGATTGACAACTAACCCACGTATAAATTTGATCCTATGGATTTTGAAACTACGATTTAAACGTTGATTTGATATACCTAGTTTAGAGTATAAATTTGATCCTATGGATTTTGAAACCTAAATCAATTAAAAATATGTTTTGATAGCATTCATAGTATAAATTTGATCCTATGGATTTTGAAACTATCCTTTTGTTTAGGGCCAATGGCAATAACCGTGTATAAATTTGATCCTATGGATTTTGAAACTTGTTCCTGCTCCTGAAAAGTGTGCTCCGCCTACGTATAAATTTGATCCTATGGATTTTGAAACTCTAATTTTACTCGTAAATTAGACGTATTTATGCAAGGTATAAATTTGATCCTATGGATTTTGAAACTATCTTTTTCATCATACTGATATTTTTCGGGGTTATCGTATAAATTTGATCCTATGGATTTTGAAACGAGTAGAACATGTTGAGCCTAAAACTGTGGATACACCGTATAAATTTGATCCTATGGATTTTGAAACTAGCGATGTTTTCCCAAATACTATGCTAAATAAAAGTATAAATTTGATCCTATGGATTTTGAAACACTTCTGAGATAGTGTTTCCATACTCTAAACCTTTGCGTATAAATTTGATCCTATGGATTTTGAAACTCAGCAAAACCCTACTATAAAAGGGGGTGAAATTATAGTATAAATTTGATCCTATGGATTTTGAAACAAGACATAAGCAGTGATGATAGCAAGATATATACAGTATAAATTTGATCCTATGGATTTTGAAACACTTCTACCGATTTACTAGGTTCACTAGCTTTTAGTATAAATTTGATCCTATGGATTTTGAAACTAAATGCAAGCAACAACGTAGTTGCGCCAAATCAATAGTATAAATTTGATCCTATGGATTTTGAAACGTCTTTTTTCAAGGGGTCAAAAGGCAAAAGATGAACTGTATAAATTTGATCCTATGGATTTTGAAACATAAATACTTACATCTCTTTTAAAATTGTCATTTTGGTATAAATTTGATCCTATGGATTTTGAAACTAAAACTAGCCAAAGGGTATTTTAGAACAAAAACAGTATAAATTTGATCCTATGGATTTTGAAACACATCTACTTGTTCGGCCAAGTCATCTTGTCTTAAGTATAAATTTGATCCTATGGATTTTGAAACGAACTAGAGATAAGAGATTTATTTTAAACCTAGTTAGAGTATAAATTTGATCCTATGGATTTTGAAACTGTTATTTTTTATACCGCCATAGATACAATTTTTGGTATAAATTTGATCCTATGGATTTTGAAACGTAGAGAGTATAAATTCACACAAAACGAAGTAGAAATAAGTATAAATTTGATCCTATGGATTTTGAAACTTTTTTTACTGCGAAGATTAGTATATAAGGACACAGTATAAATTTGATCCTATGGATTTTGAAACAAAGAAACTTGTAAGCGACTTATGCAAAGGGTGGTAACGTATAAATTTGATCCTATGGATTTTGAAACTATAAGAAAATAAATTTATTTTTTAACCACTTTTGTATAAATTTGATCCTATGGATTTTGAAACAAATAAAAATAACCACTTTTTATAGGGCAAATATAAGTATAAATTTGATCCTATGGATTTTGAAACAAAACTATTGGAATATCTTTGGTTTCAGCCTCAACTGTATAAATTTGATCCTATGGATTTTGAAACTTTTCTATTTCAAAGCTTTCAGTTTCATCGCTAAGTATAAATTTGATCCTATGGATTTTGAAACTCAAATTTTACAAAATTAAAAAATAAAACCTTTTCGGTATAAATTTGATCCTATGGATTTTGAAACTCTTTTGATGGCAAGATAAAGGATAGTAATCAGATTGTATAAATTTGATCCTATGGATTTTGAAACCGCCTTGATAGGGGCGGGCTTTATCCGTTCGCTAGCCCGGCGTATAAATTTGATCCTATGGATTTTGAAACAAATAAGGTAAAGAATTGTTAGTTTTTAACTCTATAAGAAAGTATAAATTTGATCCTATGGATTTTGAAACTTCAAAGACACGCAGATCCGTATAAGTTTTCAAAAGGTATAAATTTGATCCTATGGATTTTGAAACTCTTTTACGAATTTATGAATATTTTCATCATAATGACCTGTATAAATTTGATCCTATGGATTTTGAAACGGTTTGGTGCTAAGCGGACTAATCCGCCGCAAGGGTATAAATTTGATCCTATGGATTTTGAAACCTAAGGCATCATAACTTCCATTATATCCACACATGTATAAATTTGATCCTATGGATTTTGAAACATTCGAATTCTTTTGTACTTTCTACACAACTATCAAGTATAAATTTGATCCTATGGATTTTGAAACAACCAGTAAAAAATCCACTAAAAAAGGCTTTTAGCGTATAAATTTGATCCTATGGATTTTGAAACTCAAATAAACAAAATCTAATAAAAACAATAGTTGATGAGTATAAATTTGATCCTATGGATTTTGAAACTTGGCCTATAAAAAGTGGTTAAAAAATAAATTTAGTATAAATTTGATCCTATGGATTTTGAAACTGTTGTCTTAAAGGCGATACAAAAGTTCAAACAAAAGTATAAATTTGATCCTATGGATTTTGAAACGACCACAAGCAATACCGAGTAGAAGCAAAAGCAAGAGTATAAATTTGATCCTATGGATTTTGAAACGACCACAAGCAATACCGAGTAGAAGCAAAAGCAAGAGTATAAATTTGATCCTATGGATTTTGAAACTAGTATTTTAATGACAAGTTGTCAATATAGTGTCATCGTATAAATTTGATCCTATGGATTTTGAAACAAATTTTAGATGTTTCGCAATCATATAATTTAAAACGTATAAATTTGATCCTATGGATTTTGAAACCAGACACCATAGGAAGAACAGCAAGTGAAATAAGAGCGTATAAATTTGATCCTATGGATTTTGAAACTGCTGTTATGAGTGCTTATGGGAGTTTGCTTTTTAAGGTATAAATTTGATCCTATGGATTTTGAAACTAAGAAAAAAGATGACAATAAAACTATCAATCCTGTATAAATTTGATCCTATGGATTTTGAAACATTCACAACCACCATTAAAACAATGCACGAATTCTAGTATAAATTTGATCCTATGGATTTTGAAACGAGAGATTGAGCTAAATGTAAGCATTTTTTTAATGTATAAATTTGATCCTATGGATTTTGAAACCTCAATGATATTTCATCGTGTGCCCAGTCCTGGCCGGTATAAATTTGATCCTATGGATTTTGAAACAAATAAAAATAACCACTTTTTATAGGGCAAATATAAAGTATAAATTTGATCCTATGGATTTTGAAACATACCTACTATAAAAGTTCTTTCTCTTGCTTGAGGTATAAATTTGATCCTATGGATTTTGAAACGAAATAAAAAGCAGTAGAGAACTCATCAAACAAAGTATAAATTTGATCCTATGGATTTTGAAACGTAATGTTGATAGAAAACTTATCGACACAACTTTAAGTATAAATTTGATCCTATGGATTTTGAAACATATGAGTGAGCAAATGAAAAATGGAATGAT
>NZ_JAPXGQ010000018.1:0-19673 GCF_027277485.1 Campylobacter ureolyticus | reverse complement strand
GGTTATACAGATGTGGAAACGCCTTGCTCCATCCCGAACCAAGAAGCTAAGCACATCGTGGCTGATGATACTCTCCCTTACTGGGATGCTGGGAAAGTAGGTCACTGCGGACTTTGTTTTTATACTAACTACTTATTTTTAATTATTAATTTATCCAGTATTTATTGTAATATTTATTTTAAAAACATATCTAATTAAATTAATCTTTTAAAGACTTTTATCTGTTTTTTTTCTTGTTTATGTTTTTATTATTGTTTAATGTATTTTTAGCTATAATATTACTACCACGAGTTAAAGGTGGATGAGAAGAAGTCAGTTCTCCCTTAAATTTATCGCTATAAGCTGGCAGGTTCGCGGTATTGCCCTTAACTCTGTATTAGATTAAGTTCTCTTGATTTTATTAAAGTATTATATTCTTTTATAATATAAAAACTATTATCCTTTTAATAGTTTTAAAGCTATTAAAGTATTTTAAGTTATTACTAAAATTATTTGATTAAAAACAAACTTCTTTTTTATTATCTTTTATAAAACATTACATAATTAATAAAAACTAATCCATATAATAAATCTTTTTTAAAATAAATTCTTAAATACAACTATCACTATAAAATATAAAAATGAGGCTTTTTTAAATTTTGATAGTGTTCCAGCTCAAATATTACAAAAAATAGCAATATCTTTCTAAATCATATTTCATACATTACATATTGCATATTGTATATTACATATTAAATATTACATATTAAATATTATATATTGAATATCATATATTGCATATTAAATATTTAATATTACATATTACATATATAATTTACACTAAATTTTAGTAAAATTTGACTATTTTAAAAAGACTAAATTTAGGCAAATTTTTACCCCTATATATATAGAACATTATTTATTATGAAAAAAGTAGTTAGAAAAAGTCTAGTTTTTCTTTGGGTAAAAATTAGCTCATATTCAAATCTTTGTATTTAATATTTTATTAAGATTAGAGGTTTAAAAAAGTAATTTAGATTTGTATGTTTAAAAACTATAATATCACTTATAAAAAAATACATAAATAAGATAAAAAAGAAATAAGTAAATAGATAAAAGTATTTAAAAATTTAATTTTACTAGATAGGTTTTTAAAAAATAAATAAAAGATTACTAAAAAGAAAGATTATTTTTAAAAATAACCAAACATTGCTTTTATGAAAAGATCTTGGTAAAAATTATGTTAAGTTTTATAAGTATTAATTAATTAATTAAGGTTTTTAACTAAAAAGCAATTGTAGGATAAAAGATTTAGGTGGTATTGATTTAGTTGGGTAGAACTTGGTTATATATGATGCTATTGGATTAGCAAAATATTGATGAAATACACTTATGATTTTAGAAGCTTTAGTGGGATAATACTTTAGAAAAAATATCCAATACTTTAGACGAAATAATTAAAAATGGTGTAATTACTGTATGGCATAAAAAGGTGATAAATATTATAAATTAGGGATTAGTCAAAGTTTTAATATAAATGGATAATAACATATTATGAAGCAACTAGAGAAAAAGACAAGACTTTCGGCGATGTCCTTTTTATGGATAAGCGACCCTTAACCAACTCTAGTTGGAGATATTATACCAAAAAAAATACAGAAATCTAAATATGAAAAGATGCCCTTATTTCAGCATATCCGCACCAAAATAAGCTTACGGCTGAGACTTCAAGCACATCATCTCAAGCGGCACCTTTTAATAGCAGTATGCCACATAAAAGCTTAAAATAATAATAAAAAGAAAAAATGTTTTTATCGTTTAAACATGGTTAAAATATAATATCTAATGATATAGATGGCGCATTGGTGTATATTTAGCACCTAACAATAAAAAATGAAGAGCCTTATTATATGAGTGATGGTATTTATGGACTCAAATTTTTGTGGTCTTTTTTTATATTGTAAATTTTTTAAAAAATATAAAAAACAAATATAAGTTTAAATTGTATAGATGCTTTAAATTTATAGTGTTAAATGCTATTTATATAATAGTGAAGTTTAAATTAAAATACCTAAAAATTGTACTAATAAAAGGCTATGATGTCAAAGCTACTTTGCACAGTTTGATGGACAGTGTCGTTTAAGTAATTTTTGCTTAGCTTTCGTAAAATTTTTTATGCTTTTCTTTTTTATAATTTTTTGAATTTTTAAGCTTATCGAGTAAATTTGCCTCTTTTAAAAGCTCATCTTTATTTTTATTTTGTATTACTGAATTAGCGAAATTTTCTAAAGCTTTTGTGTACGGGTCATTTAATAAGACCGGCTCTACTTTTTCTAATATTTGTGTATTTTTTTCAACTCTTTTTCTAAAAATTTCATCATCAAAATCTTCTCTCTTTAAAATATTAATGGCTGATTTTACAAACCTATCAAGAGCTCTTAAGTATTTTACTCTTTTATTTTTTTCATTTATTTTCAAATATTTTCCTTAGGATAATTAAAATAACGCTTCACTCATTTGCTTTGGAATATCAAGTCCCATTATTTTTAAAATTGTTGGTGCGACATTATTTAATCCACCATTTTTGATTTTGCTGACTTCATTTGCTATTACAAAGCAAAATACATCAAAAGTGGTATGATTTGTTAAAATTTCGCCATTTTTATCTCGCATTGCTTCACAGTTTCCATGGTCTGAAATTTGAATATAGGCATAATTTTGCTTTTTTGCAGCTTCTAGTATATTTCCTATACATTCATCAACAGCTTCGACAGCTTTTATAGAGGCCTCATAATTTCCAGTGTGTCCAACCATATCACCATTTGCAAAATTTACTACAATAAAATCAAATCCATCATTTATTCCATTTATTACATTTTTGCAAACATCATAAGCACTCATTTCTGGCTTTTCATCATAAGTTTTTACTTTTGGACTTGGTACTAAAATTCTAGTTTCATTTATGCATGGCTCTTCAGTTCCTCCATTAAAGAAAAACGTCACATGTGCATATTTTTCGGTTTCAGCAGTGTGAAGTTGTCTTAAGCCAGCATCTGCAATAGTTTTACTTAAAGTATTTTTAATTTCCTCGTTTTTAAAAAGAATCTCAAAATTAAAATTATCATCATATGAAGTCATGGTTATAATATTTTTTATATTATGTTCTCTTTTAAATTCATTAAAATTTTCATCTCCAAATGCCATACACATCTCTCTTGCACGGTCACTTCTAAAATTTATTATAATCACACCATCATTTTCTTTAATACCGCCAAAATCTTTAAAACTCGCAGGTTTTATAAACTCATCGCTGATTTTTTTATCATAAGAAATTTCTAAATAATCAGATGGTTTTATATCAAGTTTATTTTTGTTTTGTACCACTGTTTCATAAAATTCTTTAATTCTATCCCATCTATTATCTCTATCCATAGCATAAAATCTACCACTAATGCTTACTAAATTTACATTTTTTTCAAGTTTTTTTATAAAATTTATTCCGCTTATTGGTGCTACATCTCGTCCATCAGTTATTGCGTGTGCAAAAACTTCACAACCATTTTCTTTTGCAAATTTACACATAAAATCAAAATGATTTAGGTGAGAATGTACCCCGCCATCACTATAAAGCCCAATAATATGTATTCTTTTATGTTTTTCTAATAAATTTAGTAAAGTCTTATTTTGTTTTAGTGAGCCGTTTTCTATTGCTCTGTCTATTTTAACTAGGTTTTGGTATAAAATTCGCCCACTTCCAATGCTCATATGTCCAACTTCACTATTTCCCATTTGTCCTTTTGGAAGACCTACAGCTTCACCAGAAGTTTTTAAAAGTGAATTTGCACTGTTTTTAAACAGCCACTCATAATTTGGTTTATTTGCATTGCTGAATGCATTAAATTCATCGCTTTTATTAAATCCAATCCCATCAGTTATAACTAAAACTACTTTTTGTTTCATCAAAACCTTCTTTAAAATAATTATCTAAGCAACATTATAGTAAAATTACCCTTTTAAATTTTTAAAAGCTGTCAAAAGGTGTTTGATGTTTTATTTTTTATATGAATTTTTTAATATTAACATATTTAGCTATATTACTGCAAGAGCCGGACTTGCATTTTTTATATCATTTTTTATGACTATTTTTTTAATGCCAAAATTTATAAAATGGGCAAAAGTAAAAAAAGCAAATCAGCCAATTTACGATCTTGCTCCAAAA
The DNA here is from genome assembly GCF_027277485.1 of Campylobacter ureolyticus. Taxonomy (GTDB): domain Bacteria; phylum Campylobacterota; class Campylobacteria; order Campylobacterales; family Campylobacteraceae; genus Campylobacter_B; species Campylobacter_B ureolyticus_B. The sequence goes on along the minus strand of NZ_JAPXGQ010000018.1, from coordinate 15,475 downwards.
TCTCACAAGTCAAAAAACCACACTCCAACAATGGGTGGAATAGTTTTTGTGGGAAGTTCTATTATCGCCTCGTTTTTATGTGCAAAACTTACAAATATTTATGTGTTATCAGCCCTTATGACGCTTGTGTTTTTTTCGTATATTGGCTTTAAGGATGATTTTTCTAAAATTGCTGGTAAAAAAAACGAAGCAGGTTTAAAGGCTAAAACAAAATTTAGGCTTCAAATTTTATTTTCTTTAGTAATTGCTCTAATTTTATTTATGTTTTCAGGGCTTTCTAGTGAGATTTTTATTCCATTTTATAAAAATTCTATAATTGATTTAAAGTATGGTGTTATACTTTTTTGGGTTTTAGTTATTACGGCTAGCTCAAATTCTGTAAATTTAACTGATGGACTTGATGGTCTAGCTACTATTCCCTCAGTTTTTGCTGTGCTTACATTGGGCGTTTTTATCTATCTTAGTGGGCATGCACTTTTTAGCGAATATCTGTTTTTGCCGAAGGTAAGTCTAGTTGGCGAAGTTGTGGTTGTTTGTGCTGCGCTAATTGGCTCAATGCTAGGGTTTTTGTGGTACAATTGTCATCCAGCTGAAATTTTTATGGGAGATAGTGGAAGTTTAAGTGTTGGAGCCTTTATTGGATATAGTGCAATTATAAGTAAAAATGAATTTTTACTTATGTTGGTTGGATTTATATTTGTTGCTGAGACATTAAGTGTAATTTTACAAGTTGGAAGTTTTAAAATTTTTAAAAAAAGAGTTTTTTTGATGGCGCCTTTACACCATCATTTTGAGTTAAAAGGCTGGGTTGAAAACAAAATAATTATAAGGTTTTGGATAATTGCATTAATTGCAAATATTATTGCTCTAGCCTCTATAAAATTAAGGTAGTGTTATGAGAAAATCGCTTTTTGGTTATGGAAAAACAACTAAGGCAATTGCAAGAAATGTCAAATTTAATGGTATTTGGGATATTTATGATGATAAATTTATTGAAATTTCAAAAGATGATCTTGGAAATAATTTACTTCCAGTAAGTGAGTTTGATCCATTAAAAAGCACTCTTGAAATTCCAAGCCCAGGTTTTCCTAGGAATCACGAATTAGTAAAAAAAGCTAAGAATTTAATAAGCGAGTACGACTATTTTAAAGATACACCCCCTGTTAAAATTTGGATAAGTGGAACAAATGGTAAAACTACAACCACGCAAATGGCTGGACTTGTTTTAAAAAATAACGGTGCATTAATTGGTGGAAATGTTGGTGAGCCTTTGGCAAATTTAAATGAATTAGCTAAATTTTGGATACTTGAAACAAGTTCTTTTACAATTTACTATACTAAATTTGCAACCCCACGAATTTATGCCCTACTACCAATAACTCCAGATCATATAAGCTGGCATGGAAGCTTTGAAGAGTATGAAAAGACAAAATTAAAACCATTGAGTATGATGGGCGAAGGTTCAGTTGCCATTATTCCTAAAAAATACGATGGCATTAAATCAAAAGCAAAAATTTATTTTTATGAAGATGAAAGTGACCTAGCTAAAATTTGTGGTGCAAATTTAAAAGATGTCAATTTTAAAGTACCATTTTTAATGGATGCATTGCTTGCCTTGTGTATAGAAAAATTTGCTACAAATAGTTTGAATTTAAATCTTTTAAATACATTTAAAATTGATAAAAATAGGGTTGAAGAATTTAAAGATAGTAAAAATAGACTTTGGGTCAATGATACAAAAGCCACAAATTTAGATGCTGTAATTCAGGCTCTAAAAAGATATAGCGATAAAAAAATTCATTTAATTTTAGGTGGAGATGATAAAGGCGTTGATTTAACACCTTTATATAAAAATTTTGAAGGTTATAATTTAGAAATTTATGCGATTGGTTCAAACGCTTTAAAAATTTTAAATTTGGCTTTGAAATTTAATGTCAAAGCACATAAGTGCGATTTTTTACAAGATGCTGTAAAAAGCATAGATATAAGTTTAAGAAATGATGAAGTTGCACTTTTAAGTCCAGCTTGCGCGAGTTTAGATCAGTTTAGTTCATATGAAGAGAGAGGAAATCTATTTAAAAAATTTGTTCAAGAACTATAAATTTTCAATAATTTGATAAAATTTAACCTTACTTTAAGATTGTTTTATATATAATTATAATTCTTTTTTCGGTGGTTGGATAGCTCAGTCGGTAGAGCAGCAGACTGAAAATCTGCGTGTCGGCAGTTCGATTCTGCCTCTAACCACCATTGCATAAAATCACCCCCTATCATAAAGTATCACAAACCACGATTACAAGGGACTTACAACGCAATTTAGCTTATCATTCAAAATCAAGCAAAATCATCAAATCTTACAACTTTTAGAGTATTTAAAGAGTATTTTTAGTAAAATACACCAAGAAAAAGCCTTAAAATACTCCAAAATCTTATCAAATTACCTTTTTATCGGTATTTGAAAGAGGTTAATTTTTCCAAAATCGAGTAAAAAACGGCTTTTTAGACCTTTAACATTAAAAAGTAACTATGTTAAAGATTTTCAATTTCTTTAACATTGTGATAGCAAATGCCTATAAATAGGGAGTTAGCAAGTATTAAAAAATACTCCATAGAAAAAAGAGCATTTTTTTAAAAATACTCCATAAACTTCTACAGCTCCCTTTTAATAGCTATTTACTTAAAGTTGCTTGAAAGGAGTTTTACAATGCCAAAAGTCGTTATACCTTTAACGGATACCGAAATTAATAAAGCAAAGTCAAAAGATAAAGATTATAAGTTATTTGATGGTGAGGGCTTATCTATTAAAATCACTACCATAGGCAGGAAAATATGGCTATTTGATTATTACAGCCCTATAAATGGCAAACGCAGGACTTTTACAATAGGTAAATACCCAACTATTAGCTTAAAGGACGCAAGATTTAAAAAAACCGAGTTAAGGGCTAAAGTAGATAACGGAATAGACCCTAAAGAGGAATTAAAAACTAAAAAGATAAACTCATTAACCCTTAACACCGTGATAAATGAGTGGCTAGAGATAGAGGCTAAATCAATCCACGAAAGCACCTTAAACACTAAAAAATCACGCTTACAAGTGCATATCATTCCTAAGTTAGGTAATAGAGCAATAAAGAGCATTAATCACATTGAATTAGCTGAAATTATTAAAGAGATAGGCACTGAAACACCACCAACAGCCAAAATCATTTCACAGCTTTTAAATAACATTTTTAAATTTGCTGTATCTAGTGGCTACACTGATTTTAATATTATGTCTAATGTAGATACAAAAACTTTAATACCTCGTATAAAAGTGGAGCATTACGGAAAACTTACTGAAAAAGATGACTTAATCAAATTCTTTAATGCTGTTTATGATTGTGATTTTTCAGAGAGCATTAAAAACGCTTTAAAATTATGTCTTCATATCCCTTTAAGGGCTAAACCTTTATCACTCATTAAATGGCAAAATATCGACTTTAAAAATAGAGTTATTACCATACCAAGAGAAAACCAAAAAAATAAAAATATTGACTTAGGCAACTTCAAATTACCTTTAAGCGATGAGGTAATAAACATATTACAAGACCAAGCCAAAATTAGCAGGGCTTACGAGTATGTATTTATAAACAAAAGCTTTACTTCGCATATTCACGAGGATAGCCCAACCCATATGCTAAAGAAGTTAGGCTTTAAGGACCCCGATAATGGTAAGCCTATTACTTTACATAGCTTTAGAGGTATTTTCATGACTTATGCACTAGAACATAAGCAAGACCACGGAGTAAGCACCGAGGCAATAGGCAAGGTATTAGACCACTTACACGGCAATACAGTAACTTTATCTTATTCAGAGAAAACGACCTTTTTCGATGAATTAAAAATCATTCTTTCTTATTGGAGCAACGAAATTCTAAAATTAAAAGATGAAAGGTAAAAAAATGAAATCGATATCAAAACCAAGAGACACCCAAAACGCAAGAGATGAGAAAGAAAACGAACTTAATGAAAAAGTAGAGGAGTTTTTTAATGATGTAGTGTCCATTTCTTTTGACTCAGATGACTTTTTTACAGATGTTAGGACTAAAGCCGAAAAAAAAGTTTATGAGGAGTTAGCCAAAGGGATAGGAGGACGCGACGCACTTATTCCGTTTAGGAGGGAATTCGGTAAAATGATAACCGACTTAAGAAATGGAAAAACAGGGCTTAAATTTACCATTGACACATTTAAAGTTATTACCGAGTTTTATGTTTATGATGAAACCAAAGAAAAAATATTAAAAATATTTTGTGATTTTTTTAAAAGGTTAGTTGATAGCAAAAATCTAAGTAAGCCCATAGAAGTTTTAAAATATGAAAATTATTTACAAGGATTAGAGCTTATAAAAACAGCTATTGACTACGATACTGATGAATATTTTTATAAAAAAAACAGTGGTAAGTATAAGAGTGAAACGCTTTTTTTTAAAACTCATAGAGAATTTTATACCTTTAAGGAAAAAGCTAACTTATATTTTAAAGAGGAGGAAATTATAAAGTTAAAAGAAGAATACGAGCTTAAAAAATCCACCCAAAAAATAAAAGATGACTTCAATACACAGCTTTATGCCTTAGCTGAACTTTATCAATTACCCGTTAGCTACAACACCTATAAACATACCTTATCTAACGCAATAGAAAAATATCTTATCCCAAAACCTAAAAAAAAGACACCCTAACGAAAAATAATTTTCGTTTAAAGGTAACCCCCTAAGCAAGGGGGCTATAACTATACACTAAACACCTAAAATCATCACTTTTTACACTTTTTTACAATGCAACGAAAAATAATTTTCGTTACCTCATCTTTTTATACCCTTTTATACTTTTTTTACTAAAAATTCATCAAATTTACACTTTTTTTACCCCTCTTTTTTACCCTAACGAAAAATAATTTTCGTTTAAAGGCAATACCCTTTAAAAGGGAGTTTATAAATGGCAACTACTTCATAAATTCATCAAAAAATCAATAAATTAACACTCTAACGAAAAATAATTTTCGTTGATTAGCCTTTCAAAAACTGTGATAATTCACACCAAGTTAAGCCACTTTATCAAGCTTAACAAAACTTAAAAAAAGGTGTAACACTATGGAACAATTAACAAACCACAAAGCAGTAATGCTAAGAGTTAATCAAGTTGCCAAATTATATGGCATATCAACCTCAACAGTATGGAGGTTAGTTGCTAATGGTAAGTTAAAGACCATTAAGCCAACAGCTAATATCACGCTTTTTAATGCTGATGAGGTAAATGCTTTTTTCTCAACTGATAGACGTGTAATAAGTGATGAAAACGAGGTAAGAGAATGACGCCCATAGATAACGGCTTAAGCTTCTATGAAAACGCTTATAACGAACTTGAAAGTATAAGGTTACTTAATGCCTTATTGGTAAGAGATAATGACTTTGAAACCGATAAGAAAGAAAACGCCATTTACTTTTTAAATCGTAAATCAGCTGAGGTTATAGATGAGGTTATCGAATACATAAAGAAACGCAGGGAGTTAAAAAGATGAGTAATAAGTTAGCTACCTTTGAAGTTGATAAAAAGTGCTTTGGATATGGCAATAAAGAGCTAATGAAAGCCTTTAGAAAGAAACTTTATCTTTATAGGATAAAAGACACCAAGGCAATACCTAAAGAGATGTTTAACCTAGCTTATGACTTATTTTTTATCACTGAAAATCAAAGAAAAAGTATTTATGAGCTTGAAGTTAAGCAAGGTATAAGAGACAAAAGCTTTATAAAGGCTTAAAAATAGGTTAGTGATGAGATAAAGCCTATAAACCTCATCACTAAAAAGAAGTTTTACAAGGGATATTATAACTAAATAGAGTAAAAAAAGGAAGTTTAACGAGCTTAAAAATGAGCTTGTTAGATTTTTTATTGAGCCGATTTTTCGGCTTAGTAAAGGAAGTTAAAAAGTGAGCTTGTAGAGTTTATTTATCATTTTGGGATTTGTATTTTTCGATGATTTGCATTAACTCATCGAAACTTTTACTTTTTTCATAATGATTTAAGAATGGAGCTACCCAAGCAGGTATTTTTCTATTGGTATCATTCCAACTATAAACGCTACCAATATTTAATTTAGTTAAGTTAGCAAAGTCAGAAATTGACAAACCTAATTCATCTATTTTTTTTAAAAACTCATCTTTTAACACTTTAACCCTTTAATTTATGTTTAGTGAATTATAACGCATTTAGTTAAATAATGCTAGTGAATATTTTGCAAAAAGCTAAATAATGCTTGACTTATTTAGCAATATGCTATAAAATATTAAGATATTTTAGCATTTTGATAAAAAAAGGAGTTTTTACGATGACAATTTACACACATACTAAACACAATAAAGAAAGCTTTAACAAGTTTTTAAGTCGCTTTAATGGAGCAAGTAAAGAGATGATTATTTATGAGCTTTACACAAGCCACGCAGTAACTAATAACTTTATAGAGAAGTTAAAACGAAGTTACGAAAACGAGTTATTAACTAAAGATGAGGTTATAAAAGACCTAGAAACGAAATACAACGCTTTAAATGATAAGTTTATCGAGTTGTTAAATGAATACGATGAACTTTATGCAAAGCTTGATTTAAAAGGTATAAAATGACAAGACCTAGCATAGCTGATATCAAACAGTTACTAGACAGAAATACAGTTATAACTATACTCAATAATCAAGGCTTTAATATTCCTCCTAAAGGCAATTTTAGGCTAAGGGCTGATGATAAGAACCCAAGTGCTTCAATTTCTAAGAATGGACTACTAATTACAGACTTTAACGGCAGTTTTAGTGGTGATATCTTTGACTGCTTACAAACTTATAGAGGTATGGACTTTAAACAAGCCGTAGAGTATGTAAAAGGCTTTTTAGGTATTGGAACAATGCAAAGTAACCCACTTCCTACCTCATCGCTTAATAAGCCTATTAAAGAGCATATAAAGGAAAAATTTAAACCTAATTTACAAGTCGATGAGGTTATAAGTAGAAATAATGAATTTCTTAAAATTGTCTTTGATAATGGACTAGCTAATAATCTTTTATTAATGCCAAATGCCAAATTCAAAGATGAAACTAAGATTATAAAAGATTTTCTAAATAACCACTTAGGAAGTAGCTTTATAGCTTACCTAGACACGCAAGGGAGCTTATTACACTTTAAAGAGGCTTTTATTAAATACATAGCTTTTTTTAATAATCAAGTGCAACTAAAATTTAGTGATGAAAATAACCATTTAAGGCTACTTAAATACAGAACCGATAAATGGATATTTTCAAAAGAGATAAGATTTAAAAATGGTAATAAGATAAAAAATATCCCAATGGATACGAAGTTTATATCTCATCATTGCTTTAAAACTGATGATTATATCTTTATCAGTTTTCACGCAATAGATAGCTTTATATTTCATTCTTTAGGACTTAACTACATAGTATTACAAAGTAGTAGTGCTTATGTAGATAATGACACCTTTAAAGAAGTAGTTGAAAGCTTTGGAGCTAATGCAAAAGCTATTTTTTTAATAGACCTTGACAAAATACAAGGCAAAGACCTAAACACCGATTATAAAGCGAGTGTAAGGCTAAAAGACTTCTTTAGCACTTCTTTTTATAGGCTAATGGCAACAAATGACAGTTATAAAAAGCAAGATTTAAGAGATATGTTATTAAGTGCTGATAGCCTACTATACGAGGACGCAAGGTTATTATTTAAAAATATTAAAAACATATTAATTAAAATAAGAGAGGATAAAAATGCCAACAAATAATAAAAAGCTTGATAAGCTTGATAGGCTATACAAACAACACGAGGCACCTAGCTTTGATGAAGTTTTTAAAGATGATGAAGTCGATGAGGTAAGTGATAAAAACGCCCCTCTTAGCAGTGAAAAAGGGGCTAAAATCGATATAAAACGTGATAACGTTATTATATCCAAAGTTAGTAATAATAACAACAATTTAGCCAATAAAAGGAAAAAAGAGTATATACCTCTAACACCCGATAATATTGATGACTTTGCACTTACACCCGAGGAAATAGAGGGCTTTGATGATAGTTGGCTTATAGATGATTTTATCGTTAATCAAAGCTTAGGAATGATTTACGCAGAGGCTGGAAGTGGTAAAAGCTATTTTTCGATATTTTTAGCCCTTTATATGTTAAAAAACAATATTGCCAAAAAAGTTTATTATTTAGACGCTGATAATGGCAATCAAGTTGTTAAAAAAAGAAAAATAGATAAAATTATAAGATTTAGTGATAATAAGATAAAATATTTACACTCAAAAAAGTTAAACCCATTTAAAAAAGATAGGCTATTAAGCGACTTTGTTAAGCCCTTAGAGCAAAAACCTAGCGACTTTTATAATGATACATTTTTTATCTTTGATAGTGCTAGAAACTTTATAAGTGGTGATTTAAGTGCTGATTATAAGGTAAAACCTTTTTTAGATGATTTACAGACCCTAAGAGATTACGGAGCTAATGTTATATTTTTACACCACCAACCAAAACAGCCACTAAATAAAGATGAAAATAACGGCTTATATAAGGGAGCAACTGCATTTAATGATAGTGCAGATTATTCCTACCTCTTATCATCTAAAAAACTAAGTGATGATAAAATGCTTATTCTCTTAAAGGCAATAAAAAGTAGAAACCTAGAAAAAAATCAAGCCTTTATATTAGATACTATGACTTTTAACCTTGAATTCGTTGATTATGATGATTATTCGTTGAGTGATAAGGAGTTAGATACGATAGAGGTTATACAAGAGATATTAAACGAAAATAAAGCAGGTATAAGCAAAAGGGAGCTTATAAAAAAAGTGCTAGAAAGAGCAAAGTTTAATGAAATGGAAATTTTAGGAAGTAATGCACTAAGAGACTTTTTACCAAAGCTAAAAAATAAGTTTTTAACTTTTGAGAAAACAGACGAAAAAAGACGAAATTCATCAGAAATTTACAGACCTCTTTAACTTTTATTTAATGGCTTTGGCTGTGTTAATCATAGTAGCACACTATACATTACGATAAATAGGGACTTTGCAAGGTAATGTAACTAGCTGTGTTAAGCTGTGTTAAGCCTTTAACACACCCTCTAGCCCCGATAATAAGGGGCTTTGTGATAAGTGTGTGTTAAATATCTTTATATACATAGATTTTTATAATTATCTATTCTTTTTTTATTGGCTGTGTTAATGAATTTATACACGAATAACTTATCTTAACACACCCATTAAGCAAATACCCATTACACCGAGCTTAAGAGCTGTGTTAAGCCTTTAACACACCTTAACACACCTAATTAAAACACCCATTCTAAGGGATATAAGCTGTGATACCCATTTAACACACCTTTAAACTACGATAACAAGGGGCTAAACTTAAAAAAATTAAAGATATTTATACATATTTCCATACTTATAAATAAATATAAGATTATTTTTTTCCTTTAAAGGATAAAGCTATTAATTAAGACCTCATCGCTTTTTTAATTTATGCTAATAGGTTAGTGCTAAGATATTAAATATAATTGAGTTATTAGAAGTAGTTAGGTTAATATTACAACTTTTTTTCTTTATAGGCTAATCCACTAATTAAAAATTTACCATTTTTTAGCTAGACTTCTAAAAATTAAGTAAGGGAGTTTTACAAAATGCAAACTATAACTTTACACGCTGATAAAAATGCAATAGATAAAATATTAGAATTTATAAGTTCTAATAACTTAAATATCAAAATAGACAAGCAAGACAAAATTAAAGATGAGCTTTTAAAGGATATTAACGACTATAAAAACGGAAAATTAGAAGTAAGCCCGTTAGGCAGTAATTGGAAGTATCTAAATGCTAATAATTGAAAGTAAAAGATTTACTGATGAATTAAATAGTATTTGTGATTTTATCGCAAAAGATAGCATTAACAGAGCTATTACATTTCAACAAGAGCTTAAATCAAAGCTTGATAACATTGCCTTTATGCCTTATATAAACAGGAAATCAATTAAATTTAATGATAAGAATATAAGAGACTTCATTTTTAAAGGCTATGTGATACCTTACTTAATAGATGATGATAAGATAGTTATTTTAGGCATTTATAAACGCAATTTATGGAATAAATAATATTTTTTCCATTAAAAGAAAGAGAAAAACAAAGAAAAAACTATAAAACGCTAATAAACGAACGCTAAGGCACCTAAAACGCATTTTAATCATTTAGCCACCTAATCACAAAGGAAAACATTTTTAAACGGCTAATTTTAGCCACTAGTAAAAGTTTAATTCGCAATTTTTACAAAGTTGTAATTACCATTACACAAGCATTTAATTAACCTTATGCGAAAATAAAGCTAACTTTTTAAATGATTAAAAATGTAACTTAAATATTGCTTTGAGTAGATGAGGTTAGAAGTATTGCCAAACCTTAATCAATTTTTAAACCTCATCGACTATTAGCAAAATATTTATCTTTTTTTTTACCGATAAAGGAAAAATTAATCAACCCTTATAAAAGTGATGACTAATGATAAAAAGTTATTAGTTGTTATTGCCATAAGTAAAATTAAAAAAATCAAGCTATTTTTAAATTAATTTCGGTAAAATTTCATCTTTATAGGTAACATTGAGTTAAACAGTATGATATTAAATGATATTACCTTAATTTAAGAATTGAGTTAAAAACTGATGAAAAATTATCAATTCTTAAGAGAATTTCAATGCTTTAAGGTTACGAACCTTAAAATCACTTTTTTAAAGAGTTAGAAACCCCCTAAATAGGGCTATGGTAATTTTTTGTATTGAAAATTATTGTTTTCATTACTCTTTTTAAAAATGATAAAAACTTAAGTCGGAAATTGTGGCTATGGAGTATTTAAAGAGTATTTTTTCACAGGCTTATTTGCTTAAAAAGTCCATTTTTAGGGCTTTTTTTAAAATCTGCTTGTCGCCTCTAACCACCATTCTCGCGTTAGTTTTTTATGCATTTGCTTTATGTTTATTCTAGGAGATAATAAATGCCTTCCACTAATTTGCAAAAAATCAACGAGTTACTTTTCGAAGCTAATTCTCAATTAGATGAGGTAAAAGAGCTTTTAAAGACTGCTTCAGACAAGGAAATTTTCGATCTTAAAGTCCTAAAATTTGACATTTATTGCCAAATAAAAGATTTAGAAGCCAAAAAAATCAGAGAAATCCTAAAAGAAAATAAAATAAAACCAAGTTCTGATTCTAACTCTTATACCCTGGAAGAGATTGGTATTGTCCTTGGAAATATAACAAGAGAACGTGTCAGACAAATTCAAGATCAAGCTATAAAAAAAATGAAACATCCAAAATTAATTAAAGAACTGTATGATTATATAAAAGACTAATTTAGCTTATAAAATTTTCTAACTTAGTTTACAAATTTGTTTCAAATCAAAAGTTCTTAAATTTATAAACTAAGCTAATTTTAGCTATAATTAACTTTCATATAATTACATATTTTGGAGAATCAAATTTGCAAGAAAAAAAGATAGTAGATTTAGAAAAAGCACTAAATGATAAATACCCAAAACTTTTCACAAAATATCCTAAATTTATTTCAAATTTGCTCATAGGCTTATTAAAAAAACTTTTCTATGAAGATAAATTAAATGATTTTATATTAAAAAATAAAGATGCAAGAAATAAAGAAATAATTGATAGATTTTTAAAATCCATAAATTTTACTTATAAAATAGATAATATTTCGCTTCAAAACATCCCAAAAAGCGGTAGAGTAATATTTATATCAAATCATCCACTTGGTGGACTTGACGCTTTATCTTTGATGCATTTAATAAATGGCGTTAGAAAAGATGTTAAAATTTTAGCAAATGAGTTCTTAATGAAACTTGATCCAATTAGTGATATGCTAATTCCAATTGATAATATCTCAAATCAGAGCTCTCGTGAGGCTATAAAATCAGTTGATGAGCATCTTAAAAATGAAGGTGCGATTATTATATTTCCAGCTGGTGAGGTATCTCGTGCAAAAGTTTTTGGCATAAAGGATTTAAATTGGAAGGGAGGATTTTTAAAATTTGCTAAGAAAGCCCAAGCTCCGATTGTTCCGATATTTGTAAATGCTAGAAATTCTTCTTTATTTTATGCAATCTCGGCTATTTATAAGCCGCTTGCAGGGCTTTTACTAGGTCATGAGGTTATGAATAAAAAAAATAAAAGCATAACTATAAAAATAGGTGAAATGATACCTTATAAAAATTTAATTTTGCCTGAGATAAAATCTCCAGATAATACATTAAAACTAATTCAAAGGCACCTTTATAATATTGGAAAAAATAGAAAAACTATTTTTAAAACTCAGAGATGTTTGGTCGATAAGGTTGACATAAATGAAGTCTATGACGAGGTTTTAAAAGGCTTAAATTTAGGAAAAACAAAAGATGGCAAAGAAATTTATCTTTGCAAAACTTCAAATAAATCAGCACTTCTTACAGAAATTGGAAGGCTTAGAGAACTTACCTTTAGAAGAGTTGGTGAGGGAACTGGAAAGGAGTGCGATGTTGATGAATTTGATTTTTACTATGAGCATTTAGTTTTATTTGACACAGAGCTAAAAGAGATAGTTGGAGCTTATAGAATCGGTGTTACAAATGAAATAAATCCTACTTTAGATAGCAAAAAACTTTATACTCAAACTCTATTTAGTTTTAAAAATGAAGCTAAATTTTTGTTAAAAGACTCAATTGAACTTGGCAGAAGTTTTGTTCAGCCAAAATTTTGGGGTACAAGGGCGCTAGATTATTTGTGGTATGGAATTGGTGCTTATATTAAAAAATTCCCGGAGACAAAATATATGTTTGGACCTGTTAGTATAAGTGCAAACTATCCAAAAACCGCGAGAGATATGATGATTTATTTTTATAAGAAACATTTTACTTCTAAGGAAGAAATAGTAGTTTCTAAAAACAGATATTTTATTTCTCAAGCTGAAAAAGAGGAGTTAGATCTTTTGTTTTGTGGACAAAGCTATGAAGAAGATTTTAAAATTCTAAAAGAAAGTTTGGCAAATTTTGATTTATCGGTTCCAACTTTATATAAACAATATAGCGAATTGTGTGATGAAGGTGGTGTTGAGTTTTTAGATTTTGGTATAGATACAGATTTTGAAGATTGTGCTGATGGATTTATTTTGGTTCAAACAGAAAAGATAAAAGAAGCAAAAAGAAAAAGATATATTGGAAGCTTGGATTAATTTCAAGCTTCTTAAATTTTTATATTTTTAGCTGTATGGCTTGAATTATAAAAAGCATTAAAAAAATAGTAAGTGGTGGGTTCACTTTAACCAATACTAAAAAGTATAAAACTACTATTGTATGGACTTTACATCCGATTAAGAAAACTCTGTTTTAATTAATAGGTAACTTTTTCGGTAACTATTGTTAAAAGCATACAAATTTTTAGATATATGTGGCAACTTTCACTTATTTGTAATTGTATTTAAATTTAGTTTATGAAGCTTAAAAGCTTTTTGCTTGGCCAATGTTATATTGCCTAACAAGCTTTTATCATTTTTTTATACATACAAATAATTGCTTAATTAAATTTTCTAAATCAATACATTAATCCAAAAATCCAAAGCGGTATTTTGCTTCCAAATCCAATCTCTAAATTATCAGAGGCTACAAATGAGTTTTTATCATTTTTTATTTGATTAAAACTTTTTTTAGCTCCGCCTATTTCAAAAATAAACTCACCAACTCTAAAATCCCCATTTTTGCTAAAATAAATTTCACCAACATTTCCAAGTTGATTTACAAAAAATGTTTCTCTTAAATTTCCGATGTCTGGTCTATTTAAATAGATCAGATTTGTATTTTCAAGGTAGATTTTATCAGCTTTATCCATATTTTTTAAAGAGAGCTCATTTCTCATAAGAAGCCTTATGAGTCCAGCATTTTCTAACATTGTAAGATATTCTTTTAAAGTTCTATCATCTTTTACATCTATCATCTTTTTTAAATCAGTATAGTTTGGAGAGTATGGAACATTTCCACTAATTGCGTGAAGTAGTAACTTTAACTTTCTAGCTGTATTTCCACTCAAATTTGGATATACACTAAGCAAATCACTATCAATAGTCGTTTCTATACTTTGTCTTAGAGTTTGAAAAAACACTATCTCATTTGGCAACTCTTTGTAATATGGATAATATCCAAATTTCAAATACTCTTTAAAAAGTTTGATGATGTATAAATCCTTTTCTTTTAAGTTTTCTATAACGCCACTAGCGATATCTTGATGAGTAGTTAAGATAGCATCTAAATCAAAAGTTTTAAAATCAATGTCATAAAAAAGTCCTAGATACTCCCTAAAACTCATTCCATACATTTTATAAATAATTGCTCTTCTGCTTAAATCGTGTGAACTTTTTAAAATCTCAAGAGCCGATGAGCCAGTCGCTACAACATGTAAATCTTTAAAATTATCATAAGCAAATTTTAAAACCCCAGAAATATCTTTGTTTTTATGAATTTCATCAAGGTAGAGATATTTTCCACCATTTAATACAAACTCTTTAATAATCTCTGTAATGTCATTTGAAATTTCTATATCATCAAGGCTTAAATAAAGACTTACTTGGTTTTTGTTTGCAAGCTGTGCAAGAGTGGTTGTTTTACCAATGCCACGATTTCCCAAAACTATACTTAACCTGTTGGTTAAATCAGTAGTTTGTATAAAGTATCTTTTAAATTTTTGATTATTTAGTTTTATTAGGGCATTGCTTTTTATAAACAGCTCATCTAACATTTTTTATCCTTTTTATGTAATGCGATACAATTGTATCATAAAAAAGATGGATTATATTACATAAAATTTTAAAATTATTATAATTTTTTTGCCTTTAACCCATAAAAACAAAATTCTTTTTTGGAAATTTTAACTTTACTCCAATAGACGAAAAACCAAAAGATAAAAAGAGACGGGGGTGTAACTATGGATGAGTTTATAGATAGAAAAGAATATGATAAGGATATATTTTCTATATTTAAAAACTCATTAAATTTTGTACTTAATCATATAAATTTAAGCTCAAAAATAGAAAATATTATAAGAGAAGATAAATACGAAATTCCATTAGTTGCTTTAAGAGAAGCTCTTATTAATGCATTAATCCATAGGGATTCAAACTTAGGCAGAGATATAAAAGTTGGAATTTATGATGATATGGTAAATATCGTTTCACCTGGTGGATACCATAGTTTTATAACACAAGATGATGTAGACAATGGTAGAAGTGAAGCAAGAAATAGTGTAAGTAACTGAAACATAAATTCTATAAAATTATATAAAATAATATATATATTTTATATAATTTATATTGATAAATATTTTTAAATTTGTTATAATTTCACTTATGAATAAATTACTATCAATAGGA
>NZ_JAPXGQ010000017.1:0-34966 GCF_027277485.1 Campylobacter ureolyticus | reverse complement strand
AGAGAGAGAGAGAGAGAGAGAGAGAGAGAGAGAGAGAGAGCCGTTATTTGATAATGGTTATCAAAAATTAACACTTCTTTCAAAACCTTCTTTTCTTTCTAAACTTTCAAAACACAACAGTTTAAGCTATCTTTTTATAGCTTTATTTCTAGTAACATTAATTTTTCCAGATTCTGTTCTTGCAGCAGGTGGAATGGAAAAAGCAAAATCACTACTTGAAAAAGTAGCTGAATGGCTCCGATATGTTTCAATCGCTACAGTTACAATTGCTATTCTCGTGGTTGGATACAAGGTTCTTTTTGGTGGGAGAACTATCCAAGAATGCACCCCAATCATTATTGGTGCTTTAATTATCGCGAGTGCCAGTGAAGTCGCACAACTTTTGATGAGTTAAAAAAACTATGGAAGTCGTTTATAAGGCTTTGACAAGACCAGCTATGATTTTTGGAGTTCCAATAACTCCATTTTTTATAGCTTGTGCCATCATATGTTTAACAAGCTTATATACAAATTTAATTTTTCTTTCATTTCTGCCAGTTGTTATTTTTATTATGAAAGAAATTACAAAAAAAGATGACTTTATTTTCAGATTGCTTTTTCTAAAAATAAGCTTTTTTACAAATCCAAGTTCTAAAAAATTTAGCAGTAGTAAAAAAGCATATATCACAAATCAATACTCTAACAATAATCATATAGATTTTAATATGCCTAAATTAAGTATTATAGGGCTTGATAAGGTTCCAAATATCAGCAAATATCTACCTTACCAAACACTTGCAAACAATGTTGTAATTACCAAAAACTTTGACATAATGGCAACTTGGCACATAAATGGAATAAGCTTTGAAGTTGAAAATGAAAATTTTATAGAATTCAACAAACAAAAAATCAATATGTTTTTAAGACAATTTGATGCTAAAAATGTTTCTTTTTATATCCATAGTGTTAGGACTAATACTTGGGATAAATTTGATGGAATATTTAAAAATGAATTTTTATCAAATTTAAATAAAAAATATTACGATGGCTTTAGTAAAAATGATTTAAAAAATAATAGCTTTTATTTAACTGCAATATATTCTCCACTTACTACTAAAGCTCTAAGATCTAGTTTTATAAAAGATAGTCTAGATAAAAGAGTTAAAGAGCTAAATAATTTTATTAGAACTTTTGAAAACTTTGCTATTACTATTGAGTCAAATTTTAATGATTTTGGCATTAAAAGGTTAAAAAATTATGAAATTAAAGGTCAAAAATATTCAGAACAGCTTGAATTTTATAATTTTTTAATCTCAGGCGAATTTCAAAAAGTAAGAACACCAAACGCACCAATTTATGAATATTTGACTGGAAATTTAACTGACATAATGTTTGGAAATTCAACTGCACAATTAAATTACAATGATGGAAGAAAAAAATTCATAAAAGCAATAGAAATAAAAGATTATCCAAGTGAAAGTTTTTCAGGTATTTTTGATCTTTTAATGTATGAAGACATAGAATATATTATGACACAAAGTTTTGTTCCAATGCCAAAAGTGGAAGCAAAAGGAAATATTGATAAACAAAGAAAAAGATTAGTTGCCGCAGAAGATGATGCAATAAGTCAAATAGAAGAATTAGATACCGCATTAGATAATTTAGTCAGTGGAGAATTAAATTTTGGAAAATATCATCTTTCTTTAGTGGTTTTTGGCGATAGTGTAAGTGAAGTTGAAAAAAATGCAAATAAAATAATGAAACCTTTGGGAGATTTGGGTTTTTTGACAACATTAGCTAGTATTGCACTACCTGCTACATATTTTTCGCAATTTCCAGCTAATTTTGGCATTAGACCAAGAATTCATACATTATCTACTTTAAATTTTGCTAGTTTAGTATCCTTCCATAATTTCGCAAAAGGTAAGAGAAGCAATAACCAATGGGGAGATGCAGTAACAATATTTAAAACACCAAATAAACAGCCATTCTACTTTAATTTTCACGAAACTAGAAAAAATAAAAAAGACTTTTCTAGCGACACTTTTTTATTGGCAAATACTTTAATTATTGGAAAAAGTGGTGGGGGAAAAACAGTTCTTATGGGGTTTTTATTAGATCAACTTCAGAAATATGCAGATAAAAATACTTTTGCACCAGGAACACCTGAAGATAAAAAGAATGCTACATTTTTCTTTTTAGACAAAGATAAAGGTGCTAGTGCAAACATATTTGCAAGTGGCGGAAAGTATTTGACAATAGATGCTGGAAAACCAACTGGTTTCAATCCTTTTATGATAGATAATACAGCAGAAAATATTAGAAAATTACAAACCTTAATGAAAATGCTTGTAACCAGAAATGATGAAATTTTGACTACTCTAGAAGAAGAAAGCTTAAATAATGCTGTAACTTATATAATGCATCATTTTGAAAAAGATGAAAGAAATTATGGAATTTCTTTAATGCTAGAACACTTAACAGAAGGAAATGATGAAAGAAATTCTTTAAAATCTCGTTTAAAACTTTGGTCACAAGACAATAAATTTGGCTGGGTATTCGATAATGAAATAGATGAGCTTAATTTCAATGATACAGATGTAAACATATATGGAATTGACGGAACAGATTTATTAAAAGATAGTGAAATAAATTGTATGGTTGCCTACTATATTCTTTGGAGAATTATGGATTTAACCGATGGAAGAAGATTTGGACTATTAGTTGATGAAGCTTGGGATTGGATACAAAATGAAATAGTTGCAAAGGAAGTTTTTAATAAGCAAAAAACCATTAGAAAACAAAATGGTTTTGTAGTTCTTGGAACCCAAAGCGTAGAAGATTTTGCAAAGTCAAAAATAGCAACAGCGGTAATAGAACAAAGTGCAACAATACTACTTTTAGCTAATCCACAAGCAAAAAAAGTGGATTATGTAGATAGATTAAACTTAAGTGAAGAAGAATTTGAGTTTGTAAAAAACGTAGATCCAAATAAATATAAATTTCTAGTTAGAAAAAATACTGGCGAAAAATCAATTGTAAGTTTAGATTTGAGCAGTGTTGGAAAAGAAAATCTAGCAATTCTTTCTACTGGCTCTACCTTTGTTGATGAAGTTGAAAAAATAATTAATGATAAATCTAAAAATTATAATGAAAAATTAGAAAATTTAAGAAATCTTTATAGGAGTTAAAAATGAAAATAAGTTTTAAAAAAACTTCTTTTACGGTTTTAATATGTTTATTTTTAAACATAAATTTGTTAAATGCAAGTGGTATTCCAGTAGTTGATGCTGCTGCAAATGCTCAAATGACTACTCAAAATTTAAAACAAATTGCAGAGTGGGCAAAAGAAGCTAAAAGGTGGGTAGATACTACAACTCACTATTCTGCACAATTAAATGCATATGCAAAACAACTTGCAACTCAAAGCGGTGTGAGAGATGTTACTTCTTTTTTAGAAGAAGCAAAAGATGTGTATGATGAAGCAAAGAAAGTTGGAACAACTCTTGGAGAGTTAAAAGATTTTAAAAATAGCGGAAAAGATAGTATAAGCTCAAAAGTTAAAAAATTGATGGATAAGTTTTTTGAATATGACTATTGTAAAGATATTGTTGATGTAGATAAAACTACGCAAAATATCTGCTATCAAAAAAGAAGTGCAAACATAGAAGATATTGTTTTTTATAAAGAAAGAAGTGACACAATAGGTATGTATTCGAAAAATATAAATAAATTAGCTAAAAAACTACAAAAAAGTAAAGATATTAAAGAAAGCTCTGATTTAAACAATGCAATACAAGCTCAAGTTGCACTTATGCAAGCAGAAAAAATTCAAATAGATTTATATGCTAAACAAAGGGAAAATTCAAAAAATATTATGGAAGATAGAGAGTTAGAAAATAGAACTAATCGTCTTATGAATAACTATATTGATTGGGGTTCGTTTGACCCTTATAACTAATTTTAGAGTATAAAAATGCCACCAAAAGAAATTCATAGCGATAATCTCATAACAAGTATACTTAAAAGTATAGATAATTTTTTCATAGGAAATCCTGGGTATAACTCTGCTATTGAAAAAAACATTGAGAATCTGATCAGTGTTTTACTAACTATCGTAGGAACTTATTTGCTTTGTTGGATTATATATCGTGGTTACAAAATTCTTTGGGGAAAATCAAATGATAATTTCAAAGATTTTTTATGGGATGCTTTTTTAAAATTTATTTTTATATATATTTGTATGTTTCCAAATGAATGGATAAGTCTAATTAAAGAAGCCATAAGAGGTTTCAGAGAATATGCTTTGATAGATAGTGATTATATGTCTGTTCCCAATCAATTACAGCATTATTATAATATCACAAGAGCAATTACAATTAATTTTATAGGACATTCTAGTAATTTTGAATTTTTAGCTGCTTTATTATATTCGATAGTGGCTTGGATTGGTTTTTTTATAGGTGCGTTTGGACTATTTTTTGCACTTATAACAAATACTGTATCTTTTTACATATTACTTTTTATCGCACCAATTGCATTTTATGGGCTGATTTTTGGATCTTTTTTAAAAAATATATTTACTCAATGGGTTACTATGATTTTATCAAATATTATCACTTTATTTTTTATACATATATTTTGTGGATATGCTCTAACTTTAATAAATAGCTACACAAATACAGCATTAAATCAAATCGGTGTTAAAGATATTCCGCATTACAATGTAGCCATAGTTTGTATATTTGCAGGAATTTGTTTAAAGGTTTTTGTTGATTTGGTGCTTAGTTTAGCTGAAAAAATGACAAATGTAAGTTTAGAATCCGCAAGCAGAGGTGCTATAAAAGGTGGAATGGCTACTTTAGGTGCAAATTTAGGCTTTGGTGCTTTAGCCACTAAAAGAGCTACGAAAGGCTTATTGTTTGGTGCAAAAGGCTCAGCAAGAGCTTATGATGGTATAAAAACAGGTGGAAAATTCATTTTAGACAAAATTAGAAAAACGGGTGGTAGATAATGTATATAAATATAAAATCTATTAAAATAATATTTTTATTATTAAGTTTAACTTTTCTTTTTACTGGTTGCGTAACAAAGACAAATACTTTACATAATGAAACAAGTGATTGGAATTTTTTATTTGATAGTGAAGAATTTGTTCCTATAAACAAAAATCAAAATATAAGCAAAAAGGCAATGTAATGATAGACAATAATGACACAAAAACTGCTATAAGTTATGAAGCTAGTATCAGATACTTGGTTGAAAAATCAAATCGTAGAGCTTGGCTAATAGCTTTTTTATCAATTTTTATATCAATTATAAGTGTTACAGCAGTTGTATTCTTAACGCCGTTAAAAAGTGTAGAGCCTTATGTTATAAGAGTTGACAATACAACTGGAATGGTAGATATTATAACTTCTGTAAATCAGACAGAATTTGTATCTGACAATGAAGCATTAGATAAATATTTCACTACTTCTTATGTAAAAATTCGTGAAGGGTATTTTTATAATATTTTACAAAACGATTATACCACTGTTCAAATTTGGTCTAGTCCTGAAGTAAGTTCTGATTATTTAAAAATATATGAAGGTGATAATTCTAGAGTTGATATTTTAAAAAATAGAACTGAAATAGATGTAGAAATTAATTCTGTTACTCTTGGAAATAGCAATGGAATGAAGATGGCTACTATAAGATTTAATCAAATTTATAAAGATGCGAAATCTCGCACAATTACAAATAAAAAAGCTAAAATTGTAACTCTTGCATATGATTATTCTCCACAATCGTTAATGACAGAAAATGAAAGATTAATTAATCCATTAGGTTTTAAAGTTTTAACATATAGAGTTGATGGTGAAGTGGAAAGGTAGTTTTATGCATAAATTTATATTTTTATTTATAATATTTTATTCAACTCTATTTGGAATAAGCATACCAAAAATATCAAAATTTGATAATAGAATAACTTTTGCAACATATAACGCAAATGATGTTTTTCAGGTTAATTGCAAAAATGGTTTTGTTACTATGTTGGAATTTAGCAAAGATGAAAGAATAATAAATATAGCTACTGGTTTTAGTTATGGTTGGGAATTAATAGATAGAGAAAATTTTTTATTTATAAAACCAAAAGCATATATCATAAAACAAGAAGAACAAGTTTTAGCAGATCAAAATGGCGATGAAGTAGAATTACAAAACAATGCGGTTATACAACCAAATTCTACAGACTGGAAAACAAACCTTATAGTCACTACAAATGAAAGAATTTATGTATTTGACTTAGAAATCATAGAAGATAAAGATATAAATTATAAGGTAGAATTTTCATATCCTGATGAAATCAAACAAAAACAAAAAGACAAATTGGCAGAAGAAAAAAGAATAAAAGAAGTTCAAAAAAATAAAGAAAATATTGAAAACGAACTTAATAAAGTTACTATCCCTAAAAATTGGGATTTTTTAATGCATATTAATAAAGGAAGTGACACAATTTCACCAGATTTTGCTTATGATGATGGAGTTTTCACATATTTAGGCTTTAACAATACAAAAACTATTCCATCTGTTTTTTTATATGAAAATGTAAATAAAAAATCAAAAGAAAGTATTTTAAATACACATTTAAAAAAAGATGGAAATTACGATGTATTAGTAATTCACAAAACAGCTCAGAAAATACTTCTTAGAAGTGGTGATAAATTAGTTGGAATTTTCAATAATGGATATGCTAAAAATCCGCTTGATAAAACATATAACACTATAAATAGAAGCGTAGAAAGAGAGATTATAAAAGATGAGTAACGAAAAAAATAATAGTCAAAACGCTTTAAACAATAATGAAGAAAATAAAGAAGTAAAAACTAATATATCTGAATTAAATGATGAAGCAATTAGCACTAAAAAACTTCAAAGCATAGGAATTATTGTTTTTGGAATAATTATCTTAATTCTTTTGGCTTTAAAATTTTTTTCTAATAAAAATAGTGATGAGCCAGTAAAAGAAACAGCAATTGGAACTAAAATAGAGCAAAAAGATTTCGATTTTAAAGAACCGCCAGTTAAAACATTTCAAGAACTAGTTCTAAAAGAAGAAAAGGAAGTAGAAACAAATGAAACATTACAAAATACTGATAATACAAACCCTTTTGTAATAGCACAAACAAAAACATCTTTTACGCCAAAGGTTTATAAAAGCTCTAGTTCTTTATTGATAAATAACTCCAACTCATCCTCAAATTCCAATAATTTAAGCGAAGAAGATAAACCTGTAGATTTTACCGATCCAAATTATAATTATAGTTTTGATGAAAATGGCAAAATAATAAGAACTCCAAAAAATGAATTTAATAAAGATTATGAACTTGGTGCTTTCACTCCAAAAATAGCAAAATTAAACAAATATGATCCAAATTTATTGCTACCAAAAGGCACTTATATAGGTTGTAGTTTAAATACAAAATTAGTAAGCACAATCAAAGGAAGTATATCTTGCACAGTTTCTGAAAACATATATTCTCAAAATGGAAACACGCTTTTAATTGAAAAAGGATCAAAAATATCAGGATTTTTTAATAGCGGACAATTAAATGATGGAATGGATAGAATTTTTGTCGTTTGGCAAGAAATTAGAACTCCGAACAATATAGATATACCAGTATCAAGTGGAGCAACTGATGAACTTGGTGGAAGTGGAATTCAAGGCTATATAGACCATCATTGGCTCCAAAGATTTGGTGCTGCTATTTTGCTTAGTGTAATCGATGATGCTATGAATGTGGCTTTAAATGGTGGAACTGGAAATAGAAATAACCAAAACAAAGACTATACAGAAAATACAAGAGAGACAACAAGGGATATGGCTGATACTGCTTTACAAAAATTTATAAATATCGAGCCTACTTTATATAGAAATCACGGGGATTTAGTAGCAGTTTATGTAAACAGAGATATTGATTTTAGTAAAGTTTATAAGCTTAATTATATAGGTAATAAAATAATTAAATAGGATAAAAAATGAATACAAATAGCCAAATAAACCAGGTAGATTTACAAAAAACAATCGAAGATATTGATGAAAAAATTAAAGCCTATAAATTAAAGATTTATAGATTAAAACAAAAACGAGATGAATATTATAAATTACTCAAAGAGTTGGAAAATAACTCAGAAATAGGATATTAAAAAATGAGCGGTATTAGAAGCAGTGTTTCATTAAGTAAATACTCAAATGAATATTTTGGAAAATATTTACAAGATGACACAATTAACGAAATTTGCTATAACGGCGGCACTGCTATTTTTTATGAAGATAGCAAAGGCAATTGGCATATTGATGAAAATGCAAATTTTGATTATGAAAAAGCAATAGCATTTGCTACTTCTTGTGCCTCTTTTAAAAAAGATCAAATAGACAAAACAAAACCAATACTTTCTTGCGTATTGCCAACTGGTGAGAGAGTTCAAATCGTAATACCACCAGCGACAAAAGATGGTATCGTTTCAATCACAATTAGAAAACCATCAAAAGTTCGATATACATTAAATGATTATATATCAAGTGGATCAATTGATAAAAATAGTGCTGATTTCTTTATTCAAGCCATTAAACAAGGAAAAAATATTGTCATTTGTGGCGAAACTGGAAGTGGAAAAACTACTTTAATGAAAACTTTTATTGATTTTATTCCGCTAGATGAAAGAATTATAACCATTGAAGATGTTGAAGAAATAAGATTTTACGAACATAAAAACTATCAACAACTCTTTTATCCAAGCGAAGCAAAAGAAAGTGATTTTCTAAACTCAACAGCTCTTTTAAAATCTTGCCTTCGAATGAAGCCAAGCAGAATCTTGCTTGCAGAAGTTAGGGGAGCTGAAACATATGATTTTTTAAATGTGATTTCAAGCGGACATAATGGAAGTATGACAAGTTGTCACGCAGGAAGTGTCAAAAATTGCTACAACAGACTAGCAATGATGTCTATGCAAAATGAAATTGCCAGATCTCTTGGTAAAGATATGATACTTGACATTATAAAAAATATCATCGATCTAGTAATAGTCTTTAAAAAAGAGCATAACGGAATTAGGCGAGTAGCTGAATATTTATACGAACAAAAACTATATAAAAACTTTGATGGAATTTTTAAAGAAGTTAAGGATTTTGTATGAAATTTAACAAAATGAGGTTTTAAAGCAATGCAAAATAAATTAAATAAAGCTCAAATCATATTTTTATCTATTGTTGCTATTGTTATATCTTATTTTTTTACAAGTGTTGTAATATTTGTATTAAATGACGCCTTAAAACTACTTCCAAAAGTATGGAAGCCTGAATTTACATTTTTAGCCTTAATTAATGGTTATCCAAAAGTATATGAAGCACTGGCTATTTCTCTATTTTTAAGTTTTAGTGTAGTTTTCTTACTCCCCTTTATACCAAAAAAAGAAAAATTATATGGAAATGCAAGATTTGCAAACTCAGCAGATATAAGAAAAATGGGGTTATTTCCTAAAAAAGGAAAAGATGGAAAAATAGATAATAACGGAATTATTATAGGTATGTATAATAACCAGCTTTTGAGATTTGGTGGGCAACAATTTGTAGCACTTGGAGCTCCAACAAGAAGCGGAAAAGGTGTTGGTATAGTTATACCAAATTTGCTTGATTATCCGAATTCTTGCGTTGTTCAAGATATAAAATTAGAATGTTTTGAATATACCAGTAAATATAGAAAAGAAATTCTAAAACAAGATATATTTTTATTCAATCCATATAGTTTTAAAACTCATCGTTACAATCCATTATATTACATAGATATGAAAGGCGAAAATGCCGATGCTGAACTAAATGACTTTGCAAATATTTTATATCCGCTAAAAAACGATGGTTCAGTAACTGATTATTTTAATGGAAAAGCAAAAGATCTTTTTATTGGACTTTGTTATATGATGAATGACCTGCTTGGGACTAGAAAAGGTATAGCATTTTTACAAAAATATAAACTTGAATGCTCTTTCTCTTTATATGGAATCTTAAAATTAAGTGAGGGATTAAATTTTGAAGTAGAAATAGCCGATGGAGAGATAAAAACTATATCAAATTTTGCAGATACTTATAATACTTTAGTAGAAATGAAAATGGTATCTCCAAAGGCAAAAGAAAGAATTGATGCATTCTTTGAAATTAAAAGCGATAATGAAAGAAGTTCAGCAATGGGTAGTTTTATATCCCCATTAGCAATATTTAGAGCTGATAATATGAGACTAGCTACTTCTGCAAATGACTTTGATTTTAGGGACTTAAGGCGTAAAAAAATGACAATTTATATTGGAATTACGCCTGATAAATTGGCTTCTGCAAAGCCTATTTTGAATATATTTTGGCAACAGCTCATTTTAATAAATGTTCAGCAAGGCTTACCACAATCAAATAAAGAGCTAAAACACCCTTGCCTTCTTTTAATGGATGAATTTACAGCAAGTGGATATTTGGCAACTTATTCATCAGCTATATCATTTATGGCTGGATATGACTTAAGAAGCCTAATAATATATCAAGCAGATTCTCAACTTACCAACAACAAACCAGAAGGATATGGACAAGCAGAAGCAAATACCTTGCTAAAAAATCACGCTTGTAGAATTTACTACGCGATGAAAGATGATGATGCAAAAAGATTAAGTGAATCTCTTGGCACAAAAACAGTTAAGCAAAGAAGCAGAAATTTAGGTCAAGGCGGTGGAGGTAGTGAAAGTGAAACAAGTAGAGTTTTAATGCTTCCAAAAGAGATCGAGGAGATGCCGTTTGATACAGAAATTATCAAAATAGAGGGCAAATCACCGATTAAATGCAAAAAGGCTCTATATTATTCAAACAAATATTTTATGGATAAATTTAAAGAAATTTCACCAACTCTTAAAGATATAAAAGGAATTCCTAATAGAAAACAGCTTGAAACTGCAATTCAAAACGGTGAAACTTATATAAAAATACCACTTCAAAATGAAGAGACACTACAAAATTATTTAAAAGAAAATATAGAAAAAAGACTTAATGAGTTGCCAATAGAAGAAGATGCTGAGATAGAAAATGCATTAGACAATATAAATATAGAAGATGAGGAGTATAACAGTGATGAGTATGAAAATTTTGAAACAAGGGGAAATTTATGAATAAATTTATAATTTTTGTATCTTTGATTTTTCTTTTTAATGGTTGCTCAAAACCGCCAAAGCCAATTAAATTAGATAGTGGTTCAGCCATATCAATAAATCATAACTTAATTGTGGATAGAAAATATAGTGTTCCTAAAGATAATTTTTTAGAAAATAATAATTGGACTTACAATATTTATCTGAGTCCAGTAGATAAAGATACTTTAATTAAAAATGATTTAATTGTTAAAACATTTTATTTGGCACATAATGCTGATAAATTGATTATTTTAGGATACGAACCATTAGCAAAGAAATATAAAGATTATTTTATTAAAAACGATGTAAATGCGAATATAGAAATTAGACCATTAGATTCAATAAATTATAAAAAAGACTTAGTAAATATATTATTTTTTCACACAAAGGAGACAAAATGAAAAAAATAATTTTGTTAGTAGCTATTTTATTTGGCTCATTAAACGCAGTTGAAGTTGATTTGCTTACTGGTGACACGAGATTGAGTTGCGAAGCTATTTTATGTCTTAGTAGTTCTGTAAAACCAGGAGAATGCCAACCATCTCTTAATAGATTTTTTTCAATCAAAGAAAAAAAATGGGAAGATACACTAAATGCAAGAAAAGCATTTTTAAAACTATGCCCTGTTGGAGAAAGTGGTGAAAATGATGCTGAATTTAAAAAACTAAGAGACAATATTTTAGTTTATATTTCAGAGCCTTGCAATACAGAGTATTTAAATTCAAGAGTTGAATATAAAACAAAGGAAATTTGCGGAGAAAGAAGATGCAGACATATACCAATATCAGCAAGAATAAACCCTAACTTACCAAAAAGTTGCAAATTACTTCAAACAAGTAAATATACAGATATAAAAGTAAAATATACTTGCAGTGGTGAATTTTTTCCTATTGATGAATGGGATAAAGGAATAACTAAAAATGAAATACCACAAACTTTTTACAACTCATTAAAGGCAAAAGATAAAAATTCAGTTGAAGAAGTTAAAAACAAGTCAAAATTTTGTAAAAGAAGTCATATATCTTTTTGTCAGCCAAAATATTATCAAAAAATTACAATAAATAAAAATTGTTGGGAACAAGAATAATGGAAGAAAAAGAAAAAATAGTTAATGAAGTAATTCAAACAACAAATGTTGATATTGACGATACTACCAACTTAAATAAAGAAAATATTCAAAAGGAAAGCTTGAAAGAAAAACTAAAACTAGAAGAAAGTTTTAAAGCTTTAGGTATCGCAATAAATGACGAAAATAAAAGAATTGTATTGGATTATTCAAGAACTATTAGTAATTTCAAAAAATTACTGGATGCTCAAAAAAATAATTATGTTAGTTTGAAAAACTATATGCCAGACAACGAAGTTGTAACAGCTTTGATTAATGAGTTAAATAAAAATTGGGAAGAGATTTCTAAATATTTTGAAACTTTAATGAGTTTTTTTATAAATCCGCCAAGTAAAGAAATTTTTGAACTAACAAATCACGCTTTACTTTTAAAGAACATATATAACAGTCTAAAAGAATTCTCAGAAGATTTTGCAAAATTACATATAGAAGAACAGTTCAATGGTATTAAAAATGATTTTGAGCAGAATTTAAAAACCATAAATGAATATCAGAATAAATTAGCAGCTAGACTTGAAAATATGGCTCAAACTTATGATGAATTTCTAAACAAATTTTTAGATAAACAAACTAATGAACTTGATAATTTTAATAAAAAATCAGCAGAGTTAGCAAAAAGCTATGATGATTTTTTACACAAAAATCTTAAATTTTTTAAAGGAGGAACTTGGAGCTTAATTATATTAAATATTGCACTAGCAATTAGTTTAGGGGTTTTAACTGCAATTTGTTTTATTAAAAACAATGAGTTAAATAGTCTTATTGAAGTTGGCAAAAAATTTGCAGAGATTTCAGTTAAACAAGATGAGCAATCTATAACTTTAAATTTTCCATTAGATGCCAAATTTATAAGTGATAATAATGAGAAAAAAGTTATTCTAAAATAATAAAAAAAGGATTTACAATGGCTACAAATAAAAAAGATGTTGAAGTAGAAAATACTACTCCGAACAATTCAACATCTGCCGATAAAAAAATAACTTCTGTTTATGTTAGTGCTGGTTCGTCAACCAATAAACAAGGTGAAACATTGACAATAGTTGGTTTTGGTGGATTAAAACCTTATGAAAAAGATGGAAAAGAAATCAAACCAGGTGCGAGAGATGCATTTTACAAGATTTCTAATATTGATAATTTTTTAAAAGCAGTTGATGCAGATAAAATAGGTATTGATATAAAAGGTAAAGATCAAAATAACCAAGATACTTTTATGAGAGCTGATGCTTTTTATCAATCTGGAATTGGAAAAAATGGAAAGGCTTATGGATTTAACAAAATCTGCATAACTCTACAAGAAGAAGAGAGAAATCAAGCAAATGAAGTTATTAAATCAGCTCAAAAACTTTATGCCACCAAAGGAATGAACGGCTATTCATTTGATAAAAATTGTGACAATAAATTAATTGACAAATTTAATGCCCAAATTCAAAATGGTTGTGATTTTACATTATCTGCAAAAAAAGATTCAACTTTGCAAAAATATCCACAACTAATGGAAACAGTTGAAAAAATAAAAGGTGGATCAGCTATGGTTGAGATTGATTTTGTAAAAACACAAGGTGCTGTATTAAAGTCGATTACTCCAATTGATAATAGTGGTAATTTAGGTGAGCAAAAGATACTAAAACAAGCTACCAAAAAAACCACTAAGAGTAAATCAATGTCTTAAATTTTTAGCAGAGATTTTCTCTGCTAAATTATACAAAAATTAAAGGAAGTTTATATGAAACTTTTTATAGCAGAAAAACCAGCTCTTGCAAAATCAATTGCAGCAGGTATAGATGGAGAATATAAAAATGGTGATGGTTTTTTTCAAAAAGGCGAAAATATTATCACTTGGGCATTTGGGCATCTACTTGAATTATATATGCCAGAAGATTATGATGAAAATTTTAAAAAATGGGATTTGAAAGATTT
Organism: Campylobacter ureolyticus; assembly: GCF_027277485.1. Lineage (GTDB taxonomy): Bacteria > Campylobacterota > Campylobacteria > Campylobacterales > Campylobacteraceae > Campylobacter_B > Campylobacter_B ureolyticus_B. Next base: position 20,739 of record NZ_JAPXGQ010000017.1, on the reverse strand, counting down.
ACCATTAAAAATAGATGAATTTAAATATAAACCGATACAAAGTTCAAAAGAACAATTAAAAATAATTTGTAATTTAATAAAAAGATCTGATGTAGATACTATTATAAATTGCGGTGACGCTGATGAAGAAGGTCAAATTCTAATCGATGAAATTTTAAAATATGCAAATAATAAAAAACCAGTTTTAAGACTTTTGTTACACGATCTAACCGAAAAAGGCGTAAGATCCGAATTAAAAAATATGAAATCAAATAACGATTTTAGTAATTTAAGTGAGTGTGGCTTTGCTAGGAGTATAGCAGATTGGATTGTTGGTATAAATCTAACAAGAGCTTATACTACAAAAGCACAAAATAATGGTTATAAAGGTGTTATCAGTGTTGGCAGAGTTCAAACTCCAATACTCGGATTAGTAGTCAGCAGAGACCTAGAAAGAGAAGGTCATAAAAGTAGTTTTTATTATACTTTAACTGGAAAATTTAAAACCCATCAAGCTGAAATTTTAGCAAATTTAAAAACAGATGAAAAAATCACAGATGAAAATGAAGCAAATGAAATTAAGAATATCTGCTTGGGTAAAAATGGAATTTTAAATGTCACCAATGAAAACAAACTAGAATATCCACCACTTCCTTACAATCTTTTAAATTTACAAGCAGATTGTTCTAAAAAATTTAACTTTAAACCAGACAAAACTCTAAAAATCACTCAAGACTTAAGAGAAAAATACAAATGCATTACATATAACCGCTCAGATTGTGAATATTTACCTGTTAATATGTGGGAAAGTTCAACTAATGTTTTGAACTCGATAAAATCAAATTTAAGCGACTTTGAAAATATAATAAAAAATGCGGATCCAAATTTAAAAAGCAGAGCTTTCAATGATGAGTTTATTACAGCACACTTTGCTATCATTCCAACTGAAACGACATTTGATTTTAACTCTATGAGCAAAGATGAACAAAATGTCTATAAACTAATTTCAAAACGATATATTGCTCAATTTTATGAACCTATGCAGTATTTACAAACTAATATTGAAATTCTTATTAATGATTATAAATTTACCACTAGTAAGAAAAAAATCACAAAAAACGGCTATCTTTCTCTTTTTAGTGGTGAAAACGACAGCGAACAAAAAAATGATGATGAAGTAGAAAATAGTTTTGATTTATCACTTTTGGAAAGCGGCAATTGCCAAACATTAAATATAGAGATAAATAAAAAGCAGACTAAACCAAAGCCATATTATACAATGCCAACACTACTTAAAGATTTAACTTCGATAAGTAAATATGTAAAAGATGAAAAAATAAAAACTCTTTTAAAAGAAAAAGATAAAGATAAAAAAGGGGAAAATGGTGGAATTGGAACACCAGCCACTAGATCAGAACACATCAAAAATCTTTTTGAAAGAGAATATATAAGAGAAGAAAAAAAATCCATAATCTCAACTAAAAAAGGTAGGGATTTAATAGCTCTAGCACCTAAAATTTTATCAACTCCCGATATGACCGCTCTTTGGTATGAACAACAACTTGAAATTCAAAATGGAAATTTAAGTAGAGATGATTTTTTAAATAGAGTATTTGATGAAGTAGAAGAACAAATAGAGCTTATAAAAAATAATGCTTTACTAGATAAAAATTTTAACGGAATTGACAAAACATATCCTTGTAAATGCGGAAAAGGATTTTTACAAAAAAGACACTCACAAAAAACTGGCAAAGACTTTTGGGGTTGTAGCAATTGGAAAAATGGATGCTCTGAGATTTATCCAGACCTAAATGGAAAACCAAACATACCAAAGTATTTTTGTCCTAAATGTGGCTCTGCTCTCAATAGATGGAAAAACAAAAAAGGAGATGGCTATTATTGGTCTTGTAGCGGTTGGAAGACAAAAGGTTGCCAAATAGGTTTTATAAATGATAAAAATGGAAAACCTGAAATATAAAAAGGAGTAAAAATGAAAAAATTACTTCTTTTTTTATTGGTAGTAAATTTAGGAATTTGCAGTGAATTTAATCATCTTTTTATAAAACACGGAAAATTAAACAATATTTCACCACTGCTTTTATATGGAATTGCAAAAACAGAAAGCAGTTTAAATCCTAATCAAGTAGCAAAAAATGACAACGGAAGTTATGATATAGGAATTATGCAAATTAATTCTATTCATTTGCCCGAGTTAAAATCTATGGGTTATAAAGAAAAAGATTTATTTAACCCTGATATTAACATTGGATTTGGAGCAATTGTTTTGAAAAGATGTATCAATAAGTGGGGACTAAACTATAAAGCTTTAAATTGTTATAACGGAAAAGTAAATAACAACACTTATAACATAAAAGTTGTTTCAAATATTGCCAATTACAATAAAAATTTTAATCAAATTATAAAATAAAGGATTTATAATGGAAAATGAAAATATCAAAAATGATGAATATATATCAACAAACAAAGAAAACACTAAAGAAAATGAAGAAAAACCAAATTTTTCCATAAAAATCACACCTGATAAAAATTTTAGTCCTGAGTTTAAGAAGTTTTTTAAAAAAACTGGTATTTTTGACAAAATTCATAGTGGCGATAGTGCTATCGCTGTTATGCAGATGGTTAATGAATTAGACCAAATAGTTAAAGAAGAAAATTTTAACAAAAATAAATTTCCTAAAGAAACTTTAAATTTTGAAATTCAAACTCCAAGTGGAAATAAATTAGATTTTAATGCACCAATGGGAAGAAATTTATTTCAAGATGGAAATTTAGAAAAGCTCATAAATATTGGCACTGAAAAAATAACAAATAATGTATTGAATGAAGATGACAAAAGAGATTGGAAAAAAATTTTTGAAAAAGATCAAAATAAAAAATATAAGATTAAAGTTAATACTCAATCTATAGAAAAAGCCATTGATGGTGGAATAGATGAACTTGCAAAAGCAGGAAAAGGTCTTGGAGATGATAATTTAGAAGCTTTTTTAGTTGCTTTTACAAATTCATATGGACTAGATAGAAAATTTAATTTTCCTAACGAAAACAACAATAAAAATAATGATAAAGAACAAAATAAAGAAAATGAAAATCCTATAAATAAACAAAATAATGCTATCACAGAAAAAGAATTAAGCAATATAGAAAAATTATCAAAAGAAGCTGTATCAAAAATAACTAAAACAAAAGAAAAAGAAAAAGGAATTTCAAAACCTACAAGTTTAGGTATCAGTTAAAAGAATATAATTTATATTAATATAATAGAATTTATATTAAGTTAATATTAAGAATTTTTTATTATAATTTCAGGAAAAGATATGCCAAAGAGAAAACAAAAACAAGAGTGGTGGGAAGGCGGACTATTTGAAGAACTTTATAAAAATAAAGTTGATACACTAGATGAATATCTAAAAGGAGAAGCAGATGAAAGCAGCTTGGGAAATGACACCGAAAGAAAAAGAGAATTGGAAGAAAGAAATGTCACAGAAATGGATACTAAGGGAGACTACACCACTAGAAGAAGCACAATGGCTAACGGGGATGAATATCCAATCGATTCTGATAGGCGAGAATTCCAATCCTCTATGGACACAAATAGACAGCAATACGGACTATCCAAGGGAGAAACAACCCAAAATGGAAGTATTTCAGGTAGCAATAGAATATATGAAAGAGAAGAGAAATCTAACATCTCCACTAATAACAAACGACTTAATGAGCCTATTCAACTTGAATTCGATTTTACAACTGAACTTAGTAGAGATGTATCTCTCAACCTTGATAATCAATGGTTGCGACAAGGAGATGAAATACATAATGAACGATGGGATACATTGCCTACAAATAGCAAGCAGAATTCAAGAGCATCTAATACTTCTAGCCTATACGAGCAAACAAGCCAAAGAGAAGATAAAGATGATGGGATTTTGGCAAATGCAGGAGAGTCTAGGAATTCCGTATTACATAGGATACAAGATAGCAAAGATCTATATGATGATAGACACAAAATATCTACCAAATGGAATGACCTGGAAGGAACTTCTAGCAGTGGGAGCATTCAAGGAGAGCTGGGCGAACAGCCAAGCAGTGAAACTAATCAAAGCAGTGGAAGATTTAGACAAAATCAGTCACCCAATGCGATACATAGTGATGAAATTACGAAAGATGAATATCATCAAAACAGACAACGAGCAGGTGGAATTTTTTCTCAAATTGAACAAAATAGCGATGGAATCATCAACGATTTACAACCTATTAGAAGAGAAACAAGCAGAAAAATACAACAAGATGGAAGTTTTCAAACTAGAAGATCTGGAGAAAATAATAACAATCAAAGAGATATTAGAAACTCCACTATAAAGCCAACTTCAACCTATAAAAATGAGGATTTTATCTATCAAGATGAAATTCTCATTAAAGGTAAAAAAGATAGATTTTATAAAAATTATGAAGCTATAAAACTTACAAAAGAACTAACTAAAATAAAAAATGATGCTATAAACAATAATAATTTTTTCACAATTACAAAAGAAGAACAAACTATTATCTCACAATTTACAGGCTGGGGCGGTGTTAGTGAAGCTTTTGATGAAAACAATCAAAACTTCAAACAAGAAAATACACTTTTAAAAAATTTATTGACCGAAGAAGAATATAAAGAAGCAAAAGAAACTATCACAAACGCATATTTTACGCCTCAAATTTTGGTAAATACCATACATAAAGCACTTAATGAAATGGGAATTAATAGTGATAATAATAAAAAAAGAGTGCTAGAGCCGAGTGCTGGAAGTGGTGCTTTTTTAAAACCAAATCCAAATTTTGAATATTTAACTATTGAAAAAAATCATCTTAGTTCCGATATGCTATCTTTACTTTTTCCAAATCAAAAACACTATGCTATGGGATATGAAGACGACTTAGCCAATCAAAACATTACTAAATTTGATGCAATAATAGGAAATCCACCATTTGGAGAAATAGCCATTATAGATAAAAATAGGGCTTTAAAAGAAGATATTCCAAGAATGTCTCTACATAACTTTTTTGCTGCAAAATCTGCTTCACATATGCTAAAAGATGATGGAATTATGGCTTTTGTTATCTCTACTAAATTTCTAGATTCAAAAACAGATATAACAAGAAGATATATAGACAATTACGCAACTTTTTTAGGTGCTGTAAGACTACCTGAAAATACCTTTGATAGCACTCACTCATCAACTGATATTGTATTTTTTAAAAAAGGTAAAGATTTAAATTTAAACAACAATTGGCTAAATGTAGAAAATTTTAAAGAGAGCAAAGAAGTAATTAATAATTATTTTTTAGAAAATCCAAACAATATTTTAGGAAATTTAGAAATTCAGATTAGATCTCACGGAGAAGAGCTAGTTTGCACAAAAAACTCAAATTTAAATTTAGAAAATGAACTAAATAGATTTGTTGAAACATTACCAAAAAATATCTATAAATTCCACAAAAATGAAACAAAAATTAATGATGAGATTTATCTTGATGAGATAATAGATGCAAATTATTATAAAGATTTAAAACAAAATAATTATTTTATATTCAATAATGAAATTTACATTAAAAAAGGCGAAATAAATAATGCAAATGGTATTCTTGCTACAAAGCCTGAACTAAAACCAGCACAACAAGAAAGAGTTAAAAATTTTATAAATTTAAGAGATGCACATAAAGAGTTAATTGAGCTTGAAAAAACGGATATTAGCGATGATGATAACCAATTAATCCAGGCAAGAGAAAAATTAAATAATTTTTTAGATATTTATCATAAAAAATGTGGTTTTTTGCATAATTCAAGCAGAAAAAGTGGAATCGATCAGGATGTAGATTACGCTAAAATTGCATCACTTGAAAAAAACTACCAAAAAGCAATAAGTCCTGAATTGGCTTTAAAAAATGGTGTCACACCAAGAAAAGAAAGCTGTGAAAAAGCAAATATTTTAATACACAGAGTAATAAAACCAAAATCAGAAATTAAATTTGACAATGAGTTTGATGGATTAATTGCCAGTATAAACAAATACGGCAAACCAAATATAGAATATATAGCTAAAACTTTAAATAAAACTAGCAATGATGTTGCAAATAGTCTAATATCTGAAAATCAAATTTTTTTAGATCCAATTAAACTATCGCAAGGCGAAAAAGAATTTGTTTTATCCGCTAAATATCTATCAGGAGATGTAAGAGAAAAATTAAAAATAGCCAAAGATATAGCCAAGACTTTTCCTGAAATAAATAAAAATATAGAAAGTTTAAAAGAAGTCATTCCAACAGATTTAAAACCAAGCGAAATAGATGCACCTATGGGAGCTAGTTGGATACCATTAAAATATTATAATGACTTTTTTGAAAGTGAATTTGGAATTTCACAAGAGTTTTGGCATTTAAGTAGAAGCAACCTAACAGGTGAGTGGAAATTTGAAGGTCAAACCCATCCTATGACTATATACAATGAAAGAAGACTTAGTTTTGAAAGATTTTCACCTTATAACATATGCACAAATGCCCTACAAAACTCCAGTATTGTCATTAAAAAAGAAACTGGCAATCAGTTAAGAGATGCTAATGGAAATCTAAGATTTGATAAAAATGACAATCCTATAATGGAAAAAGTAGTAGATGTTGAAAAAACTCAAAAAGTTAATAGCTTAATACAAAGTGTTAGAGAAAAATTTGATAATTGGATATGGAAAGATTATGAAAGAAGAACTGATCTTTGCGAAATATATAACAATACTTTTAATTGCTATGCACACAAACATTATGATGGAAGCGATTTAAAGCTAGATAGTTTAAATTCGAACATAAATTTAAGAAAACATCAAAAAGATGCCATTTTTAGAGCTATAAATGAGCAAAATTGTCTTTTTGATCACGAAGTTGGAGCAGGTAAAACATTAACTGCAATTTGTTCTGTTATGAAACAAAAGGAATTGGGGATTACAAACAAGGCACTTATTGCGGTTCCAAATCATTTAGTTAATCAATGGTCTGATGAATTTTACAATGCATATCCAAATGCAAATTTGTTAATAAGTGATGAAAAATCGGTATCACCACAAAACAGAGAAGAGTTTTTTGGCAAAATTATGAATGGAGAATATGATGCTATTATAATTTCTCATTCTCAGCTTGAAAAAATTCCAGTTCCACCAGAAATAGAACAAAATGTTATGAGCAGACAAATTGAAGAGTTAAGAGAAAGTATAGATTTTGCTGAAAAAAACGATGAAAATATTCGCCCAGCTTCAATAAAACAAATGCAAAAAAGATTAAATTCTTTAGAAGAAAGATTAAAAGAGAAATTAGATAAAGATAACAAATCCAAAGCTTTAAATTTTTCTGATTTGGGAATTGATTACCTGGTAGTAGATGAAAGTCATATGTATAAAAATTTACCATTTTCTACACATTTAAAAGTAAAAGGTTTAGGAAACCAAGCAGGATCTAAAAAAGCTCTATCTATGTATTGTTTTACAGAATATTTAAATAATAATGATAAAAAAATACTCTTTCTTACTGGAACGCCTATTTCTAACTCTTTAACTGAGCTTTATAATATTAATAAGTATTTAATGCCTAGTGATTTAGAAAAAAAAGGTATTGGTTCATTTGATGCTTGGGCTAGTAACTTTGCAAAAATAGAAAATGTGCCTGAACTAAACGCAACAGCACAAAATTTTAAAATTGTAAGTAGATTTACAGCACTTAATAATTTGCCTGAAGTGTGTGGAGCTTACGGAGAGATTGCTGATATTGTAACGAACTCAGACATTAAAAAACACTATACTCACTATGTTCCTGAAGTAAATATTATAAAAAGCGTATCACCAATAAGCAAAGAACAAAGATTTTATATAGGTGTCCAGGATAAAGATGGAAACTATAACGAAGGCTCTATTATTGCAAGAATGGAAAAATTAGGAAGTGGCTCTTTTGATCCAAAAATAGATAATCACTTAAAATGCACAAGTGATGCAAAAAAAGCAGGAATTGACTTTAGACTAATAGATCCAAATGCACCTGATTTTGAAAAATCTAAAATGAACAATTGTGTTAAAAATATAGTAGAAGAATACCACAATTGGGATAAAGAAAAAGGAACTCAACTAGTATTCTTAGATATAGGAACACCTCGCCAAACAAATCAACTATCTACAAATTTAAATATCGATACTGAAAATAACAAACAAGAAAAAGATTTTATTAATATAAATGAAATTATCGAAGATGATGTAGATTTTGATCAAGAAGAAGATAGAGATAGCGATGAAAATTCATTTTTTCTTTATGGAGATTTATATAAAAAGCTAGTAAAAGCAGGTATTCCAAGAGAAGAGATAGCTTTTATACACGATACTGGCGGAAGCAATGCTAAAAAACAAGAGTTGTTTCAAAAAGTAAATAGTGGCGAGATAAGAGTTTTAATAGGCTCAACAGCAAAAATGGGAGCTGGAACAAATGTTCAAGAACGAGTAACAGCAATACACCATTTTGATGTGCCGTGGCGACCAAGTGATTTTATTCAAAGAAATGGAAGAGTTATAAGACAAGGAAATGTTTTATTTGAAAAAGATCCTGATAATTTTAAGATAAAAGAATTTCGTTATGTAACTGAAAATACCTATGATGCAGTTTCGTGGCAAATTATAGAAACTAAATCAAATTCATTAGTAAATTTTAGAAAAGGCTTAGTTGATGGCAGAACCTTGAGTGGCTTTGAAGAAGAAGCAGCAAGTGCGGCTGAAATGAAAGCTGCTGCAACTGGAAATCCACTTATAATTGATCAAGTAAAATTAAAAAGTGCTTTAGATAAAGAAGAAATTTTATATAAAAACTTTTTAAATGATATAATAAATGCCAAAGACACAATAGAAGCCAATAATAAAAAGATTGACTATCTTAAAAAAGATATTATAAATTTACAACTTGCTCAAAATACGCTCAATAACAATCAAAATGAAAATTTTCAATGCATTATGTTATCTCCATATGGATCTAAATATAGCACAGAGTATGAAAGAAAATTTGATATACCAAAAGACAGAAATGATGATTTTGTAAAACTAGAGCAAGAATCTATGAATAATATATTTTTAGAAAATTTTAAAAATATATCTGTATATGAAAGAAATATAATGGAAATTATGAGATATAAGGGTTTTACAATATATGGTGGATGGAGCGATAATCCAAAAGAGATATCTTTTACAATACAAGACAGAACAGATGGCAAAATAACTAATTTTTATCCTGAAAACTTACATTATAAGATAGATGACAATAACCTTTTTACTCATATTTCCTTTAATGGTTTTATAAGAAGATTAAACAATTATCTAAATAAAGAAAATCTATTAAAAGAAGAAAATAAAAACAAAGAAACAATTAAATCATTAGAAAAAAATACAGCTGATTTAAAAGTTTATTTAAATGAAAATGAAACCTATAAAAAGCAAAATATACTAAATTTATTAAGGGATGAAAATAAAATTATTATAAACGAATTAGCAAAATCATCTAAAAATCCAGCTTATAAAAGTTCATTTAAGTCAAAATTTTTAGAAAGTCAAAATTTAAAAAACAATAGGATAATAAACAATGAAAATAACCAAGAAAAAAACAAAGAAATTTTATAATTTATTTTATATTAAAATAATAGATTTTATATTACTTTAATTTTTATTATAGTATAATTTTTATAAAATAAAAAATGAGTAACAAACTTAAAAAGAAAGGATTTAAAATGGGTATAAATTTAGACTTAGATTGGGATAGAGCTATGAGTGGCGATGAATTTGAAATTTTAAGATCCAAATGCGATTACTGTGCGGATTTGATAACTCGACTTATGAGAGAGAAAAATATAGTAGATAGAAGTTATAAAAATGATGATTTGAATAATTTTTGGGATTTAACAGACAAAATTTGGCAAGAATACTCAAAAGAAAAAACCTATGATGAGTGCAAAAAGATTTTAGCAGATGAGCGAGATAGAATCATAAAAAAATATAAATTGAGATAAAAAATGACAGATTTAGAAAAATTATCAAATTTTACAGAACAAGACATAATTAATGCAGCTGATGATAGATGGAGTAGAATTTCAAAGCATTGTCATCGTCAAAACCAAACTCCAAAGCTTTATTTAGTTGGCGGACAACCAGGAGCTGGAAAATCAACAACAATTAGTAAAATACAAAGATCTATGGATAATAATTGTATTATTATAAATTTAGATGACTATAGAGCTTTGCATCCAAATGCAAGAGAGATTTATGAAAAAGGTGTAAAAGATAGTGATGATTATTCAATCTATACAAATCCATTTATGAGAGAAGTTGGCGAAAAACTTATCGATAAAGCTATAGAAAATGGTTATAACGTCATACTGGAGCGAACTTTAAGCTCAACCGATACAGTAAGCAAACAATTAGATAAATTTAATAAAAATGGATATGAGTTAAATCTCTATGTAGTAACTTGCAATAAAAATCATAGCATAAGCTCAGCTGAGCAAAGATATTTACAACAAAAAGTAGATTTTGAAAAAGATAAAAAAGATGAAGAACCACCAAGAAAAATATCTAAAGAATTTCAAAAAGAGTGTTATGAAAATTTGGGAAAATCAACTCAAACATTAGCACAAAAATATGATTTTAAAGATATTAAAATTATATACAGAAGCCTACAATATAAACAACATTGTGTTTTTGATAAAAATGATAAAACTAAATTACATAATGAAGAAAAAATAGAAAAATTAATATCTCGTATAGTAAATGGAAAAAATAAAGCTATAACCAATGAAGAGTTAAATAGTGTCAGCAAAGAAACAGATAAAGCAGTAAGAAATATTTTTAAACAAAAAGAAAGAAATAACAAAGAAAATAAAAAAGAAAGCAACAAAGAAATTTTATAATCTATTTTATATTATTTTAATAGATTTTATATTTAGTATGGAGAAGCAATGAAAAATAAAATTTTAATAATGAGCCTAGTTGTAGTATTTAGTGCTTTACTTATAATAGGCATTTATTATAATACAGAAGATAGTATGGGCAATTATCTTATACAAATATTTATAGCTTTAGCTTTTGCAGCTATAATAGAATTTTCAAGAATAATAATTTTTTATCAAAAAAAATCAAATTTTAATTTATTTCTTGTTGCATTTATTATAATGCTTATTGCAACAGAAATAGGAAAATGGACTAGATTTTATCAAGACAAACATATTATTTATCAAGATTTTAGAGGGTTTGAAACTTTATACTATGGCGGAAAAAAAGCAATAGAAATTAATAGTGATAAAATAGGATCAGTTTGGTTTTTAAAAGAAGATGAAACAACATTTATATTGTTCGATGGGACAAAAATAGAATGCCTTAAAAACGAATGTAATATTGTAGAAAATAAGGAAAAAAATGCAACTTACAAAAGAACAAACAGCTGAAATACTAAATGCATTAGGATACCAAATCGATCGTTCTTATAAATTTAAAATAAGAGATGAACACACTCCTAGTGCTTCTATAAATCCAAAAGATGGAAAAATTAAAGATTTTGGAAGTGGATGGTATGGCGATATAGTAGATTTTTTAGTAGAATTTCACAACTATCAGCAAAAAGATGCTTTTAGAAAAATTAGCTCAATGTTAAATCTAAATACAGATAATAGTTTTACAAATTTTAAATCTTATGAAAATATCAAAAAAGAAACTTCCAGTATGCCACATTACATATCACAAAGTATAATTGATAATTTTCAAAAAGAAAGAAAAGAGAATTTCAGTAGATTTTGGGAACTTTTAAGTCAAACAATGCCAACAGCAAATAAAGAGCAAAAAAGAGAAATTGCAAAAAAATATGAAATTGGATACTCAAAAAAAGCCGATAGATTAATTATGCCAATCAGAGATGAAAATGGTAATTGCCTAACATTTTGGAAATACAACCCGACTCCAACTCCTTTTATTGGTAGTGATGGTGGTGTTATACAATTACCAAAAGTTATGTTTTCAAAAAACAGACAAAGAACCTTATTTGATATAAAAAATTTAGAAAAATTTAGTAAAAATAATGAGCCTATTTTTATTTTAGAGGGTGAAAAAGACTGCTTAAATGCACTAGCAAATGGATTTAATGCTATAACACTAGGTAGTGCAACACAAAATATAGATAATAAATTTTTAAACTATTTTAAAGATAAATATGTTGTTATAGCATATGATTTTGACGAGAGCGGAAAAAACGGTTCGAAAATTTTAGAAAAAGATTTAAAAGGCATTACTAAAAAAACTGAAATTATAGATTGGGAAAAAATAGCAAAAAAACTAGGTTTTACTGATAAATTAAAAAAAGGTTTTGATTTTACTGATTATTTAAAAATCATATCATCAAATAGTAAAATAATAGAAAAAAATATAAATTAATATTTTATATATTAATATAATATTTTTAAAGTTAATTTAATATAAAATAAAGTATAATTATAAAAAATTTAAAAAGGAAATTTATGAAAATATCTTTACTTAATAAAAAGGGTGGAGTTGGTAAGACACCTTTTGCTTTTAGCATAGCCAAAGATTTAGATTTATTTTTACAAAGTAATGATAATTCTTGCATAGAGCAAATTTATCCAAATAAAGCTATGATCTCAAATGAAGTAAAACCATTAGATGATTGTGTTTATGACTTTGGTGGTTTTAATGCAAGTGGTGTTTTAGATATCATAAAAATCTGTAATTGTATAATAGTGCCTTGCTTACCAACATATAATTCGTTTTTAAGAACATTGGAAACAATAAAAGAAATTGAAAACATAAACCCCAATATTGTAATTTTGGCAACTGATTATAAAGATGATAAAGAAAAAGATTTCTTAATGAGTGAGTTAGAAGTGAGATATAAAAACTTTCCTATATATTATTTTAAAAACTCTAAAATATTAAATAATGCAATAAATACTGGTATGTCTTTTATGGAACTTTATAATGAAAATGGTTTATCAAAAAATAGTTATGCAAATTTTATAGATGAATATAAAAAATTACTTTATAAAATTAAGGCTTATAAATAATATGTTTTATATCAATATAATAAAAGGATTTTTATGATATTTGATGAAATGAGTGAAGAAGACAAATTATATGAAGCAAATCTAAAAAGAATGCAAGAAGAAGATGCAAAAAGAGAAAAACAAATACAAAAAGATTGGAATAAAACAGAAACACAGTTTATGGGCTGGACTATAAATTTAGCATTTTATGTTGGAATACTATACTTTTGTTTTTTTATAATATATTGGCTTGGTATTTTAGTTTTATTTTTAACTGTTTCAATAATATTATCATCTCCAATTATAAGACTTATTGGGTTTTCAAATTTTATAGATTTTTTATTATTACTTATTCTAGCTGGATTTTTTACAGTATTAACATCACCTGAAATATTAAATTACAACATTAAAATTTGGACACCTAGCTTGAATAATTCTTGGGAATTAATAAAAAATATAGGTTTTGAAAATAGTATAGGAATAGTTTTATTATCGTTTTTAATGCTAAAATTTTTTGGAAAATATATAATAAATTTGATTTTATCGATTAATATATTTTTTATAAATTTTGCTTTTAATTTTAAAAAATAAAGGATACAAAATGGCAGAAAAATTAAACATCAACATCAAAGATGCTCTTAAGCAACAAGAAGACTTACAAACCTTTAAAAAGGCTGATAAATTGGCTAAAAAGCCTAAAAGACAAACAACACAAGTAAGTATTTATTTACATAAAGATGAACTTGAATATTTAGATGATATGTGCGAAAAAGAATTTATAGCCAGAAATGCATATATGAGAAAGTTATTAGTCAAGGATATGGAGCTTAATAAAATTTTAAAAGATAAAGGTATTAACATAACAGAATTTAAAGAAACTATGATAAGAAAAGCTCTTGATATTTAGAATATTATTTATATTATTATAATAGTTTTTATATCTATATAATATAAAAACTATTCTATATTTTTATATTTTTGATTTTTTATTGGATTATCTTTTTTCTTAATCTCTAACGATCTTTTTCTACTATATTTTTGTTTATCAAAGACTTCGTTATCATTTTTTCTATTGTCATTAATATCATCAGAATTTATGCCGATAATTTCATTAGGTGTAAAATTTTTTAATGGTTTTAGTGCCTTTTCTTTTTTATTTTCAATCGACACATCCCACATTTTTTTATAACTTGTTTTTTGACATAAAATACCAGTTTTTTTATCTCTAAATTGCACTACTACTGGTTTTTCACCTGTTATTGCAAATCTACAATAATCTCCTGTCCTAACATCGTTTTCCTGAACTACTCTTTTTAGATCATCAGCCCAAATATCTATATCTTGTCCTTTTGTAGTTCTATATCTAACATAAAAACTTTTTTTATTATTTATATCAAATTTATAATGAGCCTCTCCGTAACTTATAACTTCATAGTAGTGATTTTTATGCTCTGGTTTTTTATAATCATCTCTTAATTTTATTACCTTGTCATTTAAAAATTCATCAGTTTTAAAATTTATACTATCTTTTTTTATTGTAGCAGTTGCATCTATTTTTAAAGCTCTTAACTCTTTTGCAAAAATTGCCCGCATATATGCTAAGTCGGATTTTTTTGGATTTATTCTTTTGCCATTTTTATCTCTTACTTTTACTGCAATATGACAATGTGGATTGTCTGTATCATTGTGCATAGCTATCACGAAATAATTATTTGGATAAATTTCTTTCATAGTTTTTATACTTGCTTCTTTTATCTTTTTTAATGGTGCATCGTTATAATCTTTCATAGAAAAAACAAAATGTAAAACTTCTCTTTTTTCTTTTAAACTATTGTTTCTTATTTCATTTTCAGTAGGAATTTCTATAATTTCATTAAAAGAATTTGACATATTTTTTAAATCATCTTTTCCAAAAAAAATATTTTCATCACTATTTTCAATTTCTAATTCGCCATTTCTAGATATATATTTCAAATGTGCCTTTAACGATCCAAAATTTTTGCTAGAGCCAGTTATTTTAATAACTACTTCAGTTTGTTTTTTTGTATAATTTTTTACAGAAAATATAGGTTGTTTTGAATGATATTTATAACTACCAATTTTATTTTTATATGAGTATGAGTTTTTTTGTTTTTTATCTAATTCGGTAAAAACTTTTTTAGCTATAAATAAATCATCAAGTTCATCTTTTTTATATTTTTTAACCATTAATTACTTTCAAATTTAATATTTTTTTATATTCAGTTATCAAATCATTTATTTCTAAAATTTTATCATCTATCTCTTTAAAAACATCAGCCAACTTATCAAAGTTTATATTAAATTCATATGATTTTTTAGTTCTAAGAAGTTTAACTATTTCATTAATATTTCTACCAAGTTTATTTAAATCATTTGTAGTATTTACCAACTCTAACATCTCTATATTATTAAAAAGTTTTTTATTTTCATCAGCCATATAATTCAATAAAATGAATTTAATTATTTGTTTAACTGAACTAAATCCATTATAAGAAGATAACATATCAAAATATTTATATTCTTTTTTTGATAAATTTACTCTAACAGATTTAAATTTACTATCATCATCTAATCTTATAATGTTTTTTTTAATATCATAGTCACTGTTAAAAAAATTATAGATAGCAGCATTAACAATAGATGAAAAATTATAGCCAATATCTTTACTTATAAGCTCTTCAATATTTTTATAGTTTTCAGCATCAATTCTAATTGTTTTTAAAACTTTTTTATCCATTTATATCCTTATGAGCTTCGCAGAAATTCGCCTTTTTGGTTTTATAATGTATTACATTTAAACCAAAAAGGCTATCCTGCAATATAACTATTTATAACGAAATTATAGCATATTTTATTTATTAAAAAATTAAAAAATTTATAGCATATTTTTATTTACAATATAAGTAAATTTAGATATAATTATCAAATAAAACCACTAAAGGATAAACTATGAAAATACAAGAAGAAATAGATAGATATAAAGAAAAAATAAAAACTTTGCAAAAAAAGAAAAATGAAACGATTAAAAAAGATAAAGAGATTATAGGAGATTTTATTATAGCTCAATCAAAAAAAGATGAAAATTTTAAAACAAAAATTATAGAAGCTATTTCTCAAAATAATAATGATAAAATTTTAAATATTTTTAAAAATTATATAGATAAATAAAAGAGCATAAAAATGAATATAATAAATAAAATTTCTAAGACAATAAAAGATGAAAAACTTTTAAAGGAAATTGAAGAATATTTTATTAAAAATGAAATAGATTTTTATTTTTCATATATGACAATTAAAAAAAATGTAATATCAGAATATGGTTATCTTTTAAATTATGTTTCAAATGGTAAAGTAGAAACTTTTGATGATCTAAATAAAGTTTTAGAAAACAAAGAAATTATACTAAAAAATATAGATGATGAATTGTCAAAAGCAGTTTTAGTAGAAGGAGCATATTATAATATTTCAAATGAAAGTGCAAGAACAAATATGGAAGATCTTAAAACAATAATTTTAACTATTTCAAATTTAAAAGAATATGCTAAAACTTTAAATTTAAGTCTTGATGAAATTTTAGAAATTTATAAAAATAAAGAGATAAAAAATGAAACAAAAAATTGATTATTTTAAAAAGAATAAAATAAACTTATTTTCACAAGAAAGACTAAAATCATACTCATTACAAGAAGATAAAAAAGATATAGAAATTCAATTAAAAAGACATAATAATAATCTAAACTTAATTCAAAGAATTACAAAAGATTTAGCTTTAATTGAAATAGGTTTGAGAAATATTTTAAATTTTTATATGATTGAAGTTTCAAACAATACTGACTGGATTGAAAACTACAGAAGCAAAACAATAACTAACTACAATAGCATAATCTCTAATATTAAAAAAAGATATCCAGTAGATAAACAAGATATTTTAAACAATAATCAACTTTTATCTAATTTAACTCTTGGAGTAATCATAAAAATATTAAAAGAAAAAAACATATCAGATCAAATTTTTAATTTTACAAATTTGAATTTAAAAAAATACCACATAAAAAATAGAAATAGAAAATTAAAAAATAATAATAAATCAAGACTAACAAATAAAGAGAAAACAAATATTATGTTGTCTCTTTTATCAGACATAAGAAATAGATCTTTTCACTGGGAAAGTTTGATTAAAATAAGAGAAAATGGTTATCCTAGATTATCAACAAATGAATATAACATTCTTACAAGCATTGAAGCAGACAAAATTGAAATTTTTTTAAGTGACATTTTGGAAGAAATTTATAAATAGAAATTTGGGGGGAACTAGCCCACCCTCGAACTTCAATTTAATTGTATCATAAAAACTTTAATTTTAAATAAAAAAATTAAAGTTTTTTTTATTTTATTTTTTTCTTTTACTAGTAAAATTTAAAATAATGATTTTTTAAGAATTCTCCTAAATTTCTTAAATTTTACACCTAAACTTAAATAAATTTACCCACTTTAAGCTTTCTAAACTTAAAATAGATTTTTTAAATTTAGCAAAAGTCCATAATATCATAATTACTAAATTTAGTATTGAAAATTGCACTTTTCATAATTTTATAGAATATTTAAAAACCATACTGTAATTTTAAATATTTTTCTTAGCATCTTTTTGTTGCTGATCTTTTATAATATCCGTGCATTTAATAAAAAAATCTCCATATCTATCTTTGTTAAAATATTCTAAATCAAAAAGATCTGTTAGTAAAAATGATAAATGAGAATTATGTAAAATATTTTTAGGATAAAATTCTCTAGATAAAAGTTTTTCATAATCTTGTTCAGAAAGTTCTAATAATCGAACTCCAGAATAATAAAACTTTTTATAGAATTTATATAAATCATATAAGGCAACACACTCACTTGCTTCCATAATAAACTCATCACCTATGCAAAAATCGGTATGATATATATCATACATTCCATCTTTATTTTCAATTATTATTTTTGTATAAAAACCATCTTTTTCACAACGAACAATATATGCTTGTTTATACTGTGGAAATTCTTCAATTAGTTGTTTTATAAAATTTGCTTCAAGAAATTTGAGATCAAAAGGTTTTCCTTTTCCACTCAAAAGCCAATCGTTTGAAATTTTAAATTCATTTGAAAATTTAGATAAAAAATCAAAAGATGGATAAATTTCTAAATTCAAAACCCTGTCTAAATATTCAAAACTAATTTCATTAATTCTTTTTGCAGCTTCTACTATAGTCAATTTATATTCATTCAAAATAAATTTTATTCTATTAGCTAATTCTTTTTTTTCATTACTTACAAAACAAGTTTTATCTTTAATAGCTTCTAATAAAAAGTCATTAAATTTATTCATAGTTTTTTTAAGACTATTATTTTCTAATAAAGATTTTAATGCAACTTTTGCAGTTTGAGACATTCTATCTGAATCACTCCAAGAATCAATAGTGTATTTTGAAATACCAAGCATTTTTGCCAACTCTTCTCTATTTATATTTAATTCATCACATACTTTTTGATGTAACATTCAAAATCCTTTTTTATGTAATTTTACATAATTATAGCTTATTTTTAGTAAAATACAAAATAAAATATAAAAATATGTATCTAATTATTTTTTTCTTTAATGGTGGGGTGTGGGGTAAAACCCCACATAAAATAAAAGTTCAAAATTTCGCCTTGCGAAATTTTGATTTACCT
Source organism: Campylobacter ureolyticus (assembly GCF_027277485.1). Lineage (GTDB taxonomy): Bacteria > Campylobacterota > Campylobacteria > Campylobacterales > Campylobacteraceae > Campylobacter_B > Campylobacter_B ureolyticus_B. Next base: position 1,916 of record NZ_JAPXGQ010000017.1, on the reverse strand, counting down.
ATGTGTTGTTTTTTGATTTTTTTAGAAAATTTCTTCTAATATATATAAAGATGTGTTCATTTACTTTTTATTTAATAGCTAAACAACGATTTTAAGGATATTTGAAAGCTTTTATTCCTATTTTGAAATATTCCCTACGGAATAATATTATTCCCTACGGAATATCTTTATGCCCTGTGGAATATTCTTATTTTTGTTAAAAATTAACGAATTTTATTAAAAATAGATAGAATTTTATTCATTTTATGAAATATATTCTATTTTAAGAATATATTTGTATAATTACAGCAACAGAAGGAGTTACTATGAATAGCACTAAAATAATAGATCTTAATGATACTAAAACTACTGAAACAATTTACAAAAATGAAAAAGATATAATAAATCATAAAACAGGCGAAGTTATATCTCAAGAACAAAGTAGAATTGTCAGAGAAAGAAAAAAAGAAAGATTTATAAAAGTTTTTGTTGATAATTTAGATTATGTGATTGATAATTTTTCAAATATGGAAAAAAATGTGTTTTTATCTTTGCTTAAAGAGATGAATTACTACAATGTCATAAAACTTGATAGTGGATTGAGAAAAACATTAGAAATTAGTGCTAATATATCACAAGGAACTGTTTCAAAAACTATAAATAAACTCATCGAAAAAAATGCAATTATTAAAATAAATGAAATAAATAAAGATGAATTTGGTATTGTTTTTTTTACAGGAAAAGAGTATGTAGTTAATCCACAATTGGTAGGAAGTGGTTCTTTTAAAGAACTTTCAAGAATGAGAAGAGTTATTGTAATGGACTATGACTTTGAAACACTTGAATCAAATAAAGAAATACAGCTAGAAGTTAAGTATGATGGCTTTGATGAAGTATATAAAAATCCAGATAAACACGAAATCGCTGGTGTAAAACAAACATCTACAATTGATGGAAAATTTAAAACAACTGAAGTCGCAATTAGAGAAAAACAATATAAAAAAGATGATGAGTATGTAATTGACGCATATGACACGCAAGAAACCTTAGAAATAGAGCCTGTTTTAAAAGATATTGATGAAAATGGTAGATCGATATCTCTTAGTGATAGAGAATTGGATCTTGCTATTAAAAACGCAGAAAATGAACAAAAAAAATTAGAAAATGAAAATCTTAGAATGAAAATAGAGCTTATAAAACTACAAAAAGAAAATAAATAGATTAAAAATTAAGTTTTATTTTGTTAAAATATAATAATTTTTTAATAATGGAGTAAAAAATGAAGAGAAAATTTTTAATTTTGACTAGTTTTTTAATGGCTGTGACTGTTGGATGTTCTGCTAATGTAAAATCAATTGATTTTTACGAGAAAAACGATGAAGCAAGAGAACAAAAAATAATCGAATGTAGAAATAAAAATTTTGATGATATGTCAAAAAAGCAACAAGAGGATTGCAATAATGCACAAAAAGCTGAGGCAAATATTGCAAAATTTCAATCAAATAAATCAACTTTTAGAGCAAACTTAAATGCATATTGTGCATCTCAATATTATCCTAGTGATAAATGCGTTAAATATGTTGATAAATGTTTTCTTGATAGTTTGGAAAATTCAAAAAGTTTATTATCATATGATGAATTTGTAGCAATAGAAGAAAAATGTATAGAAGAATATACTTCAAAAAATAAATAAAATTTTAATTTGTTTAAATAGTGTTTATTACTAAGCACTATTTAATAATTTTTATATTAAAATACCATAATTTTAATCTAGGAGATAAAAATGTTTAAAATATTTTTAAAGACCAGTAGAGAGAGAGAGAGAGAGAGAGAGAGAGAGAGAGAGAGAGCCGTTATTTGATAATGGTTATCAAAAATTAACACTTCTTTCAAAACCTTCTTTTCTTTCTAAACTTTCAAAACACAACAGTTTAAGC
>NZ_JAPXGQ010000016.1:0-37633 GCF_027277485.1 Campylobacter ureolyticus | reverse complement strand
AAGAACTGTTTAAACAACTCGTTTAAGAGGTCTTTCGTAAAACGGAAATGAAATTATACAAACATAAAGCTTAAAGTTTCATTAAAGTGGGAGAAAATGTTGGAAGAAATTTGGGGGAGATGAAAAATAGAGTTAGAAATCATGAAATTTAAGTAATTCTAATCTATAAATTTGTTAAGTTCTGACCTTTTTTAAATTTGATTTTTGTAAAATAGTAGCATTAGTTTAAATAAAATAGATGTAGTTTTAAATTTGAAGCAAAGTTATAAATTTTGTGGTTTGATGTGAGATGCTAAACTTACCATTCCCCTTGTTCCCTTATCTTTTGTTTTAATTTTTATCAATTAAGTAATAATTTTAATTAGATTTTTTTAAATCAACTACTTCTTTATATTTTTTAAATTTGATTTAATTTGATTATCATCAATATAAATAATCTTAGTTTTATCATCTTCAAATGCATTATAAAACCATGCTATTTCACTTCTTTTTTCACTTTCATTCTTATAGCTTATAAATTCTTTTACATTTTTAAAGCTATCATTTTTATTAGGTTTTGTTTTTTCAAATTCAACAAGTTTTTTAAATGGCGATGATGAGTTTATATCAAGTAAGCTTTCTGTATTTAGTTCTTTATCTTTTACACAATATTTTTTATAAAATTCTATACCATTTTTATAATTATTTACTATCTCTCTATCTGGTTCTTTTGGTATTCTAATTATTATCCCATCTCGTATAAGTGCTTTTGTCATAAAAGAAATATTTCCATGATATTGTTTGTATTGTCTTTTTTTTAGAATACTCTTGTATTAACTTATTTTCTTTTTCTTTATCAATACCCATCAAAGGATAATATAAAAAATTTATATAATCACTAATATAATATTTATAGTTCTCATAACACTTATCATACTCTATTTTCATAAGTTCTTTTGAGGGTTGTCCTGAGACATTATGTTCAAGGAGAAGATTTAGCATTGGTTCGAAGTCAGCTATTGTTATTAATAACTTATAACAATCTTTGCCATATACATCTGACTCAGCTATACACTCAGGTCTAAAACCACTTTTGAGTGCTAGCTCTGTTAATTCAATAAAATTATTCATTAAAAGATAGTGTATTAAAGTATATCCAGGTTTTGCATCACTATCTTTATCTTTTACTGCCCCATTTGATTGGTAAATAAGTTTCATTTTATTTCCATCTATTATGATTTGTGAGATAATGTCTAAATTTTGCAAATAGAGTTGAACTTCTTCTATATCCTCAAATTTAGCCCCGCTATCTACTAAAATTTTGGCTACTTTTGTAGAATTATTTTCTACCGCATAAGCTAGTGGATTAAGTCCGTATTTATCTTTATACGATACATCAGCACCTAAATTTATCAAGGCTTTTGTAGTATTTTCATCATTGTGAAAACTAGAATACATAAGCGGGGTTGTATTATACTGAAGCTTTGCATCTACACTTAGATTGTTGTCTTTTAGAAATTTAAGAACAGAGTTTGTATCTTTAGCTTCTAAGTAGTCTCTTAAAATTTTAAGTGTAGCGTTTGGTTCTTGATATCTTACACCGTTTTCATCATAGATATCCCAGTAAGTAAATGCAAATTCATCAACTTCATCTTGAGTTACATACTTTGAAATTTCAGAACCTGGTTTTATAACTGTATCAGCTGTGACTGTAAAATGAAAATTTTGAGAGAGTTTAAATTTATTATAAACTACAAAAGCAACTAAAACTAAAGTTATAATTATAAATGAATTTAAAAATTTGTTTTTCAAATTTAACCTTTAAATGTAAATTTATAATTAAATCTCAGCCCAAATTTAAAACTAAAAAGGGCTGAAAATTTTCAAATTTAACTCACACTTATTTAGTTTTATATCGGCATAACCCTTATATTTGGGCTTAAATTTTCTTTTAATACTGCTTCTATTGCAAAAAGTGTTCCTGTAGAGCCACTTGCACAACCACTGCAAGCTCCTAAATATCTTATATAAATGTCAGTTTTGCCATCATCACTTTTTCTGATATCAACTATATCTAAATCCCCACCGTCCATCATTAGCATTGGGCGAATTTCCTCATCTATAATTGCCTCAACCATTTTAAATTGACCTATTGTATTAAGCTCTTCGAAATTATCACCTTGTTTATGAGAATCAGCTATTTTAGAGAGTTTTTCTTGCTCCATTTCAGCTCTAGTAGATGCTAAAATATCTTCTAAATAATACTCTCTTTTTTCATGTCCACCAGGTCTTATACAGCTTTTACAAAATGCACCTGCTTTAGTGTATTGAGTTATCTCTTCAACGGTCTTTAAGTCATTTAGCCTAATAACTTCTTTTATTGTTCCAAGGCTTACTCTTGCACACTCGCATACTATTATCTCATCTTCAAAATGCTCAGGATCTATTCCTTTATACTGCGCTGCAGCGGCTTTTATAACATCGTATGCCATAACTGAACAGTGCATTTTTTGAGGTGGAACGGCTGGAGTATTTGGATCATCACGCATTGCCTTTTCTACATCTATGTTTGTTATTTTTACGGCTTGATCAACTGTTTTACCAACACAAAGCTCAGCCATAGTATCACTACTTGCAATTGCTGTTCCACAGCCAAAACTTCTAAATTTTGCCTCTTTTATAATGTTTGTTTTTTCATCCACAAGCCAATAAAGCCTAACCGCATCCCCACAGCTCTCAGCTCCAAAATCAGCAACTATAAGTTTGCAACCCTTTTCTTTTGCTTCTTCTTCTGTTATTTCGCCCATAAATTTAGGGTTATTCATCCTATCTTGAACCTTTTGTGAGTAATCCTCCCAAAATGATCCACTTATTAAATTATCTTTTGCCATTTTTTATCCTTTTTATAATCCGCTTTTATGATTTTTTGGTGCATACGCAAAACTACTTGAAATAGCTCTCAATCTCTCAACCGCTTTTTTTATTTGAACGATAGCATAATCTATCTCTTCTTCTGTATTGTATCTTGATAAAGAAAGTCTTAAGGCTGTATGAGCAAGCTCTTTATCGGCTCCAATTGCCTCCATTATAGGGTTGCTTTCAAGTGTTTCACTAGCGCACGCAGATCCAGTTGATGCAGCAATGCCAGCTTTATTTAAATCCCAAAGCATTGCCTCTCCTTCAACACCTTTAATGCTTGCTAAAATTGTATTTGGAGTTCTAAATTCTTTTTTTCCAACAACAGTCACATCAGGAATTTCCAAAAGTGCATCTTCAAGCTTATCTCTTAGTCTTCTTACATGTACATTTTCCATATTTATAAATTTATTCGCAAGCTCTAAGGCCTCACCCATAGCAACTATATATGGAACATTTAAAGTTCCACTTCTTCGTCCACCCATATGCTCACCACCATGTAAAAGCGGAGTAAGCTTTTGAGAATTTCTTATATAAAGTCCTCCAACTCCTTTTGGTCCATGGAATTTATGTGCTGAAAAACTTAAAAAATCAACTCCAGCATCCATTACATTTACTTTGATTTTTCCAACAGCTTGAGTTGCATCTGTGTGAAACAAAACTCCTCTTTCATGGGCGATTTTGGCTAATTCTTTTATTGGGAAAATAGCTCCTGTTTCATTATTTGCCCACATTATGCTAACAAGGGCGGTTTTATCATCAATTACATTTTTTAAATCTTCTTTATTTATGAGCCCATCACTATTTACATCAAGCCTTGTTACCCTAACACCTAATTGCTCCAAAAATGAACAGGTGTGGCTAATAGCAGGATGCTCAACTGATGAAATTATAATATGGTCTTTATCTTTATTGAAAATTTTATCAAAATAAATACCCTTTAAAACCCAATTATTACTCTCAGTTGCACAAGAAGTGATAATTACATCATCCATGTCTGATGCTCCAATTCCTGCATATAGCTGATCCATGGCCTTTCTTAAAGCAGGAGTTGTCTCTATGCCAAAGTCGTGAAGCGAGTTTGGATTACCATATTTTTGGCAAAAATATGGTAGCATTGCCTCATAGGCTTCAGGTGCCATCATAGTTGTTGCATTGTTGTCTAAGTAGACTCTTTTCATTATAAATTTTCTCCTTAAATTTCTTAATCTTTATTAAAATTTTTAAATAGGATAAGTTTTATCTTATTTGAAATAATACACTAAACTGATTAAATTTTTAATTTACAAAGTTAAACAATTTTAAAATCTCGCCTCTCTTGATGAGTTTATTAAAGAAAAAAACTCTTTCCTAGTTCTTGGATCTGAGATAAAACTTCCTCTTAATGCTGAAGTTGTAGTTGTAGAGTTTATCTTTTCAACTCCCCTCATTTCAATGCACATATGCCTAGCTTCCAAAACAACCCCAACACCACGCGGATTAATAACTTCTTGCAAGGCTCCAGCAATTTGTTCGGTAAGTTGTTCTTGAATTTGAAGCCTTCTTGCAAATATATTTACCATTCTTGGAATTTTAGATAAACCCACAACCTTTCCATTTGGTATATAAGCAACATGTGCTCTTCCTATAATTGGCAATAAGTGATGTTCACAAAGGCTATAAAATTCTATATCTTTTATTAAGACCATTTCGTTGTTTGAGCTTTCAAATAAAGCATCATTTAGCACAACTTTTGGATCTTGTTTATAGCCACTTGTCATAAACTCATAAGCCTTAAAAACCCTCTGTGGAGTTTTTATCAATCCCTCACGATTTGGATCTTCTCCTAAAATTTCAAGCATATTTTTCACAGATTTTTCAAATTCAATACTCTTTTTTTTGCTATTATCCATACTTTTCCTTAAAAATTTTTAGTCCATTTTACAACAAAATCACTTTACCGATAATAAAATTTTTAAATTTATACTTAAAATAAGGTAAAATCTGATATTATTAACATTTAAATTTTAAATTTCAAAAGGAAAATAATGGAAGTTAGTTCAAAACTGATTAATTCAGCAAATGCATCGATTGATGCTAAATTTGATGCAAAAAGCATTGAAAATAAAGTAAATGAAATAGCTGTTAAAACAGCAAAACAAGTAAGAATCGATGGATTTAGACCAGGAAAAGTTCCTGTTAATGTTGTAAAGAAAAGATACGAGAAAGCACTTTTAGATGATGCAAAACAAGAACTTTTTAAAAAAGCTATTGATGATGGCCTAAAAAATTTAAATAAAAAACAAAGTGATCTTTTAGGTGAGCCTGTTTTTGCAAAATTTGAGGAAGTTAATGGTGGTATAGACACAATTATTGAAATTTCTTTTAAACCAGAAATTGATATAAAAGGATATGAAAAGCTTATTCCTAAGTATGAAATTCCAGAAGCTTCAAAAGATGAAGTAAAAACAAAAATTGATGAATTATTATTAATGGTTGCTCCACTTGAAAAAGCAGATAAAGATAGTCTTGAAAAAGGTGATTTTGCAAAATTTGACTTTGAAGGATTTTTAGACGGTAAGGCTTTTGAGGGTGGCAGCGCAAAAGACTACAGCTTAGAAATAGGCTCAAACCAGTTTATTCCAGGCTTTGAAGATGCAATGATAGGATTAAAACCTGGTGAAGAAAAAGATATTAATTTAACTTTTCCAAGTGACTATAATGCAAAAAATTTAGCTGGAAAAGATGTTGTTTTTAAAGTAAAACTACACGAAATTCAAGCTAAAAATCCTGCTAAAAAACTTGACAAAAAAACATTAACAGAACTTACTGGCGATGAAAAATTAACAATAAAAGCTTTTGAAGAAAGGATAGAAAACCAAATCAAACATGATAAATTTAACAAAATTTTAAACGAAGAATTAAAACCTAAATTTGTTGAAGATATGACTGAAAAATTTGATTTTGATCTACCTAAAACCATAGTTGAGCAAGAAATTGATTTGCAATTTAGAAATTCATGGAATAGTTTTACAAAAGAAGATATGGAAAAATTTAGAACCGATAAAGATGCTTTAAAAAACAAAAGAGAAGAGTTTAGAAAAGAAGCTGAAAAAAGCGTAAAACTAACGTTTATAATTGATGAGCTTGCAAAAGAAAGAAAAGTTGAAGTAAGTGATCAAGAGTTGGTTCAAGCTATTTATTTTGAAGCTTATCAAAACGGAATTGATCCTAAAAAACATCTTGAGACTTATCAAAAACAAGGAATTTTACCAGCTGTTAAAATGGCCTTAATAGAAGAAAAGCTATTTAATGATTTGTTTAAACTTCCTGAACCAAAAGATGAAAAAGCAGATGGCAAAGAAGATAAAAAAGAAGAAAAACCTGCTAAAAAAACAACTAAAAAAGCTACTAAAGAAGAAGGGAAATAATGGCATTTTACATACCTTATGTTATTGAAAAATCTAGCAGAGGCGAAAGAAGCTATGATATCTACTCACGTCTTTTAAAAGATAGAATTATTATGTTAAGTGGCGAAATAAACGATGATGTAGCAAGCTCTATCGTCTCTCAGCTGCTTTTTTTGGAAGCAGAAGATCCTGAAAAAGATATCTATTTGTACATAAATAGTCCAGGTGGTGTTGTTACAAGTGGGCTTAGTATTTATGATACAATGAATTATATAAGAGCTGATGTTAGCACGATTTGTATCGGTCAAGCTGCCTCAATGGGTGCATTTTTACTAAGCTGTGGAGCAAAAGATAAAAGATTTGCTCTACCAAACTCACGCATTATGATTCATCAACCACTTGGTGGAGCTCAAGGTCAAGCAACAGATATTGAAATTCAAGCAAATGAAATTTTGAGAATTAAAAAAACATTAAATGAAATTTTGGCTAAAAATACAAACCAAAGCATAAAAAAGATAGAAAAAGATACCGATAGAGATTTTTTCATGAGTGCAGCTGAAGCAAAAGAGTATGGAATTATCGATAAGGTTTTAGAAAAGAGTTCAAAGTAGATGGTTTTGGAAGTTTTGACATATCCAGATAAAAGATTGTATCAAAAGTCTAAAAATGTTGAGAAATTTGATGAGAATTTACATAAATTTTTAGATGATATGTATGAAACTATGATAGCTAAAAAAGGCATTGGACTTGCGGCAATTCAAGTAGGTAAACCACTTCGAGCTTTGGTTATAAATTTATTAAATGAAGAAGGCATCCAAGATAAAAATGACCTAATTGAGATAATCAATCCTGAAATTTTAGAAAAAAATGGAGAAATTACATATCAAGAAGGTTGCCTTTCGGTACCTGAATTTTTTGAAGATGTTACAAGATCAAGTGATATAAAAGTAAGATTTCAAAATAGATTTGGCGAGTTTGTAGAACTTAGTGCAAGTGAACTTTTAGCTGTTTGTGTACAGCATGAAATGGATCATTTAGACGGACACCTTTTTATAGAAAAAATTAGCTATAGCCAAAAGAAAAAATTTTCAAAAGAATATAAAAAAAGGTTAAAAGAAAAATCGAAATGAAACCTTTAAAATATTTGGTCTTTATTGATTTTTTATATAAGATAAAGACCAAATTATTATCTTTAAGTATGTTTGCACATTTTAATGCTAACAATCTTAAAAATGTTATAATAAAAAAGAGTGGTAAAGCAAACATTGTAAAAACAAATCTTTTTACAACAGCAATTATTTTAAATTCAAAAATCTATACTATTTTAAACTCAACCAAGGCTTTAAAAACTATTAAAGACACAAACTGCATAAAAGATAAAAGCCAAATTTTAAAAAAAGCGCTCAATAAAAATCATAAAAAACAAGGAAATTTGAATGACAAATTTATATTATGATACAAAAATGCTAGATGAAAGAGCAATAAGTGAGTTTGGATTAAATGAAGAAATTTTACAAGAAAACGCCGCTTCAAAAATCGAAGAAGTAATTAGACAAAATTTACAACAAAAATCAAAAATTTTATTTGTTTGTGGTAGTGGCAACAACGCTGCAGATGCGATCTGTACAGCTAGAAAACTATCAAATGACTATGAGTGTGATATTTTCTTAACTTCAAATAAGCTAAATTTAATGGCTTCAATGCAGCTTGATAAAGCAAAAAAAGCTCATGTAAATTCGGTTGAAAATCCAGAATTTAGTGCGTATGAATGCTTTGTGGATGGAATTTTTGGAAGTGGTTTAAACCGTGATATGAGCGATAAAGTTTGCAAAATCATAAATGAATTAAACAAAACAAAAGGTTTAAAAATTGCTGTTGATATCCCAAGTGGAATAACTAAAAGCGGTAAAATCACTCAAAATGCTTTTATAGCGGACTTTACAATTACAATGGGAGCCTTAAAACTAGCACTTTTTTTAGACAGTTCAAAAGATTTAGTTGGTAAAATAATTCTAGCAAATTTAGGCATTAGTAAAGCAAATTTTGAAACTATAAGTGATAGTTTTTTACTTGAAAAAACTGATTTAAATTTACCATTTAGGCATTTACAAGATACAAATAAAGGGAATTTTGGGCATCTTTATGTAATAAGTGGGGATTTAAAAGGAGCTGCAATAATCGCTGCAAATGCTGGTTTTAGCATAGGAGCTGGACTAGTTAGTGTAGTAAGTGATGAAAAAATACCAAATTTAGATCCATTTATTATTCAGACAAACTCATTTACCAAAGCAAAAGTTCTAGTTGCTGGATGTGGGCTTGGAGAAAAAACTCTAAACTTAGAACTTTTAAAAGATAAAATTTGCGTAATAGATGCTGATTTATGTTATAAAAAAGAAATCGTACCATTTTTAGAAAAAAATGAAAATTTAGTTCTAACACCTCATCCAAAAGAATTTGCTTCACTGTTAAATTTGGCTGGGCTTGGAGATTTTAGCATAAAAGATGTTCAAGCTAATAGATTTGATTTAGCTAGAAAATGGAGTGAAAAATTTAATAGTGTTTTAGTTTTAAAAGGTGCAAATACAATAGTTTCTTATAAAGGCAAAATTTTTGTTTCTAATTTTGGCTCAAGCATATTAGCAAAGGCTGGAAGCGGAGATGCATTAGCTGGTATTATAGGTGGTCTTTTAGCTCAAAACTACTCACCACTTGAAGCAGCAATTAATGGAGTTTTAGCTCATTCATTAAGCGTTTTAAATTTCAAAAAAAACTCATACGCATTAACTCCAAATGATATAATAGAAGGTATAAAATGTCTGTAAAAAAAATAGCAATTTTATTTAGTGGAAATGGCTCAAATTTAGAAAATATTTTAGAAAAAGTTCACAATAAAACTTTTAATGGTGTTACCATAAAGTGTGATTTGTTAATTTGTAATAATCCTGATGCCTTTGGAATACAAAGAGCTGAAAAATTTGGACTAAAAACAGTTGTTATAAACCATAAAGAGTTTAAAACAAGAGAGAATTTTGATGAAAAACTTGTAAATTTAATACAAGAGAAAAACATCGATTTGACAATCTTAGCTGGATTTATGAGAATTTTAACTCCAATTTTTACAAAAAACATAAAAGCCATTAATCTTCATCCCTCAATTCTTCCACTTTTTAAGGGTGGTAACGCTATAAAAGAGAGTTTTAATAGCGACATGCTAGTAGGTGGAGTAAGTGTGCATTTTGTAAGCGAAGAGCTTGATGGAGGAAAACTTATAAATCAACTAGTTTTTTATAGGAAAAAAGGTATGAGCCTAGAAGAGTGGGAGGAAAATATCCATAAGCTTGAATATGAAATTTTACCAAAAACCATAATAGAGCTTTTAGCTTTTTCTAATTAAATTTAAGTAAAATTAAAAGATTTTTAAAGAAGGAATTAGATGTTTGAATGGTTTACCTCACCTGAAGCGTGGATAAGTCTTTTTACCCTCATCGGACTTGAGATAGTTTTAGGTATTGATAATATTATTTTTATAGCAATTTTATGTTCAAGACTTCCAAAAGAAGAGCAAAACAAGGCTAGAATCGTAGGTCTTGGCTTTGCCATGATAAGTAGAATTTTACTACTTTTAAGCCTGTTTTGGATTATGAAATTGACGGCTCCTTTGTTTAGTGTATTTGGAGAAGAAATTTCGGGTAGAGATTTGATTTTAATTATTGGGGGACTTTTTTTAATATATAAATCAACCACAGAAATTGACTCAAACATTTCAGGTCAAACTCACGAAGAGCATATTAGCACAAAAAAAGTAAGTTTTGCTTCTATAATAATTCAAATTTCCATTCTAGATATAGTTTTTTCACTAGATAGTGTAATAACTGCTGTTGGTATGGCAGATCACATTGAAATTATGATACTAGCAGTTATCATAGCAGTGGGTGTTATGATGGTGGCAAGCAAAGCAATAAGTAAATTTGTAGATGACAATCCTACTATTAAAATTTTAGCTTTATCATTTTTGATTTTAGTTGGAGTAGCTTTAGTAGCTGATGGATTTGGACTTCATATACCAAAAGGTTATATCTACTTTTCTATGGCTTTTTCTTTGGCAGTAGAACTTATCAATATAAAAATGAGGAAAAAGAAATTAAATTAAAAAAGATATAAAATTTTACAAATGATTAATCTATAGAAGTTTTACCACTCTTAGCGTTAAATTTAAAAACTTTAATATGGTTTGTCATTTAGATGTAATAAGAATTGTTTTTTTGAAAAATAACTAAACAATAAAGGAAAAAAATGAGTTTTATAAAAGAATTTAAAGAATTTGCAGTTCGTGGAAATGTCATTGATATGGCAGTAGGTGTTGTCATAGGAAGTGCATTTGGCAAAATAGTAAGCTCACTAGTAAGCGATGTGATGATGCCAGTAATAGGTGTTATAACAGGTGGTGTAAATTTTACAGATTTTAAAATAGTGCTAAAAGAAGCTCATGGAGAAGTAGCAGCTGTAACACTAAACTATGGTAACTTTATACAAACCACAATTGATTTTATTATTATTGCATTTTGTATTTTTGTAGCCATAAAAGCAATAAACAAACTAAAAAGAGAAAAACCTAAAACAGAAGAAGTCCCAAAAGAGCCAAGCGAAGATATCCAGCTTCTAAGAGAAATAAGAGATGCATTAAAAAATAGGTAAATTTACAAAATCTAAACAAAATTTAATAAATTTTATTGTAATATTCCTCTTCGGAAAATTACAATTTTACTTATAGCACCGAGTTTGGCGTAATTTCTTTGTAAACTTTACTCTTTGAGTTTACAAGCCAAAGCTAAAAGAATGGAAATTTTTTGAAAAGCTTTCTTGTTCATAAGCCCAATACTTTTAAATTTTTCATCTTTCATAAATTTCTAAATTTTAAAACACTAAAAATTATAAAATTTGATAATTTTAAGGAGATTTATGACTGATTATAAGTTTAGATTCAAAGATGCACTTCTGGGTGCACAGTTTTTGTTTGTTGCATTTGGCGCACTTGTTTTAATGCCGATTTTATGCGGGCTTGATATAAGTGTTGCGTTATTTACAGCCGGACTTGGAACACTAATTTTTCAGCTAATTTGCCGCCAAAAAGTGGTGCCTATTTTCTTAGCAAGTAGTTTTGCTTTCATAGCCCCAATTTCATTTGCTGTTAGCAAATGGGGTCTTCCAGTTGCCATGGGAGGAGTATTTTTTGCTGGTTTAGTGTATTCAGCATTTAGTTTTTTTGTAAAAATTAAAGGAAAAAGTTTTATTGATAAATTTTTACCACCGATTGTTGTTGGACCTGTGATAATGACAATTGGACTTGTTTTAAGCCCCTCAGCAGTTTCTATGGCAATGGCAAATGGTGATATGCTTAAGAATTATCAAATTTTGAATCCGAATTTTAGCCAAAATGATGCGATGATAATAGCAGGAATTTCTCTTTTAGTAACACTTTTATGTATAATGTTTGCAAAGGGAATGTTAAAATTAATTCCGATTTTATGTGGCATTGCAGCAGGATATATTATCTCTTATTTTTACGGAATTATTGACTTTTCACCCGTTAAAGAAGCTCCTTGGTTTAGGGTGCCAAATTTTACAGCACCGAAATTTGAACTAGATGCAATTTTATATATGATACCAGTTGTAATCGCCCCTATAATAGAACATATCGGTAATGTCGTAGCAATCAGCAATGTGACAAATTATGACTTTACAAAAAAACCAGGACTTCATAAAACATTATTAGGTGATGGCATCGCAACAAGCGTAGCAGCTCTTTTAGCTGGGCCGCCTTGCACCACTTACGCAGAAGTAACAGGCGCAGTAAGACTTACAAAAGCTTTTAATCCAGCTATTATGACCTGGTCAGCATTTACTGCGATATTGCTTGCATTTGTTGGCAAACTTGGAGCTTTGATAGCTACGATTCCAGCTTGTGTTTTAGGTGGCATTATGATTTTGTTATTTGGAATTATTGCAAGCGTTGGAATGGAGAGTTTGATTAAAAATAATGTTGATATGAATGAGCCTAGAAATATGATAATTATCGCTCTTGTGCTTGTTCCAGCACTTGGTGGAATGGTGCTTGACTTTGGTTTTGCAAGCTTTTCACAAATAGGTCTTGGTGCAATTATTGGAGTGTTTTTGAATTTAATACTTCCAAAAGCAAAAATTAAATAAATTTAGAGGATTTTTCCTCTAAATTCAAGCTATAAATTTCATCAATTTATTAGCGAGTTTAAGCACTAAAATCCCAAAAATAAGGCCAACAACATCAGCCAAAATATCAAAAAAAGAAAATTCTCTATTTGGTGTAAAGCTTTGAGCTATCTCTATTTGAATACCAAAAAGCAAAAGCAGTACAAACGAAACTCTAAATTTAACGCTTTTAAAAGCTAAATTAAAAAGCACAAAAAGGGTGCTAAAAGCTAGGAAATGGTTAAATTTATCCCAAGATTTTAAGATTATCTCAGGGCTTTTTGGCAAAAGTGATAAAATTTCAACGCAAATTAAAGCTGTAAAAAATGCAAATTTAAATGAATTTTTAAAATTTAAAATCCGCATAAATTTACTCATTTTTATTTAAAATAAGTGAATAAACACAAACTGAAATTATAATAATAACTCCATAAACAAGCCTTGTATAAAACGCATCAAAGCCCATTGCTACGATGCCACTTTCCATTATACCAATGATAATACTGCCTATTATCGTACCATAAATTCGCCCACTTCCACCATAAACGCTAGTTCCACCTATAAAAATCGCAGCAAAAACAAGTAGCATATAACCATCACCTTGGCTTGGCCACCAGTTTATAAATTCTAAGCTTAAAATAACTCCAGCAAATGCGCTCATAAAACCTGAGTTTATAAAAAGCATAAATTTAGTTAAATTTGGTCTAAAACCAAGCATTTTGGCATTTTTTTCATCATCACCTACAAACAAAATACTCTCACCACTGCTTGTTTTAAAAACCAAAATGTAAAGTAAAAATGATAGCACCAAAGCCCACACGCTTTGCATCGGCACTCCAAAAACTCTACCAACCAAAATATCTTTTAAAAATCCATCTGCATCAGCCAAGCTAAGGCTTAACCCACCACTTAAAACAACACTTAACCCACGCCAAAAAAACTGCGACCCAATAGTTGCTATGATGGATGGAATTTTAAAAAGTAGCACTAAAACTGCATTAAAAACGCCAGCCAAACAGCCAAAAATCAAAGCAAAAATTACTGCTAAAAAAAGCGAATTTGTATTATTAAAAACATAAGAACAAACAAAACCACCCATTGCCATTATAGACGGAAAGCTCATATCAAACTCCCCACTTATGATAAGTGGCAAAAGTCCGAGTGCTAAAATCAAAATCAAAGGAATACTTGAAAGATAGCTAAAATATATATTTTTACTTAAAAAAACATTTGGAGAAAAGTAGCAAAACATAGCCCAAATTCCAAAAAGCATTAAAGTTAGTGCCAAATTTATTTTATTTTCTTTTGTCATTCTACAAACCTATAAAGACTATCTAGAGTTTTAAAGTCTGATTTTTGGGCGGTTTTTAAGATTTTACCGCCTTTTAAAAGGATAAATTTATCGCCAAGCTCATAGGCTTTATTTAGGCTGTGAGTTATTAAAATAATGCTAACGTCGTTTAATTCTTTTAGATATGACGTAAGTTTATTTTGCTGCGCTACCCCAAGTGCAGTGGTTGGCTCATCTAGTATTAAAATATTTGATTTAAAATAAATCGCCCTTGCAATTGCCAAACCTTGCCTTTCACCGCCGCTTAAATTTAACGCCTTACTTTTTGCATCAAGCCCTACACCAGTGTAGTTTAGATAAGTTTTTAAAAGCTCATTTGCTACTTTTATCTCAGTTTTTTTATCAATAAAGCCAAATTTTTTAATATGTCTTGTTGCAAAAATATTTCTATAAATTTCTTGATTTTTACAAACTGCGCTTTCTTGAAAAACAACCTCAACACCTAAATTTCTCATAAATTTGAAGTTGATTTGTTTTGAGCTTAAAGCCTTTTGATTTACGCTAAACTCATCAAATTTGTCAAACTTATCAAAACCACAAAGGCACTTTATAAGGGTGCTTTTTCCAGCTCCATTATCACCTAATAAAACTAAAATTTCACCCTTTTTAAGCTCAAAATCAACGCCTTTTAAAACCTCGGTTTTACCAAAGCTTTTAAAGGCATTTTTAAGTTTTATAACACTATCTGATGCCATTTTTGATTAAAGGCTCAATTAAACTGATATTGTTTTTTGTTACAAATCCACCACCTGTATCGATGCTAAAACCTGAAAATCCGTATTTTTTACTCATATAAATTTGTAAAACGCTAAAATATCCTTGAAAATATGGCTGAGCATCACCTATAATATCAACATATCCACTTTTTATACCAGCTAAAGTTGCAGGCGAAAGAGAAAATCCAGCGATACCGATTTTATCCTTATCAATGTTTAAATTTTTCATAATTTGAGCCATTGTTGCAGTTAGTGAGCCATGATCTATAAAAGCAACTTTTAAATCAGGATTTTTTGCCACATACGCACCAAAAACGCTTTGTCCAAGGGTTGGATCTTTGTTTATTTCAGGTGAAATTTCTATATAATCAACTTTCATTCCAGCATTTTCTAAAACCTCGATCATAGCCTTTGCGCGAAGTCCTCTTGTTGGCTGACTTAAAAGTCCCCAAATCATAACTTTATCGCCCTTTTTTAAATCAAAAAACCTAATCGCCTCATTTGCCATAGATAGTCCAGCCGAGTAATTATCACTTCCTGCATATCCGAAACCACTTACTGCATTGTTTTCTTGTGTTTTTTTAAGTGGTGTATCAATACTTGTTACAACGATACCGTTTTTTACAGCTTTATCAACCAATGGCTTATACAAATCGTCGCCAGGATGACCCATTATAACCATTCCATCAGGCATTGTTGCACTATAAGTTTTAAAATTTTCAACCATTTTATTTGGATCCCAGTCTGAATAATAAACCTTTAAATCAACTCCCAAATCCTTTGCAGCAGCCTTTGCTCCATTTGATATAACAGTTCCAAAGTTATCCCCTGCGCTTCCACCAGCATCAAAATAAACGCTAAATTTAGCATTTAAACAAGAAACCGCTAAAGCCACAGCTAAAACTAAACTCTTTATTTTCATAATTTCTCCTTTTTAAAATTTTTTATATTTTAACCTAAATTTGTTACAAAAGCTCACAAAAAGCTTCAAGTCTTGTTCTAATTTGCCCACTATCTTGTTTTGAATAATCTGTCTCAATATGTAAATACGAAGCCCCTGCTTCTTTTACGCTATTTTTTACATTAAAAGCTTCAATTGCGTAAGTATGGCACGCACTTAGGCTTATATCAATCACTCCATCAGCCCCAAATTCATCTATCATATTTTTTAATTTTTCTAAACGAGAACTATTTTTATACATTACAGAACAAGGAATTTTTAAATATCTATTAGCCAAATTCTCATACAAATCACCTTTTAACTCAACTAAATTATCAAAATTTTTACTCCCAACGCAATTTTCAAACCCAACAACAACGGCGTTAAATTTCTCAACCTCGTTTATAATCTTTTTGGCAACACCACCACTTGGACAGCCTGTTATAATAAGTCTTTTTTTATTATTTTTTAGAGTAAATTCACTTTTGCTTTTTTCTTTAAATTTATCTATCAAACCCCTTAAAAGCTTAAATTTTTCTTTTTTATCAAAAATAAAATCATTTGCAAACAAGATATCATGAAGCTCGCTTCCAGTTATTGGATTTGGATCAAGCTTTGGAAGGGACATTATTTCAGCCATTAAACTTCGCTCGGTATTATATATTTCTATTGCATCTGCTAATTTTTCATCAGTAATTTTTGTATTAAATTTAACTTCCAAAGCCTTTTTTAGCCTTAATATCTCGCTTTTCCATAAATTTAGACTTGAAAAGTTTGTCATGTTTGGAAGTTCCATCACATAAATTTCTCTTTGATTTGCCATTAGTTCAAACATTTTCTTTTTAGCATCACAGGTTGTTTCGCCAATTATTAAATCACTTGCATTCATATATGGGCATTTTCCACTCAAAGAGTATCCATAACTTGCCTTTACTAAAGGACAAAGATTTCTAGGAAGTTCTTTGTGGGCTTCATTTATAGGGCTTTCATTATACGCACATATTGAAATCGCCACCGCACCACTTGCGTAAATCAGCTCTTTTGGAGCGTAAGTACAAAAAACTCCAACTATTTTCTTGCCACTTTGTTTTAAATTTAAAAGCTCATTTACGTTTTGTTGTTTTAGCGAGTTAAGATTCATTTTTTATCCTTTGCTTTTCTCTTTCCCATCAAGCTTGCCCCCATCGCTCCGCAAAATATCGCATTTTTATCTGTGAAAATTTCAGCATTTAAGTGAGTTTTGAGTAAATTTATAAAAATTGGAACTTTGCTTAATCCACCACTTAAAAAATAAACATCATTTTCAAGCCTTTTTGCCAAACTAGCGACTTTTTTAGCTGACGAATCAACTATGGCATAAGCTAAATTTTGTTTTAAAACACCATTTGCCATAAGTGAAATTATCTCACTTTCGGCAAAAACCGTGCAAGTTGAACTAATTTCAAGTCCATCTTTTGGCGAAGCTATGTCATAAATCTCAGCTAAATTAAGCCCAAGTCTTGTAGCCATAACTTCCATAAATTTACCAGTTCCAGCACTGCATTTATCATTCATTATAAAATCATCTGGCTTTTGGCCAATTAGCCTTATAGCCTTTGTATCTTGTCCGCCAACATCTATAATCGTGCAGTCTTTTTTAAACAAATAACTAGCTCCAATACCATGACAAAGTATTTCTGTAAGGCTTAAATTTGCATAATCCACGCTAACTCTACCATATCCAGTTGCAGTTATAAAAAATGGAAAGTAGTTTTTGCTAAGTAAAATTTGATAAACTTTTTTTGAAATTTCAACTCCACTAAATCCAGTAGGCATAAAAAACAGATCACAAAACTTATCTAAATTTGCATCATAAATAGCTACTTTTGTGGAGGTTGAACCAATATCAATACCGATAAAATACATAAATTTCCTAAAATTGTTATTTCTAAAACTTAGAATCTAAAGTTCATTGTAGCAAAATTATCTAAATTTAAATCTTTAAAGTGTATAATTGCCTATTTTAAGGATAAAATTTTGATTTATTTAGTTCAAACTGATACTACAGCTGGTTTTTTAAGTAAAAATCTAGAAGAAATTAACCGCATTAAAAATAGAGACTTGAATCAACTCTGCCTAATCACAACGGCAAGTTTTAGCGAGCTTTTGGGTTTTGCAAGAGTGCCAAAAAAATTTAAAAATTTAGTTAGAAAGGCTAGAAAAACAACTTTTATCTATCCAAATTTTAAAAGTGTTAGAGTTGTAAAAGATGATAAACATAGCCAATTTTTACAAACTCATGGCTGGATGTATTCAAGCTCTGCAAACTTGCATGGGCAAAAATTTGATTTAGAGTATGCTAAAAGCGTGGCTGATGAAGTCATAGGTGATGAATTTATAGAAAAAAAACCATCAAAAATTTATAAACTATATAGAACAAAAATAAAAAAAATAAGGGATTGAAATATGAAAGCTTTAATACAAAATTTAAAAACCAATGGCTTTGAAGTTTTGCAGGCAAAAGATGGCAAAGAAGCACTAAGCATTGCAAAAACTTTTATAAAAGATGGTCTTAAAATCGGCCTTGGTGGCTCTGAAAGTGTAAAAGAGATTGGGCTTTTGGATTATTTAGCGAATTTAAAAAATATAACTTTATTCAACCAATACGAAGCTAAAATTTCAATGGAAGAAAATTTAAATCGCCGTAAAAATGGGCTTTTAAGCGATCTCTACATTACAAGTTCAAATGCTATTACATTAAATGGCTGGCTTATCAATGTCGATGGCACAGGAAACAGAGTCGCGGCACAAATTTTTGGCCCCAAAAAAGTTCTTTTGATAGTTGGAAAAAATAAAATTGTTTTAAATTTGGAAAAAGCAATTGAACGAATTGAAAAAATAGCAGCTGTAAAAAACGCTGATAGGATAAATAAAACAGCTATAAAATATGGCAAAATAAGGACTTATACACCAGAAGAATTATGCAATAAATATAGCATCATAAAACGCGATGAGAGTGCTAGAACAACGATAATTTTAGTTGATGAGGAACTTGGGTATTAATGCAAGAAAATAGTGATTTTTTAACAAAACAAATTATAACCTATCTAGGAAACAAGCGATCACTTTTAAATTTTATAGGCATAGCAATTAATAAAGTAAAAAAAGATTTAAAAAAAGATAAATTAAGCTCACTTGATCTTTTTAGTGGAAGTGGAATAGTGGCAAGATTTTTAAAACAACACTCAAATTTTTTAATAGCAAATGACTTAGAGCTTTACTCAAAAATTATAAATGAGTGCTATTTAACAAATGCAAATGATGAGCTAAAGCGTGAAATTTCGGCTATTTTAAATGATTTAAAAGCAAATGTTAAAGCAAATTTTGCACCAGGTTTTATAAGTGAACTTTACGCACCTAAAGATGATGAAAATATAAAGGAATTTGAACGAGTTTTTTATACCAAATTTAATGCAAACTATATAGACACAGCACGAAACGAAATCGCAAAACTACCTTTAAGCTTACAAAAATTTTATCTTGCACCACTTTTATATCTAGCTAGTAATCATACAAATACAAGTGGAGTTTTTAAAGGTTTTTATAAAAATAAAAACGGAATTGGTGAGTTTGGCGGAGAAGGGCAAAACGCCCTAAAAAGAATAAAAGCAAAAATAACTCTTCAAAAACCGGTATTTTCTAGCTTTAATTGTGATTTTAAAGTCTTTCAAGAAGATGCAAATAAGCTTGTAAAAGAGCTTGAGGAAGTTGATTTATGCTATATAGATCCGCCTTACAACCAGCACCCTTATGGTTCAAACTATTTTATGCTAAATTTAATCGCAAAAAATGAGCGACCAAGTGAAATTTCAGAGATTTCAGGTATTCCAAAAGATTGGAATAGAAGCAATTACAATAAGAAAAAAGTTGCAAGTGAAGCGTTTTTTGAACTGATTTCAAATTTAAAAGCTAAATTTGTGCTTATTTCTTACAACTCAGAAGGCTTTATAAGTAAAGATGAGTTTTTGACAAACTTAGCTAAATTTGGTCATGTAGACATCTTGGAACAAACTTACAATACATTTAGAGGAAGTAGAAATTTAAATAATCGAAACTTATATGTGAAAGAAAATTTATACTTATTAAAAAGATAGTATAAAACAAAAAATAATCTTCACTCTTTTGCTATCAATTTTTTTACCACATAACTTGCAAGAAAATTTCCAAAAGTTGCAGTTACACCCATAAAACTTCCTAAATTTTCACAAATTGGCTCTTCTTTTGAATAAACTACCATAAAATCACCATTAAATCCACTTTTTCTAAGTTCATAGCGAAATTTTTTAGCAAGAGCATCATTTGTTGTCTTCCAAATGTTTATCAATTCTACTAATGCAGGATTTATGCGTTTTGCACCACCCATTGAGCTTATAAAATTTGTCTTGTTAAGGCTAAAAACTTTATTTGCCAAAGCTACTTTTGCAGGGATATCATCTATAGCATCAACTACAAAATCAAACCCGCTAAAATCAAAATTTTGCAAAAAATCATCATCAATCCTAGCGAAAATAGGCGTTACACACTGAAATTTCTTAGCAAAAACTTCAACTTTTTTTTCACCGACAAATTCACTTCCTATTTGGCGGTTTTGATTAGTTATCTCAAAAATATCTTTATCAATAATGGTTAAATTACCTACCCCGCTTCTTGCTAAAACTTCTGTGCAAGCTCCTCCAACGCCACCAGCGCCGCAAACTAAAACCTTTGAGTTTTGAAGTTTTTCAAAACCATCTTTACCAAAAAGCCACTTTATCCTTGTAAATTTATCATCATTTTCAATCACAAACTAACCTTTATCCACTCTTTTAAATTTGAAATTTCACTTTCTTCGGTTAAATTTAAAGTTATTGGAGTTAAGCTTGCAAATCCATCTAAAACTGCACCTAAATCACGATTTAAATTTTTATTTTTATCAAAATTCATTTGCATTTTTCCAAGCCAATAATATTCAACCCCGCGTGGATTTTCACATCTTTTTGCATCTAAATAATACTCTTTTTCACCAGCAGGAACTACTTTTAAGCCATTATAATTTTCTTTTGGAACAGCTGGAATATTCAAATTTAAAAGTTTTTTTCTTGGAAGTGGATAGTTTTTTTCAAAAATTTTTTTTACTATTTTAAGAGTTACTTCACATGCTAAATCAAAACCGTATTTTTTTATACTATCGCCATCATAAAACTGCGACACAGCAAGTGATGGAATACCCTGCAAAACACCTTCCATAGCTCCACCGCAAGTTCCTGAGTAAGTTATATCTTCAGCTAAATTTCCACCATGATTTATACCACTTATTATTAAATCTGGCATTTTATCTTTAAAAAGCGAAAAAAGTCCTAAAAGCACACAATCAGCCGGTGTTCCATCATCAAGCTTATAAAAATTTGGAGCTAGTTCAATCAATCTAAGTGGTTTTGTTAAAGTTAGAGAATGTGCACAAGCTGACTTTTCCTGGCTTGGTGCAACAACCGTAACCTTTGCAACGCTTTTTAAAGCCTTTGCAAGTTCTAAAAGTCCACTTGCCTCAAAACCATCATCATTTGTTATTAAAATTTCTTTCAAAAATTTACTCCGTTTAATTTGCTAAATTTATAGCTTTTAGTATATCAACGGCATTATTATTATAATCATCAGCTAAAGCTTTTTGAAAAATTGGCCCAATTTGAGCGTAGCTGGTATTTCCCATACCAAAAAATGTTTTTTCACCATAAATTCTATCTGATTTACTTATTATTTTATTATAAATTTCTATTCCATTTTTGTAAATTTTTAAATTTAAAGTATAATTTACAAAAGGTTTTGAATCTACATTAAATCCATCAGCACTATAAAACCCATAACCAAATCTATAAATTTCAGGCATTACTATAAGGTCGTTTGAGCTTAAAATTTCTTTTTTTGTGCTAAATTCTAAATTTGAAAAAGCTCTTTTAAAAAAATTTAAACTCTCGTTTTTTACAAACTCTCCAATATTTATCTTTAAATTGTCTTCACCTAAAGATGTGCTTGATTTAATACTTTGTGAGCCAAGTGCTGAAGCATCCATATAAATATATGTTTTTTGTAGTGGCTTTTTAACAGCAATATTATGAGCCACATCCTTTACTTCGAGATTTTTATTATATTCGGCAGTTTGTGAGCATCCAGCAAAAAATCCAGATAAAATGAGTAGTGAAATAGCTAGTTTTTTCATAATTTTTTCCTTTTTTTAAAAAAATATATATTTAATTTTATCATATTTTTATAAATTTATGAGCGATTTCAAAGATGGACTTAAAATTATAAATTTATTCCGTTTAAAGTTTAAATTCATTATAATTGAAATATTTTATATGTAATGAGGTTGTTTATGTCGCATATGTATTTTACTCATCCATATTTTGGTGCTTTTATAATGCTTATTTTATCATTTGTTGTTTTTGGCCTGATAACTGAGTTATCTGCCCATCTTGGAAACAAATTTGCAAACAAAAATGATGAATTGCTAAAAAATGCTATTTATGAGTCGGGTCCTGTGCCAGTAATTCAACCAAACCGCATAAACTCAAATTTTTATCTAATAGCCGTGCTTTTTATTCTATTTGATGTAGAAATTATATTTATGTTTCCTTGGGCTGTAAATTTCAAAATTTTAGGAATTTTTGGGCTAATTGAGATGATTTTATTTTTGGTGTTTTTAGCTATAGGATTTATTTATGCTTGGCATAAAGGAGCTTTGGATTGGATAAAATAAATTACGCACAAAATAACGGTGCTCCAGTTATCTTAACAACAATTGACAAAATTGTTAATTGGGGTAGAAGTAATAGCCTTTGGGCTGCAAACTACGGACTTGCTTGTTGCGCAATAGAAATGATGGCAACAGGTGCTGGAAGATTTGACTTTGATAGATTTGGTGTTATTTTTAGAGCTAGCATAAAACAATCCGAAGTTATGATAATTGCAGGAACTTTAACAAAAAAACACGCTGAATTTACAAGAAGACTTTACGATGCAATGCCAGAGCCTAAATGGGTAATTAGCATGGGAAGTTGTGCAAACACAGGCGGCATGTTTAACACCTATTCAACCGTTCAAGGGTGCGACAGGATAATACCTGTTGATATTTATATACCAGGATGTGCACCACGTCCAGAAACACTTCAATACGCACTTATGATACTTCAAAAAAAGATTAGAAAACAAAGTGCAAATAGAAGTCAAAAACCAAAAAGGCTTGTTTGATGAGATTTGAAATTCCAAAAGAAAGCGATAAATTTGAAGTTATTGACTCAGAATTTGAAGCAGAATTAAAAGCACTTAAAAAATTTGAAATAAAAGATTCATATATAGAGTTTGATAATTTAGTTATTTTTATAAACAGCAATGATAATTTTGAGATCTTAAAATCTTTAAAAGAGTTTGGATATGATATTTTAAGTGATCTTAGCGGAATTGATTTCATAGACGAAAAAGAGGCAATTTGCGTTTTTTATCAACTTTTAAGCACAAAACTTAAAAAAAGAATGAGAGTAAAATGCTTTGTAAAAAACGGTGAGTTTCTACAAAGCGTTACAAAACTTTTTAAAAGCGCAAATTGGAGCGAAAGAGAGCTTTATGATATGTTTGGAGTGCTAATTAAAAATCATCCAAATTTAAAAAGAATTTTAATGCCAGATGATTGGTTTGGATATCCACTTTTAAAATCATATCCTTTACAAGGTGATGAAAAAGCAAAATGGTATGAAATAGATAAAATTTTTGGAAGAGAAAATAGAGATAAATTTAAAGAAGAAAATAGAGATAGTGCTTTTGTTGATAGTAAAGACTACTTTAATTTTGCAAAACTTTATCATGAAAGCGAATATGGCAATCCACCAAGCGATAAAGCATCCATGCAAGAGTATCAAGAAGATGGTGGAGTTCCACTTGTTAAAAAGGCAAAAATGCAAAAATTTAAAACAATTAAAAAAAGAAGATAGTAATGCAAAACCCTACCAAGCTGAAACCATTTTTTGAAAATATAGAATTTACAAAACAAAACTCAAATATGATTTTAAACTTTGGACCTCAACACCCAGCAGCTCATGGTCAACTAAGACTTATGCTTGAACTTGATGGCGAAAAAGTGATAAAAGCAAGTCCTGGGATTGGATACATGCACAGAGGTATGGAAAAAATGGCTGAAAATGCCCTTTACAATGAATTTGTTCCAGTAACTGATAGGATTGACTATACAGCTGCAAGTGGAAATAACTATGGGTTTTGCGGCGCAGTGGAAAAACTTTGTGGTATTGAAGTTCCAAGAAGGGCTCAAATTATAAGAACTATAATTTTAGAGCTAAACAGAATACAAGCTCATCTTTTATATGTTGGTACTCAAGCTTTAGATGTTGGAGCAATGACAGTTTTTTTATATGCTTTTAGAGAAAGAGAATTTGTATTAGATTTATTAGAAAAATATTGCGGTGCAAGACTTACTCAAAACTCTATAAAAATAGGAGGAGTTTTTTTAGACCTGTATGATGGTTTTTTAGATGATCTTTACGATGTTTGCAACAAAATTTTAAACGGTCTAAAAGATTATGAAACCCTGCTTAATAATAATAGAATTTGGCTTTTAAGAATGCAAGGCGTTGGAGTTATTTCAAAAGAGTTAGCACTAAGTTATGCATGTAGTGGAGTTATGCTTAGAGCAAGCGGAGTAAAGTATGATGTTAGAAAAGAAGAGCCTTATTTAATTTATGATGAGCTTGAGTTTGATGTACCATATTCGGATGAGGGAGATTGTTACGCAAGATATAAATGTTATATTGCTGAAATAAAAGAAAGTGTTAAAATTTTAAGACAATGTGCAAAACTATACATTGAAAGCGATACGCAAATTTTAGCAAAAAGTGAGTTCGTTAGTCCGACAAAAGAAGAGATTATGACGCAAAACTACTCTTTAATGAAACATTTTGTCCTAGTAACTCAAGGCATAAAACCACCAATTGGTGAAATTTATTTCCCAACAGAAGCTAATAAAGGAGAACTTGGTTTTTATATATATTCAACTGGAGAAAATACACCTTATAGACTCAAAATAAGAGCACCATCTTTTTGGCATTGTGCAATTTATGAAGATCTTCTAGTAGGTGGATACATAGCAGACATTTCAGCTATAATTTGCAGTACAAATATAATTTTAGGTGAAGTTGATAGATAATGAAAAGATATGATTTAAGGCATTTAAAAGCTAACTTTTTAACAAGAATGGGAGAACTTGTAAAATCAAGTAAAAATGGTGAAGTAAGTCAGTTTATCTTTGAGATAGGGGATTTTTCAAGTGTAGAAAAAAGTGCAAACTTAATAAATGGCCTAAACTCTACACTTTTAAATTCAATAAAATTTAATAGAAGTGATTGGATAATTACAGTAAAAAAAGGAAAAATATGAAAATTTTTAATATAACACCAAATTTGAACTTTCAAAACCCTGACTTAGTAGAAAAATTTCATAATGCTAGCTTCTTAACTCTTAGCCCTATGGAAGATGAAAAACTACAAAACAATATCTTTGTAAAGTGTGAAATTTCAAGCGAAGCATATGTCTTAATGATGATAGCTTCTGAAATTTGTAAAGATTTAGAAAATGAAGATATTGGGTTTTTAAGTGGAGAAAGTAGTGTTGGCGAAGAGGAGATTGAAGAAATTGTAGATTTTTTAAAAGACGCTAATTTTATAATAGCAGATGAAAATATGTTAAATTTTCATAAAGATAAAGACAATATTAAGGCACTTTTAAATCTAATAGCTTCAAATTTTAATCTTAAAATTATCGACTCAGCTGGAAATAAACTAGATTTCAATAGTGCAAATTTAGGTGAATTAAAAGAACTTGATAATTTTGATGGTGCAGTTGTTTATAAGCACACAAAAGATGATGAATTTAAAGGTGGAAATTATTTTAAAATAGTTTCAAAAGTTAAAGATGGTGAACTTGTAACCATAAAATCAAAAAATTTAAACATTACAAAAACTTTTAAATTTGATAAAAATTTAAAAGGCACGATAGCATTTTTAGGTGTAAAAAACCTTGACAACTATGCTTTTGAAGTTGTAAAAACTCATAAGGCATAAAATGGTAAGTTTTTAAATGCTAAAACTTAAAAAAACAAAGGTTTTAAATGGGTAAGATAACTATAAACGGACAAATTTGCGAGTTTGTTGATGGCGAGAGCATACTAAAAATAGCAAGAAAAAATGATATTTTTATACCTGCGATTTGCTACGTAAGTTGCTGTTCTCCAACTCTTGCTTGCAGGCTTTGTATGGTGGAGGCTGATGGAAAAATCGTTTATAGTTGTAATGCTAAAGCAAAAGACGGACAAAACGTTATAACAAACTCACCCGAGCTTCATGTGGCAAGAAAAGAGATAATGAAAACCTATCTTATTAACCAC
This sequence comes from Campylobacter ureolyticus, assembly GCF_027277485.1. GTDB lineage: Bacteria > Campylobacterota > Campylobacteria > Campylobacterales > Campylobacteraceae > Campylobacter_B > Campylobacter_B ureolyticus_B. The sequence continues at coordinate 11,655 of NZ_JAPXGQ010000016.1, read as the reverse complement.
CCTTTGGAATGCGGAGTTTGCGATCAAAGCGGAGAGTGTGAACTTCAAAATTATACTTTAATGCTTGGAGTTGATGAGGTAAATTACTCAATTAAAGAAACTCACAAGCCCATTAAAAACTTCAGTGAATTTATCGATTATGATCCAAGCTTATGCATAGTTTGTGAAAGATGCATTACAGTATGCAAGGATAAAATAGGTGAAAATGCACTAAAAACAACTCCAAGAAACGCAGATATGCCACCAAAAGAACTAAAAGAGAGTATGCAAAAAGATGCTTATGCAGTTTGGAATAAATTTCAAAAAAGTTTGATTGAGCAAGATAAAAGTTGTTCTAACTGCGGAGAATGCGAGGCCGTTTGTCCAGTTGGAGCACTTGGGATAAAATACTTTACCTATTCATCAAATGCTTGGGAGCTAAAAAAAATAGCCTCATCAAACCCGCACTCAAGCGACTGTGAATTAATATACTACGAAGTAAAACAAAAAGGCATTGAAGATAGTGATTTAAAAATTTATAGAGTTACAAATGATTATGAATTTGGTGAAATAAATAAAGCTGCAAGATTTGGATTTGATTTTCACAATGAAAACGCCCATAAAAATGAGAGTAAATTCAATAAAATTATCAATTTAATTAAAAATAATGAAATTAAAAACATCAAATTCAATAGTTTTATAACAAACGAAGAGGTGCAAATTTTATCAAATTTAAAAGAAAAATTTGGATTAAATTTAATAAATGATGAGGCTTTAAAATACCAAAATTTCTTAAAAAATTTTGAAAAATATTCTGGAAAAAATCTTTTTTCAGCAAATTCACAAAACATCAAAAATGCTGATTTTATAGTAGTTGCAGGTAGTTTTCTAAGACATGATAATCCAAATTTATCATACAAACTAAACAATGCTTTAAAGATAAATAAAGCAAACGCTATTTATTTTCACACCATAAAAGATAGCGTGGTTGAAAGCTTTTCAAAAAACTTACTATTTTGCAAACACGATCCAAAATTTGATATAGAGATTTTGCTATTAATTCTTTTTAAATTTGGTAAAAATTTACCTAGTTGGCTTGAAAAATATAAAATTAACTACTTTGAAACCCTAAATTTAGATGAGAGTGAGTTTGACAAACTTGCTCTTGATAAAAAAGAGCTTGTTTTGATTATTGGAGAGGATTTTATATTTAGTAAAAATGCTGAAAATTTAGCAAAACTAACTGGCATGATAGAGGCTTTTACTCCTTTTAAAACTCTCATTATTCCGCCACGAACAAACTCTTTAGGAGTTGCTTTAAACTGCAAGCTAGATGATATTTTTCAAAATGGAAAAACTCTAGGATACAATGAAAATGGCGATTTTAAATTTGGTATTTTTAATTCTGATTTAGATGCGCCTGCATTAACCCAGCAAAATGGAAGTTTTACAAACTATGATAAAAGAGTTGTCAGCGTTAAACAAGCTTTAAATTTTAACGGATATTATCTAAAAGATATCGCAAAATCTCTTGAAATAAGTGAAATAAAAGTACAAAATTTAGATAATTTTTATAAAAATAGCGGCGAAAACTGCAGAGGCTTTGAGATAAAGCCTAAAATTTATAACCCAAAAACAGATGAGTTTAAAATCGCAAATCTAAATGAAAATTTAGAAAATTTCATCTACAAAGCAAATCAAATCGGAGCTTTTAGTAAATTTACAAATAGTTGCAAGTTTTTAAAAAGTGAAGTTTTTCTTTACGCAGGAGTTGATTTTATGCAAAAATTTGGCCTAAAAGAAGGAGATTTAGTTCAAGTAGACAATGAAAAAGTAAAAGTAAAAAAAGATGATGAAATTGAGGGGGCTTATCTTCCATTTTATGATGAAAATTTAGAATTTGGTTTTAAGACAAGATATAAAGAAATAGAATTAAAGGCTATTAAATGCTAATACTTCAAAGCATTATAAAATCTCTTGTAATAATTGCTGTAATTGCATCACTTGCCGGACTTGGAACATATGCTGAAAGAAAAGTTTTGGCTTATATGCAACGCCGTATTGGACCTTGGATGGTTGGGCCTTTGGGGCTAGCTCAAATTTTAGCTGATATGATAAAACTTTTTTTTAAAGAAGATGTAATCCCTCAAAAATCAGCCAAACTGGCTTTTATTCTTGCGCCTTTGATCTCCGTAACTGCTGCATTTGTGGCAATGGCTCCAATACCGTTTTTACCAGAATTTACACTTTTTGGGCAAAAAGTTCATCCGATTTTAAGCGATATAGGTGTTGGCGTTTTATTTGTTTTAGCAGCTAGTTCGACTTGTGTTTATGGGCTTATAATAGCAGGATTATCAAGCTATAATAAATGGAGTTTAATTGGTTCAATGAGGGCTGTTATGCAACTTGTTAGTTTTGAGGTTATAAATGGTTTGAGCCTAATTCCAATTATTATGCTTGTTGGCTCACTTTCAATAATTGATATAGTAAATGCTCAAAGTGGCGGAATTGGAGCATGGTTTATTTGGAAACAACCAATTTGCTTTGTTGCATTTTTAATTGCCTCATTTATAGAGTGTAATAGAACTCCACTTTGTTTAACAGAAAACGATCCCGAATTAATTGCTGGTGTTACAACGCCTTATGGTGGAATGAGATTTGGTATGTTTTTTATAGCAGAGTATGCAAATATGATAACCTACTCTGTTTTAATAGCTCTAATTTTTTTTGGTGGCTTTAATCAAATTTGGTTTATACCAGGTGGTATTGTTATGATTTTAAAATCGAGCTTTTTTTTCTTTTTATTTCTATGGACAAGAGCTACTTTTCCACACTTAAGAGCAGATCAGTTAATGGGGCTTTGTTGGAAAGTTCTAATGCCACTATGCTTGGCGATGATTTTTTTAACAGGTATTGTGAATATTTAAGGAGATAAAATGAGTTACATAAAAGTTGACAATAGAATAAAAGCAATATCTAAAAAAGAAAAACTAAAACGCTTTTTAAAAAGAACTTTTAGTCCAGATTTATTTATAGGGCTTAGTCTTACTTTTAAAGAAATGGTTAAAAAAAATAATTCCCACACTCTTTTATATCCTTTTGAGAAAATGGAGCTAAACTCTCGTTATCGTGGAGTTCATTCACTGCAAAGACTTCTTGAAAGTGGCAATGAAAGATGTATTGGTTGTGGACTTTGCGAAAAAATTTGCATAAGTAAATGTATTAGAATGGAGACTTTTTTAGATGATGATAACAGAAAAAAGGTAAAAAACTATTCTATAAATTTGGGAAGATGCGTTTATTGTGGACTTTGTGCAGATGTTTGTCCAGAGTTAGCTATAGTTCATACAAAAGAGTATGAGTTTGCAAGTGAACAAAGAGCATATTATGCATTTAAGGATGAGCTTTTAAGTAAAAATATAAAAGAACAAGAGGAATTTAGTGGCTATGGCTCATATTTACAAGATGATAAAATAAGACTTACTCCAACTGATTTTTTAGATAAGGAAAATTTATGATAGAAACAATTGGATTTTACTTTTTTAGCATTATGAGTATTTTTCTTTTTGCAATAAGTGTTTTTTCTACAAAAGTCTTATATTCAATGAGCGCATTAGCTGGTGGTATGATTTTTATATCAGGATTATTTTTTCTACTAAATGCTGAGTTTTTAGGAGTTATACAAATTTTAGTTTATACAGGTGCAGTTGTTGTTTTATACTCATTTTCAATGATGTTTTTTGACTCAAATATAGAATTTAAAGAAGATAAAAAATCTTTTAAAATTATTTTTTCACTCTCTATAATATCAGCAATCTTGCTTTTTATGATGATTTTAGCCCCAATAAAAGCAAAAAGCTTATCCTCAAGTTACCCCATTATCGAAGGAGCAAGAAATACTGATTTACTTGGTATTATTTTATTTACTAAATATATCGTTGCCTTTGAAATTTGTGCAACCTTGCTTTTAGCTGCGATGATTTGTGCCATAGTTTTAACCCATAAAGAGATGGATAAAAAAGGAGATATCTTATGATAATAGGACTAAATCACTATCTTTTTGTAAGTATTTGCATGTTTATTTTAGGACTTATTGGGGTTATGAAAAGATCAAATCTAATAATGCTTTTTATCTCAACTGAAATTTTGCTAAATGCAGCAAATGTTGCACTAGTAGCTATTGGTGAATATAAAGCTGACTTAAACGGGCAAGTTTTTGCTATTTTTATAATAGGTATCGCAGCTAGCGAATTAGCAGTTGGACTTGGACTTTTAGTTAGATTTTATAAAAAAACTGGCTCATTTAGCATTCAAGATCTGCAGACAATAGGACAAAAAGATGATTGATTTTTTCCTAATCTCTTTATTTTTACCACTTACCTCATCACTAATTGCAGGTTTTTTTCCTAAAAAATCTTTCACTATAGGCATAATATCATCACTTTTAATGATAATTAGCACAATTAGCTCATTTATTTTATTAGAATCAGTTCTAGAAAGAGGAAGTGTAAATATTTTTTTAAGTCATTTTATAAATGTAGGGTTTTTAGATTTAAGCTACTCTTTTATGCTTGATAGTGTGAGCGTTATGATGGCTGTTATGGTCGGTATAGTAGCAAGCGTTGTTCATATCTACTCCATCTGGTATATGGCAAATGATGATGGCTTTAACCGCTTTTTTTCCTATCTTGGGCTTTTTGTTTTTTCAATGCTTGTTTTGGTATTAAGTGATAATTTTATAGGCTTATTTATAGGCTGGGAAGGCGTTGGACTTTGCTCTTGGCTATTAATTGGTTTTTGGCACCAAAGAGATAAAATTAGCTGGTTTGCAAATGAGGCTTTCATAATGAATAGAGTAGCGGATCTTGGCATACTAATAGCCCTATTTCTAATATATAAAAACTTGGGAAGTCTTAAATATGAAACTGTTTTTTCTACAATCTCAAATTTAGATAAAATTAACATAACCTTAATTGCTGGGCTTTTATTTTTTGGAGCAATGGGAAAATCAGCTCAGTTTCCGTTTCACACATGGTTAGCTGATGCAATGGCAGGACCAACACCTGTTTCAGCCCTAATACATGCAGCCACTATGGTAACAGCTGGCGTTTATCTAGTAATTAGAGCAAATGAAATTTTCATAAATGCAGCTTTTATAAGTGACTTTATAGTAATTTTAGGAGTTTTTGTAGCACTTTTTGGTGCATCAATGGCACTTGTAAATGATGATCTAAAAAAAATCATTGCCTATTCAACACTTTCGCAACTTGGATATATGTTTGTTGCAGCAGGACTTGGGGCGTATTGGATTGCCCTATTTCATCTAATTGCTCATGCATTTTTTAAATCACTTTTGTTTTTATGTGCAGGAAATATAATGCATGCAATGAACGATGATTTAAATATTCAAAAAATGGGCGGACTAAATCAGTTTTTAAAACCAACTTTTGTATTGATGACTATTGCAAGCTTAGCCTTAGTTGGAATTTATCCATTTGCTGGATTTTTCTCAAAAGATAAAATTTTAGAAGCTGCATTTTATAGTCAAAATTTTATGGTTTGGGCTTGCTTGCTAGTTGGAGCTATGATGACAGCATTTTATAGTTTTAGGCTTATAATGCTTGTATTTTTTGGTAAAACCAAATTTACTCACAAACCACATGATGCAAGAGTTTTTGTCATCGTATCTTTAAGTGTTTTAGCAGTTTTATCTACAATAACTGGCTTTTTTGAAGGAAATTTTCATAAATTCATCATAAGCACAACTGGTGATTTTAACATAAAAGAAAATAATCAAATTTTTCTTATTTCTATAACTTTATTTTGCGTTATATTATCAGCCTTATTTGCAATTTATGCTTATAAATTTAACATATTTAAAGAAAATTTAAAAGAAAATATGTTTTATAAACTTCTGAAAAACGAATACTACATTCCTAAAATTTATAAAACTATTTTTATAAAACCATACTATAAAATGGCTGAAATTTGCTCAAAAATTGATAATTTTGCCATAGACAAATCAGTTGATTTTATAGCAAAATCACTGCTTTTACTTTCTAATAAATCTGATAAAACAAACACTTCAAATTTATCTTTTATGCTTAGATATTTTGTTTTTGGCTTTACAATACTGCTTATTTTGGCTTTTATTTTGGAGGCGTTATGGAGTTAAGTATAGTTCTTTTTTTCCCGCTATTTGCAGCATTTTTTGGATTTTTTATAGATGAAAAAAGTATAAAAACTTATGCCATTATAACCTCTTTTATAGAGCTATGCTTAACACTGTTTTTATGGTATAAATTTGATGCTATAAATAACTCAATTATGCTTGAAGTTATTCCTTTTATTCCAAATTTAGGGATAAATTATATTCTTGGAATTGATGGAATATCTTTGTTTTTAGTAGTTTTAAGCGCATTTATTTGTTTTGTTAGTTTAATTAGCTTAAATATCTCAAAAAGAAAAAAACATCTAATAATTTCTATTTTGCTATTAGAAATGACGATGATGGGTGTTTTTCTAAGCTTGGATGCTATACTTTTTTATATATTTTGGGAGCTCTCACTCATTCCTATGCTTTATATAATTGGTTTTTGGGGAAGTGAAAATAAAATTTACGCTGCAATTAAATTTTTTATCTATACCTTTTTTGGTTCGATTTTCATGCTTTTAGGGCTTATTTTTATGGCATATTTACACTATAAAACAACTGGAAGTTACAGCTTTAGCATACTTGATTGGCAAAGACTAGCAATTCCTAAAAACACTCAAATTTGGCTATTTTTAGCTTTTGGTATTGCATTTGCTATTAAAACTCCGCTTTTTCCGTTTCACACTTGGCTTCCATATGCTCACGGAAAAGCCCCAACAATAGGCTCTATCCTATTAGCTGCAGTTCTTCTTAAGATGGGAACTTACGGCTTTGTAAGATTTTCTTTGCCAATATTTCCAGATGCAAGTTATTATTTTGCAAATTTTATCTGCATAATCGCTATAGTAATGGTAATATACACCTCTTTTATTGCGTTTTATCAAAAAGATATAAAGCAAGTTATTGCATATAGCTCAATTGCTCATATGGGTGTTATAATGCTTGGAATTTTTTCAATGAGCATTGAAGGGATTAGTGGAGCGATATTTTTTATGGTAAGTCATGGACTTGTAAGCGGTGGACTTTTTATGTTGATTGGCTTTATCTATGATAGAACGCACACAAAAGAAATGGCTAAATTTGGTGGCCTTGCTAAAATTATGCCAATATATGCGACTATTTTTTGCATAATGATTCTTGGAGGTATTGGACTGCCTTTAACAAGTGGATTTGTGGGTGAGTTTTTAAGCCTTTTGGGTATTTTTAAAACTAACCCATGGTTTGCTGTACTTGGTGGTTTTGGCATTATAATGGGTGCAATTTACAGTCTAAATTTATATAAACTTACTTTTTTAGGAAAAATTACCAATAAAGCAAATTTAACTTTGCCTGATTTAAAACCATTTGAGCTTTGTGCCATAATTCCTATTTTAGTTTTAGTTTTAGTTTTAGGGATTTTTCCAAATACACTTTTGGTTTGGATAAATGACGGTGTTTTAAATCTGCTTTCATTTATGTATGATAAAGCCAGTGATGAAACCACAACCAAATTTATAAAATCAGCAAATGAACTAAGGATGATATATGGTAAATAAAGTTATTTTTGACATTGAAAAATTAAATATGCTTTGCCTTTTTCCAATTGCCTTTTTAATATTATTTGGAGTTTTTTTGCTCATAATAGGTATGATAAAAAAGGATTTAACAAGTAAATTTTATCTAAGCCTAACAAGTTTAGCACTAGTTTTTGATTTAGGCTTTATCCTTACATTCAATGGGGATTTAAGAGGATTTTTTAATCTGATATTATTAGATGGTGTTGCTATTTTAAGTGCAACAATTATAATTTTAACATCTTTATTTTTTTTACTTTTTAGTTTTGCTAGAAATGAATTTGAAGAGTATCAAAAAAGTGAGTTTTACACTCTATTTTTATTTATGATATCTGGCTTCAATACGATGATAATGAGCGATAATCTAATTCTAATTATTCTTGGGCTCGAGCTTTCAAGCCTTTGTCTTTATACTCTAATAGCCTTAAAAAACACAACCAAAAGTGTAGAGGCAGCCATTAAATATTTTGTAATGGGAGCTTTAGGAAGTGCTTTTTTTGTATTTGGAGCTGGACTTTTATACTTAAGCCTTGGAAGCGTAGAGCTTTATGAAATGAATGATTCTTTAAAAAATTTAGAAAGCAATTCGCTTTTAATAATTTCATCTATTTTTATAATAACAGGTCTTGGATTCAAGGTATCACTTGTGCCATTTCATACTTGGCTTAGTGATATTTACAACTCATCAAATGAAATTTTAGCTGGATTTATATCTATTGTTCCAAAGTTAGCAGCATTTATTGTTGTGCTTAGAGTGTTTGATCTACTTTTGGGCATTGAAAGTGTTAAAAGCATACTTTTTATTTTAGCCATAATAACTATGAGTTTTGCAAATATTGTAGCCCTAAGTTCCAAAAATATTAAAAAAATGCTTACATTTAGCTCAATCTCTCATGCAGGGTTTATCCTAGGAGCAATTTTTATAAACTCAACAGATGCAAACGTGGGGCTATTTTTATATTGGATAATGTTTTCTTTTGCAAATTTAGGTGCTTTTGGCATACTTTGGAGCATAAAAAATGGGCATTATGATTATGAAAGCTTTAAGGGTTTAGCAAAGTCAAATTTAACTATCTCCTTGCTGATGTCACTTTTTATGTTAAGCCTTGCTGGAATTCCACCATTTAGTCTGTTTTGGGGTAAATTTTATATCTTAAGTGCAGCACTTGGCAAAGGATATGTAATTTTAGCTATTATAATGGCATTAAATTCTGCTATCGCCCTATTTTACTACCTAAAACTTGTTATAAATATGTTTTTATATGACGAAAAAAGCAAAATAAGCTTTGAAGAAAATGGCTTTATTAAATTTTCACTAATACTTTGTGCCGCTTTTTGTCTTCTAGCACCTTTTGTAGTTAAATTAATACTTGCATTTTTATACAATGCCACTATCTTTAGCGGTTTTTAAAACTTCTTTTAAGTGGGATTTTAATTCATTTAAAGGGAGTGTTGTTTTATTTTTGAACTGAGATTTAAAAAAAGTTCTTTGTCTTTTTGCAAGCTGAATTGTATGTGTAGTAATTAAATCCTCAAGCTTATCTATGGAAATTTCTCCCCTTAAATACTCTTTTGTTTCTTTTAAGCCAATTGAATTTAATGCTTTTAACTCTGGGTTATACTTTGAAAAAAGCATTTTTGCCTCATCAATAAGACCATTTTTTATCATATTTTTTGTTCTTAGAGATATTCTTTCATCCAGAATTTTTTTTGGAGCTAAGATTTCATAAATTTTAAGATTTTCTATAATTGGCGGCAATGTGTTTTTTTCTAAAAAAAGTGATGGAATTTCACCTGTTTTTTGATAAATACTATACCATTTATTGAGTCTATAAGTATCATTTTGACTAAATTTGGATGCAAACTTGGAATCAATTTTCAAGGCAAGGGTATAAATTTCTAAATTTGATAAGCCTGATTTTACATCCTCGATCTTTGGAGCAAGTCCATTCAACATAGATTTTAAGTAAAACCCACTTCCGCCAGTTATTATAAGGGGCTTATTTTTATTTTCAGCAAAATTTTTGGCTTTTTTATACTCATTTATAAAATCACCAACACTAAAATGCTTATTTGGATAAGTCAAATTTATGCCAAAATGTATTACTTTTTTTAACTCATCATCGCTTGGTTTTGCACTTGCTATATTTATATCTTTATAGATTAAAAGTGAATCAAGGCTTAATATAACACAATCATACTCGCTTCCTAGCTCTATTGCTAAATCACTTTTTCCACTTGCAGTTGGCGCAATAATAGCAAACTCAAAAAACATATTTCCCCTAATTTGTGCAATTTTTAAAATTAATAATATATATTTTATCTTAAATTAGCTAAGCTTAAATGCCTATAAATCGGCATTTTAAAACAGTAAAGGATGAAAAATTCAATCTATTTTTATTAAATTAGTTCCATATTATAGCATACTTTAATTAAAAAATGGCTATTTTTAAATTTTAAATGACAACATCATTTAAAAAAACTGCTCTTTGTTTGGCATCTTTTGGTAGATATTTAGCGTAAGAACGATAAGTTTCATTTAAGTCTTTATGTCCCATCATTTTACAACCTACCCACATAGGCTCTTCACCACGACTTAGCATTAAAGAAGCAAAAGAATGCCTAGTATCATAAAGTCTGCGTTTATTATAGCCAAGTTTTGCTTGTAATTTGTTAAATTTAAGGCGTATAAGAGAGCGTGAGCATTTTATGATCCGTTCATTTTTATCACTAAAATTAAGCTTTACTAGTTCTTTATATACAATATTAAGCATATCAATTGTTCGGTTGCTTGATTTAGTTTTAGGAGAATCCACAACACTATATTCAGAAAGTGTTTTATTAATACGAATTTCTCTATTATTAAAATCTAAATCGTTAAAAGTAAGTGCTAAAATCTCACCAGTCCTAGCACCAGTAAAAAATGCAACAACAAGATAAGTTCTTAGTTCAGCGTCAGCATTTTTTATCATCTGAATAATTTCATCAAGACTAAATGGTATAAATTTTTCATCCTCGAATTCATCAAGCCTTTTTTTAAATTTAGGCATATAAAATGGATTTTTAGAAATTAAATCATTACTTATTCCATATTTAAAAATAGTTTTTAAAAACGAAGCATAAAGCTTTATAGTTTTATCTTTAAGACCCTTATCTTTACAAAACTGAATGAAGTCAATACTATGTTCTCTTTTAAAATCAGACAAATAAAAAATATTTTTAAAACGCAAAAATTCGATTATAGACTCACTAATGGTCGTATAAAGTTTGACAGTTTTGTCTTTTAAAAAAGACTTCTCAGCCAATAGTTTACTAATTACGCTATCGAAGCTAAATTCACTATTATTTTTAGAAATAACAACACCTTCTTCCCTTTTTCTTAGAATTTTATCGGTATGTGCATCCTCAAGCTCATAGTATTTACGCCTAGCTTTTTCAATATCAAGTTGTGAGCCAATAAAAAGATCGTAATTTTTACGAATAAAATCAAATGCAAAAGATGATTTTTTAATTCCAGTAGAACGACGAATTCTTACACCATTTTTTTGGTAATCAATATAAAATCTACCATGTTGGACATAAATATTTCTATTTTTTTCTAAATTTTTCATAAGTCATATTTTACCTAATCAGCAAAGATAAATCAAAAATTAAGTAATATTAAATAATAAAATTAATTATATAATTTAAGGTTAAAATGATTTAGTTTTTTTATTTTTTAGCTTAAAGCACCATAATATAGCTATTAATTTTAATAAAATAATCTAAAAAGTGATTAATAATTACAAAATGTCGGAAATAATTAATTTTATTTTTTAAGATTAATATATCAATATATTAAAATAAAGCCAGTATTTAATGGATTTAACGACTAAGTAAAAATTAAAATAAAAGTTTAAGTTTTGACAAAATGTCGGAACACTACTACTATATAAAATAAATAAAATTTAAAAGGGAAAAGAAATGAGT
>NZ_JAPXGQ010000015.1:0-43245 GCF_027277485.1 Campylobacter ureolyticus | reverse complement strand
TAGGAATAGTTAATTCCGAATTTACGCCTATGGACTTGACGGCTCTGCTAGATGATTTAGCAATAAATCAAATAGTAACCAGCAAGGTTGAAGTAGGAATACAACAAAAATTCTATTAGTATAGTTTATATATATATTTATAGAATTTTATAGGTTTGTAGTAACGGTCAATACAAGGATTAATTACTATTTTAAAAATTTCCAGCCTTTTTAAACTCATTGTGTAATATCCACCCAAACTATGACCTATTACAATATCTACATTTTTTGATAGTTCGTCTGTTTTTGCGATAGTTTCATCATAATTTAATAAATTAAAATCTGGAGCAATTATTTTTGTTATTCCAAAATTACTTAAAACTGATTTTAGATTACTTGCAGTTGTTCCATTTCCCGAGCTATTAAATCCATGAACAATAAGAACTCTTTTTGATTTTAAATAATCTAAATAATTTTTAGAGCTTTGCATTTTTATATTTTTTTCCTTTGGTTTTTAAAATTTAAATTTATTTTTATTTATATTTTAAATTTATTGATTTTTATCTCACCGCTTGAAATATCAATATAATAAAACAAATCTTTTTTTACTTCAAGTCCGGCAAGATATCTAATGGCTAAATTTGCTTCAAGTCCAGCAGCCATCATGACAATTGGACACGCAATTCCAGTTGGCTTTATCCCTTTTTTATCAAATGCATTAAACTTAGCTTTATCAAAAAAGCAAATTTGAATAAAAAACTCCTGAACAGAGGTGTAAATCCAAGGAATTTCTATATCTTTAGCAAATTTATCTATCAAAACTCTGGTTTCTAAATTATCAGTTGCATCTAAAATAAGATCAAACTTAACATTATTTTTTTTTATAAACTCTTTAAAATTTAAAATGTGAGAAAAAACTTTAACACCGTTAAATCGACTTTCAAGCACACTTTTAAAAACTTCTGCTTTAAATTTCCCTTCATCATCTAATTTAAATAAAATTTGACGATGAATGTTTGAAATATCGACTCTGTCAAAATCAACAATGTGAATTTCTCCAATCCCACTACTTCCAAGCGAAAGACCAAGCGAGCTTCCAAGCCCACCACTGCCAATTATTAAGATTTTTTTATTTTTCAAGCCTTCTTGAGTTTTTTTGCCCCAAAGCTGAATTTGTCTTTTAAAATAAGTACTTTCGAAATCACTCATTTTAAAAGCCTTTTTTAGCTAAAATTTCTCTAAATTTCCAAAATTTCCTCTGAGTTTTTAGTTCATTTTTGGAAAGTTCAAAAAGTAAAATTCCTTCTTCTTCATTTAACTTGCTACTTATTATTCCATTTGGAGTTACAGCGAAACTTTTTCCATAAAACTCACAAACTTTTTTATCAAATTTAGCTTTTCCAATGCGATTTGCTCTTAAAACATAGACTAAATTTGTAAAAGCTTTTGCTTTTAAAATTTCCTCCCATCTTTGGTTTGAGTCAAAAGTCCCAGCTGTTGGCACTAAAACCACATCAACATCTTTTTTTAGTAAATATTGCCAACAAATATCAAAATGAGTTTCAAAACCCATTAAAACTCCAAATTTGAAATTTTCGTGGTTAAATACGGGCAAATTTAACTTTTTTGCATCATTTAAAAAAAACTCTTCCTCATTCCAATGATCATAATTTATTAAAAAATTCTGCTCAAAATACCTATATGAATTTGGAGAAAATTTAGCTATACCTTTTACAAAACCTTTATTTTTTTTTGTTATAAAAGGTGCTATTATGGTTGTATTGTATTTTTTTGCAAGCTTGATAAAAAGCTCTTTTTTATGTAAAATTTGCTCATTAATAAGACTTTTTGGCATTTTTAAAAGTTCAGTAAAAAAGCTATTTAAAACATATTCGCCCAAAAGAACAAGTGATGCACCGCTTTCTTTTACGATTCTCATGTAATAATCAATTCGCCCCTCACTCATCGATAAAGTCGGAAGCTGAATAATACAAATTTTACTCATCACTAATCTCAGTAATTTCAAGTTTTGCTTTATCCAAAATTTTAGAAGTTTGTTTTAATAAACTTAAAGCTTCTTTGTAAATTTCAACACTTTTTTCTAAACTTAAATTTTCATCTTTTAGTTTCTCGAGTAAATCTTCAAGTTTTTTTACTTTATCTTCAAAACTTTCAATTTCATCTATTTTTTCACTCATTTAACGCCTTTTTTATATAATTTTCAAATTTATCACACTCTACTAAAAACGCATCATGTCCATAACTGCTTTCAATATTATAAAACTCACTCTCTTTACCAAGATCATTTAATGCATCATAAATTTCTTTCATCTCATCTGGCATAAAAAGCATATCACCTTTAAAAGCAATTAATGTAAGCTTTGCTTTAACGTTTGAAAGTGCATCTTTTAAATCATCATAATTTCTTGTTGAGTCAAATATATTCATCATCTTTACAATATAAAGATAGCAAAGTGGATCAAATTTTCTGGCAAAATTTGAAGCATTATACTCCATATATCTATCTACTTCAAATCTTCCTTTAAGCTCGTAAAGTCCATCTGTTGCAACATAATTTCTTCCGAATTTCATATCTGTTGATGATGGACTTAGAAAACTTATATGCCCTGCCATCCTGCCAACTTCCATACCAACAAGCCCGTGTTTTGCAACTAAGTTTTTATCGTAGTTTCCATTATCAAAAATAATATCATTTAAAATGCCATGAATTGCTATTTTATTAAAAGCTATTGCCCATGCTCTTGTTGCATAAGTTGAAGCAAGCATTACAATTCTATCACTAAAATTTGGATGGTCAATTGCAAAGCAAAGTGCTTGCATACCACCTAAACTTCCACCAACTACAGCATGAACTTTTTTTATACCAAGCCTTGTAAAAAGTCTCATTTGTGCGTTTACAACATCACTAATTGTAAGAACAGGAAACTTTAGTCTATATTCTGTACTAGTACTTTCATCTATACTTAAAGGGTTTGTTGAGCCAAATGGACTTCCTAAAATACTTACACAAATTACAAAATATTTTGTTGTATCTATAGTTTTATTATCACCAATGAGCGTGTCCCACCAACCTGGCTTTGCATCTCCATCATACCTACCTGCAGCATGGCAAGAGCCGGTTAGAGCGTGACATACTACAACTGCGTTAGTTTTATTCTCGTTTAATTTTCCATAAGTTTCGTATTTTAACTTAAACGATGATAAGATACGACCGCTTTCTAAATGAAGCGGTTCGTTAAAATATTCTAAATTTGTGCTTATTTTCACTAATGAACTTTATAATTTGGAGCTTCTTTTGTTATGACAACATCATGAACATGGCTTTCTTTTAGACCTGCTGTTGTTATCTCTACAAATTCAGCTTTTTCTTGGAATGTTGGTATATCGATACTTCCACAATATCCCATAGAGCTTCTTAATCCTCCTAAAAGCTGAAAAACAACATTTTTTAAAGTTCCAGCATAAGGAACTCTTCCCTCAATTCCTTCAGGAACTAATTTATCACTTGCAGTTCCTTCTTGAAAATACCTATCAGCACTTCCCCTGGTCATTGCTCCAATTGAGCCCATTCCACGATAAAGTTTATATTGTCTTCCTTGGAATGTTATTAAATCTCCTGGACTCTCATCACAACCTGCAAGCAAACTTCCTATCATAACAGAACTTGCTCCTGCAGCTAAAGCCTTTGCAATGTCGCCTGAGTATTTTATACCACCATCTGCAATTATAGGAATATCATATTTTTTAGCTTCCTGGGCACAATCACTAATAGCTGTAATTTGTGGCACACCAACACCTGCTACTATTCTAGTGGTGCAAATACTTCCAGGTCCAATTCCAACTTTTATTGCATCTGCTCCAGCTTTTGCAAGATCAGCTATGCTTTTTGGATTTGCAACATTTCCAACTATAACATCAACATCTAAATTTGATTTTAATTCTTTTAAAGTATTTATTATGTTTTTAGAGTGCCCATGGGCTGAATCAAGCACTAAAACATCAACACCTGCATCAACTAAAGCCTCTGCTCTTTCAAAATGTCCTACTCCAATAGCAGCACCAACAACCAATCTTCCATATTTATCTTTATTTGAGTTTGGATACTCTATTCTTTTTTTAAGATCTTTTATTGTGATTAAACCATCTAATTTGCCATTTTCATCAACTATTGGAAGTTTTTCAACTTTATTATTTTTAAAAATTTCTTCTGCATCATCAAGTGTGCAACCTTTTGGAGCTGTTATAAGAGGTGTTTTTGTCATTTTATCACCAACAAGAGCAGTAAAATCAGTCTCAAATCTCAAATCTCTATTTGTTAAAATTCCTATTAAAACCCTATCATCATTTACAACTGGAACACCTGAAATTCTATATTCACTCATTATATCAAGTGCTTCTTTTATAGTTGCATCAGGTTTTATAAAAATTGGATCTATTATGACACCACTTTCACTTTTTTTAACTCTTTTTACCATTCTAACTTGAGTTTTTATATCCATATTTTTATGAATTATTCCAATTCCTCCAAGTCTTGCCATCATAATAGCTGTTCTATACTCAGTTACTGTATCCATAGCAGCACTAACTAGTGGAACATTTAAGCTTATCTTTTTTGTCAATCTTGATTTTAAAACTATATCTTTTGGTAAAATTTCTGAATATTGTGGCATTAAAAGCACATCTTCAAAAGTCAAAGCTTTTTTTACTATCCTCATATTTACTCCTTACTTAAATTCTCTAAAACTAACCCGCCATTTAAAACATTTTCATCATCAAAAGCTTTTCCTAAAAGCTGGGCACTTATACTAAGCCCCTCGTTTGTTTTGCAAACTGGAACTGAAATAGCTGGAAGTCCTGCTAAATTTGCACCAACTGTGTATAAATCTCCTAAATAAACTTTAAGTGGTTCTGTAATGCTTCCAAATTTATATGGCAATGTAGGAGTTACTGGACTAAAAATAAGATCGGCTTCATTAAAGACTTCTTCATACTCTCTTCTTATAAACTCTCTTGCCTTTTGAGCTTTTACATAATATGCATCATAATATCCACTACTTAAAACGAAGGTTCCTAAGAGAAGTCTTCTTTGAACTTCAGCTCCAAAACCTTCAGCTCTTGTATTTGCATAAAGCTCATGTAAATTTTTAGCCTCTGCACGTCTTCCATATCTTACACCGTCAAATCTACTTAAATTTGCGCTTGCTTCAGCATTTGCAATAATATAATAAGCTGCAATATCTATATTGGCATTTGAAAACTCTTTATAAATTATCTCATGTCCGGCTGATTTTAGTTTTTCAATTGTTTTTAAAAGAGCATTTTTTATCACTTCATCAGTATTTTCAATATAATTTTTAATAACAGCAATTTTTAACTTTTTATTTGGATTTAAATTTGTAGGTGCATACTCGCCATCATAACTTGTACTATCTTTTTCATCATGTCCTTTTATGATATCGTATAAAATAGCAGCATCTTTTACATTTTGAGTAATAGGTCCAATTTGATCTAAGCTACTTGAATAAGCCCCAAGACCATATCTACTAACTCTTCCATAAGTTGGTTTAAAACCAACACAACCACAAAATGCAGCAGGTTGGCGGATACTTCCACCAGTATCACTTCCAAGCGCTGCTATTGCTATACCACCTGCAACAGCTGCTGCACTTCCACCGCTACTTCCACCTGGAACTCTTGAGTTATCAAGTGGATTGAGAGTTTTTCCATAAAAAGAAGTTGCAGTTGTGCTTCCCATAGCAAACTCATCCATATTTGTTCTTCCAAAAGCACAAATTCCTGCATTTTTTAGCTTTACAATTGCTGTTGCATCATAAGGTGCGATATATCCTTGAAGTATTTTTGAAGCACTTGTAACGCTCCAACCTTTTACTTGGATATTATCTTTTATCGCAACTGGAACACCATTTCCACTTATACTCATTTCTGAATCTAAAAACTGCTCAATATAAGCACCTAACTCTTTCTTTTCTTTTATTTTTTTTGATAAATCTTGTTTTAGATTTTTTAAATCTTCGCTTGATAGTTTTAAAGCAGCTTCTAAACTTATCACTTATTCTCCTTAAATTTATTTACAAATACCACACCAATTACGATTAAAACTATAAATAATAAAAAAGTTATAATTAAAACGCTATTTGGTAAAGGCTCACTAAACATTTTCCATTACCTTATTACATCTTGGACAAAGCTCATCATCTTTTTGAGCGTTAAATTTCCAGCATCTTGGACATTTGTGTAAATTTGATTTTACAATTCTAAAAATCTCATCATCAACTTTAAACTCAGCTAAACACTCACTACTTTCAAGACCTCTTACCTCACTTACTAAGTACCAATCAATTATATCTTGCATATCGTGAGATAAAACTTCATTTGAGCTTGTTTCAAGTGCAATTTCAAGCGTAGATTTAATAATTTTATCTTTTTTTAGACTATCAACCATCTCAAAAAATTTCTCTCTTGAAGATATAAAAATTTCATCTTCTATTTTAAAATCATAATCAAGCTCTTCATATAAAAGATCAAATGCATCTGATTTTCCATTTTTAATAATATCCGGTGCAAACTCCATAACCTCATCTACTGTGTAGGTTAAAGTTGGAGCAATTAGCGGTAAAAGACTTCTTGTAATTATTACCATAACACTTTGAGCACTTCTTCTTCTAGCTGAGTTTATATCATCACAATATAGTCTATCTTTACAAATGTCTAGATAAATTCCACTCAAATCAGCATTTAAGAAATTTAAAAGCTGATTAAACCCTTTTGAAAAGTCGTAGTTTTTAAATGAATTTTCAACATCTTTGAATGTTTTTGAAGCTTTTGTTAAAATCCATTTATCTAAATTTGTGAAATTTGAAGTTTCAAGTTCTTTTAAATCACTAACATTTGCAAGTAAAAATCTTATTGTATTTCTTATTTTTCTATACTGTTCACTAACTTGCTTTAATATCTCTTTTCCAATTTTTAAATCACTTGAATAATCACTCAAACTTACCCAAAGCCTTAGAATTTCAACACCATACTCTTTAATAATTTCACTTGGCAAAATAACATTTCCAACTGATTTACTCATCTTAGCACCATCTTTATCAACTGTAAATCCATGTGTTAAAATGGCTTTATAAGGAGCTTTTTCATTGATTGCGCAACTTACTAAAAGAGAGCTTTGAAACCAGCCACGATGCTGATCACTTCCTTCTAGGTACATATCAGTTGGATAACTTCCAGCATCGTATTCACCGCTATTTAAAACAGCATTCCAAGTTGAGCCACTATCAAACCAAACATCCAAAATATCCATAACTTTTTCTAAATTTTCAGGTTTGTATTTTGAATTTTTTGGTAAGAGCTCACCTATTTCAAGTTCCCACCACGCATCAGCTCCTTGAGTTTTAAAAATTTCATAAACATTATCTAAAATTTCACTATCAAAAATTGGTTCTTTTGTGGATTTATCTCTAAAAAACGCGATTGGAACCCCCCACTCTCTTTGCCTTGAAATACACCAATCAGGGCGATTTTCTATCATTGATAAAAGACGGTTTTTACCAGCTTGTGGATAAAATTTTATATTATTATTTATCTCATTTATAGCAATCTCTCTTAAGGTTTTACCACCGAGTTTTGGCTCATCCATAGCTATAAACCACTGTTTTGTTGCTCTATAAATTACAGGTTTTTTAGTTCTCCAGCAAAATGGATAAGAGTGCGTAAATTTACTCACACTTAATAAATTTTTACTTAAAATTTCAACTATTTTTTCGTTTGCTTTAAAAATGTGCATTCCAACAAGCTCATCAACAAACTCATCTTTTATAAGTTTTTTTGATTTTAAAGTTTCATCAAAACAGCCACTATCATCAACTGGCATTAATACTTCAATTCCATATTTTAACGCTGCAAAATAGTCATCTTCACCATGTCCTGGAGCAGTATGAACTAGTCCTGTTCCTCCGTCCATTAAAACATGTTCTCCTAAAATAAATCTTGATAATCTATCATTTAGTGGATTTATCGCATATAAATTTTCTAAAATTTTTGAGTCAAATTCTTTTAAAATTTCACCTTTTGTGAGGTTTTTAGAAATTAAAACTTCAAGTAAAGGCTTAGCAAAAATATAGCCTTCTTTTGTAACCACATACTTTTCATGTGGATTTAGAGCAATTGCTTGATTTGCTGGAAGTGTCCATGGAGTAGTAGTCCAAATAACTGCTTTTGCATTCTCAATTCCAAGTTTTTTATTTGCCTCATCTGTTAATTTAAAGCTTGCATAAAGACTATAATCTTCTTTATCTTTATACTCAACTTCAGCTTCAGCTAAAGCTGTTTTAGCAGCCCAGCTCCAAAAAACAGGCTTACTTCTTTCAATCAAAAGTCCTTTTTTAGCAATATCACAAAGGTTTTTATAAATATCAGCTTCAAATTTAAATTTCATAGTTAAGTATGGATCACACCAATCACCAATAACTCCTAAATCTTTAAACTCATCTCTTTGAATATTGACAAATTTAGTTGCATGATCTCTACAAAGTTGTCTTAACTCTTTTTTTGAAATACTATTTTTTTTATCACCTAAACTTACTTCAACTTGTTGTTCAATAGGAAGTCCGTGACAGTCCCAACCAGGAACATATCTAATTTCATCACCAAAAAAATAATGTGTTTTAATAATTATATCTTTTAAAATTTTATTTAACGCATGACCTATATGAAGATGGCCGTTTGCATACGGCGGTCCGTCATGAAGTGCAAAAGAATTTGAACTACCTTTTCTTTTGTCTTTCATTTTTTCATAAACTTTTCTTTCTTCATACCATGCTTTTAGTCTTTTTGGCTCATTTGCTGGTAAGTTTCCTCTCATTGCAAAGTCTGTTTTAGGCAAAAAAAGTGTGTCTTTATAATCCATTTAGTAAAACCTTCCATAAAAAATTTTCAAATTTTACCTAAGAAGCGCTGAAATAATAATAAAAAAGTTAAACTAAATTTGATATAATCACTAAAACTTAATTAAAAAGGAGTAGAAAAATGAACGATTTACTTTTAATTTTAGGTGAAGATATAAAGATAAATACTCCGTTTTTAAATTATGTTTTTAAAAGCTACATTTTTAAATTTGGTGAACTTGGTGACATAAATTTTATAGATAAAAATGATAAAAACATTATTGAAAATATTATAAATTTAAGTAAAATTTATAAATATATAACTATTTTTTCAAGCGATGAAAATTACCATTTAATTGCTAAAATTTTAGCTAGTTTAAATGATGATTTATTAGAGATTAAATTTGAAGATACACTCACTCCATCTCTTGCTATAAATTCTAAAGAGGGCAGTTTTTTGGTTAGTTTAAATGATTGTGATATAAATTTAGTAAAAGCAAATCCACTAAATAAACTTCCTGAGTTTTTGATTAGAAAAAATAACTTAGATCTTAAATTTTACATTTACGGATTTAAATTTGAGGATGTGGAAGCTGTTTTTAAAGAGTTTGAAACTAAATTTAACACAGAAATTTCAATTACTAGATATAGTAATTTCATAATTTTTGCAAAAGCTATAAGTAAGAAATTTAGTGATTTAAACGGACTTAGAGATGAGCTTTTAAATACTTTTATAAATAGAGTAATTTTTGAAGAAAATTTAGCAATGTTTATTGTTAGTAGGTTAAAAAATGCTAAATTAAAACTAAGTTTTGCTGAGAGTTGCTCGTGTGGTTTAATAGCATCAAAAATAGGTGAAATAAGTGGCGCTAGCGAGGTGTTTGATGGTTCACTTGTAACTTACTCAAACGAGATAAAACATCTTTGGCTTGATGTTAGTAATGAGACTTTAAACGAATTTGGAGCAGTTAGTAAAGAGTGTGTTAATGAGATGCTAAAAGGTGTTTTAAAAACTACGGGAGCTGATTTTTCTATGGCAATAAGTGGCATCGCAGGACCTAGTGGTGGAAGTGAGGATAAGCCTGTTGGAACTGTGATAATTGGAGTAAGTAGCACAGAAAAACAAATAGTTGAAGAGTTTCTTATAAAAGGCGATAGAAATTATATAAGAAATGAAAGTGTAAATATAGCTTTTAGCCTTCTTTTGGAAGTTGGAAGCGAAATATTTTTAAACTAAAGGAGATAATATGAAAAAAATTTTAATGATTTTAATATGTTTAAATTTTGGCTTTGGTTTTAATACAAAAGATGCAAACGAAAGTATTGATAATCTTGCTTATAAAAGTAAAATTATGGGGGAGCTAATAAACAATTTTTTAATTCAAAATCAGCCAAAAGTTGAAGCTTTTAAAAACGAGATGATAAAGTCCTTTTTTGATATAAATAATAGCATAAATAGTTTTGGAAATGATCTTGGAAATGAACTTTTAAAAATGCAAAAAGAGTTTTATAAAAACTTTAGTGATAGTGATTTTGAAAATTTGAAAAATAGCTTTTTAAATAGTGACAATACTAAAAGCACTGTATTTATAAAAAATACTCAAAAAAGCATTTCACTAGATGAGATGAAGCAAATCATAAATATAAATCCAAATTTAATAACTTCGGCTAGTTTGATAAATGAAAACGACAATACCGAGCTAAATTTAGAAGGAAATGAAAAACTAACTCAAAATGAGTTTGAAGAAATCGCTAAAAAAAGTATTGAAATAATAAAACAAAATCATAAAAATATTAAAACAATTAGAATATATTATTTTAATGAAAAAAGCAAATTTAGTAAATTTTATAAAATAAACTAGTTTCACTCTTTTATATCAGTCAAAGTTAGCCCAAAAGCACATTTATACCTGCTTTTTGGCAAAGATAATAAAACATATTTCATCGTAAGCCAGATGCTATCAAATCATCCGCTAAAAAACTAGCTTATTAATTTTTTTAAAAAATTTTAAAATCTCACTTGTTTGAAGTCTAAATTTAAATTCTTCCACTATATTTGACATCAGAATTTGCTCTTAAATCATTATAAATTGGCTTTATTTCGCTTAAATTTAGAGCTTTTGCAAAAAAGAAGTATGGAAATAATCACTTTTAATATTATCATCTAAATGAATTGCTAAAATTTTTTCATTAATTTAAAAGTTTTAGCAAATTTTGTAAAATTTAATCTTGCTAAATTTTTATAGATAAAAACTCCGTGCAAATAGTGCTTAGAGTGAATTAAGTTTTTAATATCAATATATTTATAAAATGAATAAACCTTAAAGCCGTTAAATTCTCTTTTGGATAAAGTATGTTTGCTAAGTATTTTTTTACAACTTTTACAAAAAGTTTTTATACTAACATCCACAATTTAAACATCTCATTTAGTTTTTAAAGCTCACTTTTTTCTTAAATTTGTTATGCTCTTGCCGCCAAGTCCGTAGTTATCAGTATCAATTTCCTCTATTATGACAACGGTTGAGCTTTTATTTTTGCCTAAAACCTCATTTATTAAATTTGCAACGCCATTTATTAAAAGTTCTTTTTGCTCTTTTGTCGGCTCATCATTTTCTTTAGTAACGCAAATTTTAACAAATGGCATAATGTTTTCTTTAATCGATCTTTAAAACGCTTAAAAATGCCTCACTTGGCAAACTTACTTTTCCAACTTGTTTCATTCTTTTTTTACCCTCTTTTTGTTTTTCTAAAAGCTTTCTTTTTCTTGAAATATCTCCACCATAACATTTAGCTGTTACATTTTTACCCATTGAACGGACATTTTCTCTAGCAATTATTTTATTTCCAATACTTGCTTGGATAGCTACCTCAAAAAGCTGTCTTGGAACGATATCCTTCATAGCTTTTACAAGATCTCTTCCTTTGCTTAAAGCCTTATCTCTTGGGACTATAATTGAAAGAGCATCTACATTTTCTCCCGCAACTTTAATATCTAGTTTTACCAAATCACCTGTCTTATAATCACTTATTTCATAATCAAAACTAGCATATCCTTTTGTGCAAGATTTTAACCTGTCATAAAAATCCATAACTATTTCATTCATAGGAATATCATATTCTAAAAGCACTCTTTCAGGTGTTATATAATCCATCTTTGTCTGAATTCCGCGACGATTGTTTACTAAAGTTATAATATTGCCTAAAAACTCACTTGGGGTTATAATAGTAGCTTTTACATAAGGCTCTTTGATGGTTTCTATCTCATTAATAGGTGGAAGTTCGCTTGGATTTTGAATTTCAAGCATATTTCCATCTGTTTTATAAACTTCATAAGTTACAGTCGGCGCTGTAGCGATTAAATCAAGATCAAACTCTCTTTCAAGTCTTTCTTTTACAACTTCCATATGAAGCAATCCCAAAAACCCAACTCTAAACCCAAAACCAAGTGCTGCAGAAGTTTCAGGCTCGTAACTTATAGAGCTATCATTTAATTTGAGTTTATCAAGTGCATCTCTTAAATCCTCAAATTTATCAGTTTCTATAGGATAAATTCCAGCAAAAACAAAAGCTTTTGCCTTTTCAAAACCTCCAATTGGCTCACTTGCTTTATTTTTAAATAGCGTTATAGTATCTCCAACTGCTACATCACTAACTGTTTTAAGACCTAAAACAACAATCCCAACTTCACCACTTTTAAGCTCTTTTGTCTTAATTGGCGCAACTGGATTTGGGTATAAAAGATCTATAACAAGATGTTTTTTGCCAGTTCCCATAACTAAAACTTCATCATTTATTTTTATATTTCCATCATAAATTCTTACTAAAGCTAAAGCTCCCAAATAATTATCAAACCAACTATCATAAATCAAAGCTTTTAGAGGCTTATCATTTGCAACTTTTGGCGCTGGAATCCTTTGGATAATTGCCTTTAAAAGTTCATCTATGCCAAATCCAGTTTTTGCACTTACCTCTATAGCATCGCTACAATCAAGCCCAATAACATGCTCAATCTCTTCTTTTACGCGCTCAGGATTTGCTGCTGGAAGATCTATTTTATTTAAAACCGGAATTATCTCAAGGTTGTGTTCAAGTGCTATATAAACATTTGCAATAGTTTGAGCTTGAACACCCTGACTTGCATCAACCACAAGAATAGCTCCCTCGCAACTTGCAAGGCTTCTACTAACTTCATAGCTAAAATCAACATGCCCTGGAGTATCAATTAAATTTATAATATATTTTTTTCCGTTAAGTTCATAGTTTAATCTAACAGATTGAGCCTTTATCGTAATTCCACGCTCTTTTTCAATATCCATATTGTCCATAACCTGCGAATTCATCTGCCTATCACTTACTGCACCACATTCTTGTATAATGCGATCAGCCAAAGTGCTTTTTCCATGATCAATATGGGCTATAATGCTAAAATTTCTAATATTGCTTTCCATCTTTGTCCTGTAAATTTGATTTTTATACTATTTTAGCGAAAATTTTATAAAATAAAAACACAATTTCTTTGTTATTTTTTTTAAGGTGATAATCTTATATTTGATATTGTATCTACATAACTAAAGCATTAAATGCCAAAATATAATAACACTGATGTCAGTAAATCATGCTAAATAATATACAAATGTTTTGATAAAATTTAATAGTATCTTATAAGTAGCAAAAAGCTACTTATAAATCACGCAAATAAGCTATTTACACTCTCATCGTGATAAACTCTTCTTATAACTTCACCAAAAAGCGGAGCAACGCTTATAACTTTTATTTTTTTAAAATTTTGTCCCTTTTCGCAAAGTGGAATTGTATCAGTTACAACAAGTTCATCTAAAGCATCATTTTGTAAATTTTCATAGGCTTTTCCACTTAAAACTGGATGAGTACAAAATGCCATTACACTAGTTGCTCCTCTTTCTTTAAAAGCGGCTGCAGCTTTTACTATGGTTCCAGCAGTATCTATAATATCATCCACTAAAATCACATCTTTGCCATTTACATCACCAATAACATTCATAACTTCACTTTTATTTGCTTCTTCTCTTCTTTTATCAACAATTACCATATCAAGACCAAGTTTTTTTGCTAAACTTCTAGCTCTTGCTACACCACCAACATCTGGGCTTGCCACAATTGGATTTTTAAGATTTTTACTTTTTACATAATCTGTAAAAACAATTGAACCATATAAATTATCAACTGGCTGGTCAAAAAATCCTTGAATTTGTCCAGCGTGCAAATCCATAGTAACAACTCTATCTATTCCAGCAACCTGCATCATATCTGCCACTAATTTTGCAGTAATAGGCACTCTTGGAGCAGCCTTTCTATCTTGTCTTGCATATCCAAAATATGGTAATATCGCAGTTATACTGCTAGCACTGCTTCTTTTTAATGCATCACTTAAAATTAAAAGCTCCATTAAATTTGAATTAGCCGGAGCACAAGTTGGTTGGATAATAAAAACATCTTTTCCTCTTACGCTTTCACCTATTTGAACGCTTATCTCACCATCGCTGAAAGTTTTAATAGAACACTCGCCAAGTGGCAAAGAAAGATATTTAGAAATTTTTTTAGAAAACTCAACATTTGCAGTTCCAGAAAATATTTTATAACCTCGCATAAAAAAACCTTTAAATAAAATTGCCTTATTTTAGCGAAATTAAACTTTAAAACAGAGAAGTTATTCTCTGTTTTTTAAATTTTTAATAAGATCTTATTATTTTAACGGCCTCAACCATATTTTTAAGACTTGGTTTTACCTCTTCCCATTTTCTGGTTTTTAGACCACAATCAGGGTTTATCCAAAGCTTTTCTTTTGGAAGCACTTTTAAAATATTTTCTATTTGTTCTACCAACTCCTCTACGCTTGGCACTCTTGGACTATGGATATCATAAACCCCTGGACCAATTTCTTGTTTATAGCCAACCTCTTTAAAAACTTTTAAAAGTTCATTTCCACTTCTTGCAGTTTCTATGCTTATAACATCAGCATCCATAGCTTCAATGGTTTTAATGATATCATTAAATTCACTATAGCACATATGAGTGTGAATTTGCGTATCCTTTCTTGCAGGACTAACTGCTAATCTAAATGCATCAACTGCAAATTTTTCATACGCACAAACATCTTCTTTTCTTAATGGATACCCCTCTTTAAAAGCAGCTTCATCAACTTGGATAATTTTAATTCCTGCATTTTGCAAGTCATTTATCTCATCAGCAATTGCAAGAGCAAGCTCTTTTACAATTTCACTTTTATCTTTATCATCTCTAACAAAAGACCAATTCATAATAGTTACTGGTCCTGTTAGCATACCTTTTACAGGCTTGTTTGTTTTACTTTGTGCATAAGTTATCCATTTAACAGTCATTGGATTTGGTCTTTTTACATCTCCAAATAAAAGTGGAGGCTTTACACATCTACTACCATAACTTTGAACCCAGCCATTTTGTGTAAATGCATATCCGCTTAATTGCTCACCAAAATACTCAACCATATCATTTCTTTCAGGTTCGCCATGAACTAAAACATCAAGATCAATTTCTTCTTGAAATTTAATGCACTCATCTATATATTTTTTTATCTCATTTTCATAGAAATTTTCATCAACAACTTCATTTTTATAAGCTCTTCTTATCTGACGAAGCTCAGCAGTTTGTGGGAAACTTCCAATTGTTGTAGTAGGCAAACTTTTTAAATTTAGCCTTTTATCTTGCAAAGATATTCTATCTTTAAAATCCCCATCTCTTCTAAATTTAGTTAAGCTCTTAACTCTTAAATTTACCTCATCATCATTTATAAGTTTTGAAATTTTTCTATTTTTAGCCGCTTCTAGGCTTTCATTGTAAATTTTTTGATCATTTTGATTTAGTTCTAAATTTGATGCAAGCTTTGAAAGAATTCTAACCTCATCAAGCTTTTCAATAGCAAAACTTAACCAACTTTTTATCTCACTATTTAGCTTATCTTCGTATTTTAGTGTAAATGGCACATGTAAAAGTGAGCAGCTCGTACCTATAAAAATTATATCGTCACTTAAATTTTCTTTAATTTTTTTAATAATTTTTAGTTTATCGTCTAAATTTGCTCTCCAAACATTTCTGCCGTTTATAATCCCTGCAAATAAAACCTTATCGCTTTTAGCTAAAATTTCAAGTGCTTTAAAGTTTTTGTCATTTGTAAAATCAAGTCCAATCGCCCAAACTTTTGTATCAACAAGCTCATTTACAGCCTTAATAGCGTTTTCAAAATATGTCATAAAAATGATTTTTAAATTTGAAATTTCACTAAATTTATTATAAGTTGGCTTTATAAATTTTATTAATTTTTCATCCAAATCAGTTGCAAAAATAGGCTCATCTATCTGAACTATAACCTCATCATCTAGTTTTGAAATTTCTTTTAAAAGCTCATAGTATTTAGAAACTAGCTCATCAAATTTAGAAAAGGGGCAAGTTTTATCAGTTGTTTTTGACAAGGCTAAAAATGTAATAGGGCCTATTAAATTTATTTTAAGTTTTCTTGAAGTTATGCTTTTTGCCTCTTTATATTCGCTTAAAATTTTATCTAAATTTAGACTAAATTTCGTATCTTTTGTAATTTCAGGAACTATGTAATGATAGTTTGTATTAAACCACTTTGTCATCTCCATAGCAACTGCATCTTTACTTCCTCTTGCAAGTGCAAAATACTGCTCTAAGCCATTTAAATTTTGAAATCTACTAGGTATCGCACCAAAAGTTATGATATTATCAAGCATTAAATCATAAAATGAAAAGTCATTTGCACTTATTAGATCAATGCCTCTTTCATCTTGATATTTTATATGTTTTATTCGCAACTCTTTTGCGACTGCTTGAAGACTTGCTTCATCTATTTTTCCAGCCCAAAAGCCTTCTAATGCTCTTTTTAGCTCTCTTTGTTCGCCTATCCTTGGAAAACCTGTTATATAATTTTTCATAATTTTTATCCTTTTTTATTTTTATTTATTTTATTTTGTTTTGTTTTTGAAATAATTAGTTTTTAAGTTAACTAACGCATTTCATAAAATAAAAAAGGTGGTATTTTTGAAGCATTTTTAAAACTTAACCCATTTACTTTTGGTAATTTAAAAAGTCTTAAAAAAGAATTTGTTCTATTTTTAAAGATACAGTTACAATGAACAGCACTGACAATGCAAAAGAATATAAAATTTAATGGCGCAAAAAAACTAAACCTTGTTATAAACAAACTTCCTGTTTCTTTGAAACTATTAAAATCCTTTAAAGCCTTGTAGCATGGGGCATGTCATAATTTTCTCCTTAAAATGAAGTCGTTAGTTTAGCGAATGTTTTCTTAAAATAAAATTATTTTATAAATCCACTTGCCAAAACTCTATCTAAATCATCATAAAATACAGCTAGTTGTCCGCTTGCAATGCCACTTATTTTCTCATCTAAAATAACCTTAGTTCCGCCCTTTTCAAGCTTTTTTATAGTTCCTTTAATTTTTGATGAGCGATATCTTATTTTTATATTTGCTCTAAACTCTTCATCTAAATTTAAAAATTCATTTAAATTTATAGTTTCAAACTCATTTTCTAAAAGCTCATTTTTAAGCCCAACGATAATTTCATTATTTTTAGCATCTATTTTAGTGACATAGTGTGGCTCATGTGCTCCAAAAACACTAAAACCACGCCTTTTTCCAATCGTATAATGCATATATCCATCATGTTTTCCAACGATTTCGCCGTTACTATTTTTCACAACTCCTGGGGTATTTGTATTAAAATGTTTATTTAAAATATCAATATAGCTATTTTCAACAAAGCAAATTTCACTACTTTCTTTTTGTCCAGCTATCTCTATTAGCTCAGGAAAGTTTGCAATACAAGCCTTTATATCTTTTTTATAACTATTTCCAAGTGGAAAAATCATATTTTTTAATGCATCTTTTTTAATATTTGCTAAAAAATAACTTTGATCTTTACTCTCATCAAGCGCTACTTTTAAAAGTCCATTTTCAACTCTTACATAATGCCCAGTTGCTAATTTTTCACAGCCTAATTTTATAGCAAAATCAAGTAACTTTCCAAGTTTTATAGCTCTATTGCACAATGCGCATGGATTTGGTGTTTTACCACTTTTATAAATTTCAATAAAAGGCTTATACACTTCTTTTTCAAACTCACTTTGAAGATCTAAAATTTTAGTTTCTATGCCTAAAAACTCACCTACTTTTTTTACTTTTTTTATGTTTTGCTCATGATAATTAGGCTTGTTATGAAGCTTCATATAACATCCTATTATCTCATGACCTTCATCTTTTAGAATTTTTGTAACATACGAACTATCAACACCACCGCTTAATGCGACTAAAATTTTCAAATTTTATCCTTGTATTTATTTTTTAAATCTTGGATTTTATAATTTTCTCATAAATTAAATTTATATCATCGGTTAATGTAAAAAAATCTAAATCGGCAGAGCAAATTGTTTTTTCAAAAAGAAGTGATGTTTTTAAAAACTCAATTAATGGTTTATAAAACTCAACACCATAAAGAAAAATTTTAGCTTCTTTCATGCCATTTTGTACTAAAACAAGCACTTCGAAAAGCTCATCTAAAGTCCCAAAACCACCTGGAAAAATAATAAAATAACTTGATTTTTGTATTAATGCTACTTTTCTTAAAGCCAAATTTGAAAAAACAGTTCCATTTGTAACAAATTCATTAAGCTTTTGTTCGTTTGGAAGCACTACATTTATACCAACACTTTGAGTATTGTTTTCAAAAGCAGCTTTATTAGAAGCTTTCATTATCCCGCCCCCGCCACCTGTAACGATGGTAAAACCACTATTTGAAAGCATTTTTGATAACTCGTATGCTTTTTTACAAAATTCATTATTATCATCAAATCTAGCTGAACCAAAAATCGTAACACACTCACTAGGTAAGGTAAAATTTAAATTTTTAACATCATCTAATAAACTTTTCATAACTATTCCTTTAACATAATTCCAAGAGGGATTATAACGCTTATTCTTTTTTCTGTGCCATAGTGTGGGATAATTAAATTTTTATTTTTTCTAACTTTTGTATTAAAATATAAAATGTCTAAATCAAGAGTCCTTGGAGCATTTTTAAAGCTTCGTTTTCTTTTAAAACAAATTTCAAAATGCTGCATTAATTTTAACACCTCATTTGGGCTTTTTGATGTTTGAATTCTTATAATAGCGTTTAAAAAATCATTTTGTTTTGTATATCCAAAAGCCTTATTTAGCAAAATCGGGGAAGTTGAGTTTATAAAAAATCTTTTGTCTTTATTTATTTTTTGAAAAAGTTTTTGAAAATTTTTTTTAACTTCGCCGATATTTCCACCAATTCCTAGATAAAACTCATATTTAAAATACTCTTTTTTTATTCTTTTAAAAGGATAAAATTTGCTTTTTATAAAACATTTTGCATCATTAATTTTATAAAAGCCATTATTTAAAATTTGCATTTTTTACAGTATTTCGCATCCATTTTCTGTAACTACCACAACATCTTCAATTCTTATGCCAAACTCATTTTCTAAATAAATTCCTGGTTCAACACTAAAAACCATTCCCTCTTTTAAGATAGTTTTATCTGTTTTATTAATATTTGGAAACTCATGTATATCAACACCAACACCGTGCCCAGTTGAGTGAAAAAACTCTTTTTCAAAACCCTGTTTTTTTATAAATTCCCTTGCTGTTTTATCAACATCGCAAGCCATAACTCCTGGTTTTACAGCTTTTATAGCAAGACTTTGAGCCTCTTTTACTATTTCATAAATTTCATTTTGTTTGTTGGAGTTAAAAATTTGTTCTTTTGAAAAGTTTAAATTTTTATTAAAAATAGCAGTTCTAGTTCTATCAGAACAATATCTTTTATATTTAA
This sequence comes from Campylobacter ureolyticus, assembly GCF_027277485.1. Taxonomy (GTDB): domain Bacteria; phylum Campylobacterota; class Campylobacteria; order Campylobacterales; family Campylobacteraceae; genus Campylobacter_B; species Campylobacter_B ureolyticus_B. Next base: position 23,426 of record NZ_JAPXGQ010000015.1, on the reverse strand, counting down.
TCCCAGCATCCAAAAGAAGCAAATCATTAAAATTTAAAATATCGCTACTTGGCAAAGCATGTGCTTTTGAGGCATTTTTATTTAAAGCAATTATTGGGCTAAATGATAAGCCCAAAGCACCCTTTTGTTTAAAAATTTTTTCAGCCTCATAAAATAGCTCAAATTCACTCAAATTTTCACCATTTTTATTTAAAAACATAGCAAACTCATCAAAACATTTTTCTCCTAAATTTGCTGCTTTTTTTAAAATTTCAATTTCAAAATCAGTTTTTATAATTCTCTTTTTTTTTGAAAAAAATGGCTTTGAAATAAAATTTAGTGATAAATTTGAGCTTATTTTTTTAAAATCCGCGTAAGTAAAATCATTTGGGTCAAAGACTAAGCTTTTTATCCCAAATTTTCTTATTAAAAGTCTTGCTTCTTTTATAAGTGTGTTTTTAGCATCGATAACTTCTGCATTTTTTACTAAATTTCTAGCTTCAATAGCATATCTTGAATCGGTTATAAAAAAATTATTACCATTTATGCTTAAAAACATTTCATTATCACAGCTATAACCACATTCATAAAATACGGCATTTTCATCTTTTAAAATGTAATTATTCATCTGTTTTTTGAGTATCTTCTTTAGCTTTTTTTACTGCTTCAATTTGACTGAAAATTTGAAGCATTGCAATCATTGCAAGATGATATCCAATCGGTCCAAAACCAATCACTTGTCCAGCTGTTACGGCTGATATTAAACTTTTTTGACGAAATTCTTCTCTTCTTGCGATATTACTAATATGAACTTCAATAGTTGGTAAATTAACAGCTGCAATTGCATCTCTAATAGCCACTGAAGTGTGAGAATATCCTGCTGGATTTATTATAATTCCATCTGCATCGCCAAGACATTCTTGAATTTTATCTATAATTTCGCCCTCTAAATTACTTTGAAAAAACTCAATATCAACATTGTTTTGATCAGCTACAACTTTCATTTGCTTATGAATATCTTCCATAGTCATAACACCATAAACATTTGGCTCTCTTTTTCCAAGCATATTTATATTTGGTCCTTGAATAATAACAACTTTCATTTTTTTCTCCTTGTTTATAAAATTAAAGATAAAATTATATCAAAATATAACTAAAAATTCGCTACAATTTGGCTTTTAGGAGTTAAAATGAAAATTTTAAAAGCCAAATATATTTTAATTTGTGATGAGAATTTCACTGTTTTAAAAGATAAGTCAATCGCATTTGATGACAAGATCAAAAAAACTGGTAATTTTAAAGAGCTTTTAGTACTCTATCCAGATGCCAAAACTTATGATTTTGGTGATGATATTGTAATGCCAGGACTTATAAACTCACATACACATTTAGAATTTAGTGCCAATAAAACAAATTTAATTTATGGGGATTTTATAAAATGGGTTGGAAGCATAGTTAAAAATAGAGATGATTTATCAAAAAAAGCAAAAGGTACAATCATAAAAAATGCTATCAATTCACTAACTAACTCAGGCGTAACAACAATTGGGGAAATTTCAAGTTTTGGGGCATCTTTAAAAGAGTGTGTGGATTCACCTTTAAGAGTTGTTTATTTTAATGAGCTTTTAGGAGCAAATGAAAGTGTTGTAGAAAAAAACTGGGATAATTTTTTAAAAAGATTTGAAAACTCTAATAAATTTAAAAACGATCTTTTTATCCCAGCAGCTTCTATCCACGCACCCTACTCCACTCATCCAATTTTAACAAAAAGACTTTGTGAGTTTGCTAGAAAAAATAAAATTTTAATTTCAACACATTTTTTAGAAAGCAATCATGAAAATTTATGGCTTAGAAATGGAAGTGGTGGGTTTAAAAAATGGCTTAAAAACTTTAGTCAAAACCCAAAGCCTTTTTATAGCATAAAAGAGTTTGTAGAAAATTTTGAAGGCATAAAAACGCTTTTTATCCACTGTGTTTATTTAAAAGAGTTTGAAATTTTAGATAAAAAACTTCACTCAATAATCCATTGTGCTTATTCAAACCGCCTTTTGAGTAAAAAATCTCTAAATTTAAAAAAGGTTTTAAAAAATGATATAAATTTGTGTATAGCAACAGATGGACTTAGCTCAAATATAAGCTTAAATTTTTTTGATGAGTTAAGAGCAAATTTATTAATTCATAAAGATTTTGATTTACAAAATTTAGCTAAATTTTTACTTCTAGCCTCAACACTAAATCCAGCAAAAGCTTTAAATTTAAATTTAGGAAGCCTAGAAGTTGGCAAAATAGCTGATATCGTGGTGTTTAAAGGTTTTGAAGTAAGCGATGAAAAGCAAATTCCACTTCAGCTTATCTTAAATACAAAAGAGGCAAAAAATATATTTATAAAAGGAGAAAAAATAAAATGATGAAAGAAATCGGTAAATTTTTTAGTGATATTTTGAAATTTGGTATAAAAGTTTTTATAGTTTTATTTTTAATAACATTGGTTTTAGTTGGCTTTTCAGGAACAAAAATAGAAAAAAGTGGAGTAAATTTGGCTGAAATAAAACTAAGTGGTGCAATTATGGATGAAAGTGCTATTTTAAAAGAAATTTATAGCATTCAAGATGATAAAAATATAAAGGCTGTTTTATTAAATATAAATAGTCCAGGTGGTGCATTTGCACCAAGTTTTGAAATTTCAAATGCCATAAAAGAGCTAAATAAAGAAAAACCAGTAATTGCCTATGCAAGTGGAACAATGGCAAGTGGAAGCTACTTAAGCGGTGTTTGGGCAAATAAAATTTATGCAAATAAAGGAAGTTTTATTGGCTCAATTGGTGTTATAATGCAAGGATATAATATCGAAGAACTTGCCTCTAAAATTGGCATAAAAGATCAAGTTGTAAAAGCTGGTGAGTTTAAAGAAGCAGGAACTATAATGAGGGCTTGGAGCCAATCTGAAAGGCAAAGTCTTCAAGATTTAGTAGATAAAAGCTATAATTTGTTTGTAAGTGAGGTTGCAACTGCTAGAAAATTAAATAAAAATGATGAAAATATATGGGCAAATGCAAGAGTTTTTTTACCTGATGAAGCGCTAAATTTGGGCTTAATCGATGAAATTAGCAACTACAAAAAAGTAAAAGATGAAGTTGTTAAAATCTCAGGTGTTCAAAATCCTGTCTGGAAAGAAAAAAGCAAATATGATGAGTTTATGGATACTTTTTCATCAAAAGTGGCAAATTTGATAATGAGTGAGTTTAGTTTAAAAGTAAGGTGAATTGTTAAAAAGTAAAAAAATAAAATAACCTTAAAAAACTAAAAAGGTTTTTTAAGGTTTTATGAAATTTTAATTTTAAAGTAAGACGAGATAAGCAAATAAAGTTATAGCAATTGTTACCAAAACATCAAGTAAAAATCCAGCTTTTATCATATCTTTTTGTTTTATCATACCTGTTCCGAAAACAAGAGCATTTGGTGGAGTTGCAACAGGAAGCATAAACGCACAACTTGCACCAACTCCAATAACTACAACTAAAACTTCTTTTGGCATGCCAATTTGCATGGAAATATCTGCAAAAACAGGCACTAGAAGTGCGGCTGAAGCGGTGTTACTAGTAAATTCAGTTAGAATTTTAATAAAAAGCGCAACAATGAAAACAATAACAATATCAGGTGCGTTTCCAAGAGCATTTGCCACTTCATTTCCTAAAACCAATGATGCACCAGAATCTTTTAAAATAGCACTTAGTGTTAGTCCGCCACCAAATAGCATTAAAACACCCCATTCGGTATTTTTAGCTATATCATCCCAACTACAAAGTCCTAAAGCAACCACCAAAATAGCAGCAATTAGGGCAACAAGTGCATCGCTTATAACAAGTTTTCTACCTAAAATTTCACTAAAAAAATCGCTTAAAACCGATGAAAATATCCAACAAGTTGCTACTAGTATAAAAACTACAATCGTAATAATTCTACTTCTTGTCCAAGGAGTATCATCACTTGCTCCAATATCAACTTTTCTATGAAAATCAGGTTTAAATAAAATATATAAAACAAAAAGCATTAAAGGCCAAAATATAAAAGTAAGCGGAAGCCCAACTTTCATCCAGTCAAAAAAACTATATCCAAGTTCAGCCGATGCGATGGCATTTGGAGGTGATCCAACAAGTGTTCCAAGACCGCCAATACTTGCAGAATATGCAATTCCTAGCATCACAAAAATTATTGTTCCTCTATCTTTTTCTTTATCTAGATGACTTATCATACCAATTGCCAGAGGTATCATCATAGCTGCAGTTGCAGTATTTGATATCCACATAGATAAAACGGCTGTTACTGCGCATATCATTACAACCGCCCAGCCAAGCTTAGCTCCAGATAAAGAGACTAATTTCATAGCAATTTTTACATCAAGTTTTTGCATATGAAGTGCCGTAGCTAAAGCAAATCCACCAAAAAATAAGAATATTGTAGGGTTTGCAAAATTTATCAACATATCTTTTATACCAAGAGGACTAAAGCCACTCTCAGAACTTATACCTATACCTAAAAGCACTCCTAACACTGGAATCAACAAAGCAGTAATTGTAATATGAATAGCTTCTGTAAGCCACAAAATAGCTATAAAAAGCAAAATTGCTAAACCTTTATTTGCATTTGAATCGTAAGGCAAAAATTCATAAAGTAAAAATGATAAAATCGCAGCGATTAAAACAATAATTAAGCCTTTATTTGTTATATGTGATATTTTATCTTGCAAAAAAAACTCCTTATTTCTTTAAGATAAAATTATCACTTTTTCAAACTTTAAATTTGCTTAATATTAAATTTTAAAATTATTTTTTATAAATAGTGAGTAAATTTGGGCTAAAAAGCCCAAATTTTTTAAAATACGAAATATGCAAAAAGTGCAATTACCACAACCGAAAAGATATTTAAAACAATACCTGCTTTTATCATATCTTTTTGACCAAACATTCCTGTTCCAAAAACAAGAGCATTTGGTGGAGTTGCAACAGGAAGCATAAACGCACAACTTGCACCAACTCCAATAACTGTAACTAAAATCTCTTTTGGCATACCCATTTGAGTAGCAACTCCTGCAAAAACAGGAACTAAAAGCGCTGCTGAAGCGGTGTTGCTTGTAAATTCGGTTAAAATTATTATAAATATGGCAACAACAAATATAATAACCAAAGGTGAAGAGCCACCAAATATATTAGCAACTGCTTGACCTAAAACAAGTGAAGCACCAGAATCTTTTAAAATAGCACTTAGAGTTAATCCTCCACCAAATAGCATTAAAACACCCCATTCAGTGTTCTTTGCTACATCATTCCAAGTACAAAGACCTAAAACAACAACCGCAACCGCTGCTCCAAGAGCTATCAAACCATCACTAAAAGCTATGCCTGTTAAATGTGTTAAAGGCTTAGCAAATATCCAGCAAAGTGCAGTTGTACAAAAGACAATAATAGTTAAAATTCTATTTGTTGTCCAAGGAATATCCACACTTGCGTCAACTTCTATTTTTTTATTAAAATCAGGTTTAAATAAAAAATAAAGTGTCAAAAGCATAACTGGTAACATTATAATGGTAAGTGGAAGTCCTATCTTCATCCAATCAAAAAATGTTAAACCAAGCTCAGCTGAAACAATTGCATTTGGTGGTGAGCCTACCATTGTTCCAAGTCCACCAATACTTGCTGAGTATGCAATTCCCAAAAGAACAAAAACAATCGTTCCTTTATCTTTAACTCTATCAAGCCCTGAAAGCATACCAATAGCAAGTGGAAGCATCATAGCTGCAGTTGCTGTGTTTGATATCCACATAGAAAGTCCTGCGGTTACTAAACATATTGCAATTGCTGCATATCCAAGCTTTGAGCCTGATAATGATATAAGCTTCATAGCTATTTTAGTATCGAGCTTTTGGATGTGAAGAGCAGTAGCTAGTGCAAAACCACCAAAAAATAAAAATATAGTTGGATTTGCAAAATTTGATAAAGCTTGTTTGATAGTCAAAGCTTTAAACACGCCGTCCGCATTAACAGAACCAATGCCTATAAAAATTCCAAGCAACGGAATCATTAAAGCAGTAACTGTTATATGGACAGCTTCAGTAAGCCATAAAATTGCTATAAAAACAAGTAGACCTAAGCCTTTATTTACATTGTCTTCGTATGGCAAAATTTTATATATGGCAAAAGAGAGTATTGCAGCTATCAGCATAACTATAAGCCCTCTTTTAGTTATGGGTGATACACCGCCCTCATTTATCACTTCATTTTCCAAAGAAACCTCCTTAGTTTTAGTTTGGGTTCAGTATATCAAAAAGCAACATAAAAGTGTCATGAAAGTTATTTTTATAGGTTATAAAAAACAAATTTGTTACAAAAAGTAAAAAATAAAAAACTATCTTTTAATCTTAAACCAACCATAATAATTATCATCAAGTTTGTCTAAAAAAAGTAGCTCAAGCTCTAAATTTAGAGAAATACTATCCAAATTTATAAATTTGTTTGAAAAAAATATTAGTATATGTGTTACAAAATTAGGCAAATTTCTAGCCATTTGCTCACCGCCTTCAATCATACAAAGCTTATAATTTTTTAGTTTTTCTATATCATTACTAATTATGACTTCGCGATTTTTAACACTAAATAGTGGAATTGTTTTATCAAATTCATTTTTTTTAGAATAGATAAAAATATCAGGATTTTTAAAATTTTTTCCTAAAAGCCTAGTATCTAAAATAGGTCTATCAACTCTAACAGTATTCCCACCAATTGCTAAAATTTCACTAACATTTCTTAGCTTGTGAACTAAAAGCCTGGAAGCATTATTTGTAATAACTCCACCTTTTATAACACCATTTAAGCTCATTCCTAGTTTTAAAAAGCTGAAATTTCCATTAAGGCATCTTAAAAATGGCTCTAAAAGTAAAAATCCCTCATTTTTCAAAACTCCAAATTTTACTTTTATTCCTGCGTTTTTTAAAATTTGGGCGCCACCTTTTGCGGTGGGATTTATATCTTTTTGTGAAATTATAACTTCACTAAAACAAAGTTCTTTTATCAAATTTGCACAAGGTGGGGTTTTACCATGATGTGAGCAAGGCTCAAGTGTGACATAAATTTTTGCACCATTTAGCAAATTTGCGTGATTTTTAAGGATAAATTCATAAGTTTCTTTTTCATCTTTTGGGAAATTTAAATTTGGATTAAGTTTAATTAGGGCTGATTTTATAGCATTTACTTCTGCGTGATTACACCCAGCTTTTTGGTGAGCTTCTATACTTAAAATTTGATTATTTTTATCAAGTATTAATGCCCCAACTGCTGGATTTGGATAGGTTAAAATTTGATACTGCCAAGCTTTTTTTATGGCTAAACTCATATAAAATTCATCATTCATTTTATGCCTTTTTGAAACTTCTAAATCTTGACAACCTTAAATTTTTAAAAAATTTCAGAATGCGAGCCTATTTGATAAAGATATAAAAGAAGCTTATCATCAAAATATCTATAAACTAGTAACAAATCAGGTTTTATATGGCATTCTCTATAGTCTTTAAAGTCATTTTTTAGTTTATGATCAAGGTATTTTTTATCTAATTTTTCACCACTTGCTAAAATATCCACCACTTTCTTTGTTAGTTTTTTATCTTTTTGGCTAAGTTTTTTAAGTTGATTTTTAAATTTTGATGATACTTGAATTTTATATTTAGTCATTTTCTATATCTTTTAAAATCTCATCAAAATTGTCATATGTTTTTAAATTTCCACTTTTAAATTCCTCATCACATTTATTCATATCATCTATAAATTCTTTTGTATATCCATCTTTTTTTAATACGATATTACTATCGAGTTTAACTAAACTTTTGATAACTTCAAAAATATTATTATTGACATTTTCTAAAGTAATTGTCATCTTAATTCCTTTTTTGTTTAAGATTATAGCAAATTCAGCTTAGAATAGAACCGGTATTTTCATATTTCATTAGTAAATTTTTTATAAATTTGATAAAATTTAAAAACTTTTTTACTTAGGAGTTTTTATGAACTACTTTGATGAGTATTATCTGGGTGCTTGGGAATTTCCCATTTTTATTGGTAGAGCTAGACGAAAAGAGTATGGCTGGTTTTTTGTTTTTAATTTTATTGTTGGGGTTATTATTTCGGTAGTTGATTTTTTAGTTTTTGGTGATTCATATGGATTTTTTAGCCTTATTTATGCTTTGATTGTATTTATCCCAGGACTTGCGCTACTTGTAAGAAGAGTTCATGATTTTGGCAAAAGTGGGCAGTTTGTGCTAGTTATGATATTTGCCCCGTTTATCTCATTTGTTATTGCTGGTTTTCTTGGGGAAAGTAGTCTGGCTGATTTATTTATAATTATAGGATTGGCGCTATTAGTTTATTTTATTTTTTTACCAATATTTAAAAAAGGTGATGAGGGAGAGAATGCTTACGGAAGCGATCCAAAAGCACTAAATTTATAAAATTTTTTTGTAATTGTAAAAATGAAATTTGGAAATAGTTTAAAATAAATTAGGCGCTATTAAAATTCACAAATCCACAAAGCCGGACTTTAGTCCTTGACAATGTGGATTTGAGATTTAAGAGTTTAATTTTAATTAAAATCTAAATTTTTAACTCTCTCATCAAGTTCTTTAAGTTTTTGTGATGGTGGAGTTGCAACTAAACCTTTATGACTTGTGATTTGTTCTGGCTCTGGCACCTCATCTGCTGTTTGAGTTAGCTCTATATTTACTCCAAATTTGGCTAGTTCATTTGATAGTTCTATTTGACCTTTTCTAGCAAATTCTTGGCATTGTCCGATGATCCTTGCAGCTTCTTGTGGTGCATGGAAACCATAGCTGTTTTCACTAAATGCAAAGTCCCATCTCATATGAGCACGTCTTTGATTCCATAAAGTTTTTTCCAAAGCTTTTGAAATTTCAGCTTTTTGTGTGTCACCATCTAAATTTGCAAACTCAGGAAGTTTTGCAAGCTCGCCTCTTGCTACTTCAATATCTTGGATTAGAGAAAGTAGTGCATTTTCACATTTTCTAAGCTCATAAGAGTGGCGATTTTGTATAAAATTTATACGCTCTACTAACTTATCTTCGCTTTGCATATGGCAAGTCTTACAACTTCCTGTAATGTCAGCAAATGGACTTTGTACAGTATGACTTGAAACCTTTTGAGCGCCCTCTCTTTTATATGGCATGTGACAATCAGCACAACTTACACCACTTCTTGCGTGAATTCCAGCTGAGCTAAGTTCAGCTTCTGAATGTTGCATTTTAATGATTGGTGCATCTGTAGTTTTATGCTTATAGTCAAATTTAAACTTACCATTTTCAAACATCTCATCATAATACTCATCAAACATCTCTATTTTAAATGGTTTATCTTTTTCCCATTTAGCCCATGGGAAGGTTAGAGTTGAGTCTTTACCTTGGAAATAATACTCCACATGACACTGCATACAAACATAACTTCTCATCTCTTGGCGACTAGCTTTTAGTCCACTTTTTGCATCTGCCTCATAACCTCTATCAACCATAGCATTGACAAATGCAGGTCTTGTTACTCTTAAACTCATATCATCAGGACTATGGCAATCAGCACAGCTACTTCCTAAATGTGAGCCTTTATATGGATCTTCGCCATGTTTATCAGCTACTTTTTTCATAACATCAAAATAAGGAATTGAGTTCATCTTTGTCCATGCGGCTTTTTCTTTTTTGCCTTCTTCGCCTTTTACATCAAAAAATGGCATATCTTTACTAGCTGATTCAACAGGATCTTTAGTTAAGTTATAATCCCCATCTTTCATAATAGCAGTTAAATGCCCAGTATGGCAGTTTACACAGGCTCCTGGCTGACCTTTAAATTTAGGAAGTCCGTGAGAGTTTAAATACTCTTTATCATTCCTTTTTGTTTCAATCTGGTCAATTTGTGTATAAAAATGAAGCCTTGGGCGGTTATAGTCAACTGCAAAAGCATATCCATCCCAAAATTTAGTAGCCGCAGGATAGCGAATTAGTTTACTATATGGAACCGAACCTGCGTATGGTGTCTCGTAAGCAATATTCTCCATAGCGGCAAAACTTTCATATTGTGATGGGAAATTTTTACCCCACTTTTTTACATCAGGGTCCAAATCACTTACCTTATGAAGCATCATCGGATAGCTTTTTTCCTCCTCAAATTTAGAACCGATATCTACAAATAGTGCAAACATAGCTGCACCCAAAACAACGGCAACAAAAAAAGCCACCGTATATAAAGTCCATTTTTTCATTATTTCTCCTTGTTGATTTTAAAAGTTATGTGCGTGTCCGACTTGTCTATGACACGATACGCAAGATAGTGGCTCGCTTCCTGGAGCACCTTTTTTCATAGTTGCATCTATTGAGTGTGCAGCGTATTCGCTGTGACAGGCGATGCAGTTATTTTGGATTATGTTTTTACCTTTATCTGTGGCTTGAAAAGACACTGGATTTTGCTTAAAAGTAACAGCATATCCATGATGAAGACCATTTTCAGCCTTGAATAACCACTTAGATACAAAGCCTTCGGGAACATGGCAATCACTACAGGTTGCAACATGTTGGTGCCCGCCTTTCATCCAGCTTTCATAGACTTGATTCATAACATGACAGTTTTTACAGGCTTCGGAATCATGTCCAAAATATGAAAAACCTTTTGCATAGACAAATGTAAAAAGCCCATGTCCGATAACCAAACCAAAGCTTATCACAAGAACCAAAGTAGCAAAAGCAGATGGAGAGCGCTTAATTTTATCAATTAGTTTTTTCAAAAAGCCTCCTTTATAAATTTTAAAAAAAAGGTAATTATACTAAAAATAAAATGAGAAACAATTGATTTATATCAAGTTTTATAAAATTTGATAAATTAATAAAAAAATACTAGAAATACTCAAGAATTCAAATAAGATTATTCTACTTAATGATAAAAATATTTTTAAAATAAATTAAATTCTTACAAGAAATAATTAAAGAAAAATTATGTAAAAACTAAGCCAAAATCTTTTAAAATTTATCTTTTAAATTTTTAAAGTTTATCTACCACTCAATAAAAGTTTTAGCCTTTAAAATTTCATCAAATTTTATATCTAAATTTTCTTTATCGGTTTTAAGAGTTAAAATTTCATTATCAAAGCCTATAATTTCACCCTCAAATTTTTCTTTATTTATTGTTGTTATTTTAGCTTTGTCACCAATGCTGTTTATAAAATGATCTTGTTTTGTAAGCTTTCTCTCAAGTCCTGGGCTACTTACTTCAAGTGTGTATTTACCATTTATCGGTGGTTCGACATCAAAAATAGGTGATAAAAGCTTACTTACTTTTTCACAATCATCCAAATTCACACCACCACTTTTTGTGATATAGACTCTAAAAATAGTTTTGCCATTTTCATTTGCAACTTCAGTATCATATAGATTTAATCCACACTCCATCACTAGAGCTTTTATATCAGTCATTTATATCCTTTTTTAAACTATTAGCGGCTCTTTTAAATAACTCATCCATATGGTTTTGATATTCTAGTTTATCATCAAATTTAAAATGAAATTTAGGACTTCTAAACCAACCTTCAGCCTCTTTGCAGTAATTTTGCAAATAGCCATTCACCTTATCAAGCTTTTTTAAAACTAGAATTTGTTCATCTTCATCAAATGCCATTTTATCAAGATAGACAAAAGCATCATATCTTCCTTTTTTACACTCCACATCGACAACACAAAGTCCTTGTAAATCTGGGTCAGAAAGCCCTGATAAAGCCTCGGGAATAAGCTGTTTTAAAACACTTGCTGTTCTTAGTCTTCTTATCTCGCCACTCATTTCTACTCTTTTTAGATAGTTGCTTGTTCTTCTCTTTTTATAAAGCTTTCTATGTAATCACCCACTTGCATATCGTTATATCCTTCTATGCCAACACCACACTCAAAACCTTTTGCTACTTCTTTTACATCATCTTTAAAACGTTTAAGCGAACTTACCTTTCCCTCAAATTTAACTACACCATCTCTTATAACTCTTATATCGGCTCCTCTTGTAATGTTTCCATCAGTTACCATACAACCTGCGATTTGTCCGATTTTTGGAACATTTATAACTTGTCTTATTTCAGCTTGACCTATTTCTTCTTCGCTTATAATAGGACTCATAAGCCCACCTAAAATAGCCTTAACATCATCTAAAAGAGTATAGATTACATTATAAGTTTTTATCTCTACGCCTCTTTCTTTAGCTCTTTCTTTTACATCTCCAGTTGGTCGGACATTAAAGCCAAGAATCACACAATTCTCACTCGTGCTTGCAAGACCAATATCATTTTGTGTAATACCACCTACTCCGCTATGAATAATGTCTACCTTAATCTCATCATTTCTAAGTTTTTCAAGACTTGCTTTTATGGCCTCTAAACTTCCACCAACATCTGCTTTTACAATCACAGGTAAAGTTTTAAGCTCACCTTCTGCTATCTTTGCACCAAGCTCTTCTAGGCTTACTTTTGTTGATTTTGAAAGCTCTTTTTGTCTAAGATAATCATGTTTTTTACTAGCATAGTCTTTTGCTGTTTTTTCATCTTCTACGCCTATTAGTGTTTCACCTGATTCTGGAACTTCGCTAAGACCTATTATAACGCCACACTCTCCTGGGCTTAATTTTTTGATATGATTTCCTTTATCATCCATTATAGCTCTTACTCTTCCATAAGATACCCCAGCTACAACATTATCTCCTATATTTAAAGTTCCATTTTGAACAATAATAGTTGCAACTGTTCCAAGACCTTTTTTAAGTGAACTTTCTATAACTGTTGCTTTTGCCATTCTTTTTGGGTTTGCTTTAAGCTCTAAAATATCAGCTTGAAGTAAAACTATTTCTAAAAGTTCATCTATACCCATTCCAGTTTTTGCTGAAATTGGAACAAACTCATACTCCCCACCCCAATCAAGAGGTAAAATTCCAAGCTCACTCAATCCTGATTTTACTAAATCAGGATTAGCTGTTGGTTTATCCATTTTATTAATAGCTATAATTATTGGAACATTTGCTGCTTTTGCATGAGCAATAGCTTCTTTTGTTTGTGGTTTTACTCCATCATCTGCTGCAACTATAATAATAACAACATCAGTTACCTCAGCACCTCTTTCTCTCATTGCTGTAAAAGCCTCGTGTCCAGGAGTATCAATAAATGTTATTTTTCTACCATTTTTTTCTACCATATAAGCACCAACATGTTGAGTTATACCACCAGCTTCACCGGTTGCAACGCGTGAATTTCTTATATAATCTAATAAACTTGTCTTTCCATGGTCAACATGTCCCATTATAGTGACTACAGGTGCTCTTAAAACAAGATCCTTTTCATCATCTTTTGTTTCATCATAATCTTTAGTATAATCAAATTCCAAAGCTTCATCAATGATATTTATAGTTACATTAAACTCGTCAGCTAAAATTTCTAACGCATCTTCATCTAAAAAATCGTTTTTAGTTACCATAAGCCCTAACATAAAAAGTTTTGAGATAACTTCACTAGGTTGTTTTCCAAGCTTATCTGCAAATTCATAAACTCTAATTTCTTTTGGAATATCAATAGAACTAATAGAAATTTCCTCATCTTTTTTAACTGGTTTTTTGTGTTTTTTTCTTGCACCTCTGCTTATACTTCTAGTTTCTTGATTTGTAAATTTATTTTGAGCTGAACGATATACTTTTTGCTGCCTAGTCTCTTTTTGCTGGTTTTCAACATTAATAGCACTAAGAGTTAAATCAGGCAAAACAACCTCATTTTCATCATCTATTTCAACATCTTTTATATCTCTATCATCTAAGATTTCTATTTTTGTAGTACTTTCTTTTTTTGTATTTAAAGGCTGTTTTTTAGGTGATTTTTTCTTTTTTAAATTTGAGCTTGTATTTGAAAATATCTCATCAAGTCCAATGTTTAATTTTTGAGTTGGCTCTTTTTTGACTTTAACTTCTTTTTGTTCTTCTTGTTTAAGCTCATCTTTTTTCTTAACTATTACCAAGCCTCTTCTTTTTTTTAGAGATAAAGAAGCTAAGCTCTCAACTTTTTTAATTTTTGATTCAGATTCTTTTTCTTTTGAAATTTCTTTTTTAGGAGTTTCCAAGTTTTTAGATTTTGTAATTTTTATATCATCTTTGTCTTGTGATTTTAATTCTTCTTTTATTTCTGTTTTTATATCTTTTTTTAAAGTTGTTTCTTTTATCCCTTTTTTAGCTTCTTCATTTTTAATTTCTTCTGGTGTTTTTATGGAGCTAAAATCTTCTTCTTTTTGCTCTTCTATTTTTTTTGAAATTGACTCTTTTTTAGGCTTTACTGTTTTTTCAGCTTTTGGTTTATTATTTTTTTCTTTTTTTGACTTCTTGATAGGCTCTTCATCATCTAAAATCTCAATTTCTTTTTTAGGTTTTGAATGTATTTTAGATTTTGTCTTAAGCTTTTGTGGCAACTCACCTGTTTGAACATAGTTATATATAGCCTCTGCTTCTTCCATGCTAACTGCACTATTTTGTGCTTTTATTTTTTTTAGCCCCATTTCATTGGCTTTTTCAATAATTTCCTTACTGGTGTAACCAAGCTCTAATGCTATCTCACTTATGCGAACTTCCGCCATATAAACTAATCTCCTTTTAATTCATCTAAACTTGAAATTCTTACAAATTTAGAAACTGCTTTTTTTAAAATTTTTTCTTCTTTTTTTATACAATCAGAACATATATAAAAACTTCTTCCAGTTAAATCTTCTTTGTTAATTTTATGGTTTTTTATCCTAAATCTTAAAAGTTTTTTTTGTTCAAATTTATTTTTGCAAACTACACATGATCTAATTTGCAGAAATTTTCCCATCATTATATCTTTTTTTTCTTTTATTTTGCTTTTTTATGATATTTTAAAGCCTTCATTATCAAAATCAAGCTCTTTTATCTTAAAATCTGGAAATTTATCTTTTAAAATTTTAGCTAAATTTTTGCTATCGTCTTTGTATGTTATATTTAAAAAACTTGATCCACTTCCTGATAGTGTGCTCATTAAAGCTCCATTTTCATAAGAAATTTTTCTAACATCGAAAAGCTCTGGTAAAGCCTTCATTCTTAGATCTTCATGCATCATATCTTTAGCTGCTACTCTTAGGCTTTCGTAATCTTTTTTTATAAATGAAGCTGTTAAAAAAGCACTATGAGAAAGATTAAAAACACAATCTTTCATGGAATAATTTTTTGGTAATTTTGATCTTGATTTATCTGTTGACATTGCTTTATTTGGAATAACAACAACAGCTTTTATAGAAGAATCTAAATAAATTTTTTGAGTATAAACTTTACCATTCTCAACTATGCTTGTTACAAAACCACCAAATGTAGCAGGAGCGATATTATCAGGGTGATTTTCATAAAATAAAGCTTTATTTAAAATAGCCTCTTTTGCAATTTTAAACTCAGCCATTTCATAAGCTGCTGCAATTGCTCCAATGATTACAGAAGAACTGCTCCCAAGCCCTCTTGAAAATGGGATATTATTTATAAATGAAAATTTAAAATTTTCTTGCCTAGCAGTTAAGGACTCATAAATTTCTAAGAAAATATTTACAAAAGTGTTATTTTTTTTAATATTTAAATTTCCACTTCCCTCGCCCTTTATAGAAATGCAAGGCAAATTTTGCTTTGTTATTTCAACCTCATTATATAGGTTTAAGCTAAGTCCCAACGCATCAAAGCCTGGACCTAAATTCGCACTAGTTGCTGGAACTTTTATCTTCATTTTTCACCTAAACTGCATCTATTATATAATTCGGAAGTATATCATTTGTTTTATTTAATTTGGATAAATTTGAAGGAATTTTAAATTCTTTTGCTTCTATTTTTTTTAAAATGATTTCACCATTGTCTTTTAAAACAAAGCTTAAATTTTTATTTGCTTTAATAGGCGAATTACCATTTAATTCAAATCCACTTACTGCATAAAGTGGTAAATTTCTAGTTATACTAAGAGTTTTAAGAATAACATAAGCAACTTTTATGCCCATAAAACTTCCTGGTCCATTTGCATAAACTATGCTTTTTAAATCGTAATTTTTTAAAATATAATCAATTGCCTCTATTAAAAAATCACTAGCTGGGTTTTCATTACTAAGCTCTTGTACTAAAACATCATTTTCATAGATGGCAACAATAGCTGGTTTACACAATGTAAGAACTAAAATATCAACCTGTTTAATGAATGTATCCTTATTATGCAAAAACTTTTGAATATTCTTTCGCAAAAGCTTTATCTTTTAAATTTACTATATCATAGTTTTTTGCATCACTTAAGATTTCTAAAGTTAAAAGATGGTTTAATTCATGACTTCCAGCATATGCTGTATAATCACCTAGAATAGGCATTCCCATTAATGCTAAATCACCAATTGCATCAAGAATTTTATGCCTTACAAATTCATTTTCAAATCTTAATCCACCAGGATTTAAAATACCACTATCATCTAAAACAACGGCATTTTCTAAACTTCCACCAAGTGCTAAATTTTGAGCTCTTAAAGCTTGAACATCCTTTAAAAATCCAAAAGTCCTAGCTCTTGCTATTTCTTTAATATAATTTTGTTTAGAAAACTCAAACTCATAAATTTGCTCGCCTATAGCTGGGTGATTAAATTTAATAGTGTAGTTAAATTTAGGACTATTTGATGGTTTTATAGAAACAAATTTATCGCCTTTTTTGACAGTGACTTCTTTTTTTATAACCATTATATTTTTATTTTTATCCAAAGATTTTGTACCTGCCTCATCAAGCATCATACAAAATCCAATAGAACTTCCATCCATAACAGGTGGCTCATTTGCATCTAAAACAACTCTTATATTGTCAATTCCATAGCTATTTATAGCACTTAATAAGTGCTCTATTGTAGAAATATATACACCGTTACTGTTACCAATAACAGTTGCCATTTGGGTATTTATAACACTTTCTGGTTCAGCTTTTATGCTTACACCTACATCTTGTCTATAAAAAATAATCCCTGAGTCTTCACCTAAAGGCTCTAAGGCAATTTTTATAGGCTCACCTTTGTGAAGTCCAATACCAACGCCTTCAATTCTTTTTTTTATAGTTGTTTGTTTCAAAACATACCCCTCATATTTTTTAATGTTTAATTATATCTTAAAATTAGTAAATGATAAAACTTATTTTTTATTATCAATAAGTTTTTTGGCATTATCTAAAATTTGAAAAATGTTTTCTCTCATCCACTTTTTATCCATCCACTCTTCTGGTCTTACCTCAACTCCTTGAACACTCATACCAAAGTGCAAATGATCACCAAATGCAAGTCCAGAACTTCCAGTATTTGCTATAATATCTCCTTCGTTTATATTTTGTCCAACCTCTAATGATGATGCACTACAATGCCCATAAATACTATAAAGTCCAAGCCCATGATATAAAACTAAATTTAATCCATAAATTCCATTATCTGCTTTTAAAACCACAACAGCTGGGTTGCTTGTTGTAATTTGAGCATTTGCAACACTTGCTAAATCAAGTCCTAAATGCCATGATTGGCTTACATCTTTATTATCTTTTACATAAAACCTATGATCACCAAAGCTTGCAACTGCGGCACCATTTTTAAGAGGATAAAATGGTTTTATAAAAAAATCATCCACTTTTTCTTCTAAAATTTTATCAGTTTTTGAATAAATCAACTCTTCATTTGCATTTCTTAAAGTTTCATTCACAAATTTAAATTTCTCAATACCTTCGTAAATACTTGGATCTTTTGCATAAATTTCAACTAGCTCACTTATCTTGCCGTTTATAAACTCATCAGTTAGTGAAATTTTAGAAGTTTTATAAGTTTTATCTTGCAAATAATATCTAATTCTTACCCTACTTTCATTTCCTGCTTTATCCGTTGCAACAGCATAAGCAGTAAAATTTTTTTGGTTAACAGGCCAAGCTATAATTGATACAAAATATCCATCTTTATAGAATGGTACTGTTTCAAATTTCTTGTCAAAATTAGTTTGAATATAAACTTCATTTAAATTATCATCACTAGCTTTAAAAACAACTGCGGCAGAACCGCCTTTTGTAATTTTATAAGATTGATTTAAAATATAAACATCTGGTCGCTTTGTATCTACTAAAACATCTATTTCTTTGTTTAATTTGTTTCCAAATCTCCATTTGCTTACATCTTTTACTTCAATATTTAATTTAAAATTTCCATTTCTATCAAGCAATGTTCCTTTTGGCAAATTTATAGCTAAATTTAATTCTTTTTGAATAAGCTCGAATGTCTCATCTATCAAATTCACAACTTGTTTGCCATCACTTAATGAAATTTTAAGTGATTTTATGCCTGTATCATCTGTTATGTTTACATTAATTGGAGTTTTCAAATTCCAATTAATTTTATCTCCTAAACTAACTTTCGGCGCATTTCTTTCAAACATATCAGATGAATAAACAAAATATGATATTCCTAACACTACTAATAAAATTACTAAAAAAAATGCTCCAAAAAAGCCACCACTTTCTCTTGAATTTCTTCTTCTCAAACTCTCACCTTAAATTTATATTATTTCTATAACTCTTACATAATTTTACTTTGGGCTGATAAACTTACGGTAAATTTCAATTTTAATTTATAAGAAATCTCTTATAATTCTTGCCTCGTATAGCCATCTTGTAAGCTCTTGCCATTTTTCATCTTCTATTAATTTTTGACAAAAATCAAGTTCTTTTTTAAAAGAATTTATAGAATTTAAAACATTTTCTTTATTTTGTTTAAAAATATCACTCCACATTTCAGGTGAAGATTTTGCGATACGACTAACATCTGAAAAGCTTCCTCCAGCTAAATTTATGATATTTCTTTTATTTTCTTCTTTTAAAACACTATTTACCAACGAATAGCTTATAACATGTGGCAAATGCGAAATCAAAGCAACATGATGATCATGCTTTTTAGCATCCATAAAAACTATCTTCATGCCAGCGTAAGAAAAAATTTCAATAGCTCTTTTTGCATGTAAATTTGCCGTATCATCATCATTACAAATAACCACAACAGCTTTTTGTAAAAGTGTTTTGAATGCAGCTTTTGGACCTGAATTTTCAGTTCCAGCCATAGGATGAGCAGCCACTAAATTTGCCCTTATTTCTTTTGGACAAGAAGAAATTATCTTTTCTTTTGTACTTCCTAGCTCAATTATCGTTGTGGTATTTTTAATATCTTTTAAATTTTGTAAGGTTTTAACTATTGCCTCAACTGGAATTGCTAAAAATACAACATCACAAATCTCCTTCATTTGATCAAAAGTTATTATCTCATCAACAAGTCCTAAATCTAGAGCGAGACTCTCATTTTCTTTGCTTATATCATTTCCATAAACCCTATCTATTAATTTCATATCCTTTAGACAAAGTCCAACCGAGCCTCCTATTAATCCTAGACCAATAATACCAATTTTCATAAATTTCCTTATTTTCACTAAAATTTTATTTTAATTATGCTATTATACCGCCAAAATATTTATTTTTAGGTTAGCAAATGAAAAAAACTACATATCTAGCATTATTTTTGGCAAATTTGGCTTTTGGTGCAACAGCTATAAAGTCTGTAAATTTTGAGGGTTTAAAACAAATTTCACCATTGGTTGCACAAAATATATCAGGCCTTAAAATAGGAGACACTATTACTGGCTATAATACAAATAAAGCCATTACAAATCTTTTTAATCAAGGCTATTTTGATGATATTTACATTACTGAAAAAAACGGAAATTTGACCATTCATGTAAAAGAAAAGCCTATTATTTCAAAACTTGATATTGAAGGAGTTGTAACAAATGATAGAACTGCAATGGAGCAAATAATTGGCTTAAAACTTGGTCAAGCATATGATAAGGTTGCCTTAAATCAAGTAAAAGAAAGAGTAAAACAGTTTTATGAAGTAAAGGGCTATTTTGATACCGTAGTTGAGACTGAAGAGAAATTTTTAGATGAAGATAAAAGCTCGCTTCATTTAACGGTTATTGTAAATAGAGGTGAAAACATCATAATAAAAAATGTAAATTTAGTAGGTGCTAAAAAGCTTAAGTACTCAGATATAAGACCCGCAATTGCAAACAAGCAAAGAGAGTTGCTTGGATGGATGTGGGGTTTTGATGATGGCAAATTAAAAACCGCAGATCTTCCAAACGATCCAGCTAGAATACAAAACGAATATATGAAAAGAGGCTATTTAAACGCTACTGTTTCAGCTCCTTTTGTAAATACATATATGAGCAACTATACTGCTGATCTTACTTATTATATAACAGAGGGGGAAAGATTTAGAGTTAGTGAAATTTCAATTGAAGCACCAGAATACTTAGAGCTTGATACAAAAAAAATTATTAAAGATTTAAAATTAAGAAGTGGTAAGAGATTTAATGCTGATTGGATAAGAAGAGATATTACAAAACTTGAAAATATAGTTGCAGATAAGGGATATGCGTATGTTGAGATTAATCCTGATTTAAAACCTGATAATGAAAATAATACCGTTAAAATAAACTATATAATCAAACCTCACTCTCAAATTTATGTAAGAAATGTAACAATTTCAGGTAATGAAAAAACTGCTGATTCAGTTGTAAGAAGAGAGATGTATTTAACAGAGGGTGAACTTTACAATAGAACTGATTTGGTCGATTCTAAAAATTCACTTAGAAGAACTGGATATTTTGATGATGTTGAAATAACTGAAAATGTTGTAAATGATAACGAAATAGATTTAAATATAGATGTTAAAGAAGCTCCTACTGGAAGCATAACAGGTGGTATTGGATACGGAAGTGGAGATGGTCTTTTACTAAGTGCATCAGTTTCTGAAAAAAATATATTTGGCAGCGGGATAAGCGGCTATGTAAGTGCTGAAAAAAGCGATGATCAACTAAGTGGAGCAATTGGCTTTACAAATCCTAGAATTTATAACTCAGAATATAGCCTAAGTGGTCAAATTTACGCAAGAGATTGGGACTGGAATGACTATAAAGAAAAAGCTTATGGAGCAAGTGCTACAATTGGTAGAAAGCTTGGAAGATATACAAGTGCTTATTTAACTTATGAAATTGAAAAATCAAAAATAAATGGTTTAAATGCTTATTATGAAAAAGCTGGTTATCAAAATGGAAATAATCTAAAAAGCTCACTTATTCCATCAATTGTATTTAATAATACAGATGATTACTACTTGCCAAGAAGTGGTATTATAGCTAGTGCTTCGCTTGATTATTCAGGACTTGGTGGAGATATAGAGTATCTAAAAGGAAATGCAAATTTTAATTGGTATTTTGGAATGAAAGATTATATCGATTGGGATTTGATATTTAGATATAAAGCAGGTGCTGGATATTTCTTTAATGATAAAAACCTACCAGTTAATAAAAAGCTATTTTTAGGTGGAATGAGATCTGTTAGAGGATATGATGGAAGAAGTATTCCAAAAAGGAAAATTTGTCTTGACAATACGCATTGTAACTACATAGAAACAGGTGGAAAGCAAAGCTTTAATAACTCATTTGAGTTAAGTATGCCTTTAATTGATCGTATAAATATGCGTTTTGTAACATTTTTTGACTATGGAATGATAGGTGATGATAGCTGGAGTGAGTCAAAAAGATATAGTGCTGGAGCTGGAATCGAGTGGAGAACACCTGTTGGACCACTACAACTTTTCTGGGTAAAACCGCTTAATAAAGAAGACTATGATAGCACAAATAGCTTTGAGTTTACAATTGGAGCGAGGTTTTAAATTATCAGTTTAAAAGCTTGGGTTTTACCTAGGCTTTTAAAAATTCAAATGCTTATATTAATTTAAAATTAACTTTTTTTACCACCTATTAAACATAAATAATTGACATTAAAATAAATTTTGAATATTTTTAAATAAAATTGAGTAATACTATATTTATTATACATAATATTATGCATTTTAAAGAATAAAATATATATAATAAGCTGACTTTATATGGGTGGGGGAAGAAAGTATGAAAAATTTTAATTTAAGTTCTAAAAAAAGATTTATACCTATTAGTTTTATTTTAGCTATGGCACTTTTTAATAATGCTGCTTTTGGATCAGAGAGTGATTTTACAGTGATTGATCCACCATTTATGTTTACAACATATAATCATAAGCTAAATGTAGGAAATTTGTCAACTAAAGAAATAACTCTTGATAAGGTAAGCAGAAAAGAAAATGTTGTCTATGCTGCAGGTGCAAATGAAAATGATGAAATAAACGGCTATACTCTAAATGTAGAATTATCCGATATTGCCACAAGTTCTGATAACTATGTAGTAAATCTAATCGGCGGAATGTCTGAAAATAGTGATGCTTCATATAATAATATAAATATTACAAAAATGCCGGAGAAAATAACAAGGGACATTCGTATATTTGGAGCAGATAGTTGGAAAGGAAATACAAATTTTAATAAGGTAAATATTGATTCTATACAAACAAATATAAATAAATTATATATAGTAGGTGGAAGATCGACCGATGAAAACAAAGGAAATAGCTCAAATAATACCATAAATATATATTCATCAAAATTAATACCTGATAACGCAAATCCTGATTTTAAAATAACAGGTGGAATAGCACAAGGAAAAGCCAAAAATAATGAAGTAATAATAGATAATTCAAAAATAATAAACACTATGCTCTCCGGCGGAGAATCATACGGAGACCCTGATAAAATACAATTAGGCACTGAAAAAAATAGAGTAAAAATTACTTCATCAGAAGTAAAAGGTATGATTTTCGGCGGGGATTCATGGCTTTTTGGCCATAACAATGATGCCAATAAAAATGAAGTAGAAATAATCTCATCAAAAGTATCTAAATATGATAATTCCCCTATAGATTTTGCGGTTGCCGGAGGAGCATCAGCAAATAATGCAACCAACAATACCGTTTCAATAACTTCATCAAGTATAAATGGAGATAGTTATGGTGGTTTTTCCAAGAATGAAATTTGGGGTGCAATTTCATCAGGCAACGCCAATAATAACACAATCAACATAACTTCATCAAATATAGGTGGCAAGATTTATGGTGGTAGCTCAGAAAATAAAAATGCTAACGAAAACAAAGTCTCATTGAAAATTTCAAGTGTTGGCTCTTCTGTAGCAGGTGGCTCTGCCAAATACGATGCTAACAAAAACACTATAGATATAACTTCATCAAATATAGTTGGTGATGTTTATGGTGGCTACTCAAATGAAGGCGATGCTATAAATAACACTATAAATTTATTTCATAACTCAGGAAGAGATATAAATACTTTAGGTAAACACTTTTTAGTTAAAGGTATAATTTATGGT
>NZ_JAPXGQ010000014.1:0-44909 GCF_027277485.1 Campylobacter ureolyticus | reverse complement strand
ATAGCAAGTCCATCAATAGAATTTTTTAAAGTATAATCAATACATCTTTTAATGGAAGTTTGTGGCAAATTTGAAATCATTTTTATAACTGATTGCTTTGAAAAATTATTTTTTGAAAAAGAAGTCCCAGCTTTTGAAAATCCACCATCACTAAAAGAAATATACTTGTGTTGACTTTTTGTGTATTTAGTTCGTCCAGCTCTAACTTTTTTTAGATTATCAAAAAACTCATCCCAATTAATATTGCTCACAATAAAAACTCCTAAAAATTTATAAAAAAATTAAAAAATTAAAAAATAAATTCTAAAAAAATAAAATCTTTTTAAAAAATATTTTTATCCCTTTTAAAAAAATCTTTGTAAATGTTAGTGTAGATAAGATTAAAAAAAGATTATGCGAGAAGTTAGGCAGGATAACCCCTTTTATATATAGTTTTTAGCCTTAAATACCGATATAATCAGCATTTAAGAGCAATTTTTAATATTTTAGCAAATATCAAAAATAAAAATAAAAATGAATTTTTATTTTTTTAGATAATGCTGGAAATTTTTTAAAAATTTGAAAAAAGTTTCGAAAAAAAAGAAATTTAGAAAAATATTTATAGAAAAGAAAAGGGAGAGAAAATTATTTTTATGTTGTATAATAATTTTCTCTAATTAAGGTCAAATTTTATAAAAAATTTTTTGATTTTTATGGCTATCTTTTGTGATTTTAAACAAAATGTTATTAAAATCATCAAGTAAACGCCATAAGGAATTTTTACCTATTATGTCGTAGGCTCTCTCATTTGCAAGTTGATTTAATTTTTTTGATAGATTGCTTTGATTTATTTCTTTTTGTAAATTAATAATTTCACAAACAAGGTCAATAGTTATTTTTTCTTTTTGATTTAGGTTTAAAATTTTAATATTTTTTTCATCCTTTATTGTTAAATTTAACTCGTTTGCGTTTAACTCAAAACAGTTTATTTTAGTTTCATCTCGGCGTTTTTGTGGCTCTAAACATAATATAAAATTTTGTGTTTTATCGCTTATGTTATTTAGCCAATACGCTTCATCTACGCTATCAATAAAACTAGTTGAGCCTTTATAAAGTTTGTTATTTTCGCCATCAACTTGCTTTGGTTGATGATGTAAAAATATAATCGTAGCTCCATTATTTCTCATTTCTTGCAAATCGCTTAAAAAAGCAAGAACCTCTTTATCAGAGTTAAAATTTACATTACTCATAAAGTTGCGAATACTATCAATTATGAATAATCTATTTGAAAGGTTATAAGATTTTAATTTATTAAATATATCATAATCTTTAACGCCATTTATTAGCCAGTGCGTAAATTTTACATTATCTAAAATTTTACTAATATTTCTATTTTTTAGAGTTACTTTGCCATTGTCGGCATCTAAGTAAATGATTTCTTCAAAATTTGAATTATTTTTTAAAATATAATTTGATAAAGAATATGCAAACCAGCTTTTACCACTTCCAGCAGATGAGTAAATCATCACAAGACTATTTTTGTATAAAAAATTAGGAATTACCCATTCATTTTCAAACAAATTTAATTCTTTTTTTGTGGTCTTGATTGCACTTTTGGATATTTGTGATATAATGTCACTGATACTCTTTTTTGGGGCATTAGCCCCTTCTTTATTTTTAAGCATTTTATTCCCCTTTTAGCTCTTTATTTTCATTTTTATCCAACCATTCCAAAATAGAACTTTTCTTATAAAAAACTCTACCACCTAATTTTATAAAAGGTAGTGGATTTGGATCATTTGCAAAGCAACCTTTTCTATATCTCATCTTAGCTTGAGTTGGAATACTAAGTCCTAAAAAATTTTTTAAATCCAAAGGACTCATAAACTCATTATTTATGTTATTTAAAACATTTTGCATTTTTTCTCCTTTTTAAAATTTGTTTCATATATTTTTAAAATTTTAAAAGCAATGTTAGCTTGGATAAGCTTATTGTTTGCTGTGCTGATAAAAAAAGTTGTTTTTAAAGATCTTTTCTCTCACCTTTTTTTATTAAAAAAAAATAAAAATAAAAAAATAATATTTTAATAAAGTGATTGAAATATTTAAAAACTTAAAAAAGTATTTAAATATTGATTTTATCGGACTTTTATAGATATTTTTTAAAAGTCTACGTCTATATTTAAAAAATACACAGAATTTTCTTTATATAATTATATTTAAACCCATAAAATAGGGCATTATTTAGTTTTTTATTCCAACTAAAAAACTGTAAAAAACTGTAAAAAACTGTAAAAAACTGTAAAAAACTGTAAAAAACTGTAAAAAACTGTAAAAAATACCATTGTAGCGATATTTTAAAGGCATTACAGTGCTATATATTTATTATTTATTTACTTTATTTTTTTTAAGCAAAATATAACCTTAATTATGTAGTTTTATTAATGTAGTTAGTAATTATTTTAAATAAAATAACGATAGTATCAAAGCTTGAGCTTATAAAAATTGAGTTGCACACCTCCACCAAGTGATAATATTAAGGCTTTGCTATTTTTAAGTTAAATTTATAAAATATGCCTCATATCACATCTAGCGTTATGCAAAAACATAAGTTATCAATATGTTTTGAAACTATAAAAAATTTCTAAATTTAAAAATTAATATGTTTTAATATAAACAATATTTTAAATCCAAATTTGATGCAATATCCCAAAATTTAAGATTTAGGTTTTATTTGCAAAAAGGCTAAAATTTGAGTGATGATAAAAGAGAAGAACTTAGAGAGTATTTAGGAAATAATCGACCTAAGAATAGAGTAAATTTAGGCAATAACTCTAATAATAAAGAAAATTATAATAAAAATTTGAAAAATAATTTAAATTTAGATAATGAAACAAATTCAAGCAAAAGAGATTATGATAAAGAACCATTAATCTTAAAAGATTACACAGAGCATATGTCTATGCACTTAGGATTATGTTTGATAGTTGGATTTTTTATGTTTTTAAATTTTTCTAGTTTTTTTGAAGAATATGGCTACGGAAATATAAATTTAATTTTTTTATTTGTTAACATACTATTATTTATTGTATTTTTATTTATTGATATTTTTTTGTTTATTTTTTAATTCAGCTAATCGTCTTGTAGTTCTTTATAATTCATACGCCATATTTTATAAAGAAAATAAAATCAAAAAAGAGTTTTTTCTTAAAGGTAAAAATATTGGAGTTAATTCCTTTTTTCATATGGTAAAAAGCATTAGTTTTTTTATTATTCCAGTTCTTATTGTTTTAATGATTTTGGAATCAATGGAAAAAGGTTTTCTATTTGGCTTTTGTTCATTATTTATCTTCATAGTTTCATTTATTGCAATTATTTGCTATGATTTTTTATTTAGAAAAATTATTTATAAAAATATAAATGTTAATTTAAATGGATTCTATGACAACTGGCTAAAACTTCACATAGAAATTGGTTGGGAAATAATGAGTGACCTTGTTACCAAAAGAGGAATTTCGCTATTTTTCTTTAGCGAAAAAGACTATAAAGACCTAAAGGAATATATTCAAATAGTTTTCGATAAAAATTTAGATAAAGATATCAAATAAGTTTCGGAATAAGAAGGAAATTATAAATAGAGAAAGCGTTGTAAAAATAATACTTAGATATAAAATATAATGAAATATTAAAAGCTCTAACAAAATGTTAAAAAAAGATAAATAATTTTGATTTTAACAACGCAAAAAGAAGTTTCGTAAAAAATGCCATTTATTAGATATAGCACATAATAAAGCATATTTATTGCAAAAGAACTATAAATGAAAATGTAAAATTTATAAAAAGCCTAGACAAATAATTAATTTATTTGCCATTTGTATTTTTTATACTATTTTTTATTTCTAGCATTATAATATTCAAAGCTTTTTTATAAATTTCATCACTAGAGTTTTCTTTTAAATTAACAATATTTGAAATTTCTTTTTCTTTAAACTCTTTTTTATTCAAATGGTTTGTAATTTTATATTTTATTACAAATTCAAACTCTGTTTTAGAGTCTTTTTTTCTCACATTAAAGGCAAAAATTTCATAACTAAGTGAATTTTCAAACTCTTTAAATTTATCATTTTGAAACTCTTCTTTTAAAATATCATTTAAATTATCTATAATTTTTTTAGAGTCTATAAATTTATTTAAAACTAAAAATTTATTTTTTACAGTATTTCCACCATGTATAAAAACCTCACCTTTTTTTAAGTCTGATTTTGTAATATTATGATCTAATAGATTTTTATCTCTTTGGCAAAAATCTATTTGTGGATGTTTAAATTCGCTTTTTTCACCAAAAAACTCTTTAAAATTTGAACTATTTGTCTCGTTAGAAAACAAAAAAGACAATACAAAACATGCTAAAACCAACTTTTTAATCATTAAAAATCCTTTAAAATATCTTTTGCAAAAAGCGGAATAGATAAAAATTTAAATTCATCTATCAAAAAAACTTTACAAAAATCATAAAATTTTATAAACTCATCCTTATTTACTGAAATTTCAATACAAACGCCAAAATTTCCAAATTCTTTTTGGCATTTTAAGTCCTCTTTATCTAAAAAATACTCAAACCTTGATATTAAACTAAATGGGACAAAAAATGAACAGCTATCTTTTATCTCAAAGTCTATTAAATTAGCTTGGCCAATAGCTAAATTTACACTTGAACTATATGCCCTTACAAGTCCGCCCGTTCCAAGCTTTATGCCGCCAAAATATCTTACTATAAAAACTCCAGCATTTATAATATCAGCACCTCTTAAAGAATTTAGTGCCGGCGGTCCGCTTGTGCCTTTTGGCTCTCCATCATCGCTTTGGTTTTCAACAATTTGAAGATATTTATTATAAAACCTATAAGCCCAAACTATATGAACTGCTTTTGGATGCTCAGCCTTCAATCTCTCATGAGTTTTATCAAAAAGTTCATACGGAACTAAAAAAGACAAAAAAGTTGATTTTTTTATTTCTTGTTTTGCGTAATATTTGCTATTTACTGTTTGCAAAAATTTCCCTTTATTGTTTTAATCTCTATTTTATCTAAAAAATATAAATTAAAAGTATTATTTAGTCTTTAAAAGTTGAGTGTTAAAGGCTAAATAAAATTAAATTAATAAATTTATATAAAATACTTGACATTGTAACGCTCACATTGTATAATACCACTTAGCAATTTAAAATATAGAGTGCTAATATTAAAAGCCAATTTAAAATGGATTTTTAGATTTGGCAAGTTTATTTGAGGTTTTATGGGATGAAGATAAATAAAAGAGATTTAATACTTAATTACATAATAGAGGCTTATTTGGATGAAAATACTCCAATTGGCTCTGTTGATTTAGGTCTTAGAATGGATGGCTTAATCCCAGCTTCAACTATTAGAGTTTATTTTAAAAAGCTAAGCGATGAGGGTGCTTTAAAGCAGCTTCACATAAGTGGTGGTAGAATGCCAACTGTTTCAACTATGAAAAACTATTGGGAAAAGAAACTTGGCAATTTAGATAAAAAGCTTATTATAAATGAGCAAGTTTTAGAGCAAGTTTTAGATAAATTTAGTATTTATTGTATGATTTTTAGCTCAGATAATGAAATTTTAAATGAGGTGATAAATTATAGAGATAGGTTTATTATACTTTGTTTTTCAAGAAGTGAAATTGTTTTGAAATTTGATTATAGAGTTTATGATTTACTTTTAAATTTGGTTGGAACAGAGCTTAAAGATTTGGAGAGAATTTCTATTCAAGTTGGATTAAGTGATCTTAGAACCAAGCTAAAGGAGCTTAAAAGATCTGAAATTAAGTTTATGGCAAATGAAGTAATTGCATATAAAATATTTGAAGATGAAAGATTTAAAATGCTTTTTGAGCCAAGCATAACAACAAAATTTAGTAAAAATTTACTCTTTTATCCGATTTTTGAACAAGGATTTATGGGTATAAAAACAGATGTTGTTTATAAAGACAGTGATGCTACTATGCTTTGTGCAGGAAGTGTTTATGAAGATTATGAAAAATTTTTTAATATTATAGGAATGGAGGCAGCATGAATCAAGATGAATTAAAAAATGGTTTTTGTGCTGATGATAAGTGCGAAAATATAAACAATCAAGCTGATTGTACAGATAACAAAGAATGTGAGTGTGAAGAAAAATCAGATAAAAACTCACAAAATGATGAGGTTATAAAGCTTCAAAATGAGCTTAGTGAACTAACTGATAAATTTTATAGAGCAAATGCAGATTTTGAAAATATTAAAAAACGTCTTGAAAAAGAAAAGCTTACCGCAGTTGCCTATGCAAGCGAGAGTTTTGCAAAGGATATTTTACCAGTAATTGATGCTTTAGAAGAGGCTTTAAAAATACAAACACAAGGTGATGACTTGGCAAGCAAGATAAAAGATGGCGTAAAACAATGTCTTGATATGATGCTAAGAAGTCTTGAAAAACAAGGTATTAAGCAGATTAAAACTGATGGTAAATTTGATCATAATATCCACAATGCGATAAATCAAGTTGAAGATGAGTCAAAAGAAAGTGGAGATATCCATCAAGTTTATCAAAAAGGATATTTGTATAAAGATAGAGTTTTAAGACCAGCAATGGTTGTAGTAGTAAAATAAAAAATAAATTTAATAAAAAGGATAAAAAATGAGTAAAGTTATAGGAATTGACTTAGGAACAACAAATTCAGCAGTTGCAATATTTGAAAGAGGCGAAAGTAAAATTATCCCAAATAAAGAGGGAAAAAATACAACTCCTTCAATTGTTGCTTTTACAGATAAGGGTGAGGTTTTAGTAGGTGATACTGCAAAGCGTCAAGCTGTTACAAATCCATCAAAAACAATTTATTCTATAAAAAGAATAATGGGCTTGATGATGAATGAGAACAATGCTAAAGAAGCTCAAAAAAGACTTCCTTATAAAATAGTTGATAGAAACGGTGCAGCAGCTGTTGAGATTGATGGTAAAGTTTATACACCACAAGAAATTTCAGCAAAAGTTTTGATGAAATTAAAAGAAGATGCTGAAAGCTATCTAGGCGGAAGCGTTGTAGATGCTGTTATTACAGTTCCAGCATATTTTAACGATAGTCAAAGAAAAGCTACAAAAGAAGCCGGAACTATCGCAGGTTTAAATGTTTTAAGAATAGTAAATGAGCCAACTGCGGCAGCTTTGGCTTATGGACTTGATAAAAAAGAGAGTGAAAAAATCGTAGTTTATGATTTAGGTGGTGGAACATTTGATGTCACAGTTCTAGAAACTGGAGATAATGTCGTTGAGGTTTTAGCAACTGGTGGAGATGCGTTTTTAGGTGGAGATGACTTTGATAATAAATTAATTGATTGGCTTTTAGCAGAGTTTAAAAGTGAAAGTGGAATTGATTTAAAAAATGATGTTATGGCTATGCAAAGACTTAAAGAAGCTGCTGAAAATGCTAAAAAAGAGTTAAGTTCAGCAATGGAAACAACTGTAAATTTGCCATTTATTACAGCTGATCAAACAGGACCAAAACACTTAACAAAAACTTTAACAAGAGCTAAATTTGAAAGTATGATTGAGGATTTAGTAGCAAGTACAATTAAAACACTTAAAAATGTTATGAATGATGCTGGAGTATCTAACTCAGATATCGCTGAAATAGTAATGGTAGGTGGCTCAACAAGAGTTCCTTTAGTTCAAGATGAAGTTAAAAAAGCATTTGGTGGAAAAGAGTTAAATAAATCTGTTAATCCTGATGAGGTTGTAGCAATTGGTGCTGCTATCCAAGGTGCTGTTATAAAAGGTGATGTAAAAGATGTACTTTTACTTGATGTTACACCTCTTAGCCTTGGAATTGAAACACTTGGTGGCGTTATGACAAAAGTTATTGAAAAGGGCACAACAATACCAACTAAAAAATCTCAAGTTTTCTCAACCGCAGAAGACAACCAAACTGCAGTTACTATAAATGTACTTCAAGGTGAGAGAGAGTTTGCAAAAGATAACAAAACTTTGGGTAATTTTAATCTTGAGGGCATTATGCCAGCTCAACGCGGTATTCCACAAATCGAAGTTCAATTTGATATCGACGCAAACGGTATTTTAACAGTTTCAGCCAAAGATAAAGCAACTGGAAAAGCAACTGATATAAGAATTACAGGATCAAGCGGACTAAGTGAGGCAGAGATTGATAAAATGGTAAAAGATGCCGAGCTTCACAAAGAAGAGGACTCAAAGAGAAAAGAGCTTATTGAAACAAGAAATCAAGCCGATGGTATAGCTCATCAAACTGAAAAAACTCTAAATGAAATGGGCGAAAAAATCCCTAGTGATGTTAGAGCAAAAATTGAAAGTGCCTTAAATGATCTTAAAGCTACTTTAAAAGATGAAAGTGCTACAAAAGAGGCAATTGATAGCAAGGTTCAAGCTTTAAGTAAAGTTGCTGAAGATATGTATAAAGCAGCAGCAAGTCAAAATGCTGGTGCTAATAACGCTGGTGCTGACAATAAGAGTGGCAAGAAAAACGATGATGATGTAATAGATGCTGAAGTTGAGTAAAACTTATCTTTAAAGTGGCTTAAATTTAGTTTAGGTCACTTAAACATTCGCGCAAAATTTATATAAATCAATTAAGGTGCTAAATTTAGCACCTTAAATTTTTATCTCTTTTTAAAATATTATCTATAATATATTTATTGTTATCATTAAAAATAAAACTTTTCTAAAATTGATTTTAAGCAACAAAGTTATATAATTTCTTCATTACATTTAAAGGTTAAATTTGAAAAACAAATTTTTAAATTCATTTATAATTATAACTTTAATTTTATTTGCTTTTATAGTTTATAATAAATTTAAACTCTCTGAAAATTCTCATTTGACAGTTACAGCTGATACAGTTATAAAACCAGGTTCTAAAATTTCAAAGTATGTTACACAAGAAGAAGTTGATAGTTTTAGTTTTAGATATTCCGATATTCATTGTGATAAAGAAACAAACTCCACTCTTATACCTTTAAGAAAAGCTTTAATGGATAAAGATACAAATAAAGTATTGAATTTCATAAAAGACAATAATCTCTCAGCAGATGTAACAATGCTTGATAAAAGAACTCCTTTAATGTATTCAAGTTTTTATAATGATACAAATACTACAAAAGAGTTAATTAAACTTGGAGCTGATGTTCATAAAAAAGACAGATATAAACTAAATGCTCTAGCTTATGCTATAAGCATAAACTCAGCCAACACTGTAAAAATACTGCTTGATAATAATTTAACCGTAGAAGAAACTCCTGTAGTACAAATGTATGGCAGTAAAACCAACTTTTACAGGCAGCTTGATAAAATCATAATAAACGGTGATGATATTGAAATGATATATAGCAAGGAGTTAACTTTGTTTAAATGTGGCGAGGGAAGATATGGTGATGGTTTGGATCCATTTTTATATGTGGTTAGATCTAATCTATATGATACCGCAAAAGTTATATTAGAAAGTGGATATATTCCTACAAAATGCAAATCAAATTCAAATAAATACGGAGCTGATTGCTATGATAATATATCAAAATATGAAAACTACGAACCTATGCTAAATCTTCTACTTAAACACAATGTCTCAGGACAACCTTCAAAAGAACTTATGAAAAAGGTGCATGATGAGTGTTATAATGATTATAATATATTTTTAGCTACAAAAAATAAATTTTTAAAAGGTGATTTAAACTTAATATTGGAAGAAAAAATTAGTTTAAACGGAACGTTAAAAACTTATGAAAAATATTGCAATAAACCTAATTCCAATTTTTTGAATACAAAGTCATATATAAGCTGGAAAAATAATTATAATAAAAATTATGAGCTTTATGGATTTTTAATGGCAAATAAAGATGATAAAAGCAAGGTGATTTATCTTGATAAAAATCAAAATAAATCTGGTAATTAAAAAAGTAATATACAACCAAATATAAAAGGATAAAACAACGGGCGAAGCAACATTTAAAAATAATAGTAATCTATGAATTTCTTATAATCAAGCTTTTTGGAAGATTAAATTTATTTATAATTTTTTCTTCCATTTTTCTCATTTCTCCATTGTCTATTTCGTGATCATATCCTAAAATATGAAGCAATCCATGTGTAAAAAGTAGGGCGATTTCATCATCTAAGTTGTGTTTAAATTCCTTTGATTTTTCATCTGCAAGATCTAAATTTATAACAACTGAACCAAGTGGAAAATTTGGTATTTTAGCATAAGGAAAGCTCAAAACATCAGTTGTTTTATCTATGTTTCTTTCTTTTTTATTAAGATCATGCATTTCACTAGAGTTTAAAAAAATAAGCTCAATCTCAGCATCTGTTAATTCGCTAGCTATTAAATCTAAAATTTTAGGATATTTCTCATCGCAACTTATCAAATTAAATCCTTTTTTTAGTTAAATTTGGCTAAGATTATACCAAAATTTATAATATAAAAGGGTGAAAATGAAAAAAGCACTTTGTATAATAAGTGGTGGAATGGATAGTGCAACATCAGCATATATCGCAAAAAATGAAGGCTACGATATAGTTGCACTTCATTTTGATTATAATCAAAGAACTATGAATAAAGAAAAAGAGTGTTTTAATAAAATTTGTGATGAGTTAAAGGTTGTAAAAAAAGAGATTTTAGATGTTAGTTTTATTTCTCAAATCGGGGCCAATGCTTTAACTGATTGGAGTCTAGAAATTCCAAAAGATGGACTAATTGATGAGGTGCCAATAACTTATGTTCCTTTTAGAAATGGTATATTTTTAAGCATTGCAGCAGCTTTAGCCGAGCGTGAAAAGTGCGAGGCGATATTTATAGGAGTAGTTGAAGAAGATAGTAGTGGATATCCTGATTGTTCCCAGAATTTTATAAAAAGCATGGAAAAATCAATTAACCTAGGACGGGAAACAAGCATCAAAACAAAAATCCTAACTCCATTAGTTCATTTAAGTAAAGCTCAGATTGTTCAAAAGGCATTTAGTTTAAAAGTCCCTTTGCAATATACTTGGAGTTGCTATGAAAGGGAAGATTTGGCGTGTGGAGTTTGTGATAGTTGCAGACTTAGACTAAAAGGTTTTAAAGAAGCAGATAAAAAAGATCTAATAAAATACGCCAATTAAAGTTTAGCTAAAAAATATCGCATCCATATCAACTTCAACATTTGGAATTTTTTCAAGCACATGAGAAAGCATTACTAAATTCTTGTAAGTGTTTGAACGAAGCAGTATTTCATATCTAAATTTTGAAGCAATGTATTCAATTACAGCTTTTCCGTGTCCAATAACTTCGATATCTTTAAATTTAGGTATGATTTCTAAACATTTTTGTGTAATTTTATTTGCAGTTTTTTCATCTTTATGTGATATTAAAACTCTTAAAATTTTAGTAAAAGGTGGATATAAATCTTCTCTAAACTCAGTTTCATCTTCTAAAAACTCATCATATTTATCTAGATAACTTTTAAAAAAATCAGCTTGTTTTGTTTGTATTAATACTTTTGCATTGCCGACTCTTCCAGCTCTTCCAGCTATTTGCATACATAAAGCCAAGGTTTTTTCTCTAGCTCTAAAATCAGCATACGCTAGTCCCGTATCAATACCCATTATCACAGCTAGTTTAACATTGTGATAATCATGCCCTTTACTAAGCATTTGAGTGCCTACTAGAATATCTATTTTTCTATCATTAAAGTCTTTTAATAAATTTGTAAGTTTTCTTTGCGTTGTTATTTCATCTTTATCAAATTTAGCAATTTTTGCTTCTTTAAAGACATTTTGAAGAGTTTCTAAAACCTCACTTGTTCCCATTCTTTTGGCTTCAAAAGTATCTCCGCCGCATTTTTGGCAAGTTGTATTTTTATGAGTTGTATATCCGCAATAGTGGCAAATCAAGGCATTTTTATTTTTATGGATGCTCATTCCAACACTACAGAATGGGCATTTTATTATTTCGCCACATTTTGTGCATTGTTTATATTTGAAATTTGCTCTTGTGGGTAAAAAAACAATGGCTTGATTTTTGTTTTCAAGACAAGTTTTTATCTCTTTTAAAATTTTTGGTGAAATTTCAGTTTCGTTTTCATCATAAATTATTTCCTTACTACTTTTAAAAAATGTTCCTTTTAATCTAAAAAAAGGTTGTTTTTTATAAGTTGTAAGTGAAGGCGTAGCTGAGCCAAGCACTACTTTTATATCAAATTTACTGGCTAAAAAAATAGCTAAATCTCTTGCATTATATCGTGGTTTTGTGGCTGATTTATAACTATCATCATGCTCTTCATCAACAACTATAAGGCTTAAATTTGTAAATGGTAAAAAAAGAGCCGATCTAGCTCCTGCAATTAATTTTATTTTTCCATCTTCAAAATTTTTAAGTAAAATCTCTTTTTTTTTAGGTGTTATTTTAGAGTGCCAAACACCTACAAAATCACCAAAATACTCTTTTAGTCTTTTTTCCATTTGTGGAGTTAAGGAAATTTCAGGCATTAAAAAAAGTACTTGTTTTCCTAAGTTTAACTCTTTTACTATTAGTGAGATATAAATTTCACTTTTCCCGCTTCCAGTATCACCAAATATAAGGCTTGTTTTATGTTCTGTTGTAAAATTTAAAGCCTCATTTTGAAGTGGGCTTAATGTTGGAGTTTTATCAAAATTGTGATTTATAAAATTTGACCTTTTAAATGGTGTAAAAATTTTAAAAACCATACCCAAATTACAAGCATAATAATAATTTATAAACTTAGCTAGAGTTTTTTGAATATCGCTAAATTTTTCATCACAAATACTTAAAATTTCTAAAGTTTGAAATTTTGGCTTTTCAACTTCTCTTAAAACTATAGCTCGTTTTGTGTTTTTTGTAATAGGGGCTAAAACTAAGCTATAAGTTTCAAGCTTAGTTTTAGAATGATATGTTAGAGGTCTTAAATTTAGACCTAAAATAAAGACTTCATAGTAAAACATTTATTCAAAAAGATTACAGTTATCGCCTTTACAATTAAAGTCTCCTGTATTGCTTCCTGTTGTCACAAGCTCAAACTCAGCACATTTTTTAGCAATGCAAGCTTTATAGGTACCATTATCACTTATAGTCCAACCGTTTCTTTCATTTCCTTTTTTTATGCCACCTTGGACAACACCAGAGAAGTTATTGCCAACTAGAGTTTTAATATTATTTCTCCAACCACTTATATTTCCTTCCATCATATATTTACTTTTTTGAAGTGCTATACCACTTCTTATGGAAGATACATCTGCTCTCATTTTTGCTGTTGTAGCATCATCTCTTGTAACTGAAAGTCTTGGTATAGCAACTCCTGCTAAAATTCCCAAAATAACAATAACAAAAACTAGCTCAATCATAGTAAAAGCTTTTTTATTCATATTTTCTCCTTTTTTCATACATATATGAAATTCTAGTAATTATATCAAAAAAACCTGTTAAAGACTAGGCTTTTCACCTAAAAATATTTTGCTTCCACTTTGCAAATATGATTTTATAGCAGGTAATTCAATTGCTCTTTTGCAGAGTTTTTCATTGTTATTCACTGTTTTTATTTCAAACATCCCAGCTCTTATGTTGTTTGCATTATCATCTTGATTATAAACAATTATTTCAATACAAGGTTTTTTTCTTATATTAAGCGTTGCTTTGTAATCTTGTTCATCTTTAACATCCACATAGGTCATATTAGATATTTTTTTATCATAATTTGCCTGAGATGTTTGATAAGCTGCAATATCAGTTATCAAAGTAGATAAATTTTGAGCAAATTTTGCAACTTCTGCATCATCTCTAGTAGCGGCAAGTCTTGGTAGTGCAAAAGCAGCTAGAATTCCTAAAATAACAATGACAAAAATTAGTTCTACCATTGTAAAACCTTTTTTCATATTACTTTTTCTCATAAAATGGTCTTCTCCTTTCTTAAAATTTGATATTATTTTATTTAAAAATATCTTTAAAGATAGTTAAGATTTAAAATATTTTAAAAGTTCTTTTTTATTAAAATTTATAATTTTTCCATTTTTATCTGTTTTTAAAAGATTAAGCTTTTTAAATTTTGTAATTATTCTTGAAAATGTTTCAGGGGATATGTTTAGAATTTTAGCTATATTTGAATATTTTAGTGTTTGAAAAGCTTCAAAATTTTCACATATGAAATTTGCAACTTTGCCATCACTATCCCAAATAATTTCTTTCATTATCACTTTATTCATGGCTTTTATTTTGGCAGAAAATGACTTTAATAAGGCAAAAGCAACTTGTGATTTTTTTAAAAACATCTCTTCAAATTTTAAATAATCTATCCTTAAAACTGTGCTATCTTCACTAAAAGATGAGCTTGCTGGATAAGTTATGTTTTCAAAATTTGCCAATTCGGCTACAAAATTTATTGGTAGTATTTCATGGATAAATATTTCCTTTCCCTTTGGGGAAGTTTTATAAATTTTTAATTTTCCATCTAAAAGTATACTTAGGAAAAGTGGTTTTTCTCCTTCTAAAAAAAATATTTCACCTTTTTTATAGTGTTTTACAATACTTATATTTTCTATTTTATCAAGTTCTTTATCGGTCAAATCTTTGAAAATTGGGATATTTTTTAACATTTTCTTCTTCTTTTTTTAAAAAAATCATATTTTAGATTATATCAATGTTAAATTAACAAACTGTTTTAAACTGAAATTTTGAAAATTATTATATAATCTTAAAAATATTTTTAAAAAAGGAAGAATTTATGTATCGTTTCGCACCATCACCAACTGGTGATATGCATATAGGAAATTTAAGAGCTGCAATATTTAATTATATTGTTGCAAAACAAAAAGATGAAGGTTACATTTTACGTATTGAAGATACGGATAAAGAGAGAAACATAGATGGAAAAGATGAAGATATAAAAGAAATTTTAACAAAATTTGGTATAAAGTGGGATAAGCTTTATTATCAAAGTAAGAATTTAAAATTTCACAGAGAATTTGCAAATAAACTTTTGATTGATAAAAAAGCATTTTGTTGTTTTTGTAGTGAAGAAGAACTTGCAGCAAAAAAACAAAAAGCTAAAGATGAAGGCGTGGCTTATAGATATGATGGAACTTGTGAAAAGCTTAGTGATGTTGAAGTTTTAGATACAACAAAACCTTTTGTTATAAGGATGAAAAAGCCATCTCATGCTATGAAATTTACAGATGATATAAAAGGTGAGCTTATTTTTGAACCTGAAAATATAGATAACTTTGTGATAATGAGAAGAGATAAAACTCCAACTTATAACTTTGCTTGTAGTATTGATGATATGCTTATGGATGTAAGCTATGTAATAAGAGGTGAAGATCATGTAAGTAATACTCCAAAACAGGACTTAATAAGACAAGCGCTTGGATATAATAAAAAAATAGGCTACGCACATCTTCCAATTATTTTAAATCAAAAGGGTAAAAAGATGGGCAAAAGAGAAAAAGATTCATCGGTTAAATTTTTACTTGATAGTGGATATTTACCTGAAGCAATACTTAATTATCTAGTTCTTTTAGGAAATAAAACTCCATATGAAATTTTTACTTTAGATGATGCAATTAAGTGGTTTGATATAAAAAATGTCTCTAAAAGTCCTGCTAAATTTGATATAGAAAAGTTAACTCAAATAAATAGAGAGCATATTAAAATAGCAAGTAGTAAAAGACTTAGCGAGCTTTTTGAAATGGATATTAAATTTGCTGATTTAATACGATTTTATACTCAAGAAGGAAGCTTAATACCTGAAATTAAAAATAAAATTTCTCAAATTTATTCCAAAAAAACTATTCCAAGTGAATATAAGGAATATGTAGATTTGATAAAAAATGCAATTTCAAAAGTAGAAATTTCTGAAGATTTCAATGAATTTAAACAAAATTTAATGAAATTAACTAATCTTAAAGGAAAAAACTTTTTTATGAGCTTAAGGATATTGCTTACAAACCAAACTCATGGACCAGAACTTAGCGAGCTTTATCCACTTATAAAAGATGATATAAAGGAGATAGTAAGTAAATGTTAATATTAAAAACTTTTTTACTAGCTCTTGCTAATATTTTACATATTATAATCTTTGCTTATACGCTTGTTATTATAGTTGCCGCCGTTATAAGCTTTACAAATCCAGATCCGTACAACAAACTGGTTCAAGTTGTTTTTAGATTAACTGAACCAGTTTATGGATATATAAGAAAGGTTATTCCAACTTCATTTGGTGGGCTTGATTTTGCACCGATGATAGTTTTATTGGCCCTTACTTTTATAGATAAATTCTTTATAAAATTGGTTGAAATTTATGCCTATAAGATGTAAGTTTATACTACTTTTGTTTTTAAGTTTTACCTTTTTAAATGCAAATGTGAAAAGTTACGATGAAATTAAAAACGAGCCTAAATCTTTGGCAAAAGACTATTATATTTATCGTTATATTACAGAAGGAAATTATAAAAAAGATGAGGTAAGGGCTTTAAGTAAACAGATTTATAGAAATAGAGGAAAACTTAACAAAGAAATTTATAAAGTTATTCCAAAGCCAAAACCATACGATGAGTGTAAAAATTTTTGGGTTAAAAATATAAATGATGCAAACTTAACTTGTAAGCTTAAAAGATCAACTCCAGCTTTTTTAAAAAAATTAAACAAGCAAACATTAAAGTATTTGGAAAAAGACTTTGCAAATTTTCCAGATAAATTAAGACTTTTAAAAGGTATGAGTTCTGAGAATCCAGCTGTTTATTTTGCTAATAATTTAGATATAAAAAATTTTTTTAGCTATTATAACTCACTTTCTCAAAGCCAAAAAAATATTGATTTCAATATTGTTTTAAGTAAAGAATTTGCAAATGAGATAGGTAAAGAAAAAGCTTTTAATTCTTTTATAACAGATATTATTATAAATAAAAGATATGCAAATTTAAGAAAGTCTTTTTTAGATGCAAATGCTTCAAAATTTAATTCTTTAGGTGCTTTTTATCTAGGGATTAATGCGGTTTTATATGATGATTTAAATAAAGCTTATGAGTTTTTTAAAGTTGCAAATTCAACATTTAAATCTAGTATTGATAAAGACAAAGCAAATTTATGGGCATATTTAGTAAGCAGTAATGAATCTGATCTTTTAAACACAGCAAAAAGTGACAATATAAATATATATTCTTTATATGCAAAAGAGCTTACTGGACTTAATAAAACATTAAATTTGGTTATTCCAAATCCAACTAAAAATGAAGCTCCAAAAGGCTATGATCCAACTGATCCTTTTAGTTGGGTAAGACTAAAAAATAAAATCTCTAAAATGGATAAAGAAAGTCTAAAGAATGAAGCCAATAAATTTGATACTAAGCAAACTCTTGGTGAGTATATTTATATCTCAAATATTTTATCAGGCTATAAAGATAACTTTTATCCACTTCCTTTTTTGGATTATTTAAATGAACAAAATTTACATAGAAAAGCTATGATTTTATCTCTTGCAAGACAAGAAAGTAGATTTGTACAAAGTGCCATTTCTATTTCTTATGCACTTGGAATGATGCAATTTATGCCTTTTGTAGCAAATGACTGGGCAAAAAAAAGTGGCTTAAAAGATTTTGATCAAGATGATATGTTTAATCCAAAAACGGCTTATAATATGGCAAATGTTCATCTAGACTGGCTTGAAAAACTTGTTTATAGTCCTGTTTTTATAGCTTATGCATATAATGGCGGCATTGGTTTTACTAAGAAAATGCTGACAAGAG
Organism: Campylobacter ureolyticus; assembly: GCF_027277485.1. GTDB lineage: Bacteria > Campylobacterota > Campylobacteria > Campylobacterales > Campylobacteraceae > Campylobacter_B > Campylobacter_B ureolyticus_B. The sequence continues at coordinate 27,124 of NZ_JAPXGQ010000014.1, read as the reverse complement.
GAGATTTATTTAACGCTGGTAAATTTGAACCATTTTTATCAATGGAATTAGTTTATTATGAGGAAAGCAGAGAATATGCAAAAAGAGTTTTATCAAATTATTTTATCTATTCTCAAATTTTAGAACCTAAGAAAAATATCTCTATTATTGAACTTTTAGGAGATTTGTTAGTTCCAGCTAAAAGTGACAGCTTCCGAAAATAAGGAAGCTGTTTATTTATTAAATTTTATTTGTGGATTCCAATACATTGATTTTGAAACTTTTAGAAATTTTAAATTTGCATTTATCCCACTTTGAGTTTTATAGCTTAATGTTAAATAATCATTATCTTTAATATGAGATGTGATTTTATAGTGATTGCTCCAAGGAATATTTATATTTACCATTTTTAAAAGCTCATCTTCAAAATCAAGTTTTGTGATATTTAAGTCAAAATCATTATTTATGTTTACTGAATCCAATAAAATACTCTCTTCTTTTGGATAAGATGAGAGTATAAAAATTTCTTTATCGCTATTTTTTAAAACAGGATTTAAGTATGTTGAAACTGCCAAATAGCGTTTTTCTTCATTAATACTTTCAAATTTTTGCGTATAGGCTAAAAGCTCATTTTTAACTGGATCTAAATCACTTTTTTTTTCAGCACAGCCAGTTAAAAAAATAAGTACTAAAATAAATAAATTTAGTTTTTTCATGCAATGCCTTTAATAAATTTTTAGATATTTTATCAAATTTAGCCTTTTTATAGCCTAAAATAGATATAATTAAAAACTTTTTTTAAGGAAAATTAATGAAAAGATTAGGCATTGCATTTTCAGGGCCTTCAAATTCTGGAAAAACAACTTTGATTCTAAAGGTTGCTAAGCGCTTTTTAGAAAGTAATTTAAAAGTAGCTATTGTAAAACATGATCCAGGTGATAAGGCTAAATTTGATGTCGAGGGAAAAGATAGTTATAAATTTTCAAGTCTTGGTGTAGATGTAGTTGTTGCAAGTCCTACAAGAACGACTTATTTTAATAAGTCACAAAAAAATTTAAGCGATATTGTAAAAATGATAGATGATTTTGATATTTTGATAGTTGAGGGTTTGAAAACACTCCCACTTCCTAGAATTTCTATTTTTAGAGATAGTATTGAAGAAAGTTATTTAAAATTTTCAAACGCTATTGCGACAAATAATCTCAAATATAGTGGAGAGTTAAAGCATTTTGATGTAAATGATGATTTAAATATTTCAAAATGGATTTTAGAAAATGCTAAAAAACTGTAAAATAAACTTATAAAGGAACAATATGGATATTTTAATAAATTCAATAAAAGAAGCTGTTTTAGAAATTAGTAAAGCTTTAAAATACGCTGATTTATCATATAGCAATCATCAAAATAAAACCGGTGATACCCAACTAAAGCTTGATGTTTTAAGTGATGAAATTATAACAAAAAAATTATCAAAATTAAATTGTGTTAAAGCTTTAGTTAGTGAAGAAAAAGATGAGGCTTTAAATTTAAATAAAAATGGTGAGTTTATCGTAGCTTACGATCCACTTGATGGATCAAGTTTAGTTGATGTGAATTTCGCTGTTGGAAGTATTTTTGGAATTTATAAAAATGAAATAAAATCTGAAAATTTGATACTTTCACTTTATAGTCTTTATGGTCCAAGACTTGAAATGGTGATTTGTGATAAAACGCCTATTTTATATAGACTTGATGAAAATAGTGAGTTTAAAAAAGTTAGAGAGTTAAAATTAAAAGAAAAAGGAAATCTAAATGCCACAGGTGCTAGTCAATGGGCATGGAGTAAAACTCATGCAGAATTTGTAAAAAGCCTTTTTGATGAAAAATATAGGCTTAGATATAGTGGTGCCATGGTTGCTGACTTACATCAAATTTTATTAAAAGGCGGTGGGCTTTTTAGCTATCCCGCAACAAGTGATCATATAAATGGAAAATTAAGAGTTGTTTTTGAAGTGCTTCCTTTTGCTAAAATTTATGAAAGTGCAGGTGGAAAAACAAGCGATGGATTTTCAAAATCTCTTTTTGAGATAAAGATAGATAAAATTCATCAAACAACACCTTGTTTTTTTGGATCATCTTATGAGATAGAAAAAATGCACACATTTTATGGAAAAAATAATGAATAACTATGAAGAAATTCAACAAGAAATGCTCAAAAAAGTGCAAACTTGCCAAAAAGATCATGATTTAAAAACTTGTTTCGATTGTGATAAATTATTAGATTGTGAACTTAGAGATGAGTATGTAAAAGCTACATATGAGTATTTAAGCGAAGGCAAGCAGGGCGATTTTGATTTTTAAATTTAAGATTAAGGACAACAATGAAAAGATTTATAACAACACCAATTTATTATGTAAATGATATTCCACATATTGGACATGCTTATACAACAATTATAGCTGATACAATTGCTAGATTTTATAGATTAAAAGGCGATGAGGTATTTTTTATGACCGGAACAGATGAACATGGTCAAAAAATAGAAGAAGCAGCTAAAAAAAGAGGTTTTAAACCACAAGAATATGCAGATGAAGTTAGTATGAAATTTAAAAATCTTTGGGATTATTTTGAAATAAGTTATGATAAATATTTTAGAACTACTGATAAAGATCACATTAAAACTGTTCAAAGTGCGTTTTCAAAAATGCTTGAAAAAGGTGATATTTATAAAGGTAAATATGAAGGACATTACTGTGTAAGTTGCGAGAGTTTTTTCCCTGAAAATCAGCTTGTTGATGGTGAGTGCTGTCCAGATTGTGGGAAGCAAACTAGAATTTTAGAAGAAGAAAGTTATTTTTTTAAACTTTCAAAATATGAAGATAAGCTTTTAAAATGGTATGAACAAGACTGCATTTTGCCAAAATATAGAAAAAACGAAGTTATAAATTTTGTAAAAAGTGGCTTAAAAGATCTTTCCATCACAAGAACAAGTTTTGATTGGGGTATTAGGTTGCCTGCAAATTTAAATGAAGCAAAACATGTTATTTATGTTTGGCTTGATGCTCTTTTGATATATCCATCAGCTCTTGGATATTTAAGAGATGAAAAAAATATGGATTTTTGGCAAAACACTTTGCATTTGGTTGGTAAAGATATTTTAAGATTTCATGCGATTTATTGGCCTGCTTTTTTAATGAGCCTTGATATGCCTTTGCCAAAAATTATTGCAGCTCATGGTTGGTGGACAAGAGATGGTAAAAAAATGAGCAAATCTCTTGGAAATGTAATAAATCCAAAAGAAGTAGCAGATGCATACGGGTTAGAGCAGTTTAGATATTTTTTACTTAGAGAGGTTCCTTTTGGACAAGATGGTGATTTTTCTCAAAAGGCATTAATTACAAGAATAAATAGTGAGCTTTGTAATGATTTAGGAAATTTATTAAATAGAATTATTGGAATGAGTAAGAAATATTCAGATTTTATTATTGATAGTAGTAATGTTATGGAGTATTTTAAAGATGAAATTAATGAAAGTGAAATATTTATAAAAAATGCCTTAAAAGAAATTAGTGAAATTTCAACAAGTAGATATTTAGATGAAATTTGGAAAATTTTAAATTTAGCAAATTTAAGCATTGCAAAATATGAGCCATGGAATCTAATAAAAAATGGTGAATATAAAAAAGCTTTTGCTTTAGTTTCAATGGTTGCAAATTTGCTTGCAAGAGCAACTATTTTATTAAGTCCAGCTATGCCAAAAACAGCTTTAAAAATTGCTTCGAATTTAAATTTTGAAATTTCAACAAAAACATATAATGAAGTAATTAATGAAAATAAGCTTTTAGATTTTAAAGCAAGTGAGTGTGAGCCGTTATTTACTAAGATTGAAGAGCCTTTAATGCAAACTCCTGTTGGTGTTGAGACAAAAGAAGATAAGACAATAAACTTAATAACTCTTGATGATTTTAAAAATATAGTTATAAAAGTTGGTGAAGTTTTAGAGTGTGAAAACATAGAAGGTAGTGATAAATTACTAAAATTTAAGATCGATTTAGGAGAAGAAAAACCTCGTCAAATAATTTCAGGGATAGCTAAATACTATAATCCTAAAGATTTAATAGGAAAACAAGTCTGTGTTTTGGCGAATCTAAAACCTGCTAAAATTTTTAAACATCTAAGTGAGGGTATGATTTTAAGTGCTGAAGATGGTAAATTAACCTTGCTTTCAACTCTTGCAAAGGTTAAAAATGGAGCAATAGTTGGATGAGAATAGAAAATCTTGTAAGGTTAATAAATGCAAAGTTGGTTGCAAAACCACAAATTTCAAGTGTTGATAACTTTGCTATAAACCTTAAAGATGTAAGTTTGGGAAGTGCGTTTTTAAGCAATGATGAAAAAGAAATTAATGAAGCGATAGAAAATGGTGCTTATGCTGTTATTTTCGATAAAAAGTGTGAAGTTAAAAATAGTGAAATCGCATATATAAAAGTTGATAACTTAAACAAAGCAAAACTTAGAATAGCACAGTTTTTTGCTGTTTCAAACTCCATCAAAAATCTATTTTTAAAACCAGTTGAAAAAGAGATTTTAAAAAATTCAACTCTTAGTAGAAATGCTAAATTTTTAAGTAAAAATTTAGATGAAGTTTTTATTAATTTTATAAATTCAAAAAAAGGTGATATTTTTTTATATGATGATTTAGAATTTTTAAAAGAAATCTCACCTATTTACGAGACTTTGAATTTGAAAAATAATGCTAAAATTTTAATTGATGGATCTTTGTTTTTTCTAAATTTTGAATATAACGATAGAATTTTTAATTTAAATTTACCACAAATTTTTCTACCAGAAGTTTATTCTATTTTAGATTTTGCAGATAAAAATAATATTTTTATAAAATTTAAAGATTTAAGAAATATTGGGCATTTTGAAAGTATTTTTATAGATAAATTTTATAATATAAAAGCTTTTGGAGAAAGCTATAGAGCTTTTATAATCGAGAGTGATGCCGAGCTTTTTTTAAGAGAAGTTGAGTTTTTAAAAGATAAATTTGGAAAAGAGATAATTTCAATGTCATCAAAAAAACTAAATTTAAAAAGCGATATTGAATATGATACTTTAGAAGAGATAAAGACAAGCTATGATTTTAAGTATGCAGTTGTTTTGGCAAATAAACAAGATGTCATAGATATGCTAAATAGCAAGAAAAAAGAGCTATCGCTTTTTGATTAAAAACAAGGGTAAAATTTGAGTGAAATAATTACATTTATAGTAAATTTGGTTGAAAGCTGGGGATATTTAGGTATATTTTGTATGATGTTTTTAGAAAGCTCATTTTTCCCATTTCCAAGTGAAGTTGCGATGATACCAGCTGGATATCTTGTTTTTCAAGGCAAGATGAATATTTTTTTAGCTTTTTTTGCTGGGACATTTGGATCACTTATAGGCGCTATTTTTAATTACTATTTATGTTATTTTTTTGGTAGAGGCTTGATTGAAAAATATGGCAAATATGTGGGTATTGATGATGATAAAATGCAAAAATTTGAAAGTTTTTTTAAACGTCATGGTGAAATTTCAACTTTTAATTGCCGCTTAATTCCAGGAATTAGACAATATATAAGTCTTCCAGCAGGCTTAGCAAAGATGAATATTTTTAGATTTTCTTTATTTACAACTTTGGGTGCTGGAATTTGGGTAGCTATTTTGCTTGGACTTGGATATTTTTTAGGTCAGAATGAAACTATTTTAAAAGAAAAACTTCATATTGTAACAATTATACTTCTATTTTTTGTAATCTTAACTTTTATTATATATTTTTATTTTTATAAAAAAAACAGTAATAAATAATATTATATATATTAAAATAGTAAAATATAAAATATTTGTTAAGATTAATGAGATATAATTTACATTGAAGGAGAAAAAAATGAAAAAAATTTTATTAAGCTCAATGTTGCTTATAGGCAGCCTGTTCGCAAATTCACTTTCAGAAATAAAAGACAAAGGTGTTTTAAGAGTTGGTGTTTTTACAGAGCAGCCTCCGTTTGGTCAGTTAGTCGACGGTACTTTTACTGGTTTTGAAGTTGATTTTGCTAATGCTATAGCTAAAAATCTTTTTAAAGATAAAGGTGGTAAAGTTGAATTTGTTGCCACAAGAGCTGATCAAAGACTTGATTTTGTAGAAAAAAATAAGGTTGATATTTTACTTGCTACTTTTACAATTACTGATGAGAGATTGAAAAAAATTGATTTTTCTTTACCTTATTTTTCAGTAAATATCGGTGTTTTAACCAAAAAAAGCGATGGCATAAAAAAAGAATCGGATCTTAGAGGTAAAAAGGTTTTAGTTGAAAATGGTACAACTGGCCAAGCTTACTTTGTTTCAAAAGGTTTTGATACTGTAGGCTGTCCTAACTCTAATGAGTGTTATAAAATGCTAAGAGATGGGGCAGGTGATGCGTATGCAAACGATAACTTGATAGTTTTAGCTTATCCTGTCGTTGATAGAAGTATGGAAGTTAATATTAAAAACTTAGGTGCATCTGATTTCTTGGGTGTTGGTGTTGCAAAAGGAAATAAAGATTTATTAAATTTTGTTAATGATACTTTAGTTAAATTAAGTAAAGATGGTTTCTTTAGAAAAACATTTAAAGATACAATAGATCCATTTTATAAAGGAACTGCTGAACAAAAATACTTCTTACTAGAAGATATTTATAAAATCTTTGGTTAGAAAATAAAGACGGATTTTCCGTCTTTATAATCATTAAAATGCTGGTAAAATTGCCCCATTATATTTTTTTTCAATAAAATCTTTTACTGTTTGACTTGTAATAGCCTCATCTAAAACTTTTATTTTTTCACTATTTTCATTGCCTTTTTTTACAGCTATGATATTTGCATAAGGACTATCTTTGCTTTCTAATTGTAAAGCATCTTTTAAAGGGTTGAATCCTGCATTTAAAGCAAAATTAGTATTAATAACAGCAATATCAACATCATCTAAAGTTCTTGGAACGCTTGCTGCATCAATTTCAATAAAGTTTAAATTTTTAGGATTTTTTGTTATATCAAGTGGTGTTTTAAGCTCTACTTTGCTATCAAGTTCTATAAGACCAGCATCAGCTAAAACATCCAAGGCTCTACTTTCATTTGTTGGATCATTTGGAACAGAAACTTTTGCTTTGTTTTTAAGCTCATTTAGATTTTTTATTTTTTTACTATAGATACCCATTGGTTCCAAGTGAACAGCTACTGTTTTTACTAAATTTGTACCTTTGTTTTTATTGAATTCTTCAAGGTATGGAATGTGTTGGAAGAAATTTGCATCAATTTCACCATCATTTGTAGCTAAATTTGGAATAACATAATCATTAAATTCTTTTATCTCAAGATCAAATCCAGCTTTTTTAAGTTCAGGTTTTATGGCTTCTAGGATTTCAGCATGTGGGACAGGTGTAGCGCCAACTGTAATTTTCTCAGCAAATAAAGATGTAGCTAAGCTTACAGCCACCAAAGAACTAATTAAACTTTTTTTCATATTTTCTCCTTAGTTTCAAAATATATTAAAGATAATACAATAATTTTTATAAATATAAATATAATAAAATTATTTTAATTTTTTAGTGATTTGTTTTTTGCTTACATTAAATATCTTTAAACTCTAAATACAAGAAATAAAAAATTGTGCTACAAATTTATATACTATAACATATAATAAATTATATTAAATATAAATTCAGTCTTGTTTATTTTTTATTTCTTTTTCTAAAACAGCTATTTTTATAATACTTAAGTAATATTCTTTTTCTTTTTCGTCTAGTTTTTGAAAATAGTTCAATAATTCATCAGTATTTGAATTTTTTTCATTATTTTTATAAAAATTATCAACTATAAAATTATATAGCTTAACTCTTTTATTTTCCCAGTTATATAGTGTTCTAAGCTCTATTTCTAAAGCTTTTGCTATCTCTTTTTTATCTATCATTTTGAAATTAATTCACTTTTAATTGATTTTTAAGGTTTATTTTGAAATAATTTCATAAAGATTTTGAAATTATTCAAGTTGCATTGTAATTGTATCAAAATCTTTCAAAATATCAAATTAAAAGCTAGCTTACTCCTCAAAGTATGAAAGCTATAACCTAATAATAGGAGAAATTTAAAATCTATTTTAGATAGGTAGCGTATTAAAGCCTTTGTTGGAGTTTTGTTTTTTTATGCCTTAGTTTGGCTGTAAATTTTAAAGATTATATCTACTTTAAAATTTAAAATAACATTATGTAAAAGGAGGCTTGTATGCTATCCGTAGAGTTGCTCGTAGTTCTTGGTGCTATATTTTTTGGTGCTAGACTTGGTAGTATAGGCATAGGTTTTGCTGGTGGTGCTGGAGTTTTAATTCTTACGTTATTTTTAGGGATTGCAGCTAAAGCACAAAATATTCCGATAGATGTTATATTGATTATGATGTCTGTTATTTCCTGTATAGCAGCCATGCAGGTTGCAGGTGGATTGGACTACTTAGTTCATATCGCTGAAAAAATTCTTAGAAAGCACCCTGAAAGAATAACTTTTTTAGCTCCTATTGTAACTTATATTTTAACTTTTTTTGCAGGAACTGGACATACAGCATTTTCAACATTGCCTGTTATAGCAGAAGTGGCAAAAGAACAAGGCATTAGACCATCAAGACCACTAAGTATAGCAGTTGTGGCTTCGCAAGTTGCAATTACAGCTTCTCCTATTTCAGCTGCTGTAGTTTTTACTAGTGGATTATTGGAGCCGTTAGGGGTCGGCTATTTACAGTTGTTAGCATGTATGGTACCTTCTACTTTTTTAGCCTGTATGATAGGTGCTTTCGTAGCAAATTTTATTGGAAAAGAGTTGGATGATGATCCTATATATCAAGAAAGACTAAAACAAGGATTAGTTAAAATCAAAGGTGTTGGAAACTATATTCCAAAGCCTAGTGCAAAACGCTCAGTTATTATATTTATATTTGCTATTCTTGTGGTTGCTTTTTATGCTACCGCAATTAGTGATAAAGTAGGTCTTATTCCTGCTGATAAAATAACTGTTCCAAGAAATGAAGCCATTGTTTTATTTATGTTAACAGCTGCAACAATAATTATTGCTACTACTAAAAGTAATGCTGCTGAAGTTCTAAATACTTCTACATTCAAATCAGGTATGAGCGCGGCTGTTTGTGTTTTGGGTGTTGCATGGTTGGGAACTACTTTTGTAAACCATCATGTTGATGGATTAAAGTTATTAGTTGGTGACTTGTTAAGTGATTATCCATGGACACTTGCTGTAATGCTATTTTTTGCAAGTATGTTGCTTTATTCTCAAGCAGCTACAGCAAAGGTATTATTTCCTGTTGCTTTGGCAATAGGTGTTTCGCCTTCTGCACTAGTTGCATGCTTTGGTGCTGTAAGTGTTATGTTTGTTTTACCTACATATCCAACCTTGATAGCTGCAGTAGAGATGGATGATACTGGCTCAACTAGAATAGGTAAATATGTTTTTAACCATCCATTTATAGTGCCTGGAGTTACAACAATAGTAACTTCTGTTATATTTGGCTTTGTATTTACCAGTATAATACTATAATATTTTTTTAAAAGGAGAAAAATATGAAAAGAAAATTTAATCAACCTATAACAGGTATTTGCTCTTTTGCAAAATATCCTATTTGCGAGGATATTGATGAATTAGAAGCAGATATTGCTGTTTTAGGTGTTCCATACGACATGGGAGTTGGTTATTTATCAGGCTGTAGATTAGGACCTAGAAGAATCAGAGAAGTTTCAACTCATTATGCAAGAGGCGGTGTTGGATTCTATGATATAGACAATGATGAGCAGCTTCTAGAGGCCCCTATAAAAATAGTTGATTGCGGTGATGTTGATATACTTCATGGTGATTTAGAATATTGTTTTAATAGTATAGAAGAATATGTTAGAAGAATTATTCAAAGAGGGGCAATACCTGCAATAATGGGTGGTGATCACTCTATAACTATTCCAATTGGTAGAGCATTGTCAGAAGTTGGTAGAAAGATAAATGTAATTCAATTTGATGCTCATTTAGATTGGACAGATAGTGTTGGACCACAAAGACTTGCAAATGGAAGTCCTATGAGAAGACTTTCAGAGATGGATTATATAGATAAAATGTGTCAAATTGGATTAAGAGGTCTTGGCTCAAGTAGAAGAGAAGATTTTATGGATGCAAAGGCTTACGGTAGTGTTTTAATATCGGCAAAAGAAGCTCATGAAATAGGAGTAGAAGGTGTCTTAGCTAAGATACCAAAAGGAGAAGACTATTATTTATCAATAGATATAGATGGATATGATATATCCATAGCACCAGGAGTTGGGTCACCATCACCAGGCGGATTATATTTTAATCAAGTAACTGACATAATCACAGGTATTTGCAAGATGGGAAATGTTGTAGGATTTGATTTGGTCGAAACAGCACCACAGTACGATCCGACAAATACAACAGTTAGAGTTGCTGCTATGACTATGCTTCATACTATGGCAATGATAATGAAGTATAAAAAATAACTAAATTAAAAAAGACTAGATACTTTATCTAGTCTTTTATGTTGCTAAAAACTAAGTCTTAAGTCTTAAATTGCAAGATATAAATTCAAAAAATTAAAACTTATGAAATATCTACTTTAATTAATAAATCTAAAAGAAATATGATTTATCTTATGAGTTATGAACAAAAAATCATCTTTCAAATACCGTTTTATAGTGCTTTAAGTCTAAATTTGTTAATATTTTTAAAAATTTAAAAGGAGCTACAATGACTGTTAATCTAACCCTTAACAATATAGATGATAAAATATTAGATATAGTAAAATCTATTGTTAATCTTCGCCATAATAGTTCTGTTGATATAGAAGAAATTTACACTGAAAAATTTATTAAAAATATGAAAGAATGTGAAGAAGAATTTAAAAACGGTAAATTTGAAAAATATGAAACTTTTGAAGATTACAAAAAGGCTATGGATAGTTTAGATGGCTAAATTTTCTATTTATGTATCGTCAAAATTTAAAAATCAGTTTAAAAAACTTTCTAAATTTGATAGAGACTTATCAAATAAGGTAATTTTTAAACTATCAAATTGCGAAACATTGGATACAAAATATAAAGATCATCAACTAAAAGGTAAATTTAAAGAATTTAGAGAGTGTCATATAAAATCTGATTTGCTTTTAATATATAAAATTATTGATGATGAATTGGTTCTTTATCTTTTTCAGATTGGCTCTCATTCTGATTTATTTTAAAAAAATAGGCACATTTGAAAATTCAATTTAGTTATTTATTCTTTTTAAAAATCTTTCTATCTCTGGATTTTTAATTTCGTTTGATATTGCAAATATTTTTTTTATGTATCTATTATTTAATTTTTTATAGTTATATTTTTCATAATCTTTACAACTATTGTAAAATTTAGTTATATTTTTAAGTTCAGCTTTAGATTTCCAATTTTTACACTGTATTAGTATAGTTTCTTTTCCTTTGTGCGCTAGTAAATCAATTCCGCCATCTTTAAAGTCTTCTATATATTCATTTGGAAAAACTTTATAGCCTTCATTCTCATAAAATTTTTTATATAATATTTATAGTCATCACATTTTTCCTTTTTCCAGTTTTTGCCATTTTTTAATTTTTCTTTTTAAAACTCTTGTATTAATTTCTGAAATATAAAATCTGTTATAAATTTTCTAATTATCTAAATAATTTTAATAATGTTTATTTTTTTGTTTAAACTTAAATAGAGATAAAAGTAATTAAAATTTAAATGTTAAGAATGATTTAAGTATGCTTTAAAACATCGATAAAATGGTGATTTGGTTGCAGAGGAAGGACTTGAACCTCCGACCTTCGGGTTATGAGCCCGACGAGCTACCACTGCTCCACTCTGCGATAAAAGTAAGTGGATGGGGTAGGAGGATTCGAACCTCCGAATGATTGGACCAAAACCAATTGCCTTGCCGCTTGGCGATACCCCATTACTTAAAAATGAAATCAAATTATAATATAAAATAAGTTTATTGTCAAGCTTTTTATAAAAAATATTTTAATTTATATTTTTTTTCTTAAAAATAAAGACAAATTTACCCCTCTTTTATTCTTTATAAGTATAATCTACAGTTTTTAAGGAGATAAATTTGCCACTTTCAAAACTTAATAATGAACAACTAGCAGCTGCCACTGCACCACTTGGAAGAAATTTAGTGATTGCAAGTGCAGGAACCGGAAAGACTTCTACAATTGTAGCAAGAATTGCACATCTTTTAAATAGCGGTACAAATCCCAAAAAAATACTTCTTTTAACTTTTACAAATAAGGCTTCAAAAGAGATGATTGCGAGACTAGAGCGATATTTTGATAAAAAAATAACCGGAGATATTACAGCTGGTACATTTCACTCAGTTTCTTACACGCTTTTAAAATCTCTTGGAAAAAATATTGTTTTAAAACAACCAAGCGAGCTTAAAATTTTACTTAAATCATTGGTTGATAAACGTAAATTTAGCAATATTAGTGATATTAAGCCTTATTCTGGAGCTTATCTATACGATATATATTCACTTTTTCAAAATAAAATAATAGATGGAAATTTTTATAATTGGTTTGTTGAAAATTATGGAGAACAAAGTGTTTATGTTGAAATTTATGAAGATATTTTAAATGAATTTGAAGAAGAAAAAGAAAAATTTGGATATGTTGATTTTAATGATTTGCTTTTAAAAATGAAACGTGAGCTTAAAAAAGGAGCTCCTTTAAATTTTAATGAAATATTAGTTGATGAATATCAAGATACAAATTCTCTTCAGGGAAGCTTAATAGATTCCTTTAACACGAAAAGTTTATTTTGTGTTGGAGATTACGATCAAAGTATTTATGCATTTAATGGGGCAAATATTGATATAATTGCTTCATTTAAGACTCGTTATGAAAATGCTAAAATTTATGCTTTAAATATTAATTATCGCTCTACGAAAGGCATTTTAGCACTCGCAAATAAGGTAATTGAAAACAATCCGAGACTTTACGAAAAACATTTAAGCGTAAATAGAAATGGAGAGTTTAAAAATCCTCGACTTTTAATATTTGATGAAATTTATGCTCAATACTCAAAAATTGCTGATATAATAAAATCTTCTAAATTTGAAAAAACAAATATTGCTGTTATTTTTAGAAATAATTCAAGTGCCGATGGTATTGAGGCTAGCTTAAGAGAAAGAGGCATTGCTTCAAAAAGAAAAGGAGGTGTTAGTTTTTTTGAGAACAGGGAAATAAAGTCTTTAATAAATTTTATAGGAATTTTAATAAATCCAAAAGATATTATGGCTTTTATGCAGATTTTTGAATATGCAAAGGGTGTTGGTGCAGCCGTTTCAAAGGAAGTTTATGATGCACTAAATTCTCTTGGAAAAGGAAATATAATAAGAGGGTTTTTAAATCCAGATAAGGAAGCAAAAATTTATGAAACTAAAAAGAAAAACTATCAACTTGGACTTTTTGATGATTTAGATATTTTTGATGAAGTTTCAAGGTTTGATGAAGTAAAAATAAATCAAAATTTTATAAAAAATCCAGTACTTAAATATGCAAAATTAAGTAATAGTGCAGCTTATATGTTAAGTGAAATTTATAATCTCTTGTTAAAAACAACAAATATAAACTCATCAAGAGAAATTCTAAAAGATATAGTTTATTCTAATGCTTTTGCCATAATTGTAGATGATATTGCTACAAAAAGAGCAACCTTAAAAAGTGGCAAGGTTGATGAAGGGTTAAAAAAAGAAAATATTCAAAAAATTTACCAAAAATGTGAAATTTTGGCAAGTTTAACTAAAAATTATAAAGACATAGAGAGTTTTTATAGTTTCTTAACACTTGGGGCTGGAGAGATGAGTGAAGGTGAGGGTGTAAATTTGCTAAGTATTCACGCAAGTAAGGGCTTGGAATTTGCTCAAGTCTTTGTGGTAGATCTTGCACAAAACCGTTTTCCAAATTTAAAGCTTATGGCAAGTGGTGGCAGTATGGAAGAAGAAAGAAGGCTCTTTTATGTAGCTGTTACAAGGGCTAGAGATGAACTTATTTTAAGCTATGCAAAATATGATAAAATAAGAAAAATTGAGTATAAACCAAGCCAGTTCTTAATAGAGGCTGGAATGATAAAAGAATAAATTATATAAAATAAAAAAAATGAGCAAAAATTAAAATAAATAATAGAGTCAAGAAAATTTAAAAAGACTATATTGAAAAAGAAGTAAAAGATAATTATTTTTAAAAACAAAAATAAAATTAAAAAATTATATTACTTAATTATGGTTTAAAAGCGAAATAAATATTTATCTAAATTCATAAGTAATAATAACAAAATTAGTGAAGATATAAATTTTAATAGAAAATTCTTTCTAAATAAAGAGCATTGGGAGGGGCTGGAATTCGTGTAATTGACTTTTCTAAAGTAAATTTTTGGTTTGAAATTTGCTCTTTTAAGACATTTGCTACCATTAGGCGAACTTGTGATCTTAAAAAGCCATTTGCTTCAAATTTGATAATCGTAAGATTATTATATGAAAACGCATAAGCTTTATAAATCTCTCTAATGCTATCTTTTATATCACTTCCTGTTTTCATAAAGTTTTTAAAATCATGTTTTCCAATAAATTTACTAAGGCTTAAATTAAGTTTCTCTATATCAATTTTATCATAAAAAAGGCATAAATTTTCTAAAAAAGGACTAAAATTTGAATGATTTAAAATATACCTATAGCTTCTTTTTTTAGCGCTAAATCTTGGGTGAAACTCACTAGATACTTTTTCAATTTTTTTTATATATATAAAAGGTCTTGCGTGACGATTTAGCTGTTCTTTTAGTTTATTTAAGTCCCAAAATTCCCCACAATTTGTAGTGCTTACTTGATTTAGTGCATGAACTCCTTTGTCTGTTCTTGAGGCAGTTGTAAGTTTTTCAAATATTCCTACTCTAAAAAGTGCCATTTTTAATCTATCCTCAACTGAGTTTTTATGTGGTTGAGACTGTGAGCCACTAAAATTTGAACCATTATAAGAGTATATTAATTTTATTTTCATCAGTATTTTTTAGATATTTTTTGATAAAAAGCAAACAATGAGGTTATAAAAAATAGACTAAAAACAACAGGAATCGCAATAAGTGGTTTTTTTGCTAAAAGCATAATGCTTGCAAAATAGACAAATAAAACTCCAAAAACTCCAACATAGACAAATCCTTTTTCATATCTATAAGTAACAATTCCAAGACTTATTGCGAATAAAACACTAGCTAATGGAAATAGTGCAACAAGTGTGTAAATACTTAAATCTTTTGCTCTTTTTTTATCAGTTTTTGCACTCATCCAATAATTAATTGCTGAGTTTGCATCTCTTATCTCGCCTGTTGGTTTTGAACGAATTATCATATTTTTAAATGAAGTTATGTGAATATTTTTATCAATTGTGTAAATAAGTCCATTGCTTAAAATCATTTTAAAAACACTATCTTCGCTTTTAAACTCGCCTTTTTTTGCTAAGATAATTTTTTCTTTTTCATCAGTTTTTTTTGGTGCATACATTATTAGATCATTATAAATTGTATTTTTATCAAGTTTTTCATCGCTTTGTATAAAAATAAGCCATTCGCCAAATTTTTGTCCAAGTTCGCTTGATTTAAGGTTTAAAGTTGCTTGTGTTTTTTTATAATCGACAAAATTATCTTTTAAATTTTCTGCATAAGGCATCATTATAAGTGAAGTAAAAAGTAAAACTATGGATAAAATAGTTGAAAGAAACAAAAAAAATCTAGCTATTTTTTTAGATGGGTAGCCAAAAGTAAATATAACAATACTTTCATTTTCTCTTGAAAGCCTAAAAAGAGAAACAGCTAGAGCAACAAAAAAGGCAATTGGTGTTGTAAAAATTAAAATTCTAGGCAGCATAAACAAATATAATTTAAAAAGCTCAGAACTATTTATCTCTATAAAAGAAGTAATTTTTGCAATTTGTATAAAAAAAACAATCGACATTATTAAAAATAAAACACTAAAAAGTGAGGCAAAACTACTTATAAAACTTGATAGTAAATATCTATTTATTTTATTCATACTGGGCTCGTTTTATCTATTATTTATGCATACATTACAAAATTTAAAAACTTTAAAGAGTAAACATTAAAGCAATAAACCACAAAAAGTCCTATTGATAAAAATGGAAAAAATGGCATTTCATAGTCTTTTTGCCTTACTGCTGCATAGAATGGCAAAGTTAAAATTGCACCTATAAATATAGCAAAAAATCCTAAATTTAGACCCAAAACAGCACCCATACAAGCAAATAGGTAAATATCAGCTAGTCCCATAGCTTCCATTTTTTTAAGCTTGCTTAAAATAAATCTTATTGCATAAAATATTGCTGCAAATATTAAAGCATTTTTAACTCCATCAAAACTAAATGAATAAAGTAAGGAAATAACTACAGATGAGTTTAAAAGAGCATCAGGAACGGCAGTGTAACGGAAATCAACTACACTTGAAGCAAGTAAAATTATAAATAATAATCCTATCATCAAGGCTTTAAAAAGCATAAGATATTCATTTTGTGAAAAATTAAAGCCACTAAATTCAAACTCTTTATATAAAGCAATTAGCATAAAAACTCCACCCATAAGCTCTATTAGTGGATATTGAGGGCTTATTTTACTTTTGCAAAATGCACATTTTCCACCCAAAAAAATCCAAGAAAAAAGTGGAATATTATGGTACCATTTTAAAGGAGTTTTACAACTTTGGCAGTGTGATGCTGGAAAATTTATACTTTCATTTTTTGGAAGCCTATAAATTAATACATTGCTAAAAGACGCTACACAAATGCCAATTATAAAATAAAAAATTGATAAAATTATCATTACAGTCCCCCAAATTTTCTATGAATTTTTGTGTATTTTTCTACTATTTTTTCAAGCTCATTATATGAAAAATCAGGCCACAAAGTAGGAGTAAAAAATAGCTCAGCATAGCTTGTTTGCCATAGTAAAAAATTTGATAGTCTTTGTTCTCCGCCTGTTCGAATTAGCAAATCAACATCACCTATTTTTGCTGTATCAAGATTTTGGCTAATTGTTGCTTCGCTTATTTCATCACCTTTTGATATTAGCTTTTTAACCGCTCTTACTATCTCATCTTTTGAGCCATAATTTACAGCTAAGGTTAAAGTTAATTTATTAAAAATAGTAGTTTTTTCTTTTATGTTTGCGATTAAATTTAAAAGTTCATCATCAAATTTATTTAGATTACCAATTGTTTCAAATTTAATCTCATTTTTTATGAAAATTTCCTCTTTTTTTATTAAAAATTCTTTAAAAAGCTTAATTAAATACTCAACTTCACTTTTTGGTCTAGCCCAGTTTTCAGTGCTAAAAGCATACAAAGTTAGATTTTTTATATCTTTATCTATACAAAATTTAGCCACATTTTCAACCACATTTGCACCACTATCATGACCTTTTGTTCGAATAAATCCTCTTTTTTTTGCCCATCTACCATTTCCATCCATTATAATGGCAAGGTGATTTAGTTTATTCATTAAAGAGTCTTTTTATAAGTTCGGCTAATTTAAATGCAACATTTTGTTTTGAACCTTCAATAGTTTCAATATTTTCATCTTTTGCTATAAATCTTATCTTTGTATTTTCGCTACCAAAAGTTAAAACATCATTTAGTACATTTAGACAAATTGCATCAAGTCCTTTATCTTTTAATGCTTGTTTTGCCAAATCAATTGATGAGTTTTGCTTTACTTCAAGTTTAAATCCTATTTTTTTAACTCCTGGAGTTGTGACTTTAGAGATGATATCTTCATTTTTTCTAAAATTTAGAGTTAAAACACCATCAACATCATCTTTGCTTATTTTACCTTTTACTTTATTTGGGATAAAATCACTCACAGCAGCTGTCATTAGCACGATATCTCCAGCATTCATTTTCTGTGTTAGAAGAGCACTTTGAAGCCCAAAAGAGCTATCAAATTTAAGTAGCTTGTATGGCACATTATAGTCATAGCTACTTATAAAAACAACATTTGCTCCAAACAAGTAAAAAGCATCAGCTAAAGCTTTGCTAGTTTTTCCACTTGATAGATTTGTTATTACTCTTACATCATCTATTTTTTCACTTGTTGATCCGCCTGTAATAATAACTGTTCTTCCAACATAAAAATCATCTTTTAAAAACTCTTTTTTTATACCATTTATAATACTTTCAATTTCTGCAAGAGCTCCTTTTCCAACATCTCCACAAGCTAAAGTTTTGGTGACTGGCTCAATAAATTTAACACCTTTTTCTTTTAATGTTTTTATAGAATCTTTTGTTATTTCATTTTCAAGCATATTTGTATTTGCAGCTGGAGCTATAATAATAGGAGCTTTTGAGGCTATTAGTGTTTCAATGAAAATATTATCACAAAAGCCATGAGCTAGTTTATTTATAGAATTTACACTAGCTGGTGCTAAAACTATAAGATCCATTTTAGAATACTCAATGTGGTTTATTCCCTCTTGCCAATTTTCAGTTTTAGTGCATAATACTTTATGATTGCTTAATGCTTCAAATGCCTCGTAATTTACAAATTTTAAAGCCCCATCACTTAGCATTACATAAACATCAGCACCAAGTTTTTTTAAACTTGATAAAATTTCAAAAGCCTTATAAAAACTTATGCTCCCACAAACTCCAAGAAGTATTTTTTTATCTTTTAATATCATTTTTTTTCTCCAAAAAATTTATAGTAAAATCCACTTTTATTAGTTTGTTTTACTCGATTTATTACTAAATCCCCGCTTTTAGCATCTTTTGTAACAGTTGAGCCAGCGGCGATTATCACATCATCAGCGATATTTACAGGTGCAACTAATTGCGTATCGCTTCCTACAAACACATTTTTTCCAATTATAGTTTTGAATTTATTTTTTCCATCATAATTACAAGTTATAGTTCCACAACCGATATTTGTGCCACTATCAATTTCGCAATCACCTAAATAGCTTAAATGCCCGGCTTTTATATCATTGACTTTTGCATTTTTAAGTTCTACAAAATTTCCAATATGAGAGTTTTTTATATCACATTTTGGACGAATATGTGCAAGTGGTCCAATATCAGAGCTGTAAATTTTAGAGCTTTCTATAACGCTTCCACTTTTTATAATACTGTCTTTTATATCGCATTTTCCTATTATACTTACATTTTCTTCAAGCTCACATTCTCCTTGAAATTTCGCTTGGCAATCTATGTAAATAGTTTTTGGAAGTCTCATCTTAACACCACTTTTCATTAAATTTTCTTTTATGTTATCTTGCATTATCTCTTCTGCAATACTTAAAGCAAATTTATCATTTACTCCCATAAAATTTTTCTCATCAACCTCAATAGCTTGGCAAGTTAAATTCATACTTTTAGTTATTTCTATGCTGTCTGTTAGATAGTATTCGTTTTGAGCGTTATTATTTTTTATAAGTGGTAAAATTTTAGCTAAAACTTCGCTTTTAAAAGCGTAGCATCCAGCATTTACTAAATTTATGCCTTTTTCATTTTCATTTGCATCTTTTTCTTCAACTATTTTTAGAATTTCATTATTGGAATTTGTTATAACTCGTCCATAGCCTTTTGGGTTTTTTGCCCTAAATACGCTTAGTGCAGCATCACTTTTAAAACTAGCAAGCTTTTTTATATCATCAAGTTTTATTAAAGGCATATCACCACATAAAATAATAGTTTTTTTTGAATTTAGCTTAACATCTTTTAGTGCTCCAGCAGTTCCAGGGAAATTTTCAACATCTTGTTTATAAATTTTTGTATTTGGAAAGCTGTCTAAAACTACTTTTTTGACTTCATCAAATTGATAATTTAATATTACACTTACATCATTACTTAATTCATAAGCCTTTTGCAATATATGACAAATCATAGGCTTTCCAGATAGTTCAAAAAGTACTTTTGCTTTGTTTGATTTCATTCTAGTTCCAAAACCAGCAGCTAAAATCACAACTGAAATCTCACTCATTTATTAACCTTTTAAAATCATATAATTTGGCTATTTTACCTTAATTTATATAAAAGATTAATTTAATAAGTTCTATTTTGGATCTAAATTGACTTTAAATACTCACTTAGTAAGTTTTTTAAATACTCATTTAGGTCATTTGGGGCAATGACTTTGATAAATGGTATAAATTGTAAGATAAATGGCACGATTTCATAGTAGTTTGAGACTTTTAAATGTACTTCGCTCTCATCTTGCTTGTGGATTATTGCTTGCGTTTTTAGTGGAATTCTTTCTAAAAATTTTAAAATAGAGTTATCAACCAAAAGTTCAACTATAAAGCCTTTTTTATCTATATCAAACCAGATTGAGTTGGCATTTTTAAGTTTTGTTTCAATATCTTTTGCATTTGTAAATTTTTCATTTAAAATAGTTAAGTTTTTTATACTTTTTAGGTGAAACTTTTTAAATTTATCCTCTTTATTTGTATCTAAACAAAGCAGATACCAAAAACCATCAAAATTTGCAATCTTAAGCGGTTTGACTCTAAATTTATAGTTATTGTAAGTAAAATTTATCATCTCTTTATTCTCAATAGCAGAGGCCAAGCTTTTAAAAAACTCCAGGTCGTTACTATCTAAATTTTCGTTTTTTAGCTGTATGAAAAAAGCATTTTTATACTCTTTATTGATCTCTTTAAATAGACTTTTTGATTTTTTATAAATTTCATACCCTTGGTTTTGAGTGAAGTTTTTTACAAGGCTAAAAACAACATCATTTTCATCTTTTTTTAGATCTGTTATGCTATAAATTTTATTGTTTAGCCTTATATTTATCCCATCATCTTTTAAAATTTTTATATATCTTGCAATAGTTCTTTTGTCTTTATTAAATATTTTGCATAGATGATCCTCGCTAACTGGTGATTTTGTAAGTAGCTCATAAATTTTTGCCACTTTTTCTAAAGTTGCTTGCGTTGCCATTTTTATCCTTTTTTACATGATGACAAAAAAATGTCCTTGAAAGACTTTATAATTTTATCATAAATTTATCAAGGAGGGCTTTATGAGTTATTATCAAAAGATCATAAGATTAATGGAACTTAGAGTGGCTGTTCATTTGGATACTATTTTGAAGCTTATGGATGGTAGAGTGGCTGTTTTATATGAGTATTTGGATAAAGATATAAAGCTTGAAAAAGATCAAATTCCTCTGATTTTAAACAAACTAAAAGAAAAACTTGATATTTATGAAAAAGAGTTTAAGATAGATGAAGATGATATTTTGGAAAAAAATCTAAATTTCTTGCAAAATACCTTAAGTCTTACAAACACACAAGTAAGTATTATTAGAATGGGTGCTGTTGTGTTAAATTATAATTCTTATATATTAGATCAAATGACATCATCTTATAAAAGCGAGTTAGAAATTTATACCTTTTTTTCTAGGATATTAAACGAGTCAATAGAAAATATAAAAGAAGCATTTGAATTAAAAAATTCTTTTAGATATATGGTAAAACTTTATGGTGGTTCTGGGTACCGTGCAAATATAATAGATACAAAGGATGATTTTTTAAAATATCTACTTGTTGAAAATGGCATATATAAATTTATCAAACACTACACTTATGAACTATCTTCTAGCAATCTGAAATTTAGTGATTTTGACCATATAAAGCAAGATTTAGATATTTTAATTCCGTATTTAAAATACTCCATTGAAAATGAGCTTAAAGGCGTTAATATTTTATTTTATGGAAAGCCAGGTGTTGGAAAAAGCGAAATTTGCTCACTAATAGCAAACAAATGCGGTGTTTTAGGGCTTGGCATAAAATCATATTTTGATGATTATAATATTCTTTATTCTATGTCAAGGATATCAAGTATAGATTTTATATCAAATTTCGTTAGCAAAGATACAATTTTTATCTACGATGAGGCTGAGGATATTTTCAATCTCAACTCCCGTGACAAACAAGACAACAAAGCTTTTGTAAATTACGCTCTTGAAAATAATAAAAGAGTTGTTATTTATATCACAAATGATGTTGGATGTATCGATGAGGCTATTTTGAGAAGATTTGACTTCATAATGGAATTTAAAGATATCCCTAAAAACCAAAAACTTAAAATCATCAATAAATACTCCAAAAATTTAGTAGATGATAAAACAAAAGAGCTTTTTAGTGGATCACCCGATCTACAACCAGCTACTATTGCTAAGGTTAGCAAAGTCATAGAAACTCTAAATTTAAAAGATGCTTCAAGTGAGTTTAAACTTCTTGCAAACAACACTCTAAATGCTTTTGGATATGGCGGTATGGAGTTTAAAAAAGAGATAAAATACGCCCCAAAAGAGTATGATATTTCACTTTTAAACTCTGATTATGATCTTGAAAACCTAGCTAATAAAGTAAAAAATGATGTAAGAATTTGTCTTTATGGAGTAAGTGGAAGTGGTAAAAGTGCTTATGCTTTTTATTTGGCTGATAAGCTTAAAAAAGAGCTTATTATAAAGACTGGAAGTGATCTGTTGTCACCTTATATCGGCGAGAATGAGAGAAATATAAAAAACGCCTTTTTACTAGCTAAGCAAAAAGATGCGATTTTGCTAATCGATGAGATAGAGGGCTTTTTATTTAGTAGAAATAGAGCTACTAAAAGCTGGGAGCTAACTATGGTAAATGAGTTTTTAACCTCAATGCAAAGTTTTGATGGCATTTTTATATCAACTTCAAATTTGTTTGAACTAATAGACAGTGCGGTTTTAAGAAGATTTGATTTTATGGTGGAGTTAAGACCTTTAAATTTCATACAGGCTAAAGATATCTTTCAAAATAGATGTGAAAATTTAGGCTTTAAGCCAAAAGAAGAGCTTTTAAACTCATTTTTAGAACTAAGTAATATAACAATTGGTGATTTTGAATCAGTAAAAAGAAGTATGAAATTTTTAGATGTAAATAGCGCAGATGAGTATTTTGACCTCTTAAAACAGAGATGTTTGTTAAAGACTAACTTTAAAAATATATAATTACAAATAAATTTTAAATTTAAGGAGGAGATGATGAGCGGTAGTTTAAATTTAGCTAAAAGGAGTTTTTATGAGTGAGTTAGAAAAATTAAATGTTGGTGTTGCAAACATTGGAGAAATTTTTAATTTGCTTGACGGTGATGAAAATACCAAATTTTCACCGCAAAAGCCAAATTTTGAAAATTTAAGAATTCCAAATTATCAACGCCCATATCGTTGGACTACTAAAAATGCAAATGAGCTAATAGATGATATTTTAGAAGCTATGGATAATAAAAAAAGTGAGTATTTGATTGGAAATATAATACTTCATAAAAATAAAGATGGCGATAAAGAGTATTTTGATATTGTCGATGGACAGCAAAGACTTACAACTTTGGCGCTTATTATTTATGCAAAGGAAAATAAAGAGGAAAATAAAAAGATAAGCTTATTAGAAAATGAAATTAATCCAAATTCTGTCGCTGCTCTTAAAAATAATCTTAATATTATAAAAAAATCTAAAAAAATCGATGAAAAATTTTTAGAATTTTTAAAAGAAAAAGTTATTATTACATATACTATAACTAATGATTTAGATCAAGCTTTTATACTTTTTAGTTCTCAAAATACTCGTGGAAAACCACTTGATGATAAAGATTTATTAAAAGGTCATCATATAAGATTTATAAATAGAAAAAGAACTCAACAAGAGTGTGCAAAAGAGTTTGAAAAAACACTTCGAGAAAAAAGAAATAATAGTGATGTATTTAGCATAGTTTTAACACTTTTGAGCATTATAAAATCAGGCTCAAAATCTGAACTACAAGGAGTTGATTTATTAAGTCCTAATATTTATGAAAATTTTAAAAGTGAGTTTTTGAGTGATGATATAATTTTTAATAATTATCACAATAATTTTATAGCAACTTCATCAGTTCAAGGCGGAGAAGCATTTTTTAAATATCTTAAAAAATATACAGAGCTTTATAATGGTCTTACGCAAGATGAAATTTTTACTTGTTATGATGGGCTTTGGGGTGGTAATTATTATTTATCTGTGATTTATCAAGCTATTGTTTTATTTTATAGAGATAAATTCAACGATGACAGTTATGATATAGAAAAGGCTTTGCAAATTTTACTTTTAAATTTTAGACTAGAAAAAGATTCAGTCAGAAAAGAAGGTGTGGCTAGTGAGTTTGAAAAATGGTTTAAAGATATAGAGTTTGCTTCCAATAAAGAAGTTTTTAAAAATAAGCTAAAAGAATATATAAGAAACAATATATTGTTTAAAAACGGTTTTTCTGCAGATGGACAAAGAAAAAAATTCGAGGAAAAAACATACTTTATAAATGAAATAAAAAAGGAATTTACAAATGAAAAGTAATATTATAGAATCATTAAGCATAAAAGATTTAAAAAAATTTGAATCTACATTTCCAGTTTATCAAAATTCAGATAGAACTTGGTATGATAAAACTTATGTCGAGCCAAAATTTATAATTCCACTATATCAAAGAGAATATGTTTGGCAAAAAGAAGAGGTTGAAACTCTTATTAATGATTTAGAAAAAAGTGAAGGTGCTTATTATATAGGCAATATTGTAGTTGATGAAAACTATAATGTTATAGATGGGCAACAAAGACTTACAACTCTTTATCTCATGCAGATGGTTTTAAGTCCTAATGAGTGCTTTGATTTATCATATGAAATAAGACAAAGTGATAATGAGTTTTTAAAAAGTAAAAATTTAGATAATTTAGAAAAATGTGAAAACGAAAAAATAAGAGAAAATTTAATTTTTATAAAGTCTAAAAAAGATATTTTAGAAAAAGAAAGACTTTTAGATAAAGTTCGTATAACTTTGACAAAGCTTCCGCATGACACAGATATAACAAGATATTTTGAGCTTATAAATTCTCGTGGCCTTCAGCTTGAAAAACATCAAATTTTAAAAGCTAAATTTTTAGACATTTTTAAAAATGATGAGAGTAAAAATGATGAGAGTAAAAATGATGAGAGTAAAAATGATGAGAGTAATATAGATTGGGCTAAAATTTGGGACTATTGTTCTAGTATGGATTGTTTTATAGAAGATATTATCGTTTATAAAAATCAAAAAGAAAAAGTAGAAGATATCAGAGATAATTTTTTAGAGTTTTTAAGAAGTGGTAATATTGGCACTCTTTCTTATTTTAAAAAAGAAAATACAGAGAGTAAAAATAAAAAAGTTAAAATTCGAGATGTTTTAAATGGTGAAGTTGATAACAATAAAAACGATGAGTTAAATATAGGCGGATTATTAGAGTATAAAAGTATCATAAGATTTGATTATTTACTTCTTAATGTTTTAAAATTTAATGCAGAAAGTTATGGAATTAAAAAAGATATTGTGATGTCAAATGCGGACTTGTTAAAAGAATTTAGAGAATTTGACATTAATTTTGCTAAAGATTTTATTAAAGATATGCTCAAATTTAGACTTATTTTTGATTATTTTGTTTTTAAAAGAGATGTTTTGGATGAGCCTTATTTTAGAGATATGAGAGATAAAGAAAACTTTTTTAATATAAAGGATAGTAAAGCTCTGCAAATGATAGAACTTTTATTTAACCATACAGCACAAAACTACAAAGCACAAGAGTGGGTGCAAGAAGTTGTAAGATATGTTGAAAAATATGCTAAAGATAATTTGCTAAATAATAAAAATTTTGATTTGATATCAGAGTTGGAAAATAAAGACAAAGAAAGAATGTTAAATCTATTATTTAAGAATAAAGAAAAAACATTAAATCAAGAAATTTTAGATGAAAAATTCAAAGAAATATTAAATAATGGAACTGGCACACCTCACTATTTTTTCTACAAGCTTGACTATCTTTTGTGGAAAAATTTTGATAACTATTTTAAAGATGAGAAATATCAAACTGTAAAAGAGAGATATTATTTAACAAGACTAAATTCAATTGAGCATATACAGCCACAAAGTGAAGCTATCGGTGACTTTAAGGGCTTTTATGATGATGACAAAAATAATGATGACAAAAAGAAGAGGAGAATAGATCATTTTGGAAATTTAGCCTTAATTTCTGGTGGTAGAAATTCATCTTTGGGAAATAAAAGTGTTGGGATGAAAAAAGAAGCCATAAAAGACTGGATAGCAAAAGGCGATTCTATCCAAAGCCTTAAAATGCTTTTAGCATTGCATGATGTTGACGACCAAAACACTTGGGATTTTGAAAAGGCAAAAAATCACGGTGATGAGATGAAAGAATTATTATTTAAAGATTTAGAAAATAAAAACTAACAATAATCTATCCTAGTTTTTCTAGGATAGATTAAATTTCACCTCTCCAGATACTTTAAAAAATCAGACTCCAACCTTCTTTGTAAAATTTGCAAAGTTATATTAGAGCTCATTGAACAGACTTGTGAGACTGAGTATCTACTTTCTTTTAGCATTTCAGCAAGAAGTCCTATCTCTTTTTGACATAGCCAATGAAGATCTGTTTGATATGCTCCATGTTTTGCTACAATATTTCCATTTCTAAAATCTTTTGGATTTTTAGGAACTCTAGGGGTTAAATTTATAAATTTATACTGCTCTTTTAAATCAAAATAATCATCATATAGATCATTTGTATTGTAAGATTTTTTACGATTTTTATCATCAATTTCCTCTCTCCAGTTTTCATTATGTGCGTATTCTATCCTTAGATGAGCAAGTGTTATTGGTATAGAGATAGATAAAAACAAGATCATTTTAGGATTTATAAACTCCACCAACTTTTCATCATCAAAAAGCCCATCAAGACTTACTAAATGACTTACATCATTTTTTACAATCTCATCATAAATTTTTATTTTTAACTCATAAATTTCTTTATAAGTTCTGAAATTTAGAGCATTATTTGCTTTTGCCGTTCCTACAAACCTATAAAATTCTATAAATATATATAAAACTATACTAATAGAATTTTTGTTGTATTCCTACTTCAACCTTGCTGGTTACTATTTGATTTATTGCTAAATCATCTAGCAGAGCCG
>NZ_JAPXGQ010000013.1:0-48488 GCF_027277485.1 Campylobacter ureolyticus | reverse complement strand
CCAGGAACTGAACCAGGAACTGAACCAGGAACTGAACCAGGAACTGAACCAGGAACTGAACCAGGAACTGAACCAGGAACTGAACCAGGAACTGAACCAGGAACTGAACCAGGAACTGAACCAGGAAAACAAAAAGCAAAGCTTCCTAAAGAGTTAGATGATGCTAAAGATATATTAAACTCACTATTATTATCTAATGAGGGAAATATAAATACAGCTATAGTTACAGCTCTAAGCTTAGCTTTGGAAAATGATGATGTAAATATTAGAGATGAAAGTATAAGGGTTTTAACTAATTTAGTTAGAGAAGTTAAAAAGAATAGGCCAAATGTAAATAAACCGACAAAAACATTTAATATCGAAACAAAAAGAGCAATAAATAAAGATATGATGCTTAATCCAACTAAAAATAGTCCTATGGTAACAGCTAATGCTATGAAATATTTAGATGGAACAAAGCTTGCCTCGAATTCTGATGATTTAAGATACTTAATCGATTTAATAGATAGAGAAATTTATAAAAATTCATTTAATATTTCAGCTATTGGAGCAAAAAATAATGAATCTGGCCACAGCCACAGTCTTGCAGGTGGAGTTGTAAGCTTTAATAAAATGTTTGATTCAACTCTTGTTGGTGGATATTTCTCGTATGCTAAAGCAGATAGTAACAACGATGTAAGTTTAAAATCAGACCTTTATGAAGTAGGTGCCTATGCTAGACAATATCTTGATAATAATGAGTTTGATTTATCTATAGGTTATGGTTTAGGAAATAATAAAGCTGATTATAATCTAAAATTATTAGCTACAAATTTAAATTATAAAGCAAAATTTAATTCTAATTATTTAACATTAGGTACAGCTTATGGATATAAATTTAATGTAAATGATAATTTTAGCATTAAACCATTTATAGGGCTTGATTATTTCGACTATACACAAGATAGCTTTACGGCTTCGACAAATCATAAAGATGTTGGAAATTTAACACAAACATTTGATAAATCTAAATTTAAAAATTTACAGGCAAATTTAGGTTTAGAAATACTTTATAATAATAAAAATATTACTCTTTATGCAAGACCTTATATAACAAGAGATATTTATCAAAGAAATAATGGCATGAGATCATATTTTGGATCAAGTAACTACTACTTTATGTTAAACGAAGAAGCAAAGAAAAAAACAAGTTTTGTATTTGACTTTGGTATCCAAACAGAAATATCTAGAAATTTATTTATAAATATAGGTGGCGGTATCTATCTTAATAGAGATGATAAAATTTATAACGGACAAATCGGCTTTACATACAGATTTTAATATCCGTTATTAAATTTAATTAATGAGAGATTTGGAAAATTATCCAAATCTCTTAAAATTCTAAAATCCAAATTAAAACATCAAAAATTTTTTAAACATTACAATTTTATTAAAATTTAAATCCATTTATCATATAATCAACTTTTATTTAATTTTAAAGGAAAATTATGCTTAGCAATCCAGTTTTTTCCAGCATTATTTTAATGTTTATTTTATGTATATTAAGATGCAATGTCATGCTTTCTATCCTTATTTCAGCGATGGTTGCAGGACTTATGGCTCATATTGTTCCAAGTGGAGAAACATATACTTTTATAAAAAGTATGAATTATACTTTAGATGTATTTATAGAAGGCATGAAAGGCAATCTTCAAACTGCACTATCATACATTTTACTTGGAGTTTTAGCTGCAGCTATCTCTTTTACAAATTTAACTACAATTTTAATTAATAAAATTTCAAAATTTATAACAAAAAGTAAGTTTTATTTTATATTTGCAATTGCTTTTATTGCTTGTTTTTCACAAAATTTAATTCCTGTTCATATAGCTTTTATTCCTATTTTAATTCCACCACTTTTAAGTGTAATGAATAAAATGAATATTGATAGACGTGCCGTAGCATGTGCCTTAACTTTTGGGCTTCAAACTCCATATATTTCACTTCCAGTTGGATTTGGACTTTTGTTTTTTTCAATTTTACAAAAAGAGATGGCAAACAATGGCTTAAATATTGAAATTTCACAAATCGCAAGTGTTATGTGGATGGCAGCAATTCCAATGATTATAGGACTTATTTTAGCTGTGATTGTGTTTAAAAAACCAAGAGAATACAAAGATATTGAAAACAATACACCTAAAAATCTAGACGAGATAAAAATGGGTTTAAAAGAGTGGGGTGCATTAGCTGGAATAGTTGTAGCCTTTATTATTCAAATTTTCTTTGGTTCTCTTCCTCTTGGTGCACTTCTTGGAATTATTACCATGATAGTTTTTGGTGGAATTAAATATAAAGATATGGATAAAACTTTTGATAAAGGTATTCATATAATGGGATTTATTGCCTTTGTTATGCTTGTAGCTGCAGGTTATGGTGCAATTTTAAGAGAAACAGGAGGCATTCCTGAACTTGTTAATGCGGCTGCTTCTTTGGCTGGTGGAAAGCTTGGCGGAGCAGCTTTAATGTTAATTATTGGACTATTTATTACAATAGGCATTGGAAGTAGTTTTGGAACTATTCCAATAATTACGGCGATTTACTATCCACTCGCACTTGAACTTGGGTTTAGCACATCAGCTATAATTATTTTAATAGGCATTGCAGCTGCAGTAGGGGATGCTGGAAGTCCTGCAAGCGATAGCACACTTGGACCAACTAGTGGTTTAAATTTTGACGGACAGCACAATCATATTTATGATACTTGTATTCCGACTTTTATATTTTTTAATATTCCTTTGATTTTATTTGGCATACTATTTGCTGTAATTTTATAAAAAGGAAAAAAATGGAAGTAAAACTATTAAATTTCACTCCACTTTGGATATGCTCAAATGCTATAAGAACTTGTTGGCAAAGCTTTAATAAAGGGGACAATGGAGGCGAGATAGACAAAGAGCTAATCAACAGAGTTGGAAATAAATTTAAACATGCCTCAACACTTGAGCATCTACATTATAATTTTTATATAAAAGGAATTTCAAGAGCACTTTTACAAGAATTAGCACGTCATAGAATGGCAAGTTTGAGTGTTAAATCCACTAGATACACCCTAAAAGAACTTAAAAAAGAAAATGAGTTTAAAATAGGGGATTTTAAAAATGCGTCTCGCTATATAGTTTTAACTGGAAATGAAATGGTTGATAATTATAGCATTCAAGCTCTTGAAAATATCCGTCAGATTTTAAATAAAATAAATACACTAGACATCGCTAAATATGCACTTCCGGAATGTTATAAAACTGAACTTACTTGGAGTATAAATGCAAGAAGCCTTCAAAATTTCTTACATCTTAGAACTTCAAAATCAGCTTTGTGGGAAATAAGAAATTTAGCATATGAAATTTATAATTCTCTTCCAGATGAACATAAATTTATATTTGAAGAATCTATCTATAAGGATTGAAAATGAGAATTTTTATATTTTTAATAGTAAGTTTTTTTATATCTTTTGCAAATGAAATTTTAGATGAAAATTCACTTTCACCACAAGAGCAAAAATATATAAAATTTGATCAGAATTGTACTAAAGGCGATTCTTGGTCATGTTCTGAAATAGGAATGACACATTACAAACAAGGCGAATTAATTCCAGCTTATGTTTATTTTGACAAAGCTTGTAAAATTGAGTTTGGGGTAGGGTGTGAATTGAAAGCTTTTGTTTTAACAACTTATGAAAGTT
The DNA here is from genome assembly GCF_027277485.1 of Campylobacter ureolyticus. Lineage (GTDB taxonomy): Bacteria > Campylobacterota > Campylobacteria > Campylobacterales > Campylobacteraceae > Campylobacter_B > Campylobacter_B ureolyticus_B. The sequence goes on along the minus strand of NZ_JAPXGQ010000013.1, from coordinate 44,770 downwards.
ATGATGAGGCCTTTAATATTTTTAAAAAAGCTTGTGATAATAATAGTTCATATAGTTGTTTAAATTTAGCAAAACTTTATGATGATGGAAATGGAGTAGATAAAAATACCACAAAAGCAACTGAACTTTATTTAAAAGCTTGTAAATTAGGAGAAAATGGTGCTTGTCATATGTTAAATTTAAGATAAAATTTTAACCAATATTTAATTAAATTTTAAGCAATAAAAAGAGCCAAAATTATGGCTCTTTTATAATTTAAATTTATTTTCCAGTTCTTCCTCTTTTTGTCAAAGGAATATTTTTTTTACAAAGTTCACATTCATCTGCTTTATAAGTTGAAACATTTAAATTTAAAAGTGCTTTGGATTTTATACCATCAAAAATAAGTTCTTTACCACTTCTATTTACAAGCATCACAATACCTATGATATTACCACCAAAACTTTTAACTACTTCAACAACTTCTTTTATAGATCCACCAGTTGTTACAATATCTTCAACTATTAAAATTCTTTGATTTTTTTGAATTTCAAAACCCCTTTTTAAGGTCATTTTACCATTTTCTCTTTCACAAAAAATTGCCTCAGTATTTAAAGCTTTTCCAACCTCATGAGCTAGCAAAATTCCACCTGTCATTGGACCAATAACTAACTCAACATTATCATTTATATATCTTTTTGCCATTTCTTTACATAAAATTTCTGTAAATTTAGGATGTTTTAAAACACTAAATTTTTCTATATAAGTATCACTATGAAGTCCAGAAGTAAGTAAAAAATGCCCATGTAAAATTGCACCTGTTTTTATAAAAATATCTTTTATTTCAGACTCACTCATTAAATTTTTATCTAAATTTTCCATCTTAAATCTCCATTTCTTTTAAAATTTCTTCTAAAGCTTTTAATTTATCATTTGCCAAAGTTAATGCTCTACCAACAACTAAATGTGTTGATCCATTTTTAATAGCTTCACTTGGCGAAGCTATGCGATTTTGATCGTCAATATTTGCAAAATTTGGACGAATACCAGGAGTTATTATTAAAAAATTTTCTCCTAAATTTTGTTTTATTAAATTCGCCTCTAAAACAGAAGCTACAACACCATCAAGCCCAGCTTTTTTAGTCAGTTTTGCTAAATTTAATACTTGATTTTTTACATCAGTCTTATATCCAATTTTTTCATAATCTTCATCACCAATACTCGTTAAAATTGTTACTGCAATTAATTTTGGAATAATTAAATTTTTTTTATAACAAAACTCTTTTAAACTCTCATTTGCAAATTTCATCATACTAAATCCACCACTTGCGTGAACATTTAAAATATCTACATTTAAATTAGCTAAAGAAATAAGTCCTTTCGAGACAGTATTTGGAATATCATGAAGTTTTAAATCTAAAAAGACTTTTTTATTTTCATTTTTTAGATATTCAATTGCTCTTCTTCCTTCACTATAAAAAAGTTCCATTCCAACTTTATAAAAATTAACTTTTTTATCAAAATCTTTTACAATACTTTTAACATCATCTAAATTTTGCATATCCAAAGCAACAATTAATTCACTCATTTCTTCTCCGTTTTTAAGAAAAATTATAACAATTTATTTTTAAATTTTATATTATTTGCATGAGTTAAAGCAACAGCAATAGCATCAGTTATATCGAGTGGCTTTATCTCTTTTTTAATCCCAAGTATTTTTTTAACCATAAAAGCAACTTGTTCTTTTGCTGCTTTTGCTTTTCCAGTAACACTTTTTTTTACCTGTAAAGGAGTATATTCGTAAAATTCTCCATGTAGCTGTAAAATTCTAAGACTTATTGCTCCACGAAATTGAGCAAGTTTTAAAACAGTTTTTGGATTATAAGCGAAGAAAATATCTTCCATTGCAACTTCATTAATTTCATGATTTTTAAAAACTAAATCAAGTCCTTCACAAAGTTCAGTTATTTGATAATTTAAAGTTGATGGTTTTATTTTAATTAATCCAGCTTCTATTAAATTTACATTCACACCATCTTTTTCAACTATTGCATATCCACAATTTCTAGTTCCTGGATCAATTCCTAAAATTTTCAATCACATCCTTTTCAACACTTATTCACACACTATTCACATAGTGAAAATTATATTTTTTACATTAAATTTAACCCTTTTTTTATTAAAATTTGGTAAAATATTACTTATAAAATTTAAAAAGGATAAATTTGTTTTTTTTACAAAATGAAGTTTTTAATGAACTCCAAAAATATATTTTACCCAATGAGTTTAATAAATACATAAAAAATTTAACTATTAATGAAAAAAATTCAAAACCTGATTTTGTTGTTTTTAACACAACAAATGAGTTTATTGCTAAATTTATCCAAACAAAATATGCCTCAAAAATAGAAGAAATTATTCTAGAAAAAACAGGAATAAAACCAAAAATTTTAATAACTTCAAAAAAAGATAATATTCAAAAAGAAAAAAATATAAAAAATAGTGTAAAAAATGATAAAAAATTATCAAGTACAATTTTAATAGAATCATATAAATTTGATAATTTCATAGTTGGTGAATCAAACCGTTTTGCCTATACTTGTTCAAAATTTGTAGCTCAAAATCCGGGTGCTGATTATAATCCGTTATTTATTTATGGACCAAGCGGACTTGGAAAAACACACCTTTTACAATCAATTGGAAATTATTGCATTGAAAATGGTAAAGTTGTTATTTGTATAACAAGTGAACAATTTAAAAATGATTTTACTTTTCATATAAGAAACTCTTCTATGGATAAATTTAGACAAAAATATAGAAAACCTGATGTTTTATTAGTAGATGATATCCAATTTTTAGGGAATACTGATAAAATTCAAGAAGAATTTTTTAATACTTTTAATGAGCTTAAACAAGCTGGTGGACAAATCGTTATGATAAGTGATAAACCACCAAAATTTTTAAAAGGTTTTGAAGAAAGATTAATAAGTAGATTTATAAGTGGAATTATTGCTGATGTTGCACCACCTGAATTAGAAACCAAAATAGAAATTATTAGAAAAAAAAGTCAAGATAATAAAATAATTTTAGATAACAAAATAATAGAATATATTGCAACAAATATGGGTGATAACATCCGTGAAATTGAAAGTGCAATTAATAAACTAAATGCCTTTTCTACTTTAATGAGAACTGAAATAACACTTGATTTTACTAAAAATGTTTTACAAGATCAAATAAGAGAAAATAAAGAAAATATAAATCTAGAAGATGTTATAAAAACAATATCAAAAGAGCTCAACATAAAACCAAGTGATATAAAAAGTAAAAGTAGAAAAAAAAATATTGTTGAGGCAAGGAGAATAGGAATATTTTTATCTAAAAAATTAACATTAAACTCAATGCCTGCAATTGCTGGATTTTTTGGATTAAAAGATCACAGCGCAGTTAGTCACAATATAAAAAAAATAAATGAACTTATTGAAAATGATGAGTTTTTAAAAATTCGCGTTGAAGAACTTGAAAATAAAATTTTAAAAGGAAAAAATAGTGAATGAATGTGAAAAAAATCAAATTTTATTTTTTAACAAAAATACGATAAAATCAAACTTTGAAGCAGATATTCACATAAGTTGTAATCCTACTACGGCTGCTACTAAAATTTAAAAAAAGGAAAAAATATGAAAATAGGAATTCAAAAAAATTTACTCAATAATGCATTAATTAATCTTGTAGCTTTTACTGAAAAAAAAGATGCTTCTGCAGTTACTTCAAATATTTTAATTATCGCAAAAGAAAATATTTTAAATTTAAAAGCAACTGATTTTGAAATAGGACTTTGTGTTAATATAAAAGAAGTTAATATACAAGTTGATGGAATTTCATGTGTAAATGGAAATCTTTTATTAAATATTTTAAAAGGTTTAAAAGATGGAGAAATAATACTTGAAATTATGAATAATTTTTTATTTATAAGACAAAACAGATCAAAATTTAAACTTCCTTTAAGTAATCCTGAAAATTTTCCAAGTTTTGAAAGTATTGAAAATAAAAAAAGTTTTAATATAAATTCACTAAATTTTGCAAGAAGTTTAAAAAAAATATTCCCTACAATTGATGTAAATAATCCTCAGTACTCACTAAATGGAGCTTTGATAGATATAAAAGAAAACTATATAAATTTAGTAGGAACAGATACTAAAAGACTCGGTTTGTATAGAATAAATTTAAATCAAAGTTTAGAAAATAATCAAATAATAATTCCTAAAAAAGCTATTAATGAAATTCAAAAACTTTTTTTTGAAGATGTTCAAATTTATTATGATGAAAATATTTTAATAGCTAAAAATGAAAATTTTGAGTTTTTTACAAAATTAATTAATAAAAAATTTCCTAATTATGAAAAAGTTATTCCGACTGAATTTTCGCAAAGTATCATGCTTCCAAGAGATAAATTTTTAGAGGGTATGAAAACAATAGGTATAATTTGTGATAAAATGCAAATAACAATAAAAACTAATTCAATTTTATTTGAAAGTATTAGTGAAAATAACTCCGAAGCTAAAACAGAAATTGACTTTGAAAATAATTTAGACAAAGATATTATTTTAAGAGTTACAAATAAATTTATTTTTGATTTTTTAAACAATATTGAAGAAACAGAGTTTAAATTAGATTATAAATCAACAGAATCGGCATTTGTATTAAGCTCAAATGAGTTTATAAGTGTTATAATGCCTACAATTATATAAAAAAGGAAAAATAATAAATGGTTGAACATTACGGTGCAGGTAATATAAAAGTTTTAAAAGGTCTTGAAGCAGTTAGAAAAAGACCTGGAATGTATATAGGAGATACAAATATTGGTGGTCTTCATCACTTAATTTATGAAGTTGTTGATAACTCAATTGATGAAGCAATGGCTGGTTTTTGTGATGATATAGAAGTTGAAATAACAAATGAAGGTTCAGTTATTATAAGTGATAACGGTAGAGGAATTCCTGTAGATATACACCCAACTGAAAAAATTCCAGCAGCAACTGTTGTTTTAACAGTTTTACACGCAGGTGGTAAATTTGATAAAGATAGTTATAAAGTAAGTGGTGGTCTTCATGGTGTTGGAATAAGCGTTGTTAATGCTTTATCTAAAAAACTTATTTTAACAATTAAAAAAGATGGAAATGTTTATAGACAAGAGTTTGCAAAAGGTATTCCAACTACAAATTTAGAAATTGTAAAAACAACAAATAGAAGTGGAACAACAATAGAATTTTGGCCTGATGAAACTATTTTTGAAACAACAAATTTTGAAAAAAAGATTTTAATAACAAGATTTAAAGAACTTGCTTATTTAAATCCAAAAATTGTTATAAATTTAAAAGATCAAAGAGATGGAACAAAGGAAAAATTTCATTTTGAGGGTGGACTTGATCAGTTTGTAAATGATTTAAATAAAAAAGATGTTGTTGCAAAAAGTGTATTTTTTAGTGAAAGTGTAGAAGATTTAGAAATTGATTTTGCACTTTTATATAATACAAGTTATGAAGAAAAAGTTTTTTCTTTTGTAAATAATATAAAAACTCCAGAAGGTGGAACTCATGAAGCTGGTTTTAGAGGAGGTTTAACAAGAGCTATTACGACCTACATAACTGAAAATGCATCTGCAAGAGAAAAAGATATGAAAATTTTAGGTGAAGATGTAAGGGAAGGTTTGATAGCTATAGTTAGTGTTAAAGTTCCTGAACCACAGTTTGAGGGTCAAACAAAAGGAAAACTTGGATCAAGTTATGTGAGACCGCTTGTTCAAAAAATGGTTTTTGAAAATTTAGCCAAATATTTTGAAGAAAATCCAAATGAAGCAAAAGCAATAATGGCAAAAGCTTTGATGGCTGCAAGAGGAAGAGAAGCTGCAAAAAGAGCTAGAGATTTAACTAGAAAAAAAGATAATTTTAGTGTTGGAACACTCCCTGGAAAATTAGCAGATTGTCAAAGTAAAGATCCTGAAATAAGTGAAATTTACTTAGTTGAGGGAGATAGTGCTGGTGGATCTGCAAAACAAGGTAGAGATAGAGTTTTTCAGGCTATTTTACCTCTTCGTGGTAAAATTTTAAATGTTGAAAAAGCTAGAATTGATAGAATTCTAAGTTCAGAAGAAATTAAAAATATGATAACTGCTTTTGGTTGTGGAATAGGTGAGGAATTTGATATAGAAAAACTAAGGTATCATAAAATTATTATTATGACCGATGCTGATGTTGATGGAAGTCATATTCAAACTTTACTTTTAACATTTTTCTTTAGATTTTTAAAACCTTTAGTTGAAGGTGGATATATTTATTTAGCTCAACCACCACTTTTTAGATACAAAAAAGGTAAAAAAGAAATTTATTTAAAAGATGAAAAAGCTTTAAATGAGTTTTTAATAGAAACAGGAATTGAGGGTGTAAATTTTGAAGGAATTGGAAATAAGGATTTAATTAGCTATTTAAAACTTGTTGCTAGATATAGGAGTTTATTAAATGAACTTCAAAAAAGATATAGTGTTATAACTGCTATTAGATATATGATTGAAAATGAAGATTTAGCTGGTTATGAAAACAATAAAATTTATGAAATCTTAAAGAATTATCTTGAATCAAAAGGTTATAACATTTTAAATGCTTATGTTAATGAAAATAGTGTTCAAATTTATGTTCAAACTGAAAGTGGCTTAGAAGAAATAGTTATAGATGATAATTTATTTGAAAATTATATTTTTGAAGAAGCTATTTATGTTTATAGACAAATTAGTCAAAGAGAATTTAATTTTGGAAGAGATTTTATTGAAGTACTTGATGAAATAGAAAAAAATGCAAAAAAAGGTGCTTATATACAAAGATATAAAGGTTTAGGTGAAATGAACCCAGAACAACTTTGGGAAACAACAATGAGTCCTGAAAATAGAAATTTATTTCAAATTAAAATAGAAGATGCAAAAAGTGCTAGTGAAACATTTAATCTTTTTATGGGTGATGAAGTTGAACCAAGAAGAGAATATATTCAAAATCACGCAAAAGATGTTAAAAATTTGGATATTTAATGACAAAATTATTTAGTGAAGAAAAAGAGAGATCAAAAAGATTTGTGCTATCTTTAAAGATAGCATTTCCACTTGTTTTAGTTTTAATCATTTTAATATTTTTGATGTTTTCAGAAAATAATTATGATTGGAAAGATACTATTTTATTTGTAATTTTAATAGTTTGTTATGTTTATTATGTAGTTTATTTTATCTATTTTGCTTTTCAAAATACTACTTTAGACCAAGTTTCAAATGTTTTTAATAGAAAAGAAATTTTAAAATTAATTTCAAAAGAATTAAAAGAAAATAGTCAAAAAAATATAGCTTTAGTAAATATAAACAATATTCAAGATATTAATTTTAGATATGGTTATAAAAATGGAGATAAACTTCTTAAAGAATTTGTTCTTGAACTTGCTGAATTTTTTAAAAAAAATGGTTATAAAGATATACCTATTGGAAGACATAGTGGTGGAAATTTTTTATTTGTAATTAATTGTAAAACTCCACAATTAAATTATTTTTTAAAAACTTTTGAGAGAAAATTATCAAATCAAGGTATAAATAATATAGAAGTAAAAATCAAATTTGCAACCGTTGAAACAAATTATGATAAAGCTTGGGAAAATGTTATAAATTATTTGTTTTCAAAAATTTTATATTCTCAAAATGAAGAAGAAATTGAAATTATAAAACTTGATGCGCTTGATGAGTTTGTATGCCATGCTATAGATAATTCTAAATTTGAGTTAAAAGCTCAAACTATAAAATCTATGAAAAATAATAATAAAGATATCATAAATTTAAGCGTTAATTTAGTTTTAAAAGACATAGGTAATGTAACAAAACTTAAAGTTATGGAAATAGCTACAAGAAATAACTATGAAATAAAATATGATTTGAAAGTTATTGAATTTATAGCAAATAATTTTAATTTTAAAAAATTTAATAGTAAAGTTATGATTGAAATTTCACCAGTTAGTTTAAGAAATGCTGACTTTAAAAATGAAATTCATAGACTTATTACAAATAAAATAATAGATCCAAGTAAAATAATTTTTGAAATTTATGAAAAAGATAGCTATAACGAAATGCTTAGATTTAACGAAATTATTGAACAATTTAGAGGGTATGGTTTTGAAATAGCTATGAATCAATTTTTAGGAAATAATGCAAGTTTTGAGTATTTTAAATATCTAAATTTTGGTTATTTAATCTATGATTTAGAAGTAAATAAAAAATTTAATGAAGAGAGAATGAGAAATATTTTTGATATGATAAATGAAAATGCTTCTAAGTTTAATCTTAAAACTATAATAAGATTTGTAGATAAAAATTCTTTTTATGAAAAATTAAAAGAAACAGAAATTGATTATATACAAGGATTTTGTATAGATAAACCAAAAGTTATAAGCCAATAAAAGGAAAAAAATGCGTTATGGTGAAAAAATTTTAAATGAGTTTGATCCAGAAAAAGATCTTGAAATTTGGGAAAACAAACATAAAAAAAATTATGTTATAAAGATAACTTTGCCAGAATTTACATGCCTTTGTCCAAGGAGTGGTTATCCAGATTTTGCAACAATTTATTTAGAATATATTCCAAATGAGTGGGTTGTTGAATTAAAAGCAATTAAACTTTATATTAATTCATTTATGAATAAAAACATAAGTCATGAAGATAGTATAAATGAAATTTATGATCTGCTTGAAAAAAAATTAAAGCCAAAATGGATGAAAATAGTTGGAGATTTTAATCCAAGAGGAAATGTTCATACAGTTATTGAAATTGATTCAAATTTGGTAAATAGACAGTGATAAAAGCAAGTTTAATAGAACATATTTTTAAGGCAGCATCTATTTCAAGGTGGAATGATTATCCTAAAATGGTAAATTTAGTAGAACTTGATAAACAAGCTCATAAATTTATAATAGCATATTTTATAGCTAAATTTGAAGATGATGTAGATATGAATTATATCATTGAAGGTGGAATATTTGATTTTTTACTTAGAGTTATGGTTACAGATATTCGCCCAGATGTTTTTCATCAGATTCAAAAAACAAAATCAAAAAAAATAAACGAGTGGGTAATAGATAACTATGAAAATGAGTTAAAAGCTATAGAAGATGGCAAATTTTATGAAAGATTTAAAAATTACCTTCTTAAAAAAGATAGCTCTTATCAAAAAGAGCGAGTTATTTTAAAAGCAGCCTCTTATCTTTCAACAAAATGGGAATTTAACATAGTATATCAAACAAGCCAATTTTTAAGTGATATTGAAGAGCTTAAAAACTCAGTCGATGCCGAGCTTGAAGATTATTATGAATTAACTGGTGTTAGAAAAATTATAATGAATAAAAAGCTTGCTAGAATTGTTGATTTGAGTGGGCGTCTTAGATTTCAAAAGCGTTGGGCACAAACTCCTAGAATTCCTGAGACTTCAGTTTTGGGGCATATGTTGGTTGTTGCAATTTTAGGATATTTTTACTCACTTAAAATTAAATCTTGCAAAAAAAGAGTTGAGTTTAACTTTTTTTGCGCTTTGTTTCATGATTTACCAGAAAGTTTAACAAGAGATATAATAAGCCCCGTAAAATATGGTATTAAGGGTCTAAATGAGATACTAAACGAATATGAAATACGTCTAATTGATGATAAAATTTTACCTTTTGTTCCAGAAGTTATAAAAGATGAGTTTAGTTACATTTTGGGAATTAGAAAAAGCGGAGAAAAATTTGTTAAGGATGAGTTTGAAGATAGAATTTTTAAAACAGCTCCAAAACCTTTACCAAAAAATTTTAAAGAAATAAATTTAGACGAATATAGAACAATTGATGGAAAAGCTTTAAAATATTGCGATAAATTGGCAGCATTTTTTGAAGCAGGAATTTCTATAAGTTATGGTGTAAAAAGTAAAGAATTAATAGGTGGTTTTGAGTCAAGTCTAAAATTTTTTAAAGAAAATCCACTAAATGATGAAGTTGATTTTTATGAAATTTGTAAGGATTTTATGAGATTTTTTGGTTTAAAAGACCCCTTCTCAGATGGCTGCGGCACATACCAAGCTTAGATGTTCTGCTGTATTCCTACCCTGAAACGGTGCCTAAAAATGACATTGCACAGGTCTAAGAAGAGGCAAGTTGAAATTATAGCAAAAAATTCTTAAAAAAGGTTTATATGAATTTTAAAATAAATTTTTTATCATTTTTTAGGGGTCTTTTTTTAAGATCTGCTTCGATTGAATTTAGAGCAAAGATTTTTGCTTCGATGCTTTTAGCTAAAAAAAAGATTGAAGATAAAGATTATGAACTTTTAAAAACAATTATTGAAGAAATTTATGCTAAAAACTCAATAAGAATAAATATATTAATTGCTATAATTAAAGAGTATATTTCGATGGTAAAAAACTATAAAAGTTATACGCTAGATACTATTTTAAAGGATATTGATAGAGATTTAAAACTTCAACCAAGATATGTAAAAAAAATAAATTTTGAACATTTAAGACGCATTATTTCATCTTCAAATGAAGATGATGCTTTAATACAACAAAGAATTTATGAGTTTTTACTTAGTGAAGTTGAAATTTATTCAAAAAATTAGTTTAATTTTTTTATAAAAATTTTTTTATATAATACATTTTAATTTAAATTTGGAGAAAAATATTGAAAGATATTAGAAATATAGCTGTAATTGCACACGTTGATCACGGCAAAACTACAATGGTAGATCAGCTTTTAAAACAATCAGGTACATTTGATGCTCATAAAGCAGTTGGTGATAGAGTCATGGATAGTGGTGATATTGAAAAAGAAAGAGGTATTACAATTTTAAGCAAAAATACCGCCATTATTTATAAAGATACAAAAATAAATATTATTGATACTCCAGGGCATGCCGATTTTGGTGGAGAAGTTGAACGAGTTTTAAAGATGGTTGATGGAGTTTTACTTTTAGTTGACGCACAAGAAGGTGTTATGCCACAGACTAAATTTGTTGTTAAAAAGGCACTTTCTTTTGGTCTTAAACCAATTGTTGTTATTAATAAAATTGATAAACCAGCAGCTGATCCAGATAGAGTAATAAATGAAATATTTGACCTTTTTGTAGCTCTTGATGCAAATGATGAACAATTAGAGTTTGTTACAGTTTATGCAGCTGCAAGAGATGGTTACGCAAAGTTAAATTTAGATGATGAAAACAAAGATATGACACCACTTTTTGAAACAATTTTACAAAATGTTCCAAAACCAAGTGGGAGCAATGATAATCCTTTACAACTTCAAGTTTTTACTCTTGATTATGATAATTATGTTGGTAAAATTGGTATTGCAAGAATATTTAATGGTAAAATTAGCAAAAATCAAAGTGTTATGCAAGTAAGAGCTGATGGCACAAAACTAACAGGTAGAATTTCAAAGTTAATTGGCTTTTTAGGACTTAATAGACTAGATATTGATGAAGCAAGCTGTGGTGATATTGTAGCAATTGCGGGATTTGAAGCTTTGGGAGTTGGAGATAGTATAGTTGATCCAAACAACCCTATGCCACTTGAAGAACTTCATATTGAAGAGCCAACAATTAGTGTTATTTTTAGTGTAAATGATGGGCCACTTGCTGGAACTGAGGGTAAGAGTGTAACTTCAAACAAGATAGAAGAAAGACTTCAAAACGAGATGAAAACCAACATCGCTATGCGTTATGAAAACATTGGCGAGGGTAAATTTAGAGTTAGTGGAAGAGGCGAGTTACAGATTACAATTTTAGCTGAAAGTATGAGAAGAGAGGGGTTTGAGTTTTTACTAGGTCGCCCTGAGGTTATTGTAAAAGAGATAAATGGTGTTAAATGTGAGCCTTTTGAAAATTTAGTTATTGATTGTCCTGATGAATTTACTGGTATTATTATCGAAAAACTTGGTAAAAAAAGAGCTGAGATGAAAGTTATGAGTCCAACAGGCGATGGACAGACAAGATTGGAATTTGAAATTCCAGCTCGTGGATTGATTGGATTTAGAAGTCAGTTTTTAACAGATACTAAGGGTGAGGGTATAATGAACCATAGCTTTTTAGAGTTTCGCCCACTTTGTGGAAGTGTTGAAAGACGGGTAAATGGAGCTTTAGTAAGTATGGAAAATGGTGTTGCACTAGCTTATAGTTTATGGAATTTACAAGAAAGAGGAGTTTTATTTATTGAACCTCAAGCCAAAGTTTATACAGGAATGATAATTGGCGAGCACAGCCGCCCAAATGACCTTGATGTAAATCCTATAAAAGGTAAGAATTTAACTAACGTTAGAGCAAGTGGAAGTGATGATGCTATAAAACTAGTTCCTCCAAGAATTCTAACACTTGAAAGAGCATTGGAGTGGATAGAAGAAGATGAACTTGTTGAAGTAACCCCTAAAAATATCCGTGTTAGAAAACGCTATTTAGATCCAACTATTAGAAAAAGAATGGCTAAAAAATTAGGTTAAATTTAGTTTTTTAAAACTTAGTCCAAAACAGTGGGCTAAGTTTGTTATATTTTTATATGTAATAAAGTGAATTTTTTGTAAAATAGACCAAATTTTACAAAGGATTTATAATGAATGGAACTTTGATATTTGTAGCGATTTTAGTTGTTTTACTTTTCTGGCTAATTAGTGTTTATAATGACTTAATAGCTAAAAGAAACCAAGTTAAAAATATCCGTGCAGGTGTTTTTACTCAGCTTAAAAAAAGATACGATCTTATACCAAATTTAGTTTCAACCGTAAAAGAGTATTTAACACATGAAAAAGAGGTCTTAACTAAGGTTACTGAACTTAGAAGTAGGGCTATAAATTCAAACAACAACAAAGAAACTTTTGATTTAAATTCCCAAATTTCAAAACTTTTAGGAAATATTCAAGTTGCGATTGAAGCCTATCCAGATTTAAAAGCAAATGAAAATGTTATGCATTTACAAGCCACTTTAACTGAGATTGAAGAACAAATTTCAGCTGCAAGAAGAGCATACAACTCAAGCGTAATGGTTTATAATAACACAATTGAGATGTTTCCAAGTAATATAATTGCAAATTTCTTTAAATTTGAAAAAGATGCATTTTTTGAAATTGAAAAAGATGAAAAAACAAGTCCAAATGTTAGTGAACTTTTTAAAAAATAACAGTAAATGAATGATATAAAAAATCTTGAAAATAAGAGATTAGCCATTTTAAGTAATCTTAAAATGGTACTTTTGTTTTTAAGTGGTTTGGCTGTTTTAGCTTTTACTTATCTTTATTTTTCATCAAATGATTTTTTAACTTCACTTTTTATTCCTAGCTTTTGTGTTATTTTTCTATATCAAACATATAGAAATTTCATTGTAAAAAATTTTAATTACGAGTTTAAAAACAAACTTTTAAGAGAAATTATCACTAATATAAGCCCAAATTTAGATTATTTTCCAAATAAATTTATAGATAAAAAAGAGTTTTACTATCCAAATATTTATAAAATTGCTGATTTTTATGGTGGAAATGACTTGATAAAGGGTAAATTTAAAGGTATAAATATAAAATTAAGCGATCTGTTTTTACAAGAAGAGATCATAACCTATGATGGAAAAGGAAATCAAAAAATTCGTTATGAAACTATATTTAAAGGGATATTTTTTATAGCCGATTTTAATAAATTTTTTACTTCCAAAACCTATGTTTTATCAAATAAAATTGCTTTTTTAAATAAATTTGGAAATAGGGCATATATGGATGATGTGGAGTTTGAAAAATGCTTTAAAACATTTACAAATGATCAAATAAATGCAAGATATATTTTAACGCCAAATTTTATGGAAAGAGTTTTAAAAATCAAAAATTATTTTAAAAAAGAACTTAATTTTGCTTTTTTGGATAGTAAAATTTATATTTATCTGGAGTTTAATTATGATAGTTTTGAGCCAAAACTTCATAACTCTTTAATTGGTGAAAATTCAATTTTAGAAATTTATGAAAAAAATATTTTAGAAATTTTAAATTTAGTCCAGGATTTAAATTTAAATAACAAAATTTGGACAAGAGGATAAATAGTGAAAATCATAACTCTAAATGAACTTGAAAGAGAGCGAAAAAAAGTAGTTTCGAAGTTTTTTATGCTTCAAATTTATGCATTTTTAAAGGTATTTTTTGTTTTATCTTTTGCATTTTTGATAGTTTTAACTCAGTTTTTAGATCTTACAAGACTAAATTTTATAACTAAATTATTTATACTAATCCCATTTTTAATATTTTTAATTTATGGATTTAAAAGAGAATATTTAAATTTAATGGATAAAAGAGCAAAAGTTTTTAGAAGTTTATATAAAGAAAAATATCTTTTTCCATATCTAAAAAATAAAAATATAAATTATAAAATGAACGCTTATATCAACGCTACAGATATTGTTAGAAGTAGGCTTTTTAAACCATTTACTCACCAAAGAGGAAATGATATGATAACGGGAGAAATAGAAGATGTTAGATTTAGTTTTAGTGATTTGATTTTAGAAAAGAAAAAGGATATTACTTTTGAGAATGACATGCGCCTTTGGGCAATTAATTTTTTGATAAATTATTTTTCTTACCGATATGAAAGAGATAAAACTCACCTTTTTACAGGCATTTTATTTATTGCTGATTTTAACAAAAACATCAAGTCAAACACCTTCATTATGTCCCATTACACTCCAAGAGATAAAAAAGGGCTTAGTTTAATAACCCTTGACAATCCAAAATTTAACGATAAATTCAAAGTCTTTAGCGATGATATTCAAAATGCGTTTTATCTTTTAACTCCAGCATTTATGGAAAGAGTTTTAAATTTACAAAAGATTTTTAATTGTGAAATTAACATCAGCTTTATAAAAACTAAAATTTACATCGCCATAAACAAAGGCTTTGATAGTTTTGAGGCTGATATCAACAAGCCCATTGTAAAGCAAGACCCGGCAAAAGTTATTTTAGATGATTTAAACGCACTTTTAGATATAGTTAAGGTCTTAGCACTTGATAAAAATTTATGGGCAAATTTAGATAATTTATGAAATTAATAGAACTAGAAAAAGAGCGAAAAAATATACTTAAAAAAAGATTTATTACTAGATTTTATCTGTTTTTTATAACATTTTGTATAGTTGGAGCAACCTACGTTACTTTTGTAAGTTCAGTTATGTTTTTTACCTTTAAAGATTGGTATAAAATTTCATATTTTTCAAAATTTATGATAATTTTTATATTTTTTATAATACTGATTTTAACATATTTGAGATATTGCAAAAGCTATAAAAGACTTATTTCACTTAAATTTAGACAAAATTTTAAAGAATTTTATCTTAAGCCTTTTATCGAAAAAAAAGGTTTTAAATATGAGATGAAAAGACATATTAAAGCTGATATTATTGAACATTGTGGGCTTTTTCCGATGTTTAACGATGAGGGTGGAAATGATTTAATAAGTGGTGAAATCAATGGAGTTAAGTTTAAATTTAGTGATATTATTTTACAAGATTATATAGAACCGCCAGAAGTTGAAGGTAAAATTTCTATGTTTTATTATAGTTTAAGTTATTTGTTTTATTCTAAAAATTTTCGCTATGAAGATTGGAAACTTCATAAATATACAGGACTTTTTTTCGTGGCTGATTTTAATAAAGCAATAACTTCAAAAACTTTTATAATGTCAAACAGAAAACCAAAGTCAAGCATAAAACTTAAAAAAGTATTAACTGATAATTATGAATTTAATAAAAACTTTAAAATTTATACTGATGATATTATAAATGCAATGTATATTTTAAGTTCTGCGTTAATGGAAAGTATAATAAAAATTAAAAATCGTTTTAATGTTCCTTTAAATTTAAGCTTTTTGGAAACTAAAATTTATATTACAATAGATACTAATAAAGATAATTTTGAACCAAATTTAGATGAAAATCTCATCACAAAAAATCCAGCTAAAAAAATACTAAACGACTTAAACACAATTCTGCAAATAGTCGAAATTTTATCTTTGAATAAAAATATATTTAAATTTTGATATATTTAATAAAGCTTATACAAAACTAGCTTTTTACTTTATTTGTGATATAATAAGCTGATATTATTTTTTAATCACATTTTTTAAAGGACAAATATGATTTTTACTCCAAGAGAGCATGAAAAACTGCTCATAAGTTACGCAGCATGTGTAGCTAGAAAGCGAAAAGACAAAGGACTAAAACTAAACTACCCAGAAGCAATGGCAATATTAAGTGATTTTATCCTTGAAGGTGCAAGAGAGGGTAAAAGTGTTGTAGAATTAATGCAAAGTGGAAGAGAAGTTTTAAAAAGTGAAGATTTAATGGATGGTGTAGCTGAAATGATAGAAGAAGTTCAGGTTGAAGCTACTTTTAATGATGGCACAAAGCTTGTAACACTTCATAAGCCAGTTATTTAAAAGGATAAAATTTGAAAATAGGTGAGTATATTTTTGCAGATGGTGATATTACTTGCAATGAAGGTAAAAATGCTATAACTTTAGTTGTTAAAAACACAGGCGATAGAGCTATTCAAGTTGGATCTCACTATCACTTTTTTGAAGTAAATGAATATTTAGAATTTGATAGAGAAAAATCTTTTGGAAAAAGGCTTGATATCGCTTCAGGCACAGCTGTTAGGTTTGAACCAGGAGTTGAAAAAGAAGTTAGTTTAATAGACATTGGTGGAAAAAGAGAAGTTTATGGATTAAACAATCTAGTTGATGGTTTTTTAGATAAGAAGTGAGGAAAAAATGAGTTTTAAAATTTCAAGAAAAAAATACGCCTCAATGTTTGGTATAACAACGGGTGATAGTGTAAGACTTGCAGATACTAATCTTTTTGCAAAGGTTGAAAAAAATTTAATTCCTTATGGAGAAGAGTCAAAATTTGGTGGCGGAAAAACTTTAAGAGATGGTATGGGACAAAACGCTATTTTGCTTAGGGGGGAGCCAAAAGTTGTGGATTTAATTATTACAAATGCTTTAATAATTGATTATACAGGAATTTATAAAGCTGATATTGGCATAAAAGATGGCAAAATTGCCTATATTGGAAATGGTGGAAACGATAGCACAATGGATGATGTTGATTTTATTGTTGGAGTTAGCACAGAAGTAATTAGTGCTGAGGGATTAATTTTAACAGCTGGTGGAATTGATACCCACATACACCTTATAAATCCAGAACAAGTAAAAGAAGCACTTTGTAATGGTGTAACAACTTTATTTGGTGGTGGAACTGGTCCTGCTGATGGAAGTAAGGCAACAACAGTAACTCCAGGAGCTTTTAATATAGAAAGAATGCTTCAAGGAATCGATAATTTACCAATTAATATTGGAATTTATGGAAAAGGAAGTGGTGCAAATTTAGGTGTAAACGAGGCTCAAATTTTAGCTGGAGCAGCAGGGCTTAAAGTTCATGAAGATTGGGGTGCTACAAAATCAGCTTTAAATTTTTCTCTAGAAGCTTCACAAAAATTTGATGTAAGCGTTGGACTTCATACAGATACTTTAAACGAATTTGGTTTTGTGGAAGATACTGTAAAAGCAATAGACGGTAGAACCATTCACACTTTTCACACAGAAGGAGCAGGTGGAGGACATGCGCCAGATATTATAAAATTAGCTGGTCTTAAAAATGTACTTCCTGCAAGTACAAACCCAACTATGCCTTTTACAAAAAATACAATTGAAGAGCATCTTGATATGCTTATGGTATGTCATCATTTAGATAAAAATGTTCCTGAAGATGTTGCTTTTGCTGATAGTAGAATTAGAGCTGAAACAATAGGAGCAGAAGATGCACTCCATGATATGGGAGTAATATCTATTATGAGTAGTGACTCTCAAGCAATGGGACGAATTGGCGAAACGATACTTAGAACCTGGCAATGTGCTCATAAAATGAAAGCTCAAAGAGGAATTATGCAAGGAGATAGTGAGTTTTGTGATAATGAAAGGATAAAAAGATACGTTGCAAAATACACCATAAATCCGGCAATCGCAGCAGGAATAAGCTCATATGTTGGAAGTGTGGAGGTTGGTAAATTTGCTGATTTAGTTCTTTGGGATCCTAAATTTTTTGGTGTAAAACCAAAAACGGTATTAAAAGGCGGTATGATAGTTTTAGCTCAAATGGGCGATAGTAACGCAAGTATTCCAACTCCTCAACCAAATGAGTTTAGATATATGTTTGGTGCCATTGGTGAGGCTGTTCACAAGACTTGTTTTAGTTTTGTAAGTAAAAGTGCGTATGAGCTTGATATCGGTAAAAAATATAATTTATCAAAAATTATTTTGCCTGTATCAAACTGTAATAATGTCTTAAAAAAAGACCTAAAATTAAATAATTTAACCCCAGAAATTAACGTTGACCCTCAAACTTATAAAGTTTATGTAGATGGTGAGTTTGTATATACCGAGCCTTTTGATACATTGCCAATGACACAAAGATATTTTTTATTTTAAGGGAAAAAATTGGTAGTAAATAAAATTTTAGGAAATTTAAATAATTTTGATTTAAAAGATAAAAAAGTTGATTTTGCAAATATTTCAAATGACGATAGAGTTAAAAAAGTTTTAAGAGTTAAAAGCAATAACGGCGTTGAAATTGGAATAAATGTTGAAGATGAGCTAAAAGATGGTGATATATTGGCTATTTTAGAAGATAATATTGTAGCGATTAAAATTTTACCAACTGATGTCTTAGAAATTAGTCCAAAAAATTTGAAAGAAATGGGAATTATCGCCCATAATATTGGAAATCGCCACACTCCAGCAATTTTTGAAGAAGATTTAATGATAATAGAACCAGATAGCCTAATAGAAGAGTTTTTAAAAAACCAAAATGTAAAATATAAAAAGACTAAAAGAGTTTTAAAAACAGCATTAAGGCATGCAAGTCACAGTCATTAAAAAAGTAAAATTATGGATAAAGTTCTCTTAATTTCTCAAATTTTTGATAATGCTTTTCCAAACGGTGCATACTCTCATAGCTTCGGCTTTGAGAGTTTTTTAAGACTAAATTTAATAAATGATGAAAAAAGCTTTTTAAAATGGCTGAAAATTTA
Organism: Campylobacter ureolyticus; assembly: GCF_027277485.1. GTDB lineage: Bacteria > Campylobacterota > Campylobacteria > Campylobacterales > Campylobacteraceae > Campylobacter_B > Campylobacter_B ureolyticus_B. The sequence goes on along the minus strand of NZ_JAPXGQ010000013.1, from coordinate 25,641 downwards.
TTTAGAAAAAAGCTTTTTATATAATGATGCTTTAGGTTTTTGTTTAGCATATGATGACTTTGATATTATAAATTTAGATGAAATTTTAAATGCAAGTTCGCAAAGCCTAGAAATTAAAAATGCAAATAAATTTATGGCTCAAAATTCCCTTAAAACATTGGAAATTTTTAACTCTAATTTACTTTTAGATTATCAAAATTTGATTAAATCAAAAAAATGTCACGGGCATAATGCCATAGTTTTTGGGCTGTTTTGTAAAGAATTTGAACTTAGTAAAGAAGTTTTAAAAAATTATATTTTTTCAAGTATTAAAAATCTTGCTGCAAATGCCACAAGAGCAATTCCTCTTGGGCAAAGAAACACACAAAATATTTTAAAAAATAGCTATTTTTTAGTTAATGAAATTTATGAAAACGCTTTAAATTTAAGCAGTTTTGGTAGTGAGTTTTTAGGTGCTGGATTTTGTGCTTTAGAAGTTGGAAATTTAATGCATGAAAGCTTAAATTTTCGTTTATTTATGTCATAGTTTTTTTAAAAGGAACAATAATGAAAAAACCTGTAATTATAGGTGTTGGTGGTCCTGTTGGAGCAGGAAAAACACTGCTTGTTGAAAGACTTAGTAGAGTTTTGAGTAAAACTTATGAAATTGGTGTTATAACAAACGATATTTATACAAAAGAAGATGCCAAGTTTTTAGCTAAAAATAGTGTTTTAGATGAAAGTAGAATAATTGGCGTTGAAACAGGTGGATGCCCTCATACTGCAATTAGAGAAGACGCATCGATGAATTACTCAGCAATCGAGGAGTTAAATCAAAGATTTCCTAATTTAGATCTTATTTTTCTAGAAAGTGGTGGTGATAATTTAGCTGCAACTTTTAGTCCTGATTTAGTTGATTTTAGTATTTATATAATAGACGTTGCGCAAGGTGAAAAAATCCCTAGAAAAGCCGGTGCTGGTATGATAAAATCAGATTTATTTGTTATAAACAAAACCGATCTTGCGCCATTTGTTGGGGCAAATTTAGATGTTATGAGAAGTGATACTTTAAATTTTAGAGGAAATAAGCCATTTTTCTTTACAAATTTAAAAAAAGATGAAGGCTTAAGTAATGTTATTAACTGGATTAAAAAAGAGTGTTTGTTTGAAGATTTAAGATGAATGATTTAAGTTTAGTTTTTGCTAAAAAAGGCGATAAAACTGTTTTAAAAGAGTATAAAAACAAAGGTTGTATGAAAGCAAGCCGAATTTTAGATGATGAGTTTATATATCTTGTAACTTTGGGTGGTGGACTCATAAGTGGTGAAACATACAACCAAAAAATTATCCTTGAAAATGATGTAAAAATAAATATCTTGCCCCAATCAAATCAAAAAGTCTTTAAAGCCCAAGATGATAAATACTCTGTTTTTAGCTCTAAAATAATTTTAGGTGAAAATGCCTTTTTAGACTATGATAATTTAAGTCTAATTGCCTATGAAAATGCTAAATTTAAGCAAATTATGGATTTTTATTTGAAAAAAAACTCAAAGCTTATTTACATTGATGGCGTAAGTAGTGGATATAGTAAAAGCGGCGATGATTTTAAATTTAATAAACTTTTTTTAGCAAATAACTTTTTTGTTGATGATAAGCTAATTTTTAGCGATAAGACAATTTTAGATGATAAAGTTAAAAGTTTTGGACTTTATAAAGAGTTTAAATTTAACTTTTTTATGTTAATTTATGGCTTTAAAACGCCTAAATTTGATGATATTATAAGTGATGATTTTATTATGACAAGTTCACATATAAATGATGAAATTTTAGTTTTTAGAGTGCTTTGCAATAGTGAGTTTAAAGGATTAAAAGAGCTTAAAAAGGTAAAAGAAAAGATAAACAATTACTCTAAATAGCTATAATTTTAAAAATCAAAATATGATAACAAAGAAAAATTTAAGTTTTAGAAACGGATTTTATAAAATATGATAAATGAGCTTGAAAACAGAAGAAAAAAGTTATTAAATAAGCTTTTTATAACTGGTGGGAGTTTTAGCTTAGTTTTTTTATTTGGCGTTTTTAAGCTTGTTGAAAATCCTACGATAAGCTCAAGAGTAACGCCGCTTTTATTTTTATTTTTTATATATATTTTTGTTATTTTTAGTCTTAAATTTGGCATTAAAAATTCTTTTATAAAAGAGCTTAACGAAACTATTTTTAAAGCTATTGGCATAAAATATATAAAATTTTCAAGAAATTCGCAAAAATTAAAAAAAGTCGTTTTAAGCTTTTCAAAACCAAATAGTGGTTTTTTAATAACAAATGATGAGTTTAGCGGGATTTTAAGCAGTGTTGAGTTTAAAATTTGCGATGGAGAGCTTTGGTTTGGGACAGTAAAATTTAAAGGTAAAATTTTTAACGCAAGACTTAAAAAAGAGTTTGATTCTAAAGTTTTAATAACAAATTTAGGGATAATTTCAGCTAAAAATTTGGAAGAAATAAAGCTTGATAGTGTTAAATTTAGCCAAAATTTCAAAGTTTTTAGCTCTGATTTGACAAAAGCTTTTTATATTTTAAATCCTGTTTTTATAGAAAGGCTTGAAAGCTTAGTTGGTGATAAAAAGGCTGATATTTTACTTTATAAAGATGAGATTTTAATCATTCTAGATAATAAAATTGATTCTTTAGAGCCAAATTTATTTAAAAAAATTACCTCTTTAGATACGCAAGAATTTACAGATCAAATACAAAGCTTTGAAAAGCTTATTAAATTTTTAAGACTTAGTTAAAAGGATTTTTTTCAATCTCTTCTATGATAAATTCAACCACAACTTTTGCTCCAAATGTGCTTAGATGAATTCCATCATCAGACCTTAGAATTCTCTTTTTATTGCCTATTATCTTGCTTTGTAGGTACTCATCATTTTTACAAATAGCTTCATTTATTTCTATAAATTTAGCGTGATTTTCTTTAGCTGAGGCTTTTAAAATTTTATTTATAATTTTCATATTTTTATCAAAATTCGATTTTTTCATACAAGGAATTTCAAGCCAAAAAATATTTTTGTCATATTTTTTAGATATGTTATAAATTTCATTAACCCTTGATTTGTAAAACTCATTCCACTGGCTACTTCCAAATTTAAGCCTTTGACCGTTGTGATTTATAGAGTATCCATCATTTGTACCAAAATGAGCTATTATAATGCTATTTTTAGGTGCATTTTGAAGCGCTTGGCTAAGCTTATCTTGCCAGTTAAAAAATTTTTTGTTGACTAGTCCAGTGCTTGATTTAGCTATATTTTCAACTTTTACTTTTTTATTAGAAAACCCCCACCCAATGCCGTGCATGATAGAATCTCCTATTAAAATAACACTTAGATTTTCATCAAAAACAACTTTTTTTGAGTTTATATATTTTGCTAAATTCTTAAGATTTTCCTCTTTTTTTATCTTATCTTGTCTATATTTTTTCTCTAAAACTTTTGCAATGTTTTCTTTTAAAATTTTTTGATTTTTTTCTTTTATTTTCAAAAATTTTAACTCATCATCATATTTTTTTAATACAGCTTCAATCTCTTTGTTGAAATTTTTATTTTTGCTTTTATTATATATGAATTCTTGTTTTGCAAAAATTTCTTTACTTAGATTATAAATTTTTGTGCCATCTAAAAAGAAAAATTTTTGATATTTTGCTTCAAAATAGTTGCAAAATGGGTATAAAAGCAAGGAAAAAAGTAGTAAAAAAACAGATGATAAAACAACAAAAGCTCTCATCAAAATCCTTGATAAATAAACTCAGGCATTCCGCTAGGCATTAAAAAATATATTGATAAAAATGATATAAAAAGAAAAATAATTATAAAAAATATATTTAAACTATCAAAAATAAACATCAAAATTTCATAAAAATTTATTTTTTCATACAGATATAAAAAGACAAATATCATAAAAATAAAAACTAAAAAATATAAAATTTCAAATTCTTTAAACTCGGATAAATTTGCTATAAAACCAATAGAATCATCAAATTTAAAGATAAAAAATACCCAAATAAAACTTAAAAAACTAAAAGTTATAAATCTTTTTAAAATATCAAATTTTAAAATATCAAAGTTCTTTTTTAAATTTAAAAGCACTACGCAAACTCCGTGTAAAAATCCCCATATAAAAAATGAAAGACCTCCACCGTGCCAAATACCAGAAAGCATAAAAACTATTAAAATATTTCTTTGAGTTTTTAAATTTCCACATCTACTTCCGCCAAGTTTGATATAAATATAATCTTTAAAAAAACTCATCAAACTAATATGCCATCTTCTCCAAAACTCTTTTAAATCAGTGGCTAAAAAAGGCCTATCGAAGTTCTTTGGAAGTTTAAAACCACACATTAATCCAAGTGCTAAAACAAAATCAACATAAGAGCTAAAATCAAAATAAAGCAGCAAAGAATATAGATAAAGTGATGAAAAAAGCTCTAAAAAATTATAATTATTTATGTTATTAAAAATGGGCGTAAGATAGTTAAAAAGGTAGTTTGCAAGAATAAGTTTTTTAAAAAATGCCATTAAAATAAGAGTAAAAATTAAATTTGAGTATTCAAATACCTTTCTTTCATTTAGTGTTTTAAAAAACTCTTTTGCTCTTAGAATAGGGCCTGAAACTATTGTGATAAAAAAGCTTAAAAAAACAAAACTATCTATAAATTTTGGTTTTAATTCGCCTATTTTTACGCTATAAAGGTAAGTTATTGCCATAAATGAATAAAATGAAAGACCAAGTGGAAAAATATTTGTATTTAAAAACTCATTCTTAAACTCAAAACCAAAATAGCCTTTGTATTTAAAAAAAGCCAAGTTTAAAATTATAAAAATTATACTTAAAACAAATGCAAAATTAAATTTTAAAATAAGGCGTGAAAAAATATAAATTATAAGAGTAAAAACAAAATTAATTAATAAAAAAATAGGATTTATAGCAAATAAAAATAGATATGAAAAACCCAAAATAAGGAGTTTTTGTATAAAAATGCTAAATTTAAAAATATAATAAATCAGCCAAAAAATTAAAAAACAAAAGATAAACTCAACACTAAAAAGGCTCATGAAACTCCAACAAATTTTGTTTCATTTTATCATATTTACATTTTATTAATACTTAAATTTTCCTTTGTAAAATTTCAATATTTTTAGGAACTGATTGATTTAAATTTATTCTATAAATTCACCCTTGTAGCCAGTTGTGGCAATTGCATCAAGAATGCTTTGTTTTTCTACACTATCCTCTGCTTCAACTCTAAGCATTTTATCATCTAGTGTAGCTCTTGCTTTTATAATGCCTTTAACCTTTAAAACAGCTCCTCTAACCATTGCAGTACAAAGGGGACAATGCATCCCATCTACTTTAATCTCATAAGTTTTATTGGCAAAAACAGATGAGCAAAATAGTAGAATAATTATAAATTTACGCATAAAATTTCTCCATTATAAATCCCAAAATTTCTGGATAAAAAAGTATAAACATAAATATTAAAAAAGTTAAAAAAATACCTAATTTAGCCTTTAAGCTTGTTTTTTTAACACAACAATTTTGAGTGCATCTTTTAATAAATTTATAGTAGATAAAAGCTAGAAAAAAAATTCCAGCAATTAAACTTAAAATCCATCTATATTTTGATAATGGCTCAAAAAAGCTTAATGCTCCAAATGATGAGCCAAAAAGCAAAAAGCAAAGTGCAGGAAGGCAACAACTAGTTGCTAAAACTGCACTTATAAATGCTGATATTGCCAGTGAAATACTTTTTTTATCACCTTTTATGTTTTTGTTGTTTTTAGGCTTTTGTTGTTGATTTGTACTCATAGCTGAAATTTTTAGCATCATAGTAGTTTTGAACATGCCCGTCAACTTCTGCATATGGGTATCCAAAGTTATTTAGAGGCTTTATAAATGGCTCAGGTCTCAAAACAAAGTCCCTTCCCATATTATAAGCTATCCAGCACATTTCCCAATTTCCAAAAAGAAATTCTTTAATATCTTTTATTTTTTTATCATTGTTTGTTAAGTTTTCTGCAAGTCTTACTTTTGTAACATCGGCTGGATCAACAGGTATCCAACCATATCCTTTTAGATAAAACTCAGCTCTACAGTGCTGTGCTCCTGTGATATTAGCAATTCCATCTTTTCCACTTCCCATTGCACTAGAAAATCTACTTTGTCCAACTCTAATGCCAAAAAACTCTCTTGCAGGAATTCCAACACTTCTGCAAAGCGCTACAAAAACTGAGTTTATATCTGTGCATTTTCCACTTAGTTTTCCACTTTCAAGTATTTTTTTAGCATCACCAACGCCACAACCTACAACACTTTCATCACGCTGCATAGTATCAGCAACCCAATCATAAATTGCCCTTGCTCTTTCTAAGTCTCCACTTATGCCTTTTGTAATTTCTATTGCTTTTTCTTTAACAACGCCATCTATTTGCATAGTTTGAGTTGCTTGGAGAAATTTTTGAACCTCAGAAGATAATTTTTCATTTTCATTAAAATTCACCTTTGAAAAATTGGTATTTCTCTCAATGGTTGCAACTTGAAAATTAGTAGTTATTGTTGGGTTTTCATTACTAAATTTGGCGTATAAGGTTGGAATTTCAAAATCACTCATATAAATTTCATCATAATTTCCACTGTTTTTTATTGAACTTACTAAGCTTTGAAATTTGGCATTTAATGGAAGTGGAACCCAAAGTTTTGAAATTTTACCTTTTTCTTTTAATGTGTGAGTTAAAGTGACATCATAAAAATGATGTTTTTGCATATTTTTAGCAGATGTTTTTTCATTTTTTGCTAAAACAATACTTGGGGCGGCAGCCAAACTTGTAGCAATTACGCCAGTTTTTAAGAAATTTCTTCTATTCATAATATATCCTTTTAAAATGTTTTTGGACAAAACTTGTCCCTTAAATTTGTTGGTATTGTATCTTAAAAGATTAAATTTATTATTTTAAAAATACCTATCTTTGTTTTCCTCAACTTGATTTATATTTAGTTTTATAAATTTATAACTTGCAAAGATTAAAATAAACCAAATAATTATAAATATAATTGACTTTATCATTTTATTTTCCTTATTCTATCTCATCTTTTGTGAGTTTTTTAGCATCCATAAGTCTCCAAACATAAGCAATATAACCTAATAAAACAGGTGCCCAAAGTGAAACTATTGCCATGACTTTTAAAGTATAAAAACTAGAACTAGCGTTTTTTATAGTAAGTGAACTTTGTAAGTCAAAGTGTGATGGATAAAATGCTGTAGAGTTTAGTCCAGCTACCAAAAATACGCTCATTACAACTAAAACAACACCAAGACCGTATGGGAAAATTCCTTTTATGCTAGATGTAAAGATAGCTTTATAAAGTCCAAAAAGAGCTAAAATTAGTCCAATTAAGAGCATGATTAAAACTATTGGCATCTCTAAGTAATTTAAGCCATATTTAAATCTAACCATTTCTACAACACCGTTTTCATTAACACCATATCCGCTTTTTAAAACTAAAAATAGTAAAAATGCTACTAGAAAAGCAACAAATATTAAAGCATCAAATTTTAGATTTTTCTTTAAATTTTCTCTTATTTTATCATCGTTTATATTATTTATAAGATACATTGCCCCGCCAACTCTTGCTTGGAAAAAAAGAGCAATTCCAAGAATATAGTTAAATGGGTTTTTTAAGGCCTCAAGTCCTCTAATTTTGCTTTGCCAATCAACAAAATTATTGCTATCTAAAGCAAAACTACTTCCACTAAAAAAAGTTGATACTGCAATGCCTATTAAAATAACCCCTAAAGAGCCATTTATATAAAGGAAATTTTCATAAGTTTTTTGCCCTAAAAAGTTATTAGGTTTTTTTCTATACTCATATGCAACTGCTTGGATAATAAAACAAAAAAGTATTCCAAGCCAAACCCAGTAAGCTCCACCAAAGCTAGTTGCATAAAATAGTGGAAAAGCCGCAAAACAAGCCCCTCCAAACATAACTAAAGTTGTAAAAGTAAGCTCCCATTTTTTTCCAACTGAGTTTAAAAAAAGATCTTTTTGTGCCTCATCTTTGGCTATTTTTTTAACCAAAGTTTGTCCACCTTGAACAAACATCATAAAAACAAAAAGTCCGCCAATTAGCGAAACTACAATCCACCAATAAATTTGTAAATATTCATACATCTTAAAATCCTATCTTAATTTGCTTAAGCATGATTTTTATCTCAGCTATAAATAAAGCTGTAAATAAAACAACAAATAGTAAAAATGATAATTTAACATTTACACTTGCTAAATTTGTAGCAGCAATTCCAACAGGCATTAAATCTTGTATTGCCCAAGGTTGTCGCCCAACTTCTGCTACTATCCATCCAGCCTCACACGCTACATATCCAAGCGGTATACTAAATAAACATGCCCAAAGAAGTTTTTTATATTTTTCAATTCTATTTGCCATGCTTAAATAAAGAGTTGCCAAAAATAGTACTATAAAATAACTTCCAAGTGCGACCATTACGTGAAAACTATAGAATGTAAGTGCAACAGGCGGAACAATATCTTCTGGTTTATCTAAATATCCATATCCAAAATTATGCATATTTTCATCTAAAATTTTTCTATTTTCTAAAATGCTTTTTTCATCATTTTTTTCACTTGCTAATTTAATATTTTCCAGTGCATTTAAAGCAATTTTTCCACTATCAATTTTGCTTTGAGTAGATGGGATGTTAAATTTTTCATTTCCATAAACTAAATCATCAATTCCAGGGGTAAAATTATTTATTCCTCTTGTTGCCATAAGTCCTAACAAATAAGGTGCTTGAATTTCTACAATAAAAGGCTCTTTTTCGTCCCCTGGTTTTTTATCTGGTGTCAAAATTCCCATTGCAACGATTCCAGCATTTACTTCACCCTTGTAAAGCCCTTCCATTGCAGCAAGTTTCATGGGTTGCTTTTGTGCTACTTGGTATGCACTTTCATCACCGCTAAATAGAACAAAAATTGAACTTAAAAAGCCAAAACTTGCAGCAACTATAAAGCTTTTTTTAGCCATTTGAAAATGTTTGTTTTTAAGCATAAAATATGCTGAAATTCCTAAAACAAATAAGGCTGATGTTATATATCCGCCACCAACTGTGTGTAAGAATTTGCTTATTCCAACTGGCGAAAGTGCAACTTGTGCAAAATTTATCATCTCATTTCTTAGGGTTTCGTGATTGAAGGCTGTACCAACAGGATGTTGCATCCAACCATTTGCAACTAAAATCCAAAAAGCGCTTAAATTTGAGCCAAGTGCTACCATCCATGTTGAGAAAAGATGAAATTTTTTGCTAACTCTATCCCAGCCAAAAAACATAACAGCGAAAAATGTAGCTTCTAGGAAAAATGCAAAAAGCCCTTCAATTGCCAAAGGAGCTCCAAAAATATCTCCAACAAACCATGAGTAATTTGCCCAATTTGTTCCAAACTCAAATTCCATTATTATGCCAGTTGCAACACCAATTGCAAAATTTACAGCAAAAAGTCTAAGCCAAAATTTAGTTATTCTTTTCCATTCTGGATTACCAGTTTTTACATATAAAGTCTCCATAAATGCAAGCATAAATGATAGCCCCAAAGTAAGTGGAACAAATAAAAAATGGTAAAGTGCAGTTAAGGCAAATTGTGCTCTTGACCAATCTACCGTACTTATTAAATCCTCCATTTTAATCCTTTTTTAAATTTTGATATATAAAATTGATTTTTTCTTCATCGGTTTGAAACTCAGTATGAATATTTTTGTCAAAAATAAACATTTTTAATATAAAAATCATTATAAAAAGTTTTACAAAAACTACAAGCCAAAGCGTCTTTCCAAGTTTCATATTTTTAAAACCATCTATATAAAAATTAAATATATTTTTTAAAGTTTTCATAAGTTTTATTTTAACACAAAAATAGTTAAAACAACTTTATAGTAACTTAAATTTATTAAGAGAATTTTATTATCAAATTTTAAAAAATATTTTGTCGTTTTATTAAAAACACTTTAAATTTTATAAATTTTACCAAGTATAAAAGTTAAAAAGGTATAATTGTAAAATTATAAATTTAAGGAAAAATATGTCAGCAAAAAAAGATACTAAATATATCTTTGTTACAGGTGGAGTTTTAAGTTCACTTGGCAAAGGAATAGCTTCAGCAAGTATAGCTACACTTTTAAAAAAAGCAGGTCTTAAAGTAAGCATTTTAAAAGCAGATCCATATATAAATGTTGATCCTGGAACCATGAGTCCTTTAGAACACGGAGAAGTTTTTGTAACTGATGATGGAGCTGAGACTGATCTTGATCTTGGTCATTATGAGCGCTTTTTAGATGAGAATTTAAGTCAAAATAATAACTTTACAACGGGTAGAGTTTACAGTGCGGTTATTGAAAAAGAAAGACGGGGGGATTATTTAGGAAAAACTATTCAAGTAATTCCTCATATTGTAAATGAGATAACAGATAGATTTAAAAAAGCAGGTGAGGGCAAAGATGTTTTAATAATTGAAATTGGTGGAACTGTTGGAGATATCGAAGGTCAGCCATTTTTAGAGGCAATTAGAGCGATGCGTATAGAGCTTGGCAAAAAAAGATCTATGAATATTCACTTAACTTTAGTTCCTTTTATAAGCGTTGCTGGTGAACTTAAAACTAAACCAACACAACATAGCGTTGGCGAGCTTAGAAGAATAGGAATAACTCCTGATATGATAATCTGCAGGAGCGAAAAGCCACTAAACAGAGAGTTGAAAGATAAAATCGCAATAAGTTGTGGAGTTGAAAAAAACTGTGTTATTGAAAGCCCTGATTGTAAAAGTATATATCAAATTCCAATTGTTTTTTTACAACAAGATATTTTAACTCCAATTAGCGAATGTTTGGATTTAGGCGAGCTAAAAGTAGATATGAACGAGTGGAATGAGCTAGTTAGAAGAGTAAATGAGCCTACAAATAAAGTAAGAATTGCTTTTGTTGGAAAATATTTAGAACTTAAAGAAAGTTATAAAAGTTTAACCGAGGCTTTAATTCATTCAGGTGCAAATTTAGATACAAAAGTTGATATAAAATGGTGCGATAGCGAAAGAATTGACTTTGAAAATGTAGATGAAATATTAAAAGATGTCGATGGTGTTTTAGTTGCTGGTGGTTTTGGCAAAAGAGGCATTAAGGGTAAAATGGAAGCTATAAAATACGCTAGGATTCATAAAATTCCTTATCTTGGAATTTGCCTTGGTATGCAGCTTGCTTTAATTGAGTTTGCAAGAGATGTTTTGGGTATAAAAGAGGCAAATTCAGTTGAGTTTGATGAAGATACAAAAGAGCCAATTATCTATCTAATTGATGAGTTTATAGATAGCCACGGTAAAAAGCAGCTTAGAACTCATAAAAGCCCACTTGGTGGCACTATGAGACTTGGCGGATATGAGTATAATATCAAATCAAATTCTCTTTTAAGTAAAATTTATAATGGAGTAAAAACAGCCAAAGAAAGACATCGTCACCGTTTTGAGGCAAATCCAAAATATAAAGAAAAATTTGAAAAGTCAGGACTTATAGTAAGTGGTGAAAGCGATGGATTAATTGAAGCAGTTGAATTAAAAGATCATCCATTTTTTATAGGAGTTCAGTTTCATCCCGAATTTACATCACGCCTTACAAAGCCAAATCCTGTTATAACTGGGTTTTTAAGTGCCGCATTGAAAAATAGCAAATAAAATGCTTGGTAAAATATGTTAGGCAAAAAATGTTAGATAAAAAAAAGATAAAGGAAATTTTAGAAACTAGATTTCAAAAAGATATTCACACCAAAGTTTCAGAAATTCCACTTCCATCAAGTCTAAAAGATAGCTACAAAGCAGCAAGTCGCATTAAAACTGCAATTGAAAATAATGAAAAAATTGCAATTGTGGGAGATTACGATGTTGATGGTATTGTAAGTAGTGTGATTTTAGCTGATTTTTTTGATCTTTTGGGTGTTGATTTTTTTGTAAAAATTCCAAATAGATTTAGTGATGGATATGGATTAAATCCTAAAATTTTAGAAGAAATTAGCGGTGTAAAACTTATAATTACAGTCGATAATGGAATTAGTGCAGTTGAAGCGGCTGAAATTTGTAAAAAAAAGGGAATTGATTTAATTATAACAGATCACCATATGCCACCGCCAGTTTTACCAAGAGCATACGCGATAATTAACCCAAAACAAAGTGATTGTTCATTTCCAAATGTCGAAATTTGTGGAGCTGAGGTTGCGTGGTATTTAGTCGGTGCTTTAAAAGATGTTTGTGGCGTTGAATACAATATGTCAAATGATCTTGACTTATTAGTAATTGCTATAATTGCTGATATGATGGAGTTAAGAGATATGAATAGAGTGCTTGTAAAACTTGGAATAAAAAAACTTAACTCATCAAAAAGACCAGCATTTTTTGCGATAAAAAATTTATACTCAAAAGATAAATTTGAATTTGATGATATTAGTTTTTTAATAGCTCCGCTTATAAACTCAACTGGTAGAATGGATGATGCAAGTCTTTCATATAAGTTTTTAAGAGCAAAGAATTATAAAAATGCAAAATATTTTTTAGATAAAATCGTTGATTTAAACGAATCACGAAAAGATGAAGAAAAAACGCTTTATGAAAGTTCAAAAGCTCTTGTTAGTAAAGATGATGAAATAATTGTAGCTTGGGGAAAAAATTGGCATGAAGGTGTTATTGGTATAGTTGCATCAAGGCTTTGCAAACACTATAAAAAACCAGCGATTGTTTTTAGTGTAGATGAACACCGTGCAAAAGGAAGTGCAAGAAGTGTTAATAAATTTGATATTTTAAGGCTGATTGCATCTCAAAAAGAACTTTTAATAAGCTTTGGAGGGCATAAAGGCGCAGCTGGAATTGTCATAGAAAGTAAAAATTTACCTAAATTTAAAGAAGCAATCAACTCAAGTTGTTTTTTGCAAGATTTAGATGGAATTTCGCCTTATGCTGATGAAATTTTAGGTGAAATTGATATAAAAGAACTTGATTTAGAGCTTTTAGACATTTTGGAATTTTTTGAGCCTTATGGGCAAAAAAACCCAAAACCAATTTTTGAAATAAAAAATGCGATAGTAAGTAATGTTAGAACAATTGGAAAAGAGAAAAATCATATAAAAATCACAATTGAAAAAAATAATATCTACAAAGAAGCACTTTATTTTAATTATGATTTTATGCCAAAAGAGGGAGATAGAGTGGATTTGATAGCCTCGGTTATAAAAAATTCTTTCAAAAATACTATAACACCTGAGTTTGTTATAAAAGAACTTTGTTTAGCCAAAAATTAATTTTGGCTAAACTTAATTAATAACCTTGTTTTAAAGCATTTTTTATAGTGCTTAGTGCATCACCCGTTTCTCTTGGAGAAAGTGTTTTTGCAAATATACTTTTTAGGATAGATTTTAATTCATTCTCATAAAAATCTTTTAATGAGTTTTGAGAAATTTCACCATCTTTTATATAATTTTTTATATCGATAAACACAAAATGTCCGATTTCTATCTCATCATCAAGCGTTTTATCTGCTAAAATTTCATTTATTCTTTCACAAGTTTTTATGTAGTTATTTACATTTTCTATGCCTTCAAGGGCTGAAACTATAGCCTGATAGTTACATTTTATATAATTTTTCTTAAATCTTTTTAAGAAACTTGGAGGAGTGTTTTTATAGCCTAAATTTGTATCAAGTGTAGCTATGATAAATAAATTTTCAGGTATTGCAAAATATGATTTTCCTTCTTCTTCAACTACGCTAAAATCACTAATATTATCAAATTTATCGATTATTCTAGAGTTTTTAGTTCTTATAAATGCAGGATTTTTGTCTGAATATCTATTTTCAAGAAGTTCTGCACTTTCACCGAATATAGAGGCTATATCACAACTATTTATATCATTTATAATCATATAGTAGTCGTTTTCTTTATCATTGATTGCTTTTTTACAAATTTCTTTAAACTCACCATTTACAAATTCGCCATTTACAAAACCGTCCATGAAATCTTCATATGTGTAGTTTTCGTGCATTGAGATAACACAATATCTATTTATAGGTATATTTTTTATGTTTAAAATTTCTCTTGCAGTTTTATTTTTTTCAACACCAAAAGAGCCAATAAATAGTGTATTTTTCGATACCGAGCTATTTCCATAGCTAAGAATAAATTTAAAAAACAACTCATAATAAATACATTGTTTGTTAAATTCTACCACATCTACAGGGTATGGCTTAAATTTAGAAGCAAATTCATTGCAAAGTTTTGTAAAGTCATCTAAATTTTCAATTTTTTTAGCAAATGTGCTTGATAGAATTTTAAGATTATTTTGATTGTAGATAAAAGAGTGTAAATTTTTATTTTCTATAAAAATAATAGATATAAACTCAGTTAAACTGTTTTGATCAAGTACGTGAAACTCGTTTTTGTCTTTAAAACCAGCATTTATTTTATTTTCTTCGCTAAAAGTAGTTACAACACTTTGAATAGAGTTCGATGAAAGAGAGTTTTTAATAAGTTCTATTAACATCATTGGATGGTTGTGAAAAACTATATCAAAATATTTTTGGGCTAAATTTGGACTTAAAATTTCAAAAATTCTATAGAGTTGATCATAGAAATTTATAATTTTTCTCTTAAATTCTATTTTAAGTTCTCTATCTTCGGTATATTTTTCATATTTTCTAGCGATATTTTCAATAAAAATATATAAAGAAACCCAATTTGCACTTTCTCCTTTGATGACATCTTCAACTGCTGAGTTTTGATTATTTTCAAAGATCTCTTTGCAAGATGAAATTTTATCTTTCAATGCAAAATTTCTATAAAAATTTTCCATATTATTTTCAAAAAATCTATTTATGAAAAAATATCCTGCTTTTGGGTACCTAGAACTTAAATTTAATATTCCAATTTCATCACTCCCACAAAACTCAATGTATGAATTTTGTAAAAAGTCATTTTCATTTTGACTAAAACCTATAACATTGGTTTTAAGATTTTGAAGTAAATCAACTACTTTTACAACCTCTTTTTTTAAATTTATAGGACTACTTTTTTCTAAAAAAAGATCCATTGCGACTTCTATTTGCATTGCTCAACTCCTTTTAAAAGTGGGACAAACTCACACTCATCAATTACTTCTTGGTTAAAATCTAATTGACTAATTTTTCTTATTTTTACTATTTTTTGGCAGCCATCTTTATAAAGTGGTGCAACTAAAATTCCTCCAACTTCAAGCTGATCTAAAAGTCTTTTATCTATCTCTTTTGCTGCGGCTGAGAGTAAAATTCTCTCATAAGGAGCATATTTTTTCCAACCAGCATTGCCATCATCATATCTTAAATGAACATTTGTAATATTTAGGCTTTCAAAGTTTTTTTTAGCTTCATTTACAAGTTTTTCAATTCTTTCAATTGTAAAAACTCGCCTTATAATTTTACTTAAAATCGCTGCTTGATATCCGCTTCCACAACCAATTTCTAAGACTTTGTCAACCCCATCAAGCTCTAAGGCTAAACTCATCTTAGCAACTGTCAAAGGCGAGCTTATCCACTGACCGCCTAAAATAGGTTGTGGGTTTAGCTCATAAGCGTAAGCACTTATTGGCACAAAAATACTTCTTGGCACCTTGCAAAACGCCTCATATAAAGCCGGTGTTAGATTTAGTGAATTTGCTATCTCATCAGCTAGTTTTTGGCATTTTAAAATTTCAAAATTTTCCATAATCTTACTTTAAAAATCATCAAAACTTAGACTGCCTTTGCTGTAATTTGTAACCTTACTTTCAAAGAAATTTGATTTTTGATCGTTAAATTTAGCAAAGTCATCAACCCATTTTATTGGGTGTTTTACATCATATTTTTTCTTTAAGCCAATAGCAGTTAATCGCTGGTCGACTAAATAATGAATATAATCAGTTATAATATCATCTGTAAATCCCATAATTTGGTTTTGAGTTATGTATTTTCCCCATTCTATTTCAAGCTCTCCAGCTTTTTCAAACATTTCATAGATTTTATTTATAATTTTTTCATTAAACAGATCAGGTCTTTCTTTCTTTACTGTATTTATCATGTTTTGAAAAAGTAAAAGGTGAGTTATTTCATCTCTTTGGATGAATCTTATCATCTGAGCAGAGCCTAACATTTTTCCAGCTCTTGCTAATGCGTAAATTGCAGTAAATCCGCTATAGAAATAAATTCCTTCTAAAATTTGATTTGCAACCATTGCTAAAACTAACTTTTCTTCTGTTACATCACCAGCAAGGTCTTCATAAACGCTTGAAATATAATCATTCTTTTTTTTCAAAACTGCGTCATGTTTTTCCATTTCATATATTAAATCTGTATTTTCACAGATTGCCTCAACCATTACAGCATAGCTTTTAGAATGATTCGCTTCTTCATAGGCTTGACGAACTAAAATTGCATTTATTTCAGGAGCAGTGATATAAGGATTGATATTATCAGCTAAGTTGTTTGTTTGAAAGCTATCCATCGAGATAAGTTGGCTCCAAACTAAATCATACATTCTTTTTTCGGCCCCAGTTAGGTTAAAATTGTAGTCTCTTACATCATCGGTTGTATCAACTTCTTTAGGAAACCAAGTATTTGCTTCCATTAAATCCCAAAGTTTTAAAGCCCATTGATATTTAGCTTTTGTGAAATTTAAAATTCCGTGTGGATTTCCACCAAAAACTTTTCTACCACCAAGTGTTTCATTTGACTCTGGATTATATATTTTTTTCTTATCAATTATCATTTTATTTTGTCCCTTGAATTTGTAATATTTAAATGATTTTATCTAAATAAGGCTTTAAAGAAAATGAAAATAGTAAGCAATTAAAAATTTCTTAACTCTATTTTTAAATTTGATTTAATTTTTTTTGGATCAAAACTATTTGTTGGGTTTTGTAAAACTCCGAAATTCTCACCAGTTTCTAGAAAATTTTGTAAATAATAAATTCCCTTATAGCCAAATTTTTCTAGCATTTCTGCCATTTTTGAAATATCATTTTCTGTAAAAATATCGGCGTGAATTGTAGTTCTTACTTCAAAAGGAAAGTTTAAACTTATTAGATATTTTAAAGTTTTTATAAATTTTTCATATAAATTAGAATTTGTTACTAGAAAATAGTTTTCCTTTAATGCCTTAAAATCAAGTGCAATATAATCAATTAAATTTAGCTTTATAGCTTTTTTTAAATTTTCTAAATTCGAACCATTTGTGTCTATTTTAAGGCTGAAATTTCTTTTTTTAACCTCTTTTGCCAGATATAAAAAATCTTTATTTAATGTGCATTCCCCACCGCTAAAAACAACAGCTTCGAGCTTATTTATACGTTCATCTAAAAAGCGTAAAAACTCACTATTTTCTATAGCGCCACTGCTTTTTACAATTTCAGTGTTATAGCAGTAAATACAACGCATATTACACCCTGAAAACCAAACAATACATGCTAGTTTGCCTGGATAATCAAGCATTGTAAATGGCGTTATAGAATAAATTAGTCCCATTTTAGGCAGATTTTACTTTTTTGGGGTTTTCGCAAAATTTAACTCTTTCATTGTGTTCGCCAATTTTGCCAATATTAAAACTTTCCACCGGTCTGTGATAACCCATAACCCTTGTATAAACAACACATTTTGTTCTTTTGTCTTTGTTTGCATTTAAAATTTCATCTCTACTCATTTTATTCTCCTTTTAATTTGTTTGTTTTAAAATTTCTTCATCACAATATGGACAAAACTCATGCTCACCTGCTATATATCCGTGAATTTTACATACACTAAAAACAGGCGTGATTGTAATATATGGAAGTTTGTAATTTGTAACTATATTTTTAACTAGGTTTTTGCACGCCTCTTTTGAGCTAATTCGTTCTTTCATATACAGGTGAAACACTGTTCCGCCTGTATAGTTGCTTTGCAGTTCATCTTGTAAATCCAGTGCTTCAAATGGATCATCTCCAAAATTTGCAGGAAGTTGTGTTGAGTTTGTGTAGTAGTTATTTTCTTTAGTTCCTGCTTGGATTATATCCGGGTATCTTTTTATATCTTCTTTTGCGAAACGGTATGTCGTGCCCTCAGCTGGTGTTGCTTCAAGATTATATAAATTCCCAGTAGTTTGTTGAAAGGTTTTAATTTTTTCTCTTAAATGCTCTATTATTTCTAGTCCAAATTCCCTTCCAAATTTAGTTGTAATGTTTTCTTTATTGTTTGTGAAATTTCTTATCATCTCATTTGCACCGTTTATGCCGATAGTTGAGAAGTGATTTTTAAACCCAGGTAGATATCTTGCGGTGTATGGATAAAGTCCGCGATTATACATTTCTTGGATAAATTTTCTCTTTTTTTCAAGTGTGTTTTTTGCTAGTTCGCAAAGATAGTCAAGCCTTTGAAAAAGTGCTTTTTTGTCATTTTTATATAAATATCCAAGACGAGCCAAATTTATAGTCACAACACCGATACTTCCAGTCATTTCAGCACTTCCAAAAAGTCCACCACCTCTTTTTAAAAGTTCTCTTAAATCAAGTTGTAATCTACAACACATGCTTCTTACATGGCCTGGTTTGTAGGCCTTTGGATTTTCAACTAGATTTCCATTTTCATCTTTTATATATTGGCTTCCTATGAAATTTTGAAAATAGCTTGAGCCTATTTTTGCTGTATTTTCAAACAATGCATCAGCTACTTCACTATCCCAGTTAAAATCTTCAGTTATATTCACAGTAGGAATTGGAAAAGTAAAAGGCTGTCCTAGGCGATCACCTTTTGTCATTACCTCATAAAATGCTTTATTTATGGCATCCATTTCAGGCTGAAAATCGCCATAAGTCATGTCGATTAAATGCTTTTTGCCTCGTTTGTTTGCCAGTTCTAAAAGCTCTTTATCATCTTCCAAGTCTCTAAAAAGATGTTTGTCATCATGAGTTGGAATTTGGTCTTTTAAGTCACTTGGAGGAGTTAAATCGATGGTTATATTTGTAAAAGGGCTTTGACCCCAACGAGCAGGCACATTTAGATTAAATATAAAATTTGTAATGGCTTTTTTCATCTCAGAATAGCTTAGTTTATCTCTAAAAACATAAGGTGCTAAATATGTATCAAAACTTGAAAAAGCCTGTGCTCCAGCCCATTCGCTTTGAAGTATACCTAAGAAATTTGCCATTTGATAAAGAGCTTCACGAAAGTGCTTTGGAGGGCGGCTTTCAACTCTGCCTCTAACTCCGTTAAATCCTTCATTTAAAAGTGCTCTTAAGCTCCATCCAGCACAATATCCAGTTAAACAATCTAAATCGTGAATGTGGTAATCACCATTTCTATGTGCTAAACCCTCTTCTTTGCTATAAACAGCATCTAGCCAATAGTTTGCGATAACTTTTCCTGCTGTGTTGTTTATAAGACCAGCGTTTGAATAGCTTGTATTTGAGTTTGCACTTATTCGCCAATCAGTTCCATTGATATACTCATTTATTGTTTGTGTTGAGTTAATGTATGTCGTATCATCATTTAACCCTAGAATTTGCTCTCTTTGCATTTTGTGGGTGTGGCGATAAAGCATAAAACTTTTTAGTTCATCAAAATAACCTGCCTTAAAAAGCGCTTTTTCAATAATATCTTGAATATCTTCAACAGCAACTACTTTTTTAAAAGTTATTTCATCCATAACTGCATCAAAAATACTTTTATCATAAGGCTTATTTTCACTTTTAAATGCTTTTTTTATAGCATCTTCAATTTTATATGGAAAAAATTCCTCTTTACTTCCATCTCTTTTTAGAATCTCTTTTTGTGCCAATTTTTATCCTGAATTTTTTGAAATTTGATAAAATATTATAACTAAGCACTCTTAAAAATAGCATAAATTTTGCTGTTATTTTTGATATCAAATATCATAAATTAAGTTTATAAATTTGTTGTTTAAAAATAACTCTAAGTTCCATTTAAAGGCTATTTTCAGCTAATCTTTATATAATAAGTTAAACAATTTTTTAGGAAGAAATATGCGTAGAATTGATAGAAAACTAAGCGATGAAAGTGCTTATAAAATAGTAGATAACTGTGAGTATGCGATATTTTCTACAATAGATGAAAATGAAGTTTTTAGTATCCCTTTATCTGTTGTTAGAAGTGGAAATTTTATCTATATTCACGGAGCACTTGATGGAAGTAAAAAAAGGCTTTTTGGGGACGGCAAAGAGGTTACAATAGTTTGTGTAAGTTATGTAAAAGTGCCAAATTTAGGCGATGAAGAACTTAATAAATTTATGCAAAATCCAAAAAGCTTAGGAAGTAATGTTTTTACAACAGAGTATAAAAGTGCAGTTTTAAAAACATTAGCTTATGAGGTTTTAGACAGCGATGAAAAGATTAGAGCATTAAGATTACTATGTGAAAAATATACCCCAAAATATATGAAAGCATTTGACTTGGCTATAAGTGCAAGCTTAGAAAGAACAAATATCTATAAATTTGAAATAATTTCTATGAGCGCAAAAGCAAAAATTTTAAAGAAAATTTAGAATAATGTAGTAATTGATTTTTTATTCATTAATTTATGTATTTTGAATTGGATTTTTTAATATTTTTATAGGAAGCTTTAATTTCATTAAAACTTCCTAGTTTTTTAAAGATATTTTACTGACAACCCTCGCACTCTATGCTTCTATCCATTGCGGCTTTTTCAGCAGCTACAGTATCAGGGCTTTGGCTTCTTAGATAATAAGTTGATTTTACACCAAGTTTCCAAGCAAGTGTGTAAATGCTGTTTAGTAACCCGCCCGAAGCCTTATCAAGACTTATAAATATATTTAAACTTTGCCCTTGATCTATCCATTTTTGTCTAACGGCTGCTGCTTTTACAAGTAGAGTTTGGTCTAGATCATACGCTGAGGTATAAAAATTCCATGTATCAAGCGTTAGATTTGGAACTACAACTGGAATCATTCCACTAAGGTTATGCTCAAACCATTTTTTCTTATAAACTGGTTCAATTGTTTGTGTTGTTCCAACTAAAATACTTATGCTCGAAGTTGGTGCTATCGCCATTAAATACCCATTTCTCATACCATCTTGTTGAACTTTTTGTCTTAAACTTTCCCAATCGCAAGAATTTTCATCAAAAAGTCCACCTCTTTTTACAAGTTTTTTAGCTTCCCCATTTGCATTATCAATTGGCATTATACCTTTGCTCCAATTTGAGCCTTCAAAATCAGCATATCTACCTTTTTCAACGGCTAAATTTGATGAACTTAATATGGCATTGTAGCTTATGTTTTCCATAATTTCATCTATTTTTTCAAAATGCTCGTAGCTTCCCCAAGGTATTTTTTTTGTTGCAAGCATCTGTGCTTCACCCATAACACCAAGTCCAATTGCTCTTGAGTGAATATTTGTATGCTTTACTTTTTCATGTGGATAGAAATTTAAATCAATCACATTATCAAGCATTCTAATGGCTATTGGAACAACTCTTTGAATATCTTCTTTGGTGTTTATTTTACTTAAGTTTATACTTGCAAGGTTGCAAACTGCAGTTTTTCCTTGAATATTTTCCTTTTCAACAATAAAGATATTTTTATTATTTATAGAATCAAGCGAAGTTATTTTTTTTGCTCGTTTTGTTACACCACTATCAACTGTTACAATATCATCTTCATCAAAAAACATAACGCTTTCATCTTCAAAAATAACTTTTATTTTATAGTAATCAGGCTCTGTATTTTGAAAAATTTCAGTACACAAATTCGAGCTTCTTATTATGCCTGAGTGAGAATTTGGGTTTCTTTTGTTCGCATTATCTTTAAAGGCTAAAAATGGCATTCCAGACTCAAAATATGAAGTTAAAATTTTTTTCCAAAGTTCTTTTGCAAGCATAATTGTTTTTGGAATGTTTGGATCATTTTCATATTTTTCATACTCTTTTTCAAATTCTTCACCATATAAATTTGTTAAATTTTGTGTGTCGGCCGGATCAAAAAGTGTCCATTTTTCATTATTTTCAACTCTTTTCATAAACAGATCATTTATCCATAGTGCTGGGAAAATTTCATGAGCTCTACGTCTTTCTTCGCCTGAGTTTTTGCGAAGATCTAAAAAGTCACTTACATCCATATGCCAAGGCTCAATATAAACAGCAATCGCTCCTTTTCTAGTCCCTAGCTGATCAACCGCAACAGCAATATCATTCGTTATTTTTAAAAATGGTATTATTCCGCCAGCTGCGTTTTTGTGTCCATCTATACTGCCACCCATAGCTCTTACTTTGCTCCAGTCCCAGCCAATCCCGCCACCAAATTTAGAAAGTAGGGCCATCTCTTTATAGCTATCAAAAATTCCCTCAATATTATCAGGTGTAGAGCCAATATAGCAAGATGAAAGTTGGTGGCGTGTTGTTCTTGCATTAGATAGGGTAGGGGTTGCTGGCATAACCTCAAATTTGGATATTAAATCATAAAATTTTTTAGCCCAACTTTGGCAGTCAAATTCATTTTGAGCTAAAAACATAGCTATTGCCATGAACATATGTTGTGGAAGCTCAATTGGATTTGCGTTTTTATCTTTTAATAAGTATCTATCATAAAGTGTTTTTATACCAAGATAAGTAAATTGTAAATCACGTTTCGAATCAATATAGTCATTTAAATCATCCAAATCATATTTTTCTTTTAAGCCAAGTAAAATTCGTCCAACCTCTTCGCCTCTTTCAAAATATTCACGTAAATGTGGATATCCAGTATATCCTGTAACTTTGTGATAAAGATCGTATAAAAATAGTCTCGCTGCTACAAAAGTCCAGTTTGGGCGGTCGATATCTATCTTATCAACAGCTGTTTTTATAAGGGTTTGTTGAATTTCTTCCGTTGTTATCATATCTCTAAATTGAATTTTTGCATCAACTTCAAGCTCGCTTAAATTTACATTTTCAAGCCCTTCAACAGACTCTTTTGTGTATTTTTTGATTTTGCTTATATCAAGTTCTTCAGTTCTTCCACTTCTTTTTATTACTTTCATTTACTCTATTTTACCTTTCATATTTTTACTGTAATTTAACAATTTAATTTTAAATATATTTTAAAAATATTATTTACTCACCAAAGACTCTTTT
The DNA here is from genome assembly GCF_027277485.1 of Campylobacter ureolyticus. Classification (GTDB taxonomy): domain Bacteria; phylum Campylobacterota; class Campylobacteria; order Campylobacterales; family Campylobacteraceae; genus Campylobacter_B; species Campylobacter_B ureolyticus_B. The sequence continues at coordinate 2,453 of NZ_JAPXGQ010000013.1, read as the reverse complement.
AAAAATTCTATCTACATTTTTTGTGTAATATGAGTAGTCAAAACACTGTTTTATCTCTTCATCGCTTAAATTTGCTTTTAAGTCATCATCTTTTAATAAGTTTTGTAAAAATAGACTATGATTGTTTTCATCGATTGCTTTTTTGCCATTTTGCAAGTCAGCCCAAACTTTCATTGCATTTCTTTGAACTATCTTATAAGCATCTTCTCTTGAAATTCCTTTTTTTGGAAGTTCAAGTAAAATTCTTTGTGAAAAGACAAGTCCGCCTGTTAAATTTAGGTTTTTCATCATATTTTCAGGATAAACAACTAAATTTTTAATTAAATTTGTAAGGCGGTTTAGCATAAAATCAGCTGTTATAAAGGCATCTGGAAGTATAAATCTCTCAACTGAACTATGGCTTATATCTCTTTCGTGCCACAAAGCGACATTTTCCATTGCAGGAATTGTATAGCTTCGTAAAACTCTGCAAAGCCCTGTTACATTTTCACTCAAAACAGGGTTTCTTTTATGAGGCATTGCAGAACTTCCTTTTTGCCCAGGACTAAAATATTCCTCGCACTCATAAACCTCTGTTCTTTGGTAGTGGCGAACAGCAACGGCTATTTTTTCACAACTTGAAGCCAGAATAGCAATAGCTGAAATAACTTGTGCGTAGCGATCTCTTTGTATTACTTGGTTGCTAGCTGGCGCTGGACTTAAGCCTAAATGCTCACAAACCAACTCCTCAAGCTCAAGTGGAGCGTGAGCAAAATTTCCCATAGCTCCACTTATTTTTCCAACACTAATTACTTTTTTAGCATGATTTAAAAGCTCTAAGCTTCTATTTATCTCATCATACCAAATCGCCAAAACAAGTCCAAAAGTTATTGGCTCGCCATGAATTCCATGACTTCTGCCAACCATTAGTGTATTTTTATGCTCAAATGCACGGGTTTTTATAGCTTCTTTTAAGCTTTTAACATCTTCTATGATTAGTTCTAAACTTTCTTTTATCTGAAGTGCAACAGCTGTATCTATGCAGTCACTTGAAGTCATGCCGTAGTGCAAAAATCTACTTTCTTTTCCTAAATTTTCGCTAACGCTTGTTAAAAATGCTATTACATCATGCTTTGTTACTTTTTCTATTTCATTTATTCTATCTATGTCGAATTTTGCATTTTCACAAATTTTTTTGCATGACTCATCATCTATAAACCCGAGTTTATTCCAGGCCTTTACAGCTGCTAACTCAACTTTTAACCAAGCATCGTATTTTGCTTTTATCGTCCATTTGTCGCTCATCTGTTTTCTAGCATATCTTTCTACCATCTTTTACCTTCTTTTAAACAAATTTTTTATAAAGTTATAATCTATCATTTTAGCAAAAAGAGGGTAAAAATTGCCTTATATTATGAAAAAAATAGCTTTTGTAAATGGTGAAAAAGCTTATCAAATTTTACTAAATTTAGGTTATAAGATGAGTCAAGCTCAAAAAATTATAGATAAAAAACGACTTTTTAACTTTGATGAAATTGTTACATCTAAAAATCAAATTTTAAATGGAGATGTTTTTTTAATTGATTATCATTGCGAACCACAGGGTTTAGAGCCCATTTTTGAAGATGAAATTTTGGCAGCATTTGATAAACCAAGTGGAGTTTTAACTCATCCAAATGGAAGAAATTCAAACTACTCTATGAATGATGAAATTTGGTCAAAATTTGGGCGAGATGCAAGTGTGGCACATAGGCTCGATAAAGAAACAAGTGGAGTTTTACTAGTGGCTAAAAATAAAATTGTTGAAAAAGAATTGAAACTAAAATTTCAAAATTTAGAAATAAAAAAAACATATTTTGCTATGGTTAAAGGCATTATTGAAAAAAAATTTACAGTAGAAAATTTTTTGAATACTGATAAAACAGCCACGAGTTTAAAAAATAAAATGCATATCCAAACTAGTGGAAAATTTGCAAAGACCGAGTTTGAAATAGTTAAAATTTATGAAAAAATAGGCTTTACACTTTTAAAATGTGTCCCAAAAACAGGTCGCCAACACCAGATACGAGTACAATTGTTTCACGTGAAACATCCAATAGTTGGAGATACGCTTTACGGAGTTAGTGATAAGTTTGCTAGTGATTTTTTAGATGAAAAAGTAAGCGCTGAAAGCAGATTGAAAACTACTGGAGCCAAAAGACTTTTACTTCATTCACAAAGCTTAGAATTTAACTTTAATGGAAAAACTTATAACATCAAAAGTAATTTCGATGCAAAAGATGAATTTGAAAAACTAATAGGATCTTATTAAATTTTAAAATACTAAAGTGAGAATAAATATTTGTTTTTTGTTAGAATGCTTTGTTAGAATGCTTTGTTAGAATGCTTTGTTAGAATGCTTTGTTAGAATGCTTTGTTAGAATGCTTTGTTAGAATGCTTTGTTAGAATGCTTTGTTAGAATGCTTTGTTAGAA
>NZ_JAPXGQ010000012.1:0-48713 GCF_027277485.1 Campylobacter ureolyticus | reverse complement strand
TCTTAATGTAACGCCTGATGATGAGCTTTTAAAGATAAGAAATAAGCAAGTCCTTATGAAAGATATTTTAAAAGATAACTCATATCATAGAAATAATAACACAATTAAAAAAGATAAATTTAATAGTATTGAAAAAAGCAGAGGTGGTAGAGAATAGTTTTTCTTTTGCATTTGTCTGTATTTTATTTAAAAAACAATAAATATTAAAATAAAACTAAATTAAATAAACGAAATATACTAAAAAATATCAAAATAAAAAGCATAAAAAAATATAAAAATAAAAATAATATTTAAGTAGTTATTAAGTTTAAAAATCTTTTTCTTTTTTTAAAAAACTTGTAAATTATTTTAATATCCAACATTTTTAACTAGTCAAATTTATAAAAAGGGAGAGAAATTTTATTTTTTCATGTAGGTGTAAAAATTTAAATCTATGCTAAGTTTTTAAAATTTATTTTTGGCTGATTTCTTTTATAAATTTGAAGTATTGTTATTGTGTTATATCTTTGGCTTATATGAAAAACAATCACATATCCCTTAAAAATCAAATCCCTAACATTTTCATTCTCTGCATCTAAATTTTGGATAAAGTCCGTATAATTGTGTAAAAGTAAAAAGGCCATATAACAGTCCTTTTACGGTACAATGTTTTTAACGACAAAAACATACCCAGGAGGACTTTTACATGACCCAAGTACATTTTACACTGAAAAGCGAAGAGATTCAAAGCATTATTGAATATTCTGTAAAGGATGACGTTTCTAAAAATATTTTAACAACGGTATTTAATCAACTAATGGAAAATCAACGAACAGAATATATTCAAGCAAAAGAATATGAACGAACAGAAAACCGACAAAGTCAACGAAATGGCTATTATGAGCGCAGCTTTACGACACGTGTAGGCACGCTAGAATTAAAAGTACCCAGAACACGTGATGGCCATTTTTCACCCACAGTGTTTGAACGTTATCAACGAAACGAAAAAGCCCTCATGGCTTCAATGTTGGAAATGTATGTATCAGGCGTTTCAACTCGTAAAGTATCAAAAATTGTGGAAGAACTTTGTGGTAAATCCGTCTCTAAGTCCTTCGTTTCTAGCTTAACAGAACAGCTAGAACCTATGGTTAACGAGTGGCAGAATCGTTTATTATCAGAAAAAAATTATCCTTACTTAATGACCGATGTACTCTATATAAAAGTACGAGAAGAAAATCGAGTACTCTCAAAAAGCTGTCATATAGCGATTGGAATAACCAAAGATGGCGACCGTGAAATTATCGGCTTCATGATTCAAAGTGGCGAAAGCGAAGAGACCTGGACAACATTTTTTGAATACCTAAAAGAACGCGGTTTACAAGGTACGGAACTCGTTATTTCTGATGCGCACAAAGGATTAGTCTCTGCCATTAGAAAATCCTTCACCAACGTAAGTTGGCAAAGATGCCAAGTTCACTTCCTAAGAAATATCTTTACCACCATTCCTAAAAAAAATTCAAAATCTTTCAGAGAAGCTGTTAAAGGAATTTTTAAGTTCACAGATATTAACTTAGCGCGTGAGGCTAAAAATCGATTGATTCATGATTATATCGATCAACCAAAATATTCAAAAGCTTGCGCATCATTGGATGATGGATTCGAAGACGCCTTTCAATATACCGTACAAGGAAATTCCCACAATCGACTAAAGAGTACCAATCTAATTGAACGACTGAATCAAGAAGTACGCAGAAGAGAAAAGATTATTCGCATCTTCCCCAATCAAACATCAGCCAATCGCTTAATTGGAGCCGTTCTTATGGACCTACATGATGAATGGATTTATTCTTCAAGAAAATACATCAATTTTGATAAGTAGAAATGGTAAAAACATTGTATAGCATTTTACACAGGAGTCTGGACTTGACTCACTTCCCTTTATTATTTTTCATTTTTTTAAACTATTTAATACTAATGTCTTTTATAATAGCTTTTCATATATTATATAATCAATCTTTATAAGTCCTTTTATAAATTTCTTTTCTACCATTTTCGATAAATTCCTGTTTAATATTTTTAATTCCATAAACAATAGTTTCAATAGGATAATATTCTTCAACTATATCTTGATATTCTTTTGCTTTCTCAATATCTATATTTCCATACATTCTTAATATATCTTCTCCAAAATTTGTTCCTATTTCTTCTTCACTATCTTCAAGTAAGTATATAAAATCACAATATTCATCTATAATTCCAGAATCTCCAAAATCAATTATTCCAGTTAATCTATTATTGCCATCTAACAATAGATGATTACAACTAAAATCATTATGGCATAAACACTTTTTACCCTCAAAAACTGTTGTTGCATTTAGTCTTTCCATAAAACTTTCTATATAATCTTTTTCTATATCAGTTAAATCATTATAAATAGTTTCACGCAACAATATATACTCTTCTAATACATTTTGTTTATTATCAATAGTACATTCACTAATATCTGTATAATCTAAACCGTGCATTTGTCTTAAAAAACTGGCAATATCTCGTTTTAACAAATTTTGTTCTTCTTCTGACATAGTAGAATAAATTTCTGGTGTTAAAAAAGTTCCTTTAATTTCTTTATAACCTAGTATAGATAATTCATCACTAATATACGAATATTCAATATTAGGAATTTTTACATTAGTTTCTAAATTTGTATTTAAAAAATTATATATTGCTTTTTCTTTTGCATAACCTTTTTTCTTATTAGTACTAAATTTTGTTTTAAAAATGTATTCATTATTAACTAAATATGCCACACTATCATAACCACTACCGATTATTTCAATACTATCTACTTTGAAATTATCAAAGTAATGCTCAATTAAATATTTCATTGCCTTAACATTTGTGGCATTATCATCATATCTATATTCCATTAAATAACAATCTTCTTTTTTGCCCTCGTGTAATTCATGTTCTGGCAAATCTTCAATAATTCTAAAACCAGATTTTTGGTATGCCCTTATTGCTCTTGGATTATTTTTATGAGGGTCTAAAATAACTGCATTAGCATTTCTTTCTTTTTTCAAAAATTCAAAAATCAATTTAATATATCTTGTACCAATTCCTTTACTCCAATAATTTGGCTCTCCTATAAATTGATCCATACCATAGACTATCTCATCAGTTTTTGGATAATGATAATCAGTATATAACTCATCATACATTTTATATATTTGTCCATATCCAATAGGAACATTGTTATATTCAATAATTACTCTAAAAACTTCATCTTCCCAAGGCTCTGTATAATGTTTTTTTAATGATTCTAATGTATATTTTTTATCTCTACCACCATAAAATTCTAATACTCTTTCATCAGTTAACCATTTTAACATCAAAGGAAAATCATCATCTATTAAAGTTCTTATACATATTTCATTTTCAACTATATTCATTTATTTATCACCTTTTTCATAATCATATACATATACTATTTCATCTTTATAATCATTTTTACCACCTAATTTTTCATATACATGGCAAGCTCTAGGATTACCTTTATCAGTTATTAAAAACATTTCAGAACAACCAATCTCTTTAGAATATTCCTTAATAAAAGATAATAATTTTGAACCATAACCTTTGTCTTGATAGTTAGGTAACATTCCTATTGAGTGTAAATAAAACATTGTTTTTCCATCAGGTCTTAAAAGTGTATAGCAATATGCAAATCCTATAATTTTATTATTTTCTTTAGCTATAAACCCAAATGAACTGGTATCATTAAGAAATCCTTTTAAATTATCAATATCAAAAACCATATTATCATCAATTAAAACTTCTTCCATAAAATTTTGCCTATGCTTATATGGCATATAGGGTATTTTTTCTATTTCTTGGTGAAGCAATTCTGTAAAATCATCAGCCCTTAACTTACTATCTTTGGCTATGAAATTTCTAATTTCCATAAGAGATTTTAAAAAATCATCTGTATAAAAAATTACCATGCAAAGCCTTGTTCTTGCATTTTTATTTTAAATTGTTTTGTGGTATAAATTTTAGTATTAATTAACTCATCATTTTCATAAATTTCACCATTTTCAATCTTGCTAACCACTTTTTTTAAATAATTAGCGTCATCTTTGCTTAGCCTTGGCTCATCAGCTTTTTCTTTAAATGAATAATCAACCTTAAAATTTGGATCGATTGCTTGAACCATATCTTTTATTGTTTGTGCTAATTTTGAACTGATATTGCCAGTTATTGTTAATGTGTGCATTTTTATCCCCTTTTTAAAAAATTATAGCATATTATATTGCAGTTATCATTTTTTATTTTGTTTATTTTCCCATTGTTTTATTGTAGCTTCTGTTGATACTAATATTTCATCCATTGTAACATATTCTAATTTACCACGCTCTCTTTGTGCTAAAATTTCTTTTAAATCAGCCTTGTCAGCATCTGATAGCTCGTATTCCTCATATTCTTTTTTTAAATCATTTATTTTTAAATTTTCATTTTTCATTATATTTTTTCCTTTTTAATAAGATGTGCAATTTTTAGGCAAATATTATATCTTTAACTATCTTGTTTTCTATCATTTCTTGTTTTGAGTAAAAATCGCATATATCAACTGGTTTATTAAAATGTTTTGAAATTTTATTTTTTAATTTGTCCAAATAGTCAAGTGCTCTAAATGCGTGTAGTCTATCTAAAAATTTTTCTTTATCTGCTAAAACCACTATATCAATATCTGAATTTTCATCTGCATAGCCGTCAGCGTAACTTCCAAAAAGACCAATTCCATTTATTCCATCTTTTTTTAAATGTGGTTTTATTTCAGATAAATATTCAAGTATTTGTTTTTGCGATAAGACAGCCATTATCACTCCTTATTTTTTGTCACTAAACAGAGAATATTATAACTTTGTTTGATTAAAAATAAGTTTAAATTTTATTCGTAAAAGTCTTTAATCCTTTACATAAATAAATCATAAAAACCTTTTTAGAGTCATTTATAACTTAATAAAATAAAATCTCTCTTTTTCCCTTTTTTATAAATTTTAAAACAAAAAAAAGAATTTAACTCTTTTTATAGATTTTAAAAAGGGAGAGAAAAGAAAAAAGTTTTTTCATTCAATTTTTTATTATACTTGATTTTCATACTTACTAAGCCTTGCAAATAATTCTTTTTTATGCTGTATGAATTCATCATGGCTTATAAATTCTAGTTCTCCACGCTCTCTTTGTGCTAGGGTCTCTCTCATATCTGCTTTATCAGCTTCTGTAAGTTCATATTTCTCATACTCTTTTTGCAAATCGTTTATTTTTAAATTTTCATTTTTCATTGTGTTTTTTCCTTTTTTTGTAGGGTTTGTATTTAATTATTCACTTTTTAATGGTGTGGTTTGGGGCTTTGCCCTAATATTTTTGATCTTTTTTATAAAAAGATACTATTCTCCCTTTCTTTATACTTTCATAAGTGTTCTAATGTAATTTTTTAACAAAAATATTTTTCTTATGATACCATAAAAAAATTAATATTATATAAATTTAACAATTTTGTTTAAATAATTGGCATACCACTGCATTAAAGCCTTATTTTGTTCCATCGTTGCCGTTTGTCTTTCATATGCAAATTTTATATCGTCTAACTCTTTGTGTGCTAGTGCATTTTCTATTGTTTTTTCGCTTATTCCAAGTGTTCCAAGCTCTGCTAAATTTAGTGTGCAAATAGTCTTAAATGTTGCTCTAAATCCATGAGCTGTTGCTTTGCCTAAATATTTATTTTTACCTCCAAAATTTTTTATAGCTTTATTTATAGTATCTCTATTCATATGGCTTATTTTAATTCCTTTTTTTATTTTTTCAAATGATGGAAACACAAACTCTGAATCTTGCATACAATATATTCTTTGTTCTTTTAAAACCTTTATTGCTTCATTTGATAAATTTATAATATGAGAAAAACCTGTTTTCATTTCAGATGCTGGAATACTCCAAATTCCTTTTTCTAAGTCTATATGCTCCCATCTTGCCTCTACTGTATTTTTTGGTCTATTTACGCATAAAATTTGAAGCAATACGGCTCTTTTTGTTTGTAACTCCATTTTATTATCATTTATTAAATCAGTTAAAAACTCTTTCAATAAATTTTCATCCACTATTGCAGGGTATCTTGTATCTACTCCGTGTTTTGTAGCGAAACTTCTTGATGAAGGAAAATCATTTTTTAGTTGATTGCAAGGGTTAAAACCTATATATCCATCATTTATCGCTATTGTAAAAATAGCATTTAAATCGCCTATAAGTCTTTCAATTGTTCCTAAGCCTGATTTAGCAGGATTAGAAGGATTAAAAATAGGTGTTAAAGTTTCTAACAAATCAGTATATTTAATTGTTTTAATATCTTTATTTCCAAATCTAGGAAGAATATATCTTTTCATTCTACATTCAATTCTTGAAATATAGTTTTTTGTTAAGCTTAGTTTTTTGCGTCTTATATAGATTTCATATAATGCTCCTAGAGTATATTTATTTGATTTTAATGGCACATTGTTTTTTAACCGCTTTTTTTCTTTAAAGGCATCCTCTCTTGCTTGTTCTACGCCATAGTCATTTGTAAATTCATGTAATTTTTTTGTTTTTCCTTTATAAAGAATAAAAAATGTTTTAATTCCACTTGGATTTATCCAAATATAAAGCTCCTTTGGATTTCCTACTGCTTTTCTATATTGTTTATCTTTTGGTTTTAAATTTCTTATATCTTTGTCTTGCAAATTTACTTTTGAAATGTTTGCCATTTTGTTCCTTTTTATAAAACTACATTAATAAAATAAAACTACATTATTATACTGCATTAATTATAAAAATATTAGCATAATTTTAAAAATATTTAGATATGTTATAAAAGCTTTAAAAATATGATTTTATGGAGTTCATGGAGCGATAAAAATATTTTTAAATTTATATAGAATTGATTAACTGGTGGAGGTGTGCGGTGTCGAACCGCAGTCCAAAAGCAAAAGACCAAAGTCTCTATACATGTTTAGCGAAAGTGAAATTTCGTTTAAGAAGGCCCACTTTCATTTTGCTAGCAGTTAAAATAACAACTAAGCAAAAAAACCAAACTCTTAAACTAAGACAAGAATTTCATCTAAATGCTTGTCAAACATTTAAACTACACTATTTAAATGACTTGCTACTTTGCCTAAATAGTATCAGCAAATGCAAGGCTCAACTGAACTTACGCTACTTTAGCGTAAGCAGGAGCAAATTTAACGTTATTTGCGTTTAATTTTAATTTGAGCTTTTAACGCTTTGCTCAAAGCGACATGCAACCGTGACCGTTTAACTCCTGTCGAAGCCAAGTCACCCCCATTTAAATGTGCATAATTCTACATAAAATACTACTTTTTGTCAAATTTTTATATTATTTTGGTAGAATATACATTTAATTTTAACAAAAAAAAGGGCAAAAATGAAAAAAACTATTATTTTATCTATTTTATTATCACTTAGTATAAATGCAAGTGAAAAAACAAGAGATTACTTTAGTGAAGATTTAAATGTTGATGATGGACATCAAGCATTTGTTGAAAATAAATATGAAAAATCAAAAGAAATTTGGACTAAACTTTGTAATGAAAACGATGGCAAAAGCTGTACAAATTTAGCATGGCTTTTAGATAATGGTTTAGGTGTAGAAGTTGATAAGCAAGAAGCTATAAAACTTTACGAAAAAGGCTGTGAACTAAATAGTCCAGAAGGTTGCTCAAACATAGCAATGATGTATTTTAGAGGTGAAGTTGTAGAAATGGACTTTGAAAAAGCTTTTAAATACTATGGAAAAGCTTGTGAGTTAAACCACCCTTTATCATGCGCGCAAGTTGGATATATGTATGAATTTGGTGATGGTGTAGAGGCAAATATCCATAAAACTTTTGAATACTATGATAAATCATGCCAACTTGGATATGGGGAAGGATGTACAAATTTAGGAACTCTTTATGCTAATGGAAATGGTGTAAAAATCGATATTGAAAAAGCTAGTGAATACTTTGCAAAAGGTTGTGACTTAGGACATGAGCAAGGTTGCAAATATGAAACACAACTAAAAGAGTTAAAGTTAAAGGGTGAAATTTAAAAGTAATGGACAGAATCGTCGAAATAGAAAAAGTAAATTTTGAAAAAGAATATGAAGTAAGCCTAAGACCGCTAAATTTTGATGAATATATAGGTCAGGAAAAAATAAAACAAAATTTAAAAGTTTTTATAGGAGCTGCAAAAAAAAGAGCTGAGGTTTTGGATCATACTCTTTTTTATGGACCTCCAGGGCTTGGAAAAACAACATTGGCTCATATAATTTCAAATGAAATGAATGCAAATATAAAAATAACTGCCGCACCAATGATAGAAAAAGCTGGCGATTTGGCGGCTATTTTAACAAATTTAGAAGAAGGTGATGTTTTATTTATAGATGAAATTCACCGCTTAAGCTCGTCTATTGAAGAGATTTTATATCCTGCCATGGAAGATTTTAGACTTGATATTATAATTGGCTCAGGTCCTGCTGCACAAACTATCAAAATAGATATCCCAAAATTTACACTAATTGGTGCAACTACTAAAGCTGGTATGATTTCAGCTCCACTTAGAGATAGGTTTGGAATTTCTTTTAGGCTTGAGTTTTACTCACCAGATGAACTAGCTAGTATAACTCAAAAAGCTTCTTTAAAATTAAATAAAAGCATTGATAAAGATGCCTCACTTGAAATAGCAAAAAGAAGTCGTGGAACTCCCAGAATAGCATTAAGATTATTAAAAAGAATAAGAGACTTTGCCGATATAAATGATGAAGAAAACATATCATTAAATAGAGCAAAAACATCACTAGATGAACTTGGAGTAAATGAACTTGGTTTTGATGAACTTGATTTAAAATATTTGGGAATTTTATTTGAAGCAAATAAAAAACCACTTGGATTAAATACTATTTCAGCTGCATTAAGCGAAGATGAAGGAACGATCGAAGATGTGATAGAACCATATTTGCTTGCAAATAGCTATATACAAAGAACAGCAAAAGGCAGAATTGCAACTTACAAAAGCTATGAAATGCTTAAAATTCCATACCAAAAAGGACTTTTTGATGAAGACGAGTAAATACTTTTTTGTGGGTTTTATACTTTTTTTATTTTGTTTTGTGATTTATCTTTTTAACGGTTTTTTGCTTACAATTGCCATTGGGATACTTCTAGCTGTTTCAACTGCAAATATTAATAGATTTTTCCTTAAACTAACAAATGATAAAAATCTACTTTCAGCAACTTCTACAACTCTTGTTTTGGCATTATTTTTTTTAGTGCCATTTATGTATGCAGTTATTGAGCTTGCAAAATACGCATCAAGTTTTGATATGAAAAATACATCTATTGTATTAAATTATATACAAAATTTTAATTTTCACTTACCTGAAAAATTTGCATCTTTTGAGCCAAAAATAAAAGAATTTATAGCCTCAATAAACATAAATTCCTTAGTAAAACAAGGCGCAACTTATCTTTCTACTATAGGCAAATCAAGTGCAAAATTTATTGTAGATATGGGTCTTATAATAGCATTTTACTTTTTTGCAAATTTATATGGAAAATCTCTTATGAGTTTTTTAAAAGAAACTTTGCCAGTTGAAGCCTCACATATAGATTCAATCTCTCATGAAGTAGCAAATACAATGAGTGTTGTTTTATACTCAACCATAGCAACTGCTGTTTTACAAGGGTTTTTATTTGGTGTTTTTCTATCATTTTATGGATATGATGGCTTTTTAATGGGAATATTATATGCTTTTGCATCGCTTGTGCCAATAGTTGGTGGGGCTTTGATATTTGTACCAATTAGTATTTATGAATTAGCCAATGGCAATACCTTAAACGCAATTATAATATTTTTATATTCAATAATCATGATAGCAACTATTGCTGATAACTTTATAAAACCATTAATAATTAGATTTATAAACTCAAAACTTGTAAGTAGCCCTGCTAATATAAATGAGCTTTTAATATTTTTTGCCATGCTTGCTGGACTGTCAACATTTGGCTTTTGGGGGATTATTCTAGGGCCTGCAATTGTAACACTGTTTATTGCTTCATTAAATTCATATAGAATAATGACAAAAGAATTTGATAATTTAGACTAACTTTAAACTTGTAAAAATTTAATTATTGAAATAGTTAAATTTTTACAGTTGTTAAATTTGTTGCGTTATAAATTCTTTTATTTAATATGTCTATAAAAATATGATTTTAGTCACTAAACAATCTCGATAAAAATTAATCTGTTTTTACAATTTTTTTTAATTTAAATATCTAAAAATGCTTAAATTTTACATAAATTTTATGATATTAATTGAAATTATTATTTTACATTCAAGAATTTATTTTGATAAATCGTTTTAAATAATTTAAAATATTATATAAAATTACTGACCAATTTAAAAGTTGTTATTTTTGAAAAATTGGTTTAAAAATTTGAGAGCATATAATAAAAAAGTAAAATTTAGCAAGGAAAAACCTTGCTAAATTTCGTGTAGTAAATTTCTACTTCGCACTTGCCATTTTGCGGCGTATAAATGCTATTTGATTTTGTAATGGTAAGTGTTTAGGACAAACATCTTCACATCCTAGAAGCGACATACAGCCAAACACACCACTATCATCTCCAATTAACTCATAAAAGTCCTCATCAGTTCTTTCATCAAGTGGATCTTGGTGGAATCTTGCTATTCTATTTAATCCTACAGCTCCTAAAAAGTCACTTCTCATGATGGCTGTTCCACAAGCTGCAACACAAAGTCCGCACTCAACACATCTATCAAGTTCAAATGTTTTTTGAGCAAGTTCTGGATCAACTTTTTCTTCAAGTTTTGAGATATCAGTTTGTTTTGTAGTGTGTATCCAGCTCTCAACTCTTTTATCCATATTTGCCATCCATTTTCCAGTATTTACACTTAAATCTTTGATTAAGCTAAATACAGGAAGAGGCATAAGCTCAATTACTCCACTCTCATAATCTTTTGTTAAAGTTCTACAAGCAAGCTTTGGTTTACCATTTACAAGCATACCACAACTTCCACAAATTCCAGCTCTACAAACAAAGTCAAAACTTAAATCTGGATCAAATTTCTCTCTTATTTGAGTTAGTGCCACAAACAAAGTCATACCTGAAGTTTCTTCAAGCTCATATGAAGCAAAATGTGGCTTTGAAATTTTACTTAAAGGGTTATATTTTAATGCTTTTATAGTTATTTTTCTACTCATTTTCAACTCCTACTCTTTCATTTGGTGCTTTAAATTTAGGCTGCAACTCATAATGCATTAACGCATCTTGAATTTCATATCTACTTTTTCCTTCTTCTTTCATTTTAGCAACTATTTCATCAACTTCTTTTTGTCTTTTTGCACTATCAAGATGCTCAATGATATTTCCTTTTGCACCATAACCTCTAAATTTAGGAGGAATTTCCATTTTCATTATATCAAGCGGCTCATAAGTGATAGTTGGCATTGTATCGCCCTCTTTCCATGAAGCAAGTGTTCTTTTTAGCCAGTTTGCATCATCTCTTTTTGGATAATCTTCTCTATAATGAGCTCCTCTACTTTCAGTTCTATCAAGCGCACCTTTTGCAACACAAAGTGAAAGTTTAAGCATCATAGGTGTTCTGTATGCATCTTCAAGCTCAGGATTTCCAAATAAAGCCTTATTTTCAACTTTTAAATCAAGTGATTTTTTATAAAGTTCTTCAAGTTCTTTAACAGCTTTTTCAAGTCCCTCACCTGTTCTAAAGATAGCAACATTTTCCCACATTACATCTTTCATTCTGTTTTTTATCTCATAAACATTATATTTGCCATCTTTTTCAACAAGACTTTTTAAATAATCTTCTTCTTTTTTTACAAATTTTTCAACATCTTTTGTGTTTATATCAATATCATGCTCTTTACAATAATCAGCAAAATAATCACCAACTATCATACCCGCTACAACTGTCTCAGCAACTGAGTTTCCACCAAGTCTATTAAATCCATGCATATCCCAACAAGCTGCTTCTCCAGCACTAAATAGTCCTTTTAATGTAGGGCTTTCTCCAGTTGGTTTTGTTTTAATACCACCCATTGAATAGTGTTGCATTGGTAAAATTGGAGCCCAACCTTTTCCAATACCATTTTCATCTTTTTCTGTATCTGCTGGGTCAATACCATTGAAAGTTTCACAAATTTCTTGAACGTCTCTTAGGTTTTTCTCTATGTGCTCTCTTCCTAATATAGAAATATCTAACCAAACATGATCACCATAAGGACTTTTTACACCTTTTCCTTTTCTGATGTGTTCCATAATTCTTCTTGAAACAACATCACGGCTAGCAAGTTCTTTTTTCTCAGGCTCATAATCAGGCATAAAGCGGTGTCCATCAACATCTCTTAAAATTCCACCATCACCTCTACAACCTTCAGTTAATAAAATTCCACTTGGAACAATTGGTGTTGGGTGAAACTGAACAGCTTCCATATTTCCAAGTTGTGCAACGCCTGTTTCAAGTGCTATTGCAACACCTATTCCCTCACAAATAGTAGCATTTGTAGTTTGTTTATAAATTCTTCCATAACCACCTGTTGCTATTAAAGTTCCCCTAGCAACATACGCCTCTATTCTACCATCTATTAAATCTCTTACTATAGCACCGTAGCATCTATTATCTTTATGGATAAGTGCAATAGCTTCTTTTCTATCTCTTATATCAACGCCGTGTTTTGTACATTCATTCGCAACACCAAAAAGCATTGTATGTCCTGTAGCATCAGCTGTAAAACAGGTTCTCCATTTTTTAGTACCACCAAAATCTCTTGAGTGAATTAAACCATGAACTTCATCTTTTTCAGTGATAGTTGTTTTTTGTGCGTTAATAATCGCATCTCTATCGCCTTTTGTTATTCTTGTCCAAGGAACACCCCAACTAGCTAGCTCTCTAATTGCTTTTGGTGCTGTTTGAGTAAACATCCTAGCAACTTGTTGATCGCAACCCCAGTCGCTTCCTTTAACTGTATCTTCAAAATGCACATCTTCATTATCGCCTTCGCTCATTTTTGAATTTGCTAAACTTGCTTGCATACCACCTTGTGCAGCAGCTGAGTGAGATCTTTTAACTGGACAAAGACTTAAAACTATTGTGCTATTTCCTTTTGCAGCAGTTGCCGCAGCAGCTCTAAGACCTGCTAAACCACCACCAATTACTAAAGAATCGCAATATATTATTTTCATAAATTTCCCTTTCTTACTGAGCTATCCAAACAAAATCAGCTATTACTGAAAGCACAAATAAACAGCCCCAAACTATAAATATAATTTTTTTAACTTTTTGTCTATGAGCTATCATTTCTTCTTTTTTAGCACCATCAATGCTTATCCATTTTACATAAAGTCTATAAACTCCAATGCCAGCATGAACTACAGTAAATAGTAAAAGTGCAAAATAAAATAGATGTAACTGACCAAATCTAAAAGCTGAAACCTCGGCTGTAATTTGTTCACCAAAAATAATAGTTATAAGATGCGCACTCGCAAAGAAAAATAATAAAAATCCTGTAATGAATTGAAACCACCATAAAGTAGTATCGCAGTGATTAAATCTAATTTTGTGAGCTCTAAATGCTCTAAAAGCCGCATAATTTTGCGGAAATTTTCTCATTGCTAAAAACGCATGTAGAACAAAAACACAAAAGATAAAAAAAGCAATTAAATTTGTAATTTGCCAAATTCCAAAAGGCTCAGCAAAACTTACAATGCCTTCAAAAACACCTTTACCGATGATGATAGAACCTGTAAAAAGCATGTGACAGATCATAAAAGCTGCCAAAATAAGTCCAGTGATACTTTGTAACTTATCTTGAAGTGCCGGAATACGGCTCTTTTTACCATCAACGGATTTTCCTAAAAACCCTTCAATCTTATTTACCATAAGAACTCCTTTACTAGTAAAATTTTAACTATGTTTCACTATTGTTTAATTATATCTTAAATTTTCTTTTTAATTGCTTAAATTTTTTTGATTATTTGTTTATATTTTTTAAATGATAATAATAGACAATTACACCAAAAATAAGCATTAAAAAAGATAAAATTTGCCCCATACTAAAACCTAAAAACACACCAAGCTGGATATCTGGCTCTCTAAATATTTCACTTATAAATCTCATTAATGAATACAATATAACATAAATAGATATTAGCTCCCCATCAAATTTCTTATATTTTTTATAAAAAATTAAAATTATAAAAATTAAAATACCTTCTAAAAAAGCTTCATAAAGTTGGCTTGGGTGACGCAAAGCTCCATCTACATAAATTCCCCATGGAACTTCTGTGACTTTACCAAAAAGTTCTTTGTTTAAAAAATTTCCAATTCTTCCAAAAACGTAAGCTAGCGGAACACTTAAAGCCACCAAATCAAGCAAAAGCCATAAATTTTCTTTATATTTTTTACAAAAAATATAAGTAGAAATAACAAAACCAATTAAAGCACCATGATAACTCATGCCACTAATCCCTACAAATTCGCCATTATAAAATGGGTTAAAAATTTCCCAAGGATGAGTTAAATAAAAAATTTGCTCATTTGAATAGATAAAAATATATCCGAGTCTTGCACCTAAAATAACACCTATTTCAACAAAAATGAAATATTTATCAAGCATTTCATCGCTAAAAGGAAAATTACTTCTTTTTGCAAAATATTTGGCTAAAAAAAGTGCCAATAATAGTGCTATAACGTACATAAGCCCATACCAATGCACTTTTAAGCCAAAAATTTCAAATGCCACTGGATCAAAATGGTTATAAATTTCATTCCACCAATTCATATTTTTCCAATTTGTTTTTTTAAAATTTAAATTTTAAGTCCTAAAGTAGTTTTTAACATATTTAAGTAATCTTCTAAAAACCAACCAAGTGCTTTATAGTAATCGCTTTTTGATTTTGTTTTTAAAATTTCACTTAAAGCTCTAAAACTTTCCATAAAATATTTTGTTAAATAAAGCCCTAAAAAATTATGTGTTTTTTCTCCATCATCGCTTTTTAAAATTGCTGCTAAAAATGCAAGCATATTTGCAGCATGGCTTTCATCTAACTCTTTAAAAGGTTTTTGATATCTTGCTTTTTCAAAAAACAAACTCATATCTGTTTTACTTATAAGACAGTAATAATCCATTTTAAAAAACTTTTTTAAATTCTCATAATCTTTACAAATTTCACTATAATCTTCTTTTAAAGCTTTTTGCCAAATTTCATGAGCTGTTTTATTAGATACTGTTTCATTTTGTAAAATCCATTTAGGAGCCATTTTTTTAAAATTATCTTCGCTGATAACACCTTTAAAATTTGTAGCAAATATCACACAAATCATCGCATAAAGATCTCTTACTTTCATATTTTTCCTTTTAATTTTTAGCTTTTATCTCTTTTGCAAAAAGCAGTGAATTTACACCGTATTTTTCTCGTATAACTTGCACTGCCTTATCTATCTCAATATCACTTTGTTTTATCTCATTAAAAAGAGTTTTTTCTATATTTTTCTCTTCAACAAAACCACTAACTCCAACACTTATATAAATAATTGGCTTATTTATAAACTCATCACATCTTTGAAAAAGCTCATTCATAATTTGATGCAAAACGCCTTCATAGAATTTAAACTTATAAGTTAGAGATCTAGTGATAGTAATTTTATCTAAATATTTTATCTTTAGTTCAAATTTAGTTGGATTTTGACCCAATTTATAGATATCAAAACACAAATATCTACAAAGAATTAAAATTCGCCTTTTAATTTCATCTCTATTGCTTATAGCTTTAAAAGTCCTGCCATGCGAAAAACTCTTTCTTTTTGAGTTTGTTTCGACTAAGTTCTTACCACTTCCTGTAATGTTTTCATATAATTTTATACCACTTTTACCAAGTTTTTCAAAAATAAATTTGGACCCTTTTACATCTCCTATAGTAAAAATACCATATTTATTAAGGCGCTTTAAAGCACTTTTTCCAACACCAGGAAATTTAGAAATATCAATATTTTTTAAAACTGTATCAAAATCATCTTTTTTAATAATCTTAATACCAAAAGGTTTTGCTAAATCAGTTGCAAGCTTAGCTATAAATTTTGCATCACTTATGCCAATGCTTGATGGAAGTTCAAATTTATTTAAAATTTCATTTTGTAAAAATTTGGCAAATTTCAATGGATCTTTCATAGCATTTGTTCCACTTAGATCCAAAAAAAACTCATCAATACTGAATTGCTCAATATCTGGAGTAAATGTATATAAAAATTTATAAAGCTTTTTTGAAAGTTCTTTGTAAAAATGATGATCTGATTTTACAACTATTAAATTTTTGCACAATACTTTAGCTTGCTTTAATACCATAGCAGACTTTACTCCATACTTTCTAGCCTCATAGCTAGCACTTAAAACAACTGAATTGTTTATATCACTATTAGTTTCACCAAAGTCTTCATTTAGTCCACCTCCAATAACAGCTACATTTTTACCAATTAATCTTTTATCTTTTATCCTTGCAGCTGCTACAAAAAAGCAATCTAAATCAATGTGCAAAATCAATACTTAAACCTATTTATAACCTATAATATCAAGCCCGAAACCACTAAGTCCAGCAAAATCTCTATTGTGACTTTTACTAATAATATTTATTTTTTCTATTTTTAAGTGAGCTAATATCTGAGCTCCTATACCATAATCCTTCATAGAGCCATTTTGAAGTGCATCAAACATTATTAAAACCCCACCCTCATTTTCTAAAATATCTAAGCTTCTTTTAAATTCACTAAATTTGTCAGTTGTTAAAAACTCATAATCACTTGAAATTTTATGAAATTTAACATTTGAAGTTTTTGAAATATCACCAAAAATATAAACTCTTTGAATGTTATTTTTATGGTCAATTACCTCATAAAACTTAACCTTAATACCAGCTAATTCTCCATATTTTAACTCGCTAAATTTTATCAAAGTCTCATTTTTTAGACGGTATTTTACTAAATCAGCTACGCTTACCATGTTTAAATCAAATTTTTTACAAAATTTATCTAAATCATCTCTTCTTGCCATAGTTCCATCTTCATTTACTATTTCGCAAATTACACTTACTGGGGCAAGTCCAGCAAGTTTGCAAAGATCAATGCTTGCTTCTGTGTGACCAATTCTTTCAAGCACTCCACCATCTTTTGCAATTAATGGAAAAATATGTCCTGGAAAGACAAAATCATCTTTTGTCGAAGTTGAAAAATTTGTAATTAGCTTTATAGTCATATCACGCTCGACTGCACTTACTCCAGTTGTTGCTTTTTTGGCATCAACTGTTATAGTAAAAGCGGTTTCGTGATTTGATGTATTATCTTTTACCATAAGATCAAAACCAAGTTTTTTAGCAATTTCTTTATTAACCGGTGTGCATAAAACTCCTTTTGCGTGAGTTATGGCAAAATTTACTTTCTCAACATCACTAAAAGCTCCAGCAAAAACCAAGTCTCCTTCATTTTCCCTATCCTCATCATCGACAACTACTATCATTTTCCCATTTTTTATATCTTTTATAGCTTCTTCTATACTCACAAAACCCATTTTTTTCTCCTTATTATTTCAGCTCTTCAAACCCTAATTTGATTTTTTCATAAATATCTCCAAAAGGAACACCATTTACCCTAACACAACCTATTGTAGTTATAAAATTTGTATCCCCGCTCCATCTTGGAACTAAATGATAATGCACATGCTGGGCGATACCTGCTCCTGCTGCACTTCCTAAATTCATGCCTATATTTACGCCACTTGCGCCAATATATTTCTTTAAGACCTCAACACCCTTTTTAACAAATTTGCTCATTTCAGTCCAAATTTCATCATCTAAGTTTTCAATGTTGTCAATATGTTTATAAGGAATTACCATAAAAGCTCCAGGACTGTATGGGTATAAATTCATCACACCAAAACAGTGTTTTGCTCTAAAAATAACACCATTTTTTTTATCATTTTCTCTACTATTTACAATATCACAAAATACACATTCACTTTTTTTATGGCTAAAATATTCACTTCTCCAAGGTGCACAAAGATATTCTAACTTATTACCCATTTTACTTCCTTTTTATTTTTAAAATTTTATTCTAAACCTTTCATTTTTAAAATAGCTTTTCTAACATCCTTTTCTCGCATAAAAGTTTCACCAATTAAAAATGCATCAACACCGATTTTATGCAATTGTTTTAATTGTTCACTATCTTTTAGTCCACTTTCAGCAACGATTATTTTATTTTTTGGAATAAGTGGAATTAAATCAGAGCTTAAACCCATGTTCATCTCAAAAGTTTGCAAATCTCTGTGATTTATGCCAAATATCTCTGCTCCAGCAAAAATAGCATTTTTAATATCTTCTTTATCATGTGTTTCAACCAAAGCTTCAAGACCTAATCTATGAGCAAATTCAAGTAAATTTTTAAGCTCATTTTTACTTAGTGCTTTAGCAATTAATAAAATAAAATCAGCTCCATAAACTAAACTTTCCAAAATTTGATATTCATCAACAATAAAATCTTTTCTTAAAATTGGTATTTTTGTATAGCGCCTAATTTGTGGGATAAACTCTAAATTCCCTTTGAAGTAATGCGGTTCTGTTAAAACTGAAAAGGCGTTTGCTCCACCTTTTTCATACTCTACTGCAATATTTACTGGCTCAAAATCATTTCTTATAATACCTTTACTAGGACTTGCTTTTTTAATTTCAGCTATTATTTTAAATTGATCTTTTTCATCTGTTTTTAAGGCAGTCTTTACATCTCTTGTAATAAAAGGATTAGCCGAAAGGCTTCTACCAAGAACATCAAAAGGAATATCTTTTTTTCTTTTTTCTAAGTCATATTTTGTTTTTTTTAAAATTTCATCAAGTATCATTTTATATCTCCGCTATTTAAACACTTATTTATAGCTTCAAGATGCTCTTTTGCCTCACTACTGTTTAAAAAATCACTAAACTTATAGCTGATTTGCTTCATAATTTCATCAGCTTTTTTACACTCTTTTAACTTATAATATCCCCAAGCAAGCGAATCTAAATAATAAGGAGAATCTGGTTCTTTTAAGAGTGCCTTTTTAACAAACTCAATGCCTTTTTTATAGTCAACATCATGATCAATCAATAAGTATCCATAATAATTTTCATAAGTTGCATTATTTAAATCTTTAATAGATTTATCAAATTTATCCAAAATCTCTTTTAGCAAATTTTCATTTACATTGGGGGTATTTTTTTCATATAAATTCATTGCTTCTAATGCCAAAAACTCTGTATCATTTGTCTTTTTAAAAAACTCTTTTGATAGTTTTATAGCCTCATCATTTTGTTTTAAAAAACCGTATAACTCAACCAACATTTTATTTTTATAGTCATATTTTTTTAACAGATCTACAGCTTTATCATACTCTTCAAAGGTTATGTAAAAATTAAGAATATAATCTAAAAATTTATTATTTTTCGTATCTTTATAAAGCTCTTCGCAAATTTTTACAACCATGTCAAAGTCATTTTGCTGTCTATAAATATCGACTAACATACTGCAAACCGCCAAAGAACAGCCATTTTCTTTCTTATAACTCTCTAGCTCTTTTAATGTTTCATCTGTTTGTTTCATACCTAATAAAGCTTTTACATATCTTAAAAAATTTATCTCATTTTTATCTAACTCATAGGCTTTTTTATAGCTTTTAAAAGCTTCATTTTGTAAATTTAAAACTTCTTCTATTTTTCCTAAAATAATAAAACTTCTTGCGCTATTATCTACTTTAGTAAGATTTCTTGCTAAATTTAAAGCTTCATAAAGGCTATTTTTCGATAAAAGATAGGCTATTTTTATCCTTAAAAACTCATCATCATCTTTTAATACAACACTTCCTTTTTCAAGATAAAAACCTAAATTTGTAAAATCTTCATAATTATAAAGTATTTTTATTACCTCTTTTAAATATTCAGGTTTTTTTGTCTTATCATACAAGTATGTAAAAATTGAAACTGAATCTTTTGGGTCTTTTTCTTCTAATAAAAGTGCTTTAAATACGTTCAAGCTTTCATCGTAAGATTTTGTATCAAAGGCATTTAAATTTAGACAAAAAAGTGCTATAAAAAGGTATTTTATAATTTTTTTACACCTATGCATTCTTTCTCCAATTCATTATAATTTTTCTTAAAATATTCCCAAAACGGAAAAGTTCTACACTGCTTTGGACGATGTTCATAAATAGAACAATTTAATTTTTTTTCGTCAAAAAAAGTACATTTATAACCATTTTTATAAATACTTTCTTTTATACTATACCTGACTCCGAATTTTTCTAAATATTTAAATTTAAACTCATCTAAACTCAAATTTAAGTATTTTGCCAAAGCTTTAATTTCACTTTCATCTATCCAAATATAACCACTTTCTCCTGTGCAGCACTTTCCTTTGCAAATTTCACATTTTTTTTCATCAAAGCAATAATTAAACCCATCTTTTTTAATCATAATTTTTACCTAAAACAATATCTTTACTTTCTAAATTGGCTTTTTTAAAAAGCTTTAAAGCCTCTTTTGTATAACCATTTTCATCACTTAAATAAAATCCCTCATCAACCAAACATAAAGATTTTGAACTTTTTTTTGCCTCTATCAAAGCAATTTTTGCTCTTTTGCCAATTTTTGGATAAATAAATTTGAGCTTTGTCATACAAAATTTATTTTTTAAAAGTAGATAAGCTACATTCATAAGCTGTTTTGCATCATAACAAAATATAAGAGATCCGTGAGATTTAAGATGAGTGCTTGAGTTTTGAATTAAGTCACTTAGACTTAAATTTGATGAATATCTGCTTATATTTAGATGTAAATTTTCACTTTTTATAACTCCATCGTGATAATATGGTGGATTTGAGATAATTACGTCATATCTTTTATCGCTTCTAAACTCTTTAAAATCAGCAAGAATAGTATTTATATCAAGTCTGTTTTCATTTGAGTTTATTTCACATAATTTTATATTTTCTTTTTGTATGTCCATTAAAGTTAAATTTGCATTTTTTAAATCTCTTTTTAATAAAAGTCCTAAAACTCCGCATCCAGCCCCAACTTCTAAAATATCACCTTTTGGACTAATATCAAAAATAAAATTATAAAGCATGATGGTATCACTATTGTAGCGATAGCCATCTTTTAGTTGATAAATTATCATAAAGAGTTTATATTATTTACAATTTTACTTGAGTGATTTAGGGCAAATACTATAGATCCGCCATTTTTTGTTATTAAATCACCACCGATATAAAGACCTTTGATATGTGTTTGGCAATTTTCATCAACTATTGGAATACCATTTTCATCTATCTCAACATCTGAGTTTTTTAAAAAATCAACCGGAGTTGTACCACCTATGGCATAAATAACTCTATCATAAACAAACTCTTTGCCATCTTTAAATTTAACAACAACTTTTCCCTCTTCATTTTCAAGACTTTCAATATCTGAGTTTAATCTTAAAATAATATTTCCATATCTTTCTTCATGGGCGATATCTTTTAAATTTATCGCATTTAATCTTGTAAAATTACTTTTTCTATAAGCAAGCGTTACAATATTATTACTAGAAAGGCTTATAGCATATTCAACAGCTGAATTTCCACCACCTACAACTAAAATCTTTTCATGACTTCCACACTTATCAAGATTAAAATTTACAACGGGATTTAGTGACCTTGGAATTTTATAATCAGGCTTATTAGGTTTTCCCATTCTTCCTATTGCAATTATTACTTTTTTAGCGTAATAATGAGTTTTTGGAGCATAAATTTCAAACAATCCATCTTCATTTTTTTTAACTTTTTCAACTTCTGTATTAAAAAACGCATCAATATCTTCACTATCCAAAAGGGTATCAAAGTAGTTTAAAACATCTTCTTTTGTGCCAGTTTCAAACTTTACCATACCTTTTGTTTCACTATCTAAACCTTTGTATTCTTTATCAACTCTTTTATTTTCTTTATAAAAAGTTCTGATTGTTTGAGAATGGTTTGAGCCTTTTTCAAGAAGTAAAACTTTATTAATTCCACTTATTTTGGCCTCCACAACCGAGGCTAGCCCACACGGTCCGCCACCTATAATGGCAAGGTCATAAATTGTTTGCATAATATTACCTTTTTGTAAAAACATTCTAAAGCTATATTATAATATCATTTTGATAAACAAATGCAAATATCCAAGTCATTTTTACCAAATTAAATCAAACGTAAAAAATAGTAATAATAGCTTTAATATTTTATTTAAATGAAATTTCGGTGCAACTATAAGCCGAGTTCTGTTTTTCAAACGATCATTTATCTAGACTAAATTTTGCAATTTAGTTCAAGCGAAGGGTTTTATTCTAAGATTAAACCATCCCTTCTTGCTGCAAGTTGGGTTTGCAAAGCCGTTAATGTTACCAAAAACGCTGGTAGGCTCTTACCCCACCATTTCACCTTTTCCACCTTATAAAAACAAAGTGGTAGTTTACTTTCTGTTGCACTATCCCTTGGGTTACCCCAGCCATTCGTTAAATGGAACTACATCTTAGAGCAGCTCGGACTTTCCTCGTATTAACGCGATCGTTCATTGCACCGAAAAAGATATTTTAACAAAAAATCAATAAAAATTTTATGAATTTAAGAAGATTAGTTATAATGTAGTAAAAAAGGGGAAGAATGGATGTCTTAACGCTTGAAAATTTTACAAAATTAGACTACATGGAAATTTTACAAAATTTAAAAAATAAAACTTGTTTAAATTATAGTACAATTTTTAATAAATTAACTAAGTCTTACAAATATTCAAAAAATGCAAAAGAAATTTTAAATTTATTATCAAATATTTGTTCTATTGGCCTAAAAGTAGATAGCTATAATGAACCATTTATTCCAATGTTTCAAAACTACCAAAAACGAACTTTTCTACCTGATGATTTAACAAAAGATGAATTATATTTTTTAAATCAAATTTTAAATGAATGTAAAGACTTTAGAATTAAAGCTAGAATAGCCGATATTTTATGGATTTACTATAAACCAAAAGATATAAAATATTTAAAAATAGCTATTCAAGAATATTCTAAATTTCCTATAGATAATTTTGATAATGCCCTTGAATTTAGTGAAGCTATCAGCTCATATAAAAGAGCTATATTTCTTGCAAATTCCACAAAAAATAAAGAGTTATTAAGCGAAATAGTAAACAGGACTACTAATGCATTTTTAAATTTACAAAACAATAACTATATACTCAAACTTAATGATATTTTAAAAAAATTACAATTAAAAGATAAATTAAAATATGAAATAATAGAAAAACTAAAAATTAAAACTAACAACGCACAAAAAATAAGCTATCTAGAAGAAATTAGAAACTGGTATATAATTCTTGGCAATACAGACGAAGAAAATAATACAACTATTGAAATAATCAACACTTATATAGAACTTGGAAATAATAAAAACTATTCATGCTACTACGAAATGGCATTAAAAGAGTATTATTCCCTTCCCAATAAAATAAAAGAAAATTTAGATATAGATAAAGATTTTCTTTATGGAAAAATTGAGCGAACTAATAAAATACAACTAAGAAGCATTGAAGGTCTGGAAATTTCACCTATTAATATAAGTAATTTAACAGATAGTAGTATAAATATGGTAAAAAATAAAGATATTTCTACTGCATTGCGATTTTTTACAAATGGCGGACAAAGAGTTGATTTTACTAATTTAAAAAAACAATCTGAAAATATCTCTCAAAACTCAATAGCATCAATGTTTAAACACATACAATTATCACAAGATGGTAAAAAAATATCAGAGGAGCCATATGAAAATATAGTTTTATCTATAAATTACAATATACACTTTAGTCTTACAGTATATAGCTTTATTATTCCAGCATTAAACCAAATTTTAATGGAGCACAGAATTTCCAAAGAGTATATTTATAATATATGTAATAATTCTTTACTTATAGATAAAAACAGAGTTAATCTTTGGACAAAAGGATTACATCTTGGTTTTGAGCATGAATTTTTACTATCAGCACATATACTAATACCCCAAATAGAGTACCTAATTAGATTTATTTTAAAAGAAAACAATGTTACAACTACCATAATTGATAACTGTGGAATAGAAACAGAAAAAAGCCTTAATAAACTCCTAAAAGAAGAAAAATTACAAGAGATACTAGAAATAGATCTAATAAAAGAATTACAATATTTATTAATACAACCAACATCATATAATTTAAGAAACGAAATAGTTCATGCTCTTGTAGATGACAATATTGATAAAGTGGGAATCATATATTTATGGTGGCTATGCTTTAGATTAATTTACAACATGCCATATAAATAAAACTTAACAAACCAAAGAAAACACTTTGGTTTGTATTTTAACCTTGTAAAACATCCCTTGCGCATTCACGTGAATTTTTAATGCAATCATTCATAGCAACGCCCTTATAGGCATTTGAATTTAAATAAAGTCCTTTTGTTTGCCTTATGTCTTTAAAAATTTCAGCCACATTTGATAGGTGACCTAAATTATAATTTGGTATGCCTTTTTCATGTCTTTTTACGTACGTCATTACCGGCTCATCAGAAATTCCCATCGTATTTCTTATGCCAAGTCTTGCAAGCTCAACTAATGTTTTTTCATCTTTTAAGGCTAGATCTTTATCTCTTTGACCGCCTATCATAACGCGAAGCAGTACCTTACCATCAGGCGCTCTATCAAAAAATATCGAGCTATCCCATAAAATTCCCAGCACTGGTTGCTTTGATGAGCTTGTTGTTAAAAGTCCAAAACCTCTTAAAGCGTGATCAAGGTTTTCATATCCAAGCCCAACTACAGAAATAGGAGTATATTCAATAGCTTTTAGTCTTTTTGAAGTATCTGGAAGAAGCTTGTTTAAAAGCTCACAAGCTCTATAAGCAGGAGTTGAAATAATAACTTTATCAAACTCTAAATTTTTATCACCATTTAGTATAAATTTATCATCTTTTTTTTCTATTTTTGAAATTTCAAAATTTGTAACAATCTTAGCATTTGATCTTTTACCAACTTCTTTTATTAAGGTCTCACACCCACCTTTAAAACTCATTAAAACTCCACTTGGAGCAGCACTTTTAGCTCTCATAGCAAGCATTGCTTTTATAAGTCCGCCATATTTTTTTTCCATAGCTATTATCTTCTCAAAACTTGCATTAACTGAAATTTTATCAGGACTTGAGCCATAAACTCCTGCAACCATTGGATCTAAAAAAGTTTCAGTTAATTCTTTTCCAACTCTTCTATAACCAAACTCTTGAAGTGTTTCTTCCATGTCATCTTTTTTTTCTGGTATAAAATACTCACATGCAACTCTTATTTTTCCAAGTGGTGACATAATCCCACTTAAAAAGAAATCTTTTGCACCTTCTGGCATTTTATAAAGCTTATCTTTATAAATAAATCTAACTCTTGCATTGTCATTACTCTTTAAAAGTAAATTTTCTATGCCTGCGTATTTTAAAAGTTCTAAGGTATCAGGTCTATTTGATAAAAAACCATTGGTTCCTTCTTCAACTAAAAACCCTTTTATGTTTTTAGTTCTCATTTTTCCACCAAGCTCTTTTTCTTTTTCGAAAACTGTTATATCGTATTTATCACCATCGCTATTGCCAAAAAAATTTAGATAAAAAGCTGTTGTTAAGCCACTTATCCCTCCGCCGATGACTGCTATTTTCATACTCTCTCCTTGTAAATTTAAACCTTATATTACAATAAATTTATAAAAACTTGACTTAATCAAAAATTTCTTTATGCAAAATCTCTCTTAAAACCACAGTTGCATAACTTCCTTTTGTAAGTTCAAAACTCATGCTAAATTGGGCTAATTCAGGTGTGTATTTGTAACTAACATTTTTTAAAAAACACCATGCAAAACGCCTGCTTCCATTCATTTTTTCAATAAATTTAAATGAAGGGTGATAAATTTCATCTTCTATATTTTTTGCTAAATCTTCACTGTCAAAAGCTTTATTTCCAGGAAGTAAGCCAAAAGGAGTAATATCGCGCTTTAAAAATCTTTCAACCTCACTTGTTAAATCTTTACATAAAAATAGTTTTCCATATGGATAATGTCCCAAAACATCCCCATTAAAAAGTTTAAAAAAATTAGGTTGAAGTTTTAAATCTTTTACAATCTCTTTATCAAATCCATAAATTTTATTTATTTCATTCTCATTAAAATCTCTGATAAATTTTGAAATTTCAACTCTTTTACTAAGCCATTTATTAAAAAGATCACTTTGATAAGCTGAAATTAAGAAATTTTTAATTTTTGGATTTTTCATCTTTAAATTTCCACTTAAAATTTCTTCACCATCTTTTGCGTTATCTTCAAATTTGCCAAATCTTTGAAAGCCAAAATAGTTTGCATAGCCATTTTTATCCAAATTTAAAAGAGCATTTTTAAGCTTTAAAGCATCAACTTCACTAACTTTTTTAAGTTTTATAAAAAAACTATTTCCGCTTAAATGACCAATTCTAAGTTTATTTTTATGTGTAAAAGTATCAGTTATTTTTAAACTCTCGTGAGAAAAATTTGCTAAGTTTTTTTCAAATTTTTTAGGAAGTGAGATAAACTGAGTTGTAAAACCCTCTTTATCTTTAAGTCCTGCATATCCAAAATCCCTCATTTTAACGCCTGAGTAATCACTTAAAATATGAAGTGCATCAAAAGTTGTAAGTCCTTTTTTAGCGATATTTAGTATCAAGTGCTCACCCTCACCGCTAAATTCATAAAGTGGAATTTCTCTAACTACAAAATCATCTGAATTTTTACTAAAATGTACATTTATGGGTGAATGATCAAGAGTGAAAAGTGGTTTAAAAATGCCAATTTCTTGCTCGTTTTTTATATTTTCCATCTATTGTTTCTCCAAAAATAGTAAGTTTTATCCTAGCTTTTTTAGCCTCGTTTATGATTCTAAATTTGTTTTTTTTACTAAAACTAAAAAGCACCTCATACTCTTCGCCGCTTAAAAACTCATATTTTTTAAGCTTTTTTATAAATTTAATATTTTTATTTTTTATAAATTTAGGCAAATCGCACGCAAGTCCATCACTTATATCCATAGCTGAGTTTATGAATTTTGATGAGTTGTAAAAAAATTTATCCCTTAAAGTAATATTTCTAAATCGTGAGTTTTTGCCAAGAATTTTATAGTTTTTCGCACATCTTTGAAGCGTTTTAAGCCCTTTTAGACTTCCTCCTAAATTCCCTGTAAAAGCTAATAGCTCACCATTTTTAAGTTTTTTTCTAAAAATTGGTTTTTTTGCATAAGATATAATACTTACACTAATTCCCAAAATATCGGATTTTACTGTATCACCGCCAATTATTTTAACTCCATATTGTTTTGAAATATCTAAAATTCCATTTTTAAGCTCATCAATCTCTTTAAAAGTTATGTTTTTAGGAAGCATTAAACCAATTAATGTAAATTTAGGCTTTGCATTCATCACAATAGCATCGCTTAAATTTACACTCATTGCCTTTTTTCCTATTTCATAAAAGCTTAACCAGCCCATTTTGAAGTGGGAATTTTCCAAAAACAGATCCTTGCTTAAAACCCATTTTCCAAGCACTGCACCGTCATCTCCGATAAATTTATTACTGAATTTTGATATTACAAAACTTTCTTTATCCATAACTTATTATTTTATATTAATTTTGATAAAAAACTCTTTATAAGATTAAATTTGATACAATTTAACGAAATTTTAAAGGAAAAATATGGTTGAAATATCACTTTTTCGTTTTGATAGAAAAATAGATTTAGAAAGTTATTATAAGCCTTATATTTATGAGCATTTTGAGTTTTTAACTTTAAGAGAGCTTTTACTAGATATTAAAAGAAACGATCCATACTTTAAATTTGGAAAAACAGAATTTGTAAAAATAAATGAAAAAATTGTAAATTTGGATGAGAATTTAGATGACATTTTTAAAAAAACTGGTAATTTTATAAATATCTCTGCACTTTGCCAAACTCGCTCTACAAAGGATTTAATAATTAACAATGATGATTTTATAGAAACCTATGATAGATTTAGTGAAATTTTAGGACAAAACAATGAAAAAGAGTTTTTTTTAAAATTAGAGCCTTTGTTTTATTCAAGTAAAATAATGGAATTTAAAGATGATTTTTTAGGAAATTCGGCATTTGTTTTTGCAAACTATCTAATAGAAAAATTTCCTCATAAAAAGGATGAAATTTTAAATTTAATTAAAAATGAAATAATCTATTATATAAAACCACAATTTTTACTTAAAGATCCTTTTAAAACCGATGAGATAGTAAAAAATCTAGCTAAAATGTTAAATTTAAATTTTTCAAAAAAAGAGAATATAGTAAGTGATGAAGAGATAAAAAATGCAACAAAAAAAGTTGATTTTTCAAAATTTAATATCGCAGTTTATAGTGATAAAAACTTACAAAATTTGGTTAAAGTTGTAGCAAATTTAGTTAATTTTGAACTTGAAAATGAAAATATTGGATATGATATTTTAAAATTTGATAAAAAAGTTGCTTTAAATTTAGCAGGTGAAATTTTATTTAATGCTTATGATAACGGGGCTGATTTTTTGCTAGTAAATGATAAAAGAGCTTTTTATATGTTTGACACACTTAGTAAAGAGCTTCAAAAAACGCAAAATAGAAGTTTAAATAACTTTTATATACTAATGGCAGATGAGTTTTTATCACTTTTAAAGGGCGAAAAGATAGAGTTTAAAAATCATAAATTAGAGGTAAAAATACTATGAAATTAAAAAATAAAGTTGCTATTATAACTGGTGCAACAAGTGGAATTGGTGCAAAAATATCTGAAACTTTTATAGAAAATGGAGCTAAAGTTTTAGTCATAGCAAGACATAAAAACGAAGAAGTTATTAAAAATCTTGGAAAAAATGCAAAATTTTTTAGTGCTAATATAACAGATGAAAACAGTGTAAAAGAAATTTATAAATTTGCCATAAAAAGCTTTGGAAAAATTGATATTTTGGTAAATAATGCAGGAATTACAGGTCCAACAAAACCATCATTTGAACTTAGTTTTGATGAATGGAGTGAGGTAATAAACTTAAATGTAAATGGCACTTTTTTAATGAGCAAATACGCACTTTTAGAAATGATCAAACAAAAAAGTGGTAATATAGTAAATATTGCTTCTGTTCTTGGAATGGTTGCAAGTGAAGCTTTTAGTGTATATAGCACAAGTAAAGGCGCTATAATAGCCATGACAAAACAAGATGCTTTAAGTGTGGCAAAGTTTAATGTAAGAGTAAATTCAATATCTCCTGGAACGGTAAAAACTAATGCCGTGGCAAATTTAGAAAAACAAATCGGCAAAGAGGCATTTAATGAGATGTTTAACGAACCTCATCCACTTGGCGGTGTTGGAAGCGTAGAAGATGTGGCAAATGCAGCTCTATTTTTGGCAAGTGATGAAGCAAAGTGGATAACAGGAGCAAATTTAGTCGTTGATGGTGGATTCACAATAAAATGAGTTTATAATTACTATAAAAAATTTGTTGTTTTTATAATTAAATTTCAAGCTATTGTTTTGCAACGCTTCTCTATTTGTAATTTATCCATTAAAATGTAATTAATTTTTTAGTTTTATCAATATCAAAACCTAAATTTTGCAAAAAATACTCTCTAACTTCATCATAAATTTGTTCATTATAAAAATATATAAAATAGTATTTTTGCCTATTGAAAAACTCACTAGGAGTTCCTAGTTTAGGATTTATGGGTTCAGCTAAAATTAAAGTAGGAAAAACCCTAAATCCAAATAAAGTTTTATTTAAATGTAAATATAAAAGCACTTTAAATATTATATTTCCAAACAATTGAGATATAAAAAACAAGGCAGTAAAATAATAAATTTCATTTGGTGTAGGCTTGCTTAAACTAATAAGTAAATAAGCAAATATAGAAATCACAATTATTAAAACAATTATAACAGCTTGGGTATCAAGCTTGTTTTTCCAAAAAGATTTTAACAAGTAATTTGGCACTTCATTTATATCAATTTTTCGTTTTAATTTACCATCTAACATATAATTAATAGAATTATTTGTAAAATAAAGCGTATAATTATCCCTTACAACATAAGAATAGTAATCATAAAAAACAAGTGCTAAAGGCACTATCAAAGGAGCAAATAAAAACCAAATTTCAATTTTTTCTTTTATTAAATTCATTGTTATACACA
The DNA here is from genome assembly GCF_027277485.1 of Campylobacter ureolyticus. Classification (GTDB taxonomy): domain Bacteria; phylum Campylobacterota; class Campylobacteria; order Campylobacterales; family Campylobacteraceae; genus Campylobacter_B; species Campylobacter_B ureolyticus_B. The sequence continues at coordinate 18,306 of NZ_JAPXGQ010000012.1, read as the reverse complement.
TAACGCTAACCACAATTGTTATGCCTATAAAAAATGAAATAAATCTCAACGAAACACCAAAAAAGTAACTATAATCTTTAATAACTATCGGCTCTTTATCGTAATCTCGTTTATTTGAAAAAGTGTTAAATGCCGTTTTTAACAAAACAAAATCCTTGTTTTTATACTTTATAAATTTTAGAATTTAAAACTTCAATAATATCAAGTAAAGCCTTAATCTCATCTAAGATATTTTTAGCTTGGTTATTTGTAACTGCACTTTTTAAATATCTGATTTTAAATGGCTGTATTTTTTCTCAATGTGAATGTAGATTTTAAAAGCTACTGCCCTTATTTAAGCATAAAGTTTTCATCTGCAAAGTTTTTAACATCATCTAGGTCGTGAGTAACTAAAATAGAAGTTATCTCAAGGCTATCTAAAATTTCTTTTATATCGGTTCTTATTTTTATCCTTAAACCTGCATCAAGAGCGCTAAATGGCTCATCAAGAAGTAAAAGTTTAGGTTTTATTGCTAACGCTCTTGCAAGTGCTACTCTTTGTTGTTGACCACCACTTAAAGCATGGGGATAGAGATCTCTATATTCACTCATTCTAATCAGCTCAAGCATCTCATCAACTCTTTTTTTATTATTTTTTATGCCAAAGCCTATATTTTGCCAAACCTTAAGATGTGGAAAAAGCGCATAGTCTTGAAAAAGATAGCCTATATTTCTTTTGTTTGGTGGTAAAAAAGTGATATTTTGACCATCTAGCCAAATCTCTCCACTATCTAAATTCTCAAAGCCACTAATTAGTCTTAAAATCGTGCTTTTGCCACTTCCACTTTCGCCAAGTATTGCTAGACGTTTTCCTTTTTGCAAAGAAAAGTTTAAATTTGAGATTAGGTTTTGATCTTTTTTATATGAAAAAGAGATATTTTTTAGCTCTAAAAACACTATTTATCCTTTATTTTATTTAAAATTACCAGCAAAGCTAAACTTATGCCAACAACCACAATAGCAGGAGCCGCACTTAAAGCTAGCTGTTCATCACTGGCATATCTATCCATTTCAAAAGCTAGAGTTTTTAAATTTGGCGGAGTCAAAAGCGAACTTAATGGAAGCTCTTTGATTATCTCAATAAAAACAAGTATAAATGAGCTTAAAATAGCTGGTTTTATCATTGGCAGATCCACCAAAAAAAATGTTTTTAGTTTTCCTTTTCCAAGACTTAAAGAGGCTTCATAGTATTTTTTTCCTTGTTGGTTTAGGCTATTTTGGACTCCCATATATCCTAAAGACAAAAACCTGATCATATAAGCAAAGACCAAAACCAAAGGACTTAACGTTAAAAAAAGAGTTGCTTTCACCTCTAAAAGCCGATATAACCACTGCATTGACTTGTCGATATTTATAAATATCGCAAGCATCGAGATACCTACAACTGAGCCTGGAATGCTATAGCCAATATTTGCAAATGAAGTTGCTATTTCCTTGATCTTGCCCTCTTTTAGCCTCAAAGATTCGTTGATAAACAGAGAAAAAACTACTATTAGCATGGCTGACAATGTTGTAAGTAAAATTGTATTTTTGCTTAGATTAAAAAGCGAAATTAAATTTATATCGCTATAGCTTTGATAAAGCCAGATAAAAATGTGAAGAAGTGGCAAAAACAAAGCTACAAATAAAAATAAAAAAATTAGACAAACAACAGCAATTTCGCTCTTTTTACTTAATTTTTTAGCTCTTATCTTTTGTCTTTTTGTAACAGTTATGGCATATGGTTTTTGCAGTAACTTTTGAACTATTATGATAAAAAAGACTAAAAAAAGCAAAATCGAAGCAAGTTTTATAGCTGCATTTAAGTCGCTATACCCAACCCAAGCCTTATAAATTCCTGTGCTAAATACATGAAGTCCAAAATAGTTTGGCACTCCATAAGCATTCAAACACTCCATCAAACAAAGCGTCATGCCGCTTATAATTGCAGGTTTGCTAAGAGGCAAGATGACTTTAAAAAAGGTTTTTACTTGAGTGCAACCTAAATTTTGCGATGCTTCTATATAGTTTTGCGGAAACCTTTTTAAAAATCCTCTTAAGATGATATAGACATATGGATAAAAAGCCAGCGTTAGCACAAAAATAGCACCATAAATATTCATAATGTCAAAATGGACTCTTATATCAAAATTTTGCCTTAAAAAAGTTACTAACCAGCCAGAATAACTGAAAAAATCAACATAAATATACCCAAAAAGATAGCTAGGGATTGCAAATGGCAAAATAAGGGTAAATTTAAAGAAATTTTTAAATTTATACTCATAAAATGTCTCAAAATAGGCTAAAAAAGTTCCTATAATGCCTGTAAAAATTCCTGTAAAAAAAAGTATTATAAAGCTGTTTTTTATGTAAAACTTAAGCTGTGTTTTAAACAAAAATTCAGTCGATTCGTTTGTTTGGTTAAAGATCCCAAAAAATATATAGATAATTGGAAATATTATAAGAGCCAAACAGACAAAAGTAAAAATAAGAGGTGTATCACACCTCTTAAAGCGCTTCATCATACGCACTATTTCCACATTACCTCATCAGCTATCATTTGAGCTTTTGTGAGGTTTTTGCCTATTTCATCAAAATCAATCTTGCTTTTCTTAAACTCTCCCCATGATTTTACGATATCAGCAGGCTCTGCTTTTGGGTTGGCTGGAAACTCAAAATTTGTCTTGGCAAAAATTTCTTGTGCTTTTGGAGTTGTTAAAAACTCTATAAACTTAACTGCATTATCTTTGTTTTTAGCATATTTTGTAACACCAGCACCACTTAAATTGATGTGAGTTCCTCCATCGTTTTGGTTTGGAAAAAATACCTTTAAATCTCTAGCAACCTCTTGCTCTACTGGATCTTTTGAAACAGACATTCTACCCATATAGTAACTATTCATTATAGCCACACTTCCAACACCTGAAACTATGGCTTTTGCCTGATCTCTGTCATTTCCTTTTGGAGCTCTTGCAAAATTTGCAACCAAACCTTTTGCCCACTCTTTTGTCTTTGCCTCGCCATCTTTTGCTATCAAAAAGGCTATTAGGTGTTTGTTGTATGATGATGTTGATGAGCGAGTTAAAATTTTGCCTTTAAATTTATCACCGCTTAACGCCTCATAGGTTGAGAGCTCTTTTTTGTCTATCTTCTTTGGATCATAAACCAAAACTCTAGCACGGTATGTTACACCTACCCAGTTTTTATCTTTGTCCATCAAATCTAGTGGTATATTTTCATCTACAATTTTTGAGCTAATTGGTTGTAAAAGTCCTTTTTGCTTTACATTATAAAGATCGCCAACACCAACTGTCATAAAAACATCAGCTATTGTATCCTTGCCCTCAAGCTCAAGTTTTTGAGTAATCGCCTCTATCTTATCTTGTATGACATTTACTTTGATGCCTGTCTCTTCAGTAAAAGCATCAAAAACCATCTTATCTGAGTCATAATGTCTTGAAGAATAAACATTGACAACAGAGTCTGCAAACAAAGAGCTTGCAACAATCAAAGCCGAAAAAATAATCTTTCTCATCTTTTTCCTTTATATAATGATATTAATTATTATAATTTATAATGGTAAACAAATAGTAATTTACAGATAGAATTTGGTGGTTTATCTTTTTTACTATAGATATAATAAACATAATAAATATCTGCAAGAAATTTATTATTAAAAAGTAGTTTTGATATTTAAATGATATCTCTCAAAGGAGTTAAAAACATTAAAAGAACATAGCATCAAATCCATTCTCTAATTTTACTAAATCTATAAATAACAATGTATTAAAAGATGGCTCTAATAGTGCTAAAAGATGTAAATTTATACAAATTTAACTAAAAAGATTTATAATTTTAAAAATTATAAATTTGTGGCGTAAAAGGTAAAATCAAATGGGGTTTTTTTATAAAAAATGTGAAGTTTGTGGAAATAAAATAAACAAGTTTAAGGCAATAAATTTATATGGTTTTGCCTCAGAAATAGAGTGTAAAAATTGTAAAACCGAATATGTAAAAAAAGAGAATTTTCTTTCTAATTTTTTCTACTCAGCTATTTTGGATATAGGTGTTTTGATGAGTTTGTTTTTTGGCTTTAATTTTAGCATCTATATTGATGATAATTTTTTGCATTTAAATGATGGCATATCTTTTGTTTTTAATATACTTATTTGTATTGTATCTTCTATGATTTATTGCGTTTTTTGGGACATACTATATACTTATATATCGCTTTTTATAGGAAAATTCAAAATTAAAAAAGATATTAAAGAACAAAAATCTAAGACAATATTTAATAAAATAATTAAATTTTTTAGCAATAAAGATAGGAGATAGCTATGAGTGTTATTAATGAAACATTTATAATTTTAGAAGTTATAAATTTGTAACGTAAATCTACAAATAAAAAGAATAAAATTTAAAAATAAAACAAACATTTAAAAAATAATATTTTTAGAGGATGCAAAAGGTGGTAAAAGTTAATAGAATTTTGTGCAATATTTTAAAAGCATTATTTATCGTACTGCTATTTATTTTAATTGTTAATTCATTAAGTGTATTTTTGGCTAGTATGGACGGTTTACTTTTTAATTTTAAATTATACGAAAGAAGGATTTACAAAATAGCTTTTTTTATTGAGCCTATGTTGTTTATAATAAATACTTTTAAAATAGACGTTTTATTTGTCAATGAAAATATTTTTACTTCGTCTTCTATCATTATATTGTTATTTTATATTTCGGTTTTACTAATAATTTTTGTTTCTTTATTCTTTTCTTTTTATGTATACAAAGGAATTTTTAGGTTTTATTTAACTAAAAAAATAACAAAATCAATTATTATATTTATTTTCTTACAATTATATTCTATTTTTATAATAGTTTTATCAAATGCAAAATTAACAAAAATAGGCTTTTTGTTTAATGTTGATGAATGTAAAATATGGCATATAGTCATTTCATTAGTTTTTTCTTTATTTATTATATTTTTAATGTTTTTTAATAGGAACATAAATAAATAAATTTAATATAGATGATTTTAAAAAATCTAATTTATATAATCAGCTAACTTCTTCGCAAAGAAGCCATGTAGATAATACACTTGATGTAGCAATGTCTTGCCAAAAAGACAAAAATTCCACAAAGCAAATTTTAGATGATTTTGGTAAAAGATTTCAAGGCAAAGGTATTTTTGATGTAAAAAATAAGAACATAAACGAGGGAAATATCACAAATGAGTATTTAGGTAATGTTATATATGGCGTATCGGTAACTATTGCTGGAATAAAAGATAAATTTTTAATATCTGCGGGTACTACACAATAAGCATTGCATAATAAAAACAATACCCATGATTTTAATAAAAAAATCATAATGTTTGAAACAGGAAAACAATATGCATATTGTCTTTTTAAAGATTCTGTTTTTGGCGAGAATCTCTATAATTATGTGCAAGGAGATAATAATGAAAATAATGGAGATAAAAGCGATACTAAAAATTATAGATAGTATCAAAAATAGCCAATAAATATGGAACCTATGGTGATAAAATTTCTCCAGTTGATACTGCAGATGCACATTTAATGCCGGATAGCTTTAAAGATTTTTTGATAATTTTTCTTATTTCTTCAAAAATATAAATCTCTTTATTTTAGTAATAACAAGCATAATAATATATTATAAAAGCTAATATAATTATTGCAATAGTACTTAAATCAAACTCTAATTATGACCTATAACCCATTAAAATACAAACTAAAAAAGGAGCTATTAATATCAAAAGTACATGAAAAACCGCTTTAATGTCACGGTTTTTAGTTTGTTAAGAGTATTTTTTCTATGTTTTTCCAGCTCCAAAAGATTCAAAGCTTTAGCCAATTATCTCAAATTTCTTAAAAAACTCCTCATCTTTTTCTATTAGTCCTCTTTTTATCAAACTTTCAATAACATCTTTTGAACAATTAACCTCTTTTGGCCACTCTCTTTCATATCCATCAATTTGGCTTTTTTCTGTTGCATCTATACAAATTTGATCTCTGTTTGTATAAATATCGCGAAGTGCATCAATATTATTTGTAATTCTCCAAACACTCATATATGGATTATTTACATCATTTTTTGTATCTAAAAATATTAAGATTTTAAAATATTTTCTAAGTTTTAAAAGTTCGTTAAAGCATTTTCTAACAATATCTTTTTTATCGTAATTTATCAAAACTACTGGATTTTTTGTATCGCAAAAATATTGTTTTAAATTTATAATATTTTTATCTATTTTTTTAAATTCCTTTAAAAGCTCTTCATCGCTTAATATTTCAGCCTCTTTTGGCTCTAAGTCTATAGTTGCATCAATGCCAAGTTTTCCACCAAAGCAAGAATTTGGGCTTGCGTGATCAAGCTGATCACAAACACCTTCACTAAAAAATAAACTTTTTGAAGTTATGCGGTTTAAAACATATTTTCCAAGTTCATTAAAATCATTTAAATTTGGTGCATCACTATCAACGAAAATAGCATGTTTTACAAAACTCATCTGACCAACTCCCCAAAAAGCGTGCATCATTTGTTTTGCATGAGCTGGATACCATGCATTTATTTTAGAAAGTATTAAATTGTGAAAAACACCATTTTCAGGCATATTATAATCAACTAAATCTGGAGCTGTAACTTTAAAAAGAGGTAAAAATACTCTCTCTGTTGCATACCCCATATATTTATCCTCCAAAGGCGGCTTTCCAACAACTGTTGCGTGATAAATAGGAGCATTCTTATGAGTTATAGCAGTTACGTTCATAACGGGAAATGGTAAAATAGGTGTATAAAAACCTGTGTGATCACCAAATGGGCCCTCATCTTCAAGCTCATCTGGATCTACAAACCCCTCAATAACAAAATCACTATCATGTGGAATATAAATATCATTTGTCAAACTTTTTACAAGTTTTGCAGGACTTTTTCTAATAAAACCATAAAGAAGCAATTCAAAAATACCATGTGGAAGAGGTGCTTGACCACACCAAATATAAAGTGGATCTCCGCCAATTGCTACAGAAACTGGCATTTTAATACCAGCTTTTTTATATTCATTAAAGAAATTTGCTCCATCTTTATGAATTTGCCAATGCATACCAAGTCTATTTTTAGAATAAACCTGCAAACGATACATTCCCAAATTTTGAGTTTCTCCATTTAAATCTTTGGTGTAAACTTGCCCCATAGTTATAAAAGGTCCACCATCTTTTTCCCATGTTGTAAGATGCGGTAAGTCATACAAATCAATATTCTCACCTAAGATTTTATTTTCTTGGCAAACACCCTCGCCTTTTAATTTTTTAATAAAAATATTTTTAAGCGAATAAAGATATTTTAAAAAATCAAATTTATCAGCTAAATTTGTAGGTTTTTTGGGTTTTAAAATGGATGTTATCTCATCTGCTATTTCATCTGGAGTTTTTCCTAAGATTAAATTTAAAGCTTCAAAGCTTCCAAAAGTATTTGTTAAAACAGGAGGATAAATTCGCCCATCCTTACTAATAGGGCGAGTAAAAAGTAGCGCCTTAGAATCCTTTTTTTTAACTTCAATGTAGCTGATATGTCCGATTTCTCTGTCTATATCAACTGGCTCATCAATGATCTTTAAAAGTCCAGCCTCCTTAAATTTCCCTACCCACTCTTGCATAATTTATCCTTTTTAAAGTTTTTTAAAAATTAACTAACTATTATTTGCCATTTTTTCAGCTTCTTTTAAAAGCTCTTTTGCACCTTCTTTTATAAACTCATCAGCTAAATTTTTACCAGCTGTTTTAAACTCATCTTTATTTATAATAATGCTTTTTTTAATGAATTTACTTCCATCGGGAAGTCCAACGACAGCATTTATTTTTATATTATCATCTATAACTTCAGCATTTACACCAATTGGTACTTGACATCCACCCTCTAATGCTCCAACAAATGCTCTTTCTATTGTTATTTCCATAAGGGCTTTTTTATCATCTATAAAAGATATAAGACTTAAAATTTCACTATTATCAGGACATTCAATTCCTAAAACACCTTGTCCCATTGCAGGAATCATTTCATCTTTACTGAATTTATAAATATGTTTAACTTCTTTATCAAGCCCTATTCTGCTAATTCCCGCAACAGCTAAAATAATTGCATCAAACTCACCATCTTTTAGTTTTTTAATCCTAGTATTTACATTTCCGCGAAGTGGTAAAATTTTAATATCTGGTCTAAGTATTTTAATTTGCATCTGTCTTCTAAGACTAGTAGTTCCAACTCTTGCACCATTTGGAAGATCTTTTATTGAAGCAAATTTTTCACTGACTAATGCATCTCTTTCATCTTCTCGTTTGCTTACCGCGCCTAAAATTAGTCCATCTGGAAACTCCATAGGAACATCTTTTAAGCTATGAACAGCTAAATGACTCTCACCATTTAGCATGCTAACCTCAAGCTCTTTTGTAAAAAGTCCCTTTCCACCTATTTTTGATAATGGACTATCAAGAATTACATCACCTTTTGTTTTCATACTTTTTATTTCTACTTTAAGTTTATGTTCTTTTTCAATCTCACTTTTTATAAACTCACTTTGCCACATAGCTAAAGCACTTTTTCTTGAAGCAATTATCAATTTTTTCATATTTTTCCTTTTTATTTATCTCTTTCATCTATAATTTCAACATCTATAATATCATCTTCATAGCTTGTTTTTGAATGTTTTTTATTTCTAGTTTTTAAATCGATATAGTCTTTTGATAAAAAACGCATTACAATACTTGAAATAATTATTAAAAAACCTATTGTATCTGATAAAATACCAGGAATAAGTAAAAAAAACCCTCCTAAGGCAATGCCAAAATTTCCTGAAATATCTTTTGGTGAAATAGTCCTAAAATCCCTTAATAAATCCAACATTCCAAATTTTGATATTAAAATAAATCCAACGCCAATACTTAAAACAACCTCTAGTAAAAGAGCAAAAAAACCATACTTGTAAATAAACATCATTACAAATAAAGTCTCTAAAATGGCGTATGGAAGTAAATATTTTCTCATAATAAAATCTCTTTTATCTTATTTAGGGCTTCATTTTTCGAAATTTTTTCTTTTATCAAACCATCTCTTTTTATAAACTCAACTTCACCGTTTGCTAAATTTTTACCTACGATTAAGGCGTACGGAAATCCGATTAATTCATAATCATTCATTTTAACGCCAAATCTTTCATCTCTATCATCAAGAATAGTTTTTATTCCTAAATTTTCACATTTTTCATAAATTTCATTTGCAAAATTAACTTGATTTTCATCTTTTATATTTGAAATTATTATTTGAAGTTTAAAAGGAGCTATTTTTTCATTCCAAATTATTCCTTTTTCATCGTGACTACTTTGAACGGCAATTGCAATAAGTCTTGTAACTCCAATACCATAACAACCCATAAAAAATGGTACCGTTTTGCCATTTTTATCTAAAAAAGTAGCATTCATAGGTTTTGAGTATTTTTGTCCTAATTTAAATATGTGTCCTGCCTCAATACCTTTTGTTTTTTTCAAAATAGCACCACATTTTGGACAACAATCACCCTCATTTACAGCTACCAAATCTTTGAATCTCTCATCTTTAAAACTTGAAACACTAAAGCCAATTATATGATAATCTTTTTCATTTGCTCCAACTATCATCTCTTTTTGGTCTTTTAATTCATTGTCTATAAAAAATAAAATATCTTTTGGAAGTTTAGCTGGTCCACAAAATCCAGCTACAAGCCCAGCTTCTTCTATCTCTTCTTGACTTGCATCCATAAGCTCAATTGCACAACAAGCATTTAAAGCTTTTACTTCTTGAAGTTCATCGCAACCTCTTATGAAAAATACCACTATTTTAAAACTATCATCTTCAAATTTTGCTTTTTTAATGATTGCTTTTATAGTATAAAATTTATCAACTTTAAATAAATTAGCAATTTCATCAATTGTTTTTAAATTTGGTGTATGAAATTTGCTCATCATACTACTTTGCGGAGGTAGACTATTGCAAATTTTAGGCTTTCTTTTGGCTGCTTCGATATTGGCAGCATATTTACAGCTTTCACAAACCAAAATATCATCTTCACCGCTATCAGCCAAAACCATAAATTCCTTACTTCCACTTCCGCCAATTGCCCCACTATCTGCCTCAACAGCTCTAAAATTAAGTCCTAATTTTGTAAAAATGGAAGTGTAAGTTTTATACATATTATCAAATTCTTTATCTAAATCATCTGTGCTTGCATGAAAACTATATCCATCTTTCATAACAAACTCACGTCCTCTTAAAAGCCCAAATCTAGGTCTTGCCTCATCTCTAAATTTAGTATTTATCTGATAAATATTTAGTGGTAGTTGTTTATAGCTGGTAATTTTATTTTTTACCATATTTACAGCACTTTCTTCATTTGTAGGACTTATTACAAAATCATTTTCTTTTCTATCCTTAAATCTTAAAAGTTCTTTTCCATAAACATTAAATCTTCCACTTTCCTTCCAAAAATCAGCCGGAGTTACAACGCTAAAATTTACTTGTATTGCTCCGCTTTTATCCATTTCTTCTTTTATAACATTATAAATATTATCATAAACCATTTTTCCTAATGGCAATAAATCATAAAGTCCACTTCCATTTTGATTTATAAAACCAGCTCTTATTAGATAGATATGACTTTGTAAAACTGCATCTTTTGGTGCTTCTTTTGTTGTTGGTATAAAAAATTTGCTAAATTTCATCGGTGGTGCCTTTTGCTAATAAATTTATATCTGAGTATTGTGAAGTATATTTTTCAAATTCATCTTTAATATCAAAAATATCTAAAATTAAATCCACAACACAAGCATCATCATTTTCTAAATTTTTTAAATTTATGGTTGGCTTGTGAAGATATGCTTTAAAAACTTGATGAATTAATTTTCTTGCTTCATCTTGATCTGAGTGTTTTAAATAGCCTTTTTGAATAGCTTTTTGTATTTCATTTTCAGCTATTTTTTTAGCATTTAATCTTAAAGCTTTAATAATTGGAGTTGTTGCTAAAGTTTGAAGCCATTTAAAAAACTCATTTGTGTATCGACCAACAATAGCAAAAGCTATTTGAGCCTGTTCTTCACGCATCGCTAAATTTAATTTTACAATTTCTTGCAAATCATCAACGCTATAAACCTTTAAATTTAATGATTCTGTAATTTCAATATCTCTTGGAACAGCAATATCAAAAAAATATCTATCAAACTCACACTCTTCGATAAAAGTATCATCAATGACAATTTTTGGGGAAGCTGTAGCACTAAAAATAAGCTGATGAGAGTTAATAACATCTTTTAAATTTGAAAATGGCTCATATTTAATATCTGCATTTAATTCATTTATCAAATTTAAGGCTCTTTCTTTGCTTCTATTAACTAAAATTATTTTAGCACCACTGCTTAATAAATGTTTACAAGCTAGCTCACTCATCTTTCCAGCACCAACAACAACTGCTGTTATGCCTTCTAAACTCTTAAAAATTTCTTTTGCTTTTGATACAGCTACACTTGAAACAGATACTGGATTTTTAGAAATTTCAGTTTTATTCCTAACTTCAGCAGCGCATTTAAAAGAATAATCAACTGCCCTTTTTAAGTTTAAATCAGCATATTTGCCATCAATTGCAAATTTTAAAGCATCTTTTAACTGTCCTACTATCTGAGTTTCTCCAATAACTAAACTATCTAAAGAACTTGCTACCAAAAAAAGATGATGAAGTGCTCCACTGGCATAATATATATCTGCTCTATGTTCAAGTTCATTTAAAGCCACACCACTTGTTATAGACATAACCTTTAAAATATAACTTTGAGAAATTTCCAAATCATTGACAAAGGCCATAACTTCAACTCTATTGCAAGTGCTAAGCAACATACACTCTGATATGCTTTGATTTGATAAAATAAGTCTCAAAACTTCTTCTTTTTTTTCATTACTAGAAAAAGATAATTTTTCTCTTATATCAATATCTGTGTTTTTATGTGTAAAACTTATACTTAAAAAATTCACTAAAACTTCCTATCAACCATATTTTTCATTATATTTACAAGTTCGTTATTTTTATATTTTTCTATAGCTTCTATGCCCTCATTTGCTATAAATTTGGCCTCATTTACGCATTTTTCAATTATCTTAAACTCATTAAATTTATCTTTTACCCATAAAATTTCATCACTACTAAGTTCTTTTTTAAAATACCTTAGTAGTATTTTTTTATCTTCATCATTTAAATTTTCGTAAAGATAAATATATGGAAGAGTTGTTTTTCCATCTTTATAATCACTTAAAGCTGGCTTACCAAGAGTTTCATCATTACTTATAATATCTAAGATATCATCAACTATTTGGAAAGCAATGCCTAAATTTCTACCATATTTTGCAAATTTATCCACATCATAGCTTTTTAAAAAAGCTGCACATTTTGCACTTGCTTCTATTAAAACTGCTGTTTTTTTATAGATCATCTCAAAATAAAGAGATTTATTACTATTAAATTTTTTACTAAGCTCAACGTCCATTAACTCACCAATACTTAGCAATGAAACAGCTGCTGATACATTACGAGCAATAAATTTATCAAATAAACTAAGCTCAAAATACCCTTTTGAATATAAAATATCTCCAAGCATAATAGCATTCTTAGAGCCATATGTTGCATTTATTGAGCTTTTTCCACGTCTTGTATCACTCTCATCAATAACATCATCATGAAGCAAACTTGCTGCATGAATCATCTCAATAACTGCACAAAGCCTTAAACTTTCATCACTTATTCCAGCTATTTTTAAGATAAGTTTTGAACGAAGTTTTTTTCCAGAACTGATGCTTGAAAACATTGAATTAGCTTTCTCATAGCAAAATTCATCTATAAAGCTTTTCATAATTTCATCGATTTTATTTAAATTTTCCATTTTCACTCGCTATTTGATAATATGTTTGAACTTAGCTGTATAAAGATATCATTTAATTCATCTTGTATTGTTTCGTTATCTAAGTTTGAAATAGTTATTTCTTTATCTTTTAAGGTTTTTTTTAAATGTACAAATTCAATAAGCAAATTTTCAATCTCAGTTTCAACTATATTTTGATTTGCGTTAAAAATGATATCGAAAAATTTTTGCCTAGGTGAGCCTTCAAAAATATCCAATTTTATATCCTTAAAAAATAATCATCTCATTATATCAAAAGAAAGTTTTAATTTTGATAAAAATAATTTAAAATGTAATTTAACGCTTCATTTGGCGTATTAACCCCTTGCATAAGTCCTTTTCCAAAACCCCAATTAGCATGCAGATATTGTATTTTAGCGTTTAAAGATGCAGCCTTATCTTTTAAGCTATCGCCAATAAAAATAGTTTTAAAAGATTTATTGTTTTTAGAGTGATGATTTATTATTTTTATAAGCATGGTTGGATCTGGTTTTTTAGGATTTTCCTCATCAAAACCAACTATGTAGTTAAAAAATTCAAAAATTTCAAGTTTTTTTAGTATTTTTTTAAGTGATTTGCTAGGTGCGTTTGAAGCAAGAGCCATAGCAATATTTTCATTTTTTAATTTTTCTAAAAGATATTTTATATCACAGTAAGTCTTAGCATACTTTTCATAATTTTGCCTAAACAAAACCTCAAATCTATCCATGAGCTTTTGCGATGGTATGATGCCTGGGTAAAACTCTTTTATATAATTTTTAGTTGGATCATTTATAATTTTTACTATAAAATCACTTTCCAAATTAGGTTTTAAATCTAGTTCTTTTCTAGTAGTGTTTATAGTATTAGTTATTGCTTTACAACTATCAACCAAAGTTCCATCCATATCAAAAATAACCAAATTCATATTATCTCCTTTTTCTGAGTATCGTATACAAATTTTACTTTTGATATGGTTAAATAAATATTTTAAAAGTCAATAAAATTTATCAAATGTGGACAAATTTCTTTCTTTTCACTGTAAATAGTTTGAACTTTGGATTTCAACTCTTCAAGTTTTATATCTTTTTCTTGCTTAGTATCAAAATTTACAGTTAAATTTTTAGTTGCAACAAAACTTACGTTTAGAGAAGCTATAAGCTTTTGACAATACTCACAATTGTCTTCATCACACTTTTGTAATAAATAGCTTAAACACTCATCTTTAGTTTTATTTCTACACTCATCAGAAATATCAGCAAAGGCAAACGAAATAATACAGGCCAACCAAACAAAAAGTATTTTTTTCATATAAAATCCTTAAAAATTTTGTATAAATGATTTTCATTATATACTATTTTTCTTTTATATCTGCTTAAAAATAAATATTAAATAAAATTATTTATTTTTTAAAAATTACACTTAAAATTATAACAACTATATAAAAAAGTATTAAATAGTATCACATATCTTAAAACCTACTTTTTAACACTCTATATATGGTGATTTTGATACCTTTTTATATATTTTATATTCCTGCTTTTTTAGCTATGTTAATCAATGGTAATAGCTAATTAGGTACTAAATATTATCTGTTTTTTTAGCCAAACCTAGTGTTTTACTTAAAAAATTAGTTGCTTATTCTCCCATTTGATATTCAAACTCTTTAATTATTTGATTTCTTACATCATTTGCAAACTTTCTAATTTCAGGGCTTAAGTTCTCAATACTTCCATTATTTGCTAAAAAATCATAAAAAGCTTTGTTATCTTGCTTTGATAACTGATTTAAAACACCACTTAAATTTACATATTTATTAAACATAGCATTTAATTCACCAGTTACACTATCTCTTACTTTTTCATAACTTTTATCTAGGGTATTTGCAAATAGATATTTTATATTTCCAACATTGCCACCGATATCACTCCAAGTTTTGGCTGCTTCTTTGCTTAAAAACTTATTAGCAACACCAACTAAGCCTTTATCTACTCCTTTTTCGATTGCTTTATCTATTCCTTTTGGAGTTTTTATCATATTTTTTACTAGATTAACGGCTGAGTGAGATATGCCACCAAAGTTTGATGCTCCCATTCCTCCTAAAGCTCCAATTATAAATCCCTCTAGTTTTTTATCTTCAGGTGCTGAATATGCTCCTATGCCTCCACCTATACCACTAGAAACTATGTTTTTTGCCATAGCTTGAGTGGTAAAACCACCTTTCATTTTATTATTGTTTAAGGTGTTTTGAGGTATATTATCTGCATTGGATAAGCCGTTAGGGCGTAGATCGGTTCCATCGCCCTTGACAACTTGGCTACTTGGTCGAGATACAGAGCCAGACGGCTTATCTAACTTATAAGCAGTTATTACCCAGTTATTATCCCCTTTATCAAACCATCCTTTACCAAGTCCAACTCTATAAGTTCCTTTTTCAGTTTTAAAAACTATCGTATGAACTCCTGCATTTGTTGTTAGTTTTCCTTTTGAAATAATTGTATCTAGCGCCTTACCAACTGCATTTATATCATTGCCAAACTCACTAAAATCATCAATATGTTTATCTAGTATTTTTCTAAGCCCTATTTTTATATCGCCCCAAACTAAGTCAATATCGCCTAAATCTTTTCTATAAAACGCCCCTACAACTTGTCCTTTTTTCTCAGCTAAAAGCTTATCAATTGCTCCATTTGGATCGTGATAAAACTCAGCATAGTTTTTGCCAAACTCTTTTATAGGAGTGATATTTAGCTCTTTTTCTAAATTTATTCTTGCTAGGTCTTTTTCTTCGCCCTTTAGAGTTTTTATAAACTCTTGCTTTTTAATGATATTTAAACTATTTTTATCTATCACATTACTATTGTATTTTACTGTTTCAAATGGGTGTAAGCTTTTACTTTGTATGTATTGACCTTGTAGGCTATCTATCCAAGCAACTTCATTTATATTTACGTTTTTTTCATATACTTTGCCATTTCCAGCATAAGCCATAGCTTCCATTTTTGATGGAGTTACAAAATTGCCACTTGTTATTGGATTTGAGATATACCAACACCACCTAACACTCCTAAAACAATTTTTCATAGTTTTTTAACTTATGTGTGATTTCGCAACCAGCCACATTTCCTAAAAAATATCAAAACAAACTCTCTTACAATTATAAATCTCATTTTAATTTTAGTGGTTTTTAAGGTATATTGGGTTAAGCTACCAATACTAGCAAGGTTTTAAGAGGACAATCTGTCTTTTTTAATACTATCTAAGTGTGCATTACTGATAGTTCCTTGCTTATTTTTATAGTATCAAAACTAATTTTAATTTCTCTTATCAAGAGTTTTGCTTTGCCAAAACTATAAAGTTGTTAAGCCTTATATTATTTACCTTTTTTTAGATAATTTTATTTACAGTATTAGCAAATTTTTCTAAAGTATTATCCCACTAAAATTTCTCAAATCATAAGTGTATTTCATCAATATTTTACTAATCCAATAGCATCATATATAACCAAGTTCTACCCAACTAAATCAATACCACCTAAATCTTTTATCCTACAATTTCTTTTTAGTTAAAACCTTAATTAATTAATACTTATAAAACTTAACATAATTTTCGCCAAGATCTTTTCATAAAAACAATGTTTGGTTATTTTTTAAAAATAATCTTTCTTTTTAGTAATCTTTTATTTATTACAATGTTTAATTTTAAAAACCTATCTAGTAAAATTAAATTTTTAAATACTTTTATCTATTTACTTATTTCTTTTTTATCTTATTTATGTATTTTTTTATAAGTGATATTTTAGTTTTTAAACATACAAATCTAAATTACTTTTTTAAATCTCTAATCTTAATAAAATATTAAATAAAAAGAGTTGAATATGAGTTAATTTTTACCCAAAGAAAAACTAGACTTTTTCCAACTAATTTTTCATAATAAATAATGTTCTATATATATAGGGGTAAAAATTTGCCTAAATTTAGTATTTTTAAAACAGTCAAATTTTACTAAAATTTAGTAGAAATCATAAATATTATTTATTATTTATGATATATTATTTATGATATATTATTTATGTTTTATGATTTATTATTTATGATAACATATTTATGAAATATGTTTTATGATATAATATATATTATTTATGATTTATGATATAATATTTATGATATATTATTTATTATTTATGATATATTATTTATGATAATTAAAACATAAACTACTAAATTTAGGTATTTTTAACAGATATTATTTATTATTTATGATATAATATTTATGATATATTATATAATATATCATATTTATGATTTATTATATATCATTTATGAAATAATATATATGATTTATGATTTATGATATATTATTTATGAAATATTATTTATGATTTAGAAAGATATTGCTATTTTTTGTAATATTTAAGCTAAAACACTATCAAAATTTAAAAAAGCCTCATTTTTATATTTTATAGTGATAGTTGTATTTAAGAATTTATTTTAAAAAAGATTTATTATATAGATTAGTTTTTATTAATTATGTAATGTTTTATAAAAGATAATAAAAAAGAAGTTTGTTTTTAATCAACTTATTTTAGTAATAACTTTAAATACTTTAATAGCTTTAAAACTATTAAAAGGATAATAGTTTTTATCTTGTAAAAGAATATAAAAAAATAAAGAGAACTTCATATAATATAGAGTTAAAGGCAATACCGCGAACTTGTCCGCTTATAGCGGTAAATTTAAGGGAGAACTCTTCTCATCCACCTTTAACTCGTGATAGTAATATTATAGCTAAAAATACATTAAATAAACACATAAACAGGATAAAAGAAAAGAAAAAATAAAAAAAAGATAAAAGCAAACAGATAAAAGTCTTTAAAAGATTAATTTAATTAGATATGTTTTTAAAATAAACATTGCAATAAATACTAGATAAATTAATAATTAAAAATATATAGATAGTATAAAAACAAAGTCCGCAGTGACCTACTTTCCCAGCATCCCAGTAAGGGAGAGTATCATCAGCCACGATGTGCTTAGCTTCTTGGTTCGGGATGGAGCAAGGCGTTTCCACATCTGTATAACCACGGACAGTGTTAAATAAAAATATTTAAATAAATACTCTTATTAAACACTGTTAGTTAAATTGTTAAAAGTCTAAGTTTTAATATTTAAAACTGTAAAACTTGTTTAAAGAATAGTTATTTATCCTTAACAAGGAAGTGATGCTTAATAAGATAAGCAAACGAGCTATTAGTACTGGTCAGCTAAATGACTTACATCAATTACACACCCAGCCTATCAAACTTATAGTCTATAAGA
>NZ_JAPXGQ010000011.1:0-50243 GCF_027277485.1 Campylobacter ureolyticus | reverse complement strand
TAGCTCCCAAAGAAAAAGCAAAATTTGTTCTAGCTTCATCAAAGAAATCTTTAATCTCAGCTTTGGAATTAAAGTGAATTTTTTTATTTGTAAAAATATTTCTCTTATTTAAAACAACATGGACATGCGGATTGTTTTGATGAGTGTGTAAAACAAAAGCGTATTTATGACCTGTAAAATTTGTTCCCAAAGTATCCTTAACAGCATCACATAAAGCATTTAATTTTTTCTCATCATTGCATGACTCATTAATTGAAAAAATCAAATGCCATGCATCTTTTGAGTTTAAATTTTTGCCAAAATCTTTGCTCCAACCTTTCATTATCTCATCACTGCTTACCTTGTTGCCATTCTCATCAATAGCAAGTCCATCAATAGAATTTTTTAAAGTATAATCAATACATCTTTTAATGGAAGTTTGTGGCAAATTTGAAATCATTTTTATAACTGATTGCTTTGAAAAATTATTTTTTGAAAAAGAAGTCCTAGCTTTTGAAAATCCACCACCACTAAAAGAAACATACTTGTGTTGACTTTTCGTGTATTTAGTTCGTCCAGCTCTAACTTTTTTTAGATTATCAAAAAACTCATCCCAATTAATATTGCTCACAATAAAAACTCCTAAAAATTTATAAAAAAATTAAAAAATTAAAAAATTAAAAAATAAATTCTAAAAAAATAAAATCTTTTTAAAAAATATTTTTATCCCTTTTATAAAAATCTTTGTAAATGTTAGTGTAGATAAGATTAAAAAAAGATTATGCGAGAAGTTAGGCAGGATAACCCCTTTTATATATAGTTTTTAGCCTTAAATACCGATATAATTGGCATTTAAGAGCAATTTTTGATATTTTAACAAATATCAAAAATAAAAAATAAAAATGAATTTTTATTTTTTTAGATAATGCTGGAAATTTTTTAAAAATTTGAAAAAGTTTTTGAAAAAAGAAATTTATAAAAATATTTGCAGAATTTTTATATCAAAGAAAATAAATTATAAAAATATTTGAAAAATTATAAAGCTAAGAAAAAATATTTACTATTTGTAAAACTCAAATAGATAAGAAAAAATAAAAATATCAAGCAATAGTTCAAAAAATATGTAAAAATTTAAAAAATATGCAAAAATATTAAAAAATAAACAAATTTTTTTATACCGACATTTTGTCAAAGATATTTTTTTAAAAAAATAAACTCAAACAGCGACACTATAAGCAAAGTAAAAAAATTAAAAAGTAAATGAAAACTTATTTTAAAATTAAATCAAAAATTATAAGTGCGAATACACCGAACTTTTAAAAATTCGTTTTACAAAATGTCGCTTTTGAAAATTTAGTATAGTGCTTGAAATATTAAATTTTTTAAAAAACAAGGACAAAAAATGAAAAAATTTTTTTTACTTTTAACTCTTTTTTTAACAGGTTCATTTGCTGCAGGTGGAGGAGATAATATAGCTAAAAAATTATCAGATGCTGCAAACACTCAAATCACAGAAGTTGGAAAAAGCGTAGCCTCTATTGTTAATACGATTTCAATTACGTTCGGTGGACTTTGGATAGTCATTATGCTTTTAATTGCTTATTTTAATATTGAAGCTTTTAAAAACAATGCAAAACTTTTATTTGGTGCATTGGCAATTATCGGAATAGTTTATGCATTATCTTCATCAATGATGTGAGTTAAAAAATGATTGTGACAGATTGCTATATGGATCTTACCAAAAAAACAAAAATCTTAGGTTTAACTACAACAAGCCTAGGATTAACAATCATTATAGGATTTATTTTTTGGTTCATTATGATTTTATATTCTTTAATCGTAGTTGTATTTTTATATTGCTTTTTTTTCACAATTGAATACTTAGACGAAGATATATATGACATCATTGGCTCAAAAATGAAAATATCTCAAAACAAATTTTATGCTTAGGAAATAAAATGACTCTATTTAAAAATTTTAAAAAACCAAAGCAAGAAAAAAACATCGAAAACAAAAAAGATAAAAAACAAAAGAAAAATAAAAATAGTTTTTTATCTGGAATTAATAAAAAAGCCGATGAAATAATAATGCTAAAAGAACCACAAATTTATACTCTTGCAAAGGAAAATAATATAGCTTGTAAATATGATGAAAATTTTATTATTACAAAAGATGGTAATGTTTGTATTGGCGTAGAATTAAAAGGGACAAGCTATGCAGGAATTAGCTTAGACGATGAGACTGATTATTTGTTAAGCCGTGTAATGTTTTTTACAACACTAAAAAACGATGTGGAAATTAATTTAATTATCAAAAAAAGAAAACAAGAAAATAAAAGCTATATAGAAAAAAATATAAATCCATATGCAAACGAAATCATAAAAAAATGGGAAATTAATCAAGATATTTATGAAATCAGATATTTTTTATTTATTTCAACAGTTACAAAAAATATAACAGGTATGCTCGAAAGCTTTAAAACAGGCGTAACAAGTGAAAAAAGGGAAGAAAATAAAGATAGTGTAAATTTAACTCAAAAAATGGAGCTTTTAAAAGAAACTCTTCTAAATATAAAAAATCATTTATCAATTTATCAGCCAAGACAAATGGATGGTAATGAAATTCTAAACTTTTATGCAACTTACTCAAATGCACAAGAAACAAATTTAAAATACACAAATGAGTTAATTACAGATTGTTATATTAGCTCAGACGTTGAATTTAAAAAAGACTATATAGAATTTCATTTAAATGATGGAAGAACGAAGTATGGTAGATTTGTAAGCGTAAAAGCATATGAGACAGAGCAAATAAAATCAATTATTACATCAAATTTAATTAAAAGTAATTACGAATTTATGGTAATGATATATTTAAAGCCATATGAAAAAAGAAAAGCTCTTAAAAAAATTAAAGACACAAAAACATTTTCGGTTGATTTAGTTAAAGCAGAACTTGATCAATTAATGGAGTTAGTCCAAGCAGATAGAGAAAACCTAGTAGAGACAAGCTTTTCAATTTATGCTTTAGCAGACGACTTGGATGAATTAGACGAGAAATCAAATCAATTAAAAAATATACTTGAAAATCAAGGCTTGAATGTAGTTAGAGAAACAATTAACCAAAAAGCTTTATATTTTAGCTTTTTTCCAAGTCGTGGAAATTTAAACGCAAGAAAAAAGACATTAAACATAAGTAACCTTGCAACAATTGCTAGTTTTGAAAATGAAGTAACTGGCTTTAATCAAAACGATTGGGGAAATGAAGCAGTAACTACATTTAAACACTTAAACGGAACACCTTTTTTATTTAATTTTCACTGCCAACCAGCAGGTGATCGTCCAAGTGGACACACAATGATCATGGGTGGAACAAGTAGCGGAAAAACAACACTTGCTCAATTTTTAATGACAAATTTATTTAAATATCCAATAGACATATTTGCAATGGATAAGCTTCGTGGTATGCATAATTTTACAAATTATATGGATGGGGAATACCATGACAGTGAAAGTAGCGATTTTAAATTAAATCCATTTAGCTTATCCAATACAAACGAAAATAAAGACTTTTTAAAAATGTGGCTAAGATTTATGGCTGAAGTTAAAAATGATGAACACAAAGCAATAGAAGATATAAGTAGCACAGTAGAAAGAATTTATAACAACAAAGAAGATGATCAAGTAATGTCGTTGAGTGATTTTATAACATCACTTCCAGCAGAAGATGAAGCAAAACTAAAAACTAGATTTGGAAATTTTAAAGACTCAATATTTGATAACAAAGAAGATGCTTTAAATTTTACAAAACAACTATCAGTTTTAAATATGGATGGAATATTAAGCGACAAAAAAGCGTCTGGATTAACAGCCATGTATATATTTCATAAACTCAAAAATCAAGCAAAAAACAACACCCAAAAGCGTGGCTTTTTTTGTTTTATAGATGAATTAAAAGATTACTTACAAGATCCTACAATGCAAGAAAAAATACTAGAAGCCATCCTTGAAGTAAGAAAAATAGGTGGCGTAATGTGCATGGGTTTTCAAAATATTAATTTGTTTAGTGGAATTGAAAGGGGATCATCATTTTTAGATAATATTGCAAATTTTATAATTTATCCAACAAGTAACGATGAAACAATACAACAACTTAATAATTCGATCGGAATAACGCCAACAGAAGCTAAATTCTTAAAAGATACAAACTCAAATGCAAGGCAAATTCTTTTAATGATGAAACAAAGAAACGAAAGTGCAAAATTAGATATAAATTTATCAAGACTTGGCGATTATATGAAAGTATTTTCATCAAGCTCAGATAAGGTAATGCTTTTAAAACAACTAAAAAAAGATAGTCCAAAACATTGGCGTAAATTTTATATAGAAGATAAAGGAGCTAATAAATGAAAAAAATAGCAGTAATTATGGGAATTTTAATGATTTTTTTAACTGGATGTGCAGATAAGCCAAAAAAAATAGAAAAAATCAGCCCTTGTGCTTTTAGTAGTTTAATTAAGGTTGGGTAAATGGCATTTGAAGATAAAAAAGTAGATCCAAATTTCATCTTTAAAACAGAAAGAACGATAAAAGCTTATATGTTTTGCATAATAATAGTACTTTCAGTGGTTAGTATAAGCTTATCAGTAGCATTGATTTTTTTAACACCTTTAAAAGAAACAAAACCTGTGCTTTTAAAATTTTCAGAAGCTGATGCAAGATTTGTGACGATAGATGATACGGATTTAAATGTTAGAAATAGTGAAGAGCTTTTAAAAAGCATTCTTGCAGGTTATGTAAAAAATAGAGAAATGATAAATAGAATTGATGATATAGAAAGATACAACGAAATAAGAACGCAAAGCAGTCGTCAAGTATGGGAAGCATTTCAAAATTTAGTAGCAAATCCAAATTCAATCTACACAGCAAAAAATTACTTCAGAGATATACAGATTTTAAATGTCTCTCTTTTGAGTAGTAGTGTCGCAACAATTGACTTTCAAGCAGAAATCACAAATGCAGGAAGAACAGAAGTAAGTTATAAAAAATATAGAAGTGCATTGGAATATGACTTTATAACAGATGGAAACACATATGCAGATGTAATGAAAAATCCAACTGGCTTCATTGTAAATAAATATCAAGTTACACAAATACTTGATGAAAAGGTAAAAAATGAAAAATTTAATTAAATTTTCACTAATTGTAATGTTTGCTTTAAATTTAAATGCAAACAATAACGATGCTGGATTAAGCCAAGCACAAATGGATGAAATAAGAGCCATTATGAAGCAAACCCAAGAATTAGCAAACGAGCAACAAGGAATGGGCGAAAGCATATTTAACGATAAAGAAAAAGATATAAACAAAAATATAAGATCGAATTTTAAAATAAATCCACTTGGGATGCGTGGAGAAGAAACACAACCAAATATAGAAAGTTTTCACAATTCACAAGATAGCTTTAATGCAAATATGGAAGTAATAGATTTTAGCAAAGAAGAGCTAGAGCTAATGCAAGGAGCTATGAGAAATCAAGACTTAAAAGCATTACAGAAAAAATTTCACTCAAAAAAATATAGTGGTTATGAAAACACTAAAACAATACCCTACACCCCAAATAAAACACATAAAATAAGAACTCGTCAAGCAATGGCTACAACTTTAATATTTGAAAGCGATATAGATAATTTTATACTAGGAGACCAAAAAGGCTTTAAAATAGCACAAATTCCAAGCAAGGCAAATGCTATAGCCATAATTCCACAATTAATTGGAATAGATACAAGCTTAACCATTTTTACAAATGATGGAAAAATTCATACTTTTTATCTTTTTTCAACAGACTATAAAAATGTAAATGATCCAAGTTTTGTGATAAAAATAGAAGATGAAGAAGCAAAAAAAATAAAACTAGCAAAACAAGAAGCAATCAATAAAGAATATAAAATAATAAAAGATGGCATTGCAGAAGTAAAAGTCAAAAAAAGCGATATTTATAGTGGATACACTCAAAAAGCAAAAGAAGAAAATGAATGGCTTTTATCAGCTGAAATATTTGACGATAAAAAATTTACATATTTTAAATACTCAAAAGATGAAATGCCACAAATTCCAGCAATTTTTGCAGTAATTGATAAACAAGATAGTCCAGTAGAAACAAGAATAGTAGGAGATTACATCATAGCAGAAACTACAAATCCAAAATTTACAATTAAAAGTGGAAATAGTTATGTGTGTGTAAATAGGCAACCAAAACAAGCTGAAATTCAAAGAAGAGAAGAAAGAAAGAATTTAAATATAGAAAACAAAAAAGAAACAATAAAAAACAATAATAAAATAATAAAAAATAAAAAAGAAAAACAAGAACACGAAGCTGTAAAAAAATTAAGGGGAATATAAATGAAAAAAAGGGAAAAAACGCTTATTTTTAGCCTTATTGTATCTTTATCATCTCCCCTTTTTGGTGGTGATATTTTCACAGACGAAGAAATTAAGAATTTACAAAATCAGTCAAATTTGGATCATCTGTTTAATAATTCTAAATTTCCAGTTGATGATTATATTTATAAAGCTGGTAAAAAAGAACCAAAACAAGATGGAGCTAGTATGGTTGAAGTTATTAAAAAACTTGATGAATTTGAAGAAAAAACCAAACCAAATGAGCAAACAAGTAGCCCAGAAGATACTTTAAAAGAACAAGAAAATTTAAAACAAAAAGCAATAGAAAAACAAAAAGTTTTAAAAACACAACAAATAGAATTAAAAAATGAAATTCAAATGGATAATCAAAGAGCTTATGAATATAAAATGAAAAAACTAATCAGGGCTCAAATTTTATCAGATCGTGGAAGTGAAATATCAAGCATTAATCAAAGCTCAAAATTTGGTGTTGATGGCTTTTCAAATCAAAAAAGCATAGATATAAGCACAAATGAACATAGGCTTTATAGAACAATCAGAGCTGGAAGAATGATACCTGCAATTTTAACAACTGCAATCAGTTCAGATTTAAATGGGGTCGTAACAGCTCAAATAGAACAAGATATATACGCAACAATGGGAAAAGCAGTATTAATACCAAGGGGAAGCAAAGCAATAGGATTTTATACAAACGATACAGAAATTGGTCATGAAAGATTGGAAATTATGTGGAGAGAAATTATCACTCCACAAGGTATTAACATAATGCTAACTGATGCTATTGTTGCTGATAATATGGGAATGAATGGGGCAGTTGGTGCAGTCAATAATAAATACTGGGAAAGATACGGCATAGCTTATTCAATATCAACCGTTACAAATGCTTTACTTCTAACAATTGCATCAAAAATGAAAAATTCAAACCAATATGCAACGGAAGTGTATTCAAATGCAAAAAGCGATATAAGTAGCGTAGTCCAAGACATAATCCAACAACAAAGCCAAATAAAACCAACAATTGAAATTCAAAGTGGTAGTAGGATATTTTTAGTGCCAACAAATCATATGTGGTTTGCAAAACCAAAAAATGGCGAAGTGTTAATGCAATATTTTAATGATTAAAAAGGATAAAAAATGGAATATGAAAATATAAAAAATCAAATTAAAGCTGAAATCGAAAATAAAAAAGCAAATGATAAATTACTTGTAAAGATTTCAAACCAGATAAAAATTACAGAAAAAGCACAAGCAAATGTAGACAAGGAAAAAGAAAAACTAGAAAAACTAATGGAAGAAAAGCAAAACTTAGCTAATCAAATCCAAGCAAATTTTACGAAAGAAAACGGTAATGAGTGAAAGTGTAATATTAAATAATATTTTAGGTGTTTTAAAGCCATATTTAACACTAAAAGCAAATGAGATTATTTTTAATAAGCCTTGTGAAATTCACATTGATTATGGAGATCACTGGGAAATAATGCATGACCCAAAACTAGACATTACATTTTTAAACAACTTTTTAATTGAATTAGCAACAAGGAGAAATCAAAGATTTGATGAAATGCATTGCAGTTTATCATGTGAGTTACCAAGTCCATATTTAAGATATAGAGTTCAAGCACAGCATAAATCTAGCCTTTTTAACAGTGATATATCTATTTGCATAAGAATACCAAGTAAAGAAATTTTTAAATTAGAAAGCTTTATTTTAAGCGATAAAGTAAAAAATGATGGTTGGAATTATGAAAAAATAAAAGAGCTAATCAGAAAAAAGAAAAATATATTATTAAGCGGTGGAACAGGTAGTGGAAAAACAAGCTTTTTAAACTCTTTAATGGGCGAAATTGACCAAAACGAAAGAGTCGTAACAATTGAAGATAGTCAAGAATTACGAGTAGAAAATATTAATAAAACACAACTCGCAGTTCCAAAAATTGCAACTGAAATTTATAGTTATCAAATAGCAATAGATAATGCTATGAGATTAAGACCTGATAGATTATTCTTAGGAGAAATTGACATCAGAAACACTTTTTCATTTTTAAGAGTAAATAACACAGGACACGCTGGAAATTTAAGCACACTTCATGCAAATAGTCCAAAAGATGCTATTAAAGCTATTAAAACAAATGTGATACTAGGTGGTGGATTAACAAGCGTGGATGATAAAATGTTAAATAGCTTAATTGTAACAGCAATTGATTACATAATTCAAATTGAAAGAGTTAAAAACAAAAGAGTAGTCACTGATATTTTAAATTTAAAAGCACTTGATATGCAAAAGGTTGGATTATGAAAAAACCTTATTGTATATATTTTACCGAAACAAATATGCGAGTACTAAACCGAATTGCCAAACAGAAAAAAGAAAGTAAATCATCAGTTGTTAGAAAATTAATAAGCGTAGAAAAATATACAAACACTCTTAAAGAAATTGAAATAAGAAATAGATTAATTGGTGAATTGGTACAAGAACTAAATCATGTAGGAACAAATTTAAATCAAATAGCATATCACTTAAATGCAGATATTACAAACATTAAAGAAGCTAAAAACGATTTAGAAAAAAATATGTGTAAATTACAAACTCAAATTAACGATTTAAAAAAAGAAATAAAAAAATTAGAAATAGACATAGGAGTAAATCATACTAAAACACCAAGTGAGTTTTTAAACAAGGAAGAAAATGGATAAGGAATTTAGTAAAAAAGAGTGGTTGGCAATGTTTATCATCTCTATACTTATGGGTGTAATATTGTATTTGATTATGATTAAAGTAATTTTTAATCCAATTTTAGTCAAAGTTCCAGTAGTAGCACTTCAAATATTGCAAAACATTGGAGAGCCAACACTTAAATTAAAGGCTTATGTTGCTATATTTTTATTAATTGCTCCATTTTTAGTAGTTTTGGCTTGGTGGCTATTTCCATTTTTAAAAGATAATGGAGAATACGGCTCAGCTAGATTTGCAACACCAAGTGATTTTAAAAAAATGAAAATAAATTATGACACAGGTCTAGTTCTAGGATGTTTAGATATTGAGAGCGAAAATCCTAAATTTATAAGAGCTACCCAACCTTTATCAACACTAGTAGTCGCACCCCCTGGTTCAGGTAAAACAGCAGGTATGATTATTCCTAATTTGCTAAGTGTTTCAAATTCATGCTTAGTACTTGATATAAAAGGTGAACTATATCAAAAAACAGCTGGATATAGAGAGAAAAATTTCAATAATGAAGTTCAATTATTCTCCCCTTTTAGCTGGGATAATACACTGTTTTTTAATCCATTTGATAACTCAATTGTAAAAGATATGCAATACATTCATATTAAAAAATTGGCAGAACAAATAGCCTCTACAATTTTTGTAGGCGAAAAAGGGAAAGAAAATGATCACTGGATAATATCAGCAAAAACAATGTTTGTATTCTTTGCCGAATATTTTATGCAAAAAGATAAACATGCAACACTCTCTCAACTTGCAGAAGCTCCAAAAATGGATTACTTTGAATACTTAGATGAAAAATTTGGAGAAGAAGCAATGCTTCCTGAAAATGAAGATGACCCAAGTGAGCCTAGAAAAAGAGATTATGATGCAGACACCTTTAAAATTTGGCTAAAACAAACCAGCTTTGATGAAAGTATTGATCCAAGCACAAGAAATCAGGCAAGAGCCTATTCAAAAGCAGCCGAAAATGAGTTTGCAAGTATAAAATCAACTTATGATACATTTATGAAAGTTTTTAGTAATCCGCAAGTAGCAAATGCAACAAGTAAAATGAGCTTTGCATTTGAAGACTTAAGAGAAAAGCGACTCTCAATGTATGTAGTAGTTCAAACAGAAGATATGGAAATTTTAGCTCCTTTAATTAGAATTTTTATAGAAACATTATTTAAAAAGTTAATGAGTGGACAAGAAAACTCAGACCCTGATAAATTTATATATTGCTATTTAGACGAATTTGTAAGATTTGGAAAAATGCCATTTTTATTAGAAGCACCAGCACTATGTAGAAGTTACGGACTATTACCAGTATTTGTGACTCAAAGCTATGAGCAAATTAAAAAATACTACGGAGATGACGACACAAATATAGTTAAAAATAATAGTGGATATCAAATAATTTTTAATATGAATAGTGATAAAGACGCAAAAGATACGAGTGAGCTAATAGGAGATTATACACATATTAAAATCAGTAAAAGTCAAGGAAATATGGACTTATTAAAAAGCAATATTTCAAAAAGTAAAGAAGGTAAAAAATTAGTAACCTCACAAGATCTTAAAAATCAAGATAGTAGCGATGTAATAATTTTAGTAAAAGGCTTTTATAAAATGCCAATTAAAGCAAAAGTTCCTTATTGGTTTAAGATGAAACAATGGGCTGGAGCAGATAAAATAAAATTAGAAGATAAAGAAAAAACTGATGAAAACAAAACAAACAATAAGACAGAAAATACAAATATAAAAGATAGAAATAAAGAAAAAGAAATAAATCAAGAAAAAGATGAAAATTTAAAGCAAGTTCAAACAGAAATAAAAAATGAAGAAGAATTAAAAAAGACAGAGGAAAGGAATCAAAAATATGAGTTATTAAAATCATTAAAAATCAAAGTTGAAAGGGATTAAAAATTATTGTTTTATTATATTAATTTTAGTAAAAAATTATATATTTTATTTCTTATTTTATTAATAAAATTAGTGAATATATAATTTATTTATTTTATATTTTATTATTTTTTAAAGATTTTAATCTAAATTTTAAGAAAAAAATAAGATTTAAATTAGAGTCTTAAAAAAGCTCTAAATCTATCCTAAGGAGTAAAAAATGACTTACGCAGAAAAATTGGCACAAGATAAAGCATATAAAGAATATGAAAAACATCTTGCCGAACAATTTGAAACAAGCGAAGATGGTGAGTTTGAAATCAGCGATGAAGAAAGCAAGGAGTGGGATTATTTAAATAAATCCAATCAAAGCTTAGAAGATTTTGATGGAAACGAACCCAACACAGACTCATAGCCCAAAAGTTATGAGTAAACAACAGATATAAGGAATACAAAATGCCAAGAAAAAAAGAAGTTAATGCAGAAATAAAGCAAGAACAAAAAGCAGAAGTAAGAAAAAGCTGGAATGAAATGAGTAATGTGGAGAAAAAAGAGAGTTTTGATAAACATGTCAAATACAAGCTTTTTGAAGCACATAAAACAGCAAAGGCAGACTGGCAAAAGGATATGACCAAAGAACAAGTAGATAATACAATGCCATATAACGCCTCAACTGGAAAAACATACTCAAGAGAAACCAGCATGATGCTAAGAGCTGAAATGGCAATCAAAGGTTATGATAAAGCTCAATTTGTAACAATGGAGCAAGGTAATGCGATGGGTGGAGTTTTAAAGCTTAAACACGACGAAAAAACTGGTGAAGTTCTAAAAACAAAAAGTGGCAAAGATGCAAGAGTTGATGGTGTAAAAATGTTATATATCGCAACTCATGAAATAAGACCAAAGCTTGATCAAAACGGCAATGAAGTTAAAGCAATTGCCAAAGACAAGGATGGAAACGATAGGCTTGATAAAGACGGAAAACCAATCACTTATACAGTAAAAGAAAAAATTCCAATCAAACCAAGACTTGAAACTAAGACACTTTACCATGTAAGTCAGTTTAATGGGCTTGATGAAAGTAAAATAAAAGAACGAGACCTAACTGCAATACAGAACT
Source organism: Campylobacter ureolyticus (assembly GCF_027277485.1). Classification (GTDB taxonomy): domain Bacteria; phylum Campylobacterota; class Campylobacteria; order Campylobacterales; family Campylobacteraceae; genus Campylobacter_B; species Campylobacter_B ureolyticus_B. The sequence goes on along the minus strand of NZ_JAPXGQ010000011.1, from coordinate 38,113 downwards.
ACCGAGAAAAAGCAAAAAGTCAACCTTTTGAAATAGAAGTAAATTACGGAAAAACTCTTGGAATTGGTGGAAATTTAGCAAAACAACTAGATAATTTAAGCATTGCACAAATTAAAGGAGTTGATTATTACAATCCAGCACAAAAGCTTGATATGAACAAAGAACAAGACAAAGCTAAAAAGCAAACCAAAGACAGGGGCATGGAAAGGTAAATTTATGAAACTTAGGATAGATGGGGCGAAAGCCCCAAATTATAAGGATAAAAAATGTTATTTGAATTTTTAAATTTTTTAGGCTTATCAGATAATAAAATAAATAATAAAACAAAAATAAATAGCAAAAATAGTGAAGATACAGAAATAATAAATAGCAATGAAAAATATAATATAGATATAAAAGAATTTACAAATTCAAAGAACGAAAGAATACAAGAAGCAACAGAAATTATACCATTGGGAAATGGTAAAGCCTTAAAAAGAGTAAAAACAAAAATTATAGGCAGGATATAGAAATGGCAAATGAAAAACAAGTAGCAAAAGAGCTTTTACAAGATAGTAATTGGCTAGACAAAATTCAAGGGGTAATGCAAGATAATGTGTTTAGTTTATTTGAAAAATTTTATAATGGAGCTCACGATTTAGTTTATTCATCAGCATCGCTTACAGCAATTTCAATAATTGTAATGTTTTGGCTACTTGATAAATTAAAAAATGGATACCCAACAAATCAAGAACTTTTTAAAGCCATAAAATACATAATTATATTATGCTTTATTTTTGCAACACTTAGCTCATATGGTGCATATGAAGGTGCTTTGTATGTGTTAAATATTCCAGTAAATATGGTTAAAGGTGTAGTTGGATCAATGTTTCAAGGTCAAGATTTTGGGGCAATGATAACAGATGCTCTAAATCAAGTCGAAAATATAAGAAAGATGATGTGGGAGTATGGAAAAAATGAATTCTCAAGTGGTGTAAATTTCCTTGGTTTTACAATTAAAAATCCTATAGATGCCCTAACATCAAGGATATTTACTATTTTTGCAATGATACCATTTTGGATATTTTACATAATATTTTTTATTTTACTAGTAGGAATTACAGCAGTTATACTCATATCAACATTTATGGCATATTTAATTTTAAGCACAATGCCTATCATTATCCCTTTTTTAATTTATAGGGGATTTTTACCATATTTATGGAGTTGGTATAAGCTTTATTTATCATATGCTCTTATTGCACCATTATCATTTATAGCTTTAAATTTAGCAATTAATCCAATTATGAAACTTGCAAATTATGAAAACAATATAGGCGATTTATTCGTAAAACAATTCGAATATTTATTAACTGGAACAATTACTTGTATTACAGCATATTACATTATAAAGAAAATTCCAAATTGGATAAATGCAGTTTTAGGAACACAAATGGAAAGTGGAGCAGGTGGAGTAGGTGGAGCATTAATGACAGGAGCTATAGCTGGAAAAACATTCCTTGGTGGACTTACTGCAAAATCAATGGGTAAAAGTTTCTTAGGTGGAGCTATGAGTGGATTAGGAAGAGCAACTGGTGGTTCAGCTGGGGCTAGAATTACAAGTATTGGTGCAGGAGCAACAGCAAATGCAATCAAAGACATGGGAAAAGGAGTTGGTAAGATTTATGATACATATAAAAAATTTAGAGGTGGGTATGCAACACCTTAATGATTGAATTTTAAAAAGGAGAATAAATGAAAAAAGAAAACAGCATTGGAGATATAAGCACACATGTAAATATAAAAGAAAATATATTTAAAATTGTTTTTAGTGATAAAAATGCTTTTTTTAATTTTTTTATTTTATATATGGATTTATGCAAAGAAGCAAATACAAAAGACTTAATAAACAGCAAAGTAAATATGCAAAGCAAATTATTTTTTTATAGATTTTTACAATCTTTTAAAGAGTATATAGAAGAAAAATCAAAAGAAAAAATAAACATAAAGGAAAATGAAAACCAAAGAATTTACGAAAAAGATGGTAATGGAAGTGGAAATATAATAATAAATGATAATGAACTAGTTATAGAGTTTTCAAATAAAGAAATCATGAATGACTTTATAGCCTCGTATTATAAATTACTACATTACCATTTAATTAGAATAAAGCAAGGAAAAGACTATAAAAACTATCCAAAATACAATTACATAGATGAAGTAAATCAAATTTATTTTATGAAATTTTTAGAACAACACATAAGTGAAAAAAATAAACAAATAAAGGATGAAAAATGACAAATACGATAATCATAATTGAAAGCCCAAACAAATGCGATAAAATCGCAAAAATTACAGGTGCAAAAGTTTATGCAACACAAGGACATTTTAAAGAATTAAGTAAAGAAATTGTAAAAGATTATGAAAATTATGAACCGATATTTGAATTTAAAGAAGCAAAAAAAGGAAAAATTAATGCAATATTTAATGATTGCAAAGGTAAAGATGTAATTGTAGCAACAGACCCTGACCGAGAGGGCTATGGAATCGGTTACATGGTGTATGACACAATCAAAAATATAGCAAATAGTGTAAAAAGGGCAGAATTCCACGAAATAACAGAAAGTGGAATTAAAAAAGGGCTTGAAAAAGCTGTACCATTTGCAAACTCAAATTTAAAAGAATTTGATAGCTTCAAAGCAAGAGCAGTTGGCGATAAGTTGGTGGGCTTTATAATGTCGCCAACTTATATCAATAAATTAAATGATAAAAATTTAAGCGTAGGAAGAGTTCAAACTCCAGCACTTGCCTTGATCGTAAAAAGAGAGTTAGAAATAAAGGAATTTTTAGAAAATCCAGCCTCAAAACAAGTAAGCTACAAATTAAAAGCAAATTTAAAGACAAAAGATGGCGTAGAATTTAGTGCAATTAATGACAATATTTTTACACAAAAAGATGAAGCAGAAGCAAAAATAAAAGATTTAAATGGATCATTAGCAAAAGTTTATCAAATAGAGACAAAACAAAGCGAAATTAAACCATCAGCACCACTAAGAACAAGTCAATTACAAGAAAGTGCAAATAAAAAGCTAGGATTTTCAAGTGATAAAACAATGGGACTAGCTCAGAAATTATTTGAAAAAGGATTGATAACTTATCATAGAACAGATAGTAATGCATTATCAAACGAATTTATAAACGAAGTAGAGTCAAAATTCAAAGAAAATGAGTGGTATCAAAAAAGAGAATATAAAGCAGGAGCTCAAAGCCAAGCCGAAGCTCATGAAGCTATCAGAATATCACATGTGCATGAATATAACAAAATTGATGAAATAGCAAAAAATGAAAATTTATCAGATGATGAAAAAGCATTATATGAGTTAATCTTTTTAAATTCAATTCTAAGTCAAGCCAAAAATGCTATCAATGAAAATACTACATACGACATAGATATTAAAACTCTTAGCTTTAAAACCAAAACAAGTAAATGCGTTTATAAAGGTTTTAAAGGGGCTTTAAAACAAGAAGATGAAGATAATGAAGATAAAGACAAAGACTTATTAGAAATAACGCTAAATTTACAACAAAACGACGAGTTGCAAATAATAGGATTTGAATTGCAAGAAGTTAAAAAACAAGCTCCACAACATTATAAAGAAAGCAATTTTATCTCCCTTTTAGAAAAAGAAGGTATCGGAAGACCAAGTACATACGCTTCATTTTTACCGATTTTACTAAAAAGAGATTTTATAGAAATACAAACAAAAGGTAAAAATAACAATATTGTAGCCACAAATAAAGGTATGAATTTCATTGAAACAATAAAAAATGATGATGAATGGATCACGCAAAGTGAATTCACAAAACAGATGGAAAGTGTGCTAGATGAAATAAGCAGTGGTAAAGTAAATTATTTAGATTTTATAAAGCCACTGCACGAAAAAATGAGTTTTAAAAAGATAAATAGCGGAGAAACTAAACCACCAAGTGAAAAACAGCTTGAATGGGCTAGAAATTTATCAAAAAATTTAAATATAGAACTGCCAAAAGATATTGAAAAAAGCTGGAAAATTTGCTCGGAATTTATAGAAAAGAATAAAGATAAAGATATCAGACCACCAAGTGAAAAGCAAATCGCATTAGCAAAAAAGTTGGCACAAAGTAACAATGTAGAGCTTCCAAAAGACCTAGAAAAAAATGTCAAAGTGTGTTCTAAATTTATAGATAAATATATAAAAAAGAAATAATATGAAGCATAAAACACCAAAAGAAATTTTTAACTTTAGAAATCAAAAAGAAGAACTTGGGAAATTGGAGAATACATTACAAGAAATTACTAATAATTTTAAAGATATGCTTATTAAAATTTTAAAAGAATATTCAATAATTTTTAAAAATATTAATCAAAATAAAGCAACAAGAGAAAATATTTTTAATATTCAAAACACAGTGGAAGAAACAAATGATTATGTAATTAAAACCATTATAGAAATGGCAAAAAATCATATGCAGTATGAATTAAAATTAAAAGAAAACATTTTTTTTCTTGCTGATTTAAGCATACTTAGTAATGAGAGATATGAAAAACTAGAAAATTTAGTAGAGAAGTATTTAAATAAAAAGAGTACTAAAGGTATAAAATGAGTCAAATTTTCAATATTCAAAGCAATAACAACGAAAAGCAAAGCTGGATGGATGACAAAGAAAAAAAGCCAAATATCTATCTCATGAGAGCAATTTATACAAGCTTTGATGAAATAAGAGAAGAACTTGAAGACTATAAAATTCACTTTAAAAATAAAATTGTGGTATGTCCCTGCAATGATGGAAAGAAAAGCAATTTTTACAGATATTTTGCTCTAAATTTTAAAACTTTAAAATTAAAAAAATTAATAACAACAACATTTAATATAAACGATCCAAAGGCAAAAGGAACAAAGATAGAAATAACAGCTGACAGCATAGAAGAGACAATACTTGAAGGTAGTGGTGATTTTAGAAGCAAAGAAGTAAAAGAGATTATAGAAAGTGCAGATATTATAGTCACAAATCCACCTTTTTCTCTTTTTAGAGATTTAATAGACATTGTACAAGAAAAAAATAAGAAATTTTTAATAGTTGGAGCAACATACTCAATAACATATAAAAAGATTTTTGAACTTTATAAAAAAGGCAAAATTTGGCTAGGAAATAATCAAGTAAATATATTTACACGACCTGATGGAAGTAAAAAAAGATTTTCAAATGTATCATGGTTTACAAATTTAAAAAGTATGAAAAATTTTGAAGGTATAAGGCTAACTAAAAAATATAAAGGAAATGAGCTCAAGTATCCAGAATATGATAATTATAAAATAATTGAAGTAACAAATTTAAAAAATATTCCAGTTGATTATGACGGAGTAATGGGCATTCCACTAACACTTTTTATAAAACATAATCCAGCCCAATTTAACATACTAGGGTGTGATTTTGAAATTAAAGAAAAATATCCTGAGCTAGTAAAATGGGACTATACAAAAAACAATACAAAATCAGCAATTTTAAATGGAAAAGAACTATTTACAAGAATTATAGTTCAAAAAGCAAACAATATAAAACCAAGGGTTATGCTAAAAAACCAAATTTAAAGGAAAATATCGTGGAAAAAGAAGTAAGAGGATAGATGAGTAAAGGCTTAATATGGATTATTTAGCACTAGTTGGAATAACAATAGGATATTTTATAGGATATCTTTTTGATAAAAGAATAGAACAAATTTTAAAGGAGAAAGAATGAACAATGCAATTTTATGTGGAAATTTAGGAAGTGATTGGGAGATACTACAAAGCCAATACGGAATAGTAGCAAAAAATAGTATAGCAATTACTAAAAAATATACGCCAAAAGATAGCAATACTCAAGTAACAAGAACTCAATGGCTTAAATTAGTTGCTTTCAACAAACAAGGCGAAATATTGGCACAATATACAAAAAAAGGAGATAAGTTACTCGTTCGTGGCGAAATTAAAACAAATGATTATGAAAACAATCAAGGAGAGCCTAGAACAAGCGTAAATATAAAAATAGAAGAATTCACACTTCTAGGATCAAAAAATCAAGAAGAAAAAGAAACAAATTTTAATAATTATTCAGATGGTAATATTGAGAAGATGTATGAAGATGTTTTTTTAGGGCAATCAAATAACTACACCCAAGCTTATCAAAACCAAAACAAAAATAACAATCAACACAATACAACAAAAAACAATCAACAAAATAGCAATAAAACGCAAGGGCAAGGAAATTGGAACAATCAAACACAAGTACAAAATAGCCAAACAAATGGCAACACATCAAACTTCAACAACATCCAATCACAACATCAAAACATAGGTCAAACAGACAATGAAAAAAAGAGAAGTTAAGCTATTTAACAGCCCACTTAAAATATTTATGTGGGTATTTTTTGTAGTAAACTTATTAGGTTTTGGGGTAAATTTTATACTTTATTTTTTTAATAAGCCAAATAGAGTAGAAACTTTGCTAAATGCTGATTTTTTCTTTATAGCTATGGCAATAATATGCTATATAGCTTTTAATCTAATTTTATATCTAATCATAAAAATACATTTTTTATTATCAAAAAAAGAGTAATCAATATGGGGCTAAAATCAAAATTAAATTTTAGCCCATTTTTGAACTTTAAGCTTTAACTAAGATTTTATTATCCTTTGTTTTTCCCCTTTTTGTCGTGGTTTGTAGCTATTTGCAAAATGTCAAAAAATTACAAAATGTGCCGTTACCCATAGGGCTTTTGCATTTTCTTTAAAAAGGGAGAAAAAGCAGATTTTAACTTAAAATAAGCTTAAATATTATTGTTATTTTTATGTTTTTTTATTGTTTTTATATTTGTATTTTTTATTTTATTTAGTTATTTTAATTTTGTTTTATTTTAATATTTATTATTTTTTAAGTTATAAAATGGTATAATTTGAATTATAAAAAGGATGTTAAACATCCAAAAATAAAAAAGCAAAAGGTGTTGAAATGAACAAATTTAAAAAATACTGCCCAAATGTATGGATAGCAGAATGTGAAGCAGAACATACCAAAGGAGAAATAATAGAATTAACCACCAAATATGGCAAAGGTGTAGAATGCGAAGTATATAATTTACTTTATAAAAAAGATAATAAATTTTATTATTCAATTATAAGACTAGATGAAAGTTATGCACAAAGAAGATTAAATAAACACCAAAATGCACAAGTAAGACATGAAAAACTAAGTAAAGAATGGTATGAAAAATCACAAGAAGATAAGGAATTTTTAAGCCTAGGAGAGCCAATCAAAGTAGGACACCACAGCGAACAAAGACACAGGAAACTAATTGAAAAGAACTGGGAGAGAATGGGGAAAGCAGTTGAACACGAAAAACTAGCAGAAGATAGACAATCTAAAATAGAATATTGGGAGAAAAAATTAAAAGAGATTAATCTCTCAATGCCTGAAAGCTTGGAGTATTTTGAACTAAAATTACAAGAAGCCACCGAAAGGCACAAAGGGCTAAAAAATGGAACAATACCGAGAGAGTATGACTTAGAGTTGGCTTATGCAAATAAGGCAGTTAGAGACTTTGAAAAGAAGTTAGAAATCGCCCAAAGGCTATGGGCTTAAACAATAGGGGACTTAACTCCCCTTTAAATATATAAACAACAATAGGAGATAAAAAATGAAAGACTATAACGAGACCATAAAAGAGTTAAAAAGACTTTTGGAGAAGAACCCGCGTAATATTTTAAATGAAGTTATAAGAGAGACGCTATTAGATCACAGCAAAGACATCAGGACGATTAAGAGCTTTTTGCAACTCACTAGTATGGATTATGGATACGTTGCTGACATATACTTGAATCGAGATATCAATGTGAGCGACTTTTATGAGAGATATAAGTATGAGATCGGATACCTTTTAATAAGTGAAAATTTGCAGGTGGTGGATATTGTTGGGGAACACGCTTATAAAAATGATCCTCTAATTTTAAATGATTGTAGCATCAAGGCGAATTTACTGTACTATGCTTTTGCTAGAGTGACTACTATACTTTATAGGTTTTTATTTGAAGACGATGAGAGTCTTTTGCTGGAGTATGAAAAAATTCAAGATGAGATAAAGAAAGAAAATGATAACAGATAAAGAATTAGTATGCCCACATTGTGGGCATAAAAACAATGTTGATAAATTTATTAAAACGTTAAATTTAGAATTGTGTTTAATACGTTTTGATAATGAGATAGACTGGGAATGTGAGAAATGTAAACAAGAATTTATAGTCAGAATATATCTCAATATTAAATACAGCATTGATTATACAATAGAAGACATAAAGGAGAAAAAATGATCATATCAATTTGCAACGAAAAAGGTGGAAGTGGAAAAAGCACATTAGCTACAAATATAGCCATAAATCAAGGAATAGCTAAAAACAAATTTATGCTATTAATTGATACGGATCCACAAAAATCAATAGCTACATTTCTAAATATAAGAAATGAAGAAAACCATAATAAAGCTTTTGATTTTGCATATAAATACGGCGAAAATTTAAAAGAATTTTTGCAAAACGATAAAGGGGAAAAAGATATATTAATAGACACAGGTGGAAGAGATAGCAGAGAAATGCGAATAGCAATTGCATTAAGCGATATAGTGATAATTCCAACAATTCCAAGCCAGTTTGATGTAAGTGTTTTAGATAAAATGATAAATGTCGTAAAAATGGCAAAAGAGCAAAATAATAAACTCATAGCATATATTGTCATTAATAGAGCATCTCCAAATCCAGTTTTATATAAAAAAATTGAAAGTCTCATAAGCTATATAAACGACATAGAAGAAGATTATATAAAATTAGCAGATACGATTATTTATGAAAGAGAAAGATATAAAATTGCAACACAACTTGGACTTGGAGTAGTTGAAATTAATGATGGCAACAAAGCAGAAAATGAAATAAAAAATTTATGTAATGAAATTTTATAAAATTATGCTTTTATTTTTTAAATTTTAGTATTTTTTTATATTATTTATTATATTTTTAGTTATAATAATTCTATAAAATACTTTTGAAATATTTTTTATTTCATTATTTATTAAGACAAAAGGGAAAAAAATGAATTTTAAAAAAACAACAAATTCAATTGAAAATTTAGATAGTTTTATCGATGGAGCAGAAACACAAAAAGAATTATCATCTAAAAAAGGAAAAGAGTCATTTGGGGCAAAATTTTCAAAAGAACTTGGAGTAAAAATAAGAAAAAAATACACAACATACACCTTAGCTAAATTTATAGAAAATTCACTTGTGTCACAAATTCCTTATATTAAAGACGAAGTTTTAGTTTGGATATTTGATCAAGCAAAATGGTACAACACAAGCATGAGTGAGTTTGTAAAATTTAAAATGGGATTAGTAGAAGCACCACAGCCAAATGATGAAAAAATAAAAGAACGTATGACAAATTATATTATTTATATAAGCCATGAAAACAAAGAATTAATCCGCAAAATAGCTGACAATTTAGGAGTAAGTATGGCTACTTATTCAGAAATTAAGCTCACAGCAACATATGAGTTAAAAGATATTTTTACATTTGATCAAATAATGCAATTCAGAGCAGAAGCTATGAATTTTGATTTAGATTTAGAAGAATATATAGCAATGAGAATAAAAGGGTAAAAAATAAATAAAGATTGAAATATTTAAGATTAATTTAAGTTGCCACAAGCCCTAGAAAGCAAAAACTAAATTTAAGTTGATGTAGTATAGGGCTAAATAGCTTTAAACGACTTGCTCATTAAGCATAAATTTAAATGAATATCCAGTAATTTCTTTTTTATTTTTCTTTGAAAATTCTCTTTCAAACATCAGCTTTTTAAAGTATTTTTCGTTAAGTTCATTAACTGATGGTTCAATTACACGACGATTTAAATCAGTAGAATCATATTTTATAGGAACACTCATTAAGTTTTCAAAATCAAATCTAGTAAATTTAACACATTTAAAGCCATCTTTATCTGGTTTCAGATTATCATATTGGTGCAAAAGACGATAAAGAGTTTTTGCAAATTTTCCGTTAATTGAAACAAAATCATAAAGATCAATTTTCATAAAATTCAGTGTTTTAAATAAAATGTCCAAAGCTCTAGGATTGAGTCTAAATCTTAAAATTTGTTTATTTCTGAAAACATCTATATCAATGAAAAATACACCAACGCTTGAAATCTCATCATCTTCTGTAAATTCCACTGTTCTATAAATTGCTGCACCATTTCTACCCAAAACCTTATCTCTAAAAATTTTAATTTCATTATTAAATCTAGTCTTGTTTATGTCTTTTTCATAAAACTTAGCAATTTCAGAGTATGGCATTTCAATAGCCCCTCTATTCTCGGCGTAGCCCATTTGTTTCGCATACCAACAAATCGTGAAAAATACATCATAATCTCTAGCTGTAAAATTTACAGGAAATAATATAGAATTCATTTTATTACGAAAAACAAGAGTCCCATTTGGTGTTTTTTTAATTGTTTTTGTAGCCTCGATCACAAATTCATCCTCTCTAAAATAGAAAGAAAATTCGCTCATTTTTACCCCTTTTTTATAAAATATGGGCAAATTATAAGATACCTTTATTGTATTGTAACTTAAATTAGCTAAAATAAAAACTTTGAAAGGAATTAATGAAAAAATTTAGGCAAGTTTTAGCAGATATTAACGAACTTATTGTTTTTAAGCACTCAGTTTTTGCTCTGCCATTTATTTTTATAGCTATGATTACGGCTTCAAAACTTGAAAATAACACGATGTGGTTTGGGTGGAGACTACTTATTTTAGGAATTTTATGCGCAGTAAGTGCAAGAAGTTTTGCTATGGCTTTTAATAGATTTATGGACAAAGACATAGATGAACCAAATCCAAGATGTGCAAATAGACCAAGTGTTGATGGAAGAATTGGAAAGACAAATTTACTTATTTTCATAGGAGTAAATGCTTTAATTTTTATAGTAGTAGCATATTTTATAAATAGTTTAGCCTTTTATTTATCATTTCCAATTTTACTTTTTTTAGGTGGATATTCAATTTTTAAAAGATTTTCACAAACTGCTCATATAATGCTTGGATTTTGTCTAGGGCTTGCTCCAATAGCAGGAAGTGTAGCAGTTTTAGGAGCTATTCCTCTTTGGGCTATTTTATTATGTTTTGGAGTTGCTTTTTGGGTAGCTGGGTTTGACATACTCTACTCACTTCAAGATATGGAATATGATAAAAAAGCTGGTCTTTATAGTATTCCAGCATGTTATGGAAGTAAAGCAGCTATGTTTATATCAAGTATTTTTCACGCAATTACAATTTTATTTTGGTTACTTTTTTGCATAGCTTCAAATTTGGGATTTTTTGCATATTTGGGTGTTATAATTTCAGCTATTATTTTGTATAAAGAACATGAGATTGTGAATAAAGACTTTACTAAAATAGACAAAGCATTTTTTACACTAAATGGCTATTTGGGAATAATGTTTTTTTGTTTTATATTTTTAGATCACTTATTTTAAGGAGAAAAAATGGATGCTAATAGCATTATTATTTTAGGGCTTTGCGTAGTGCTTTTTATAGTACTGATTTTACTTTATGTAAAGGATAGCCAAACAAATAAAAAATTTGATAGATATGATCATATAGTCAATGATAATATGAACGAAATTTTTATCTTAAAAAAAGAGGTTGCAAAACTAAAAGAAGAACTTGAAATGTTTGATATAGGTATACTTGCCGATGAGCTTGATAAACAAATCGATGATAAGATTGAGCCTGTTATTAAGTCTTTGCAAAACATAGATAAACTTGTTAATAAATAAATTTTATTTGTGCTAAATTTAAAAAAGTCTTTTATAATCCAACAAAAGGATAAAAGATGTTAATAGACGGGCATGGAAGAATTGTTGATTATTTAAGAGTTTCTGTTACTGAAAGATGTAATTTTAGATGCAAGTATTGTATGCCAGATAAGCCATTTGAATGGGTACCGCATGAAAAAATTTTAAGCTTTGAAGAGTTATTTTTATTTATAAAAGTTGCAATTGATGAAGGTGTTAAAAAAATAAGAATAACAGGCGGAGAACCTTTAGTTAGAAAAGATACTGACAAATTTATCAAAATGATAAGTGATTATGCCCAAAATATTGATTTGGCTATGACTACAAATGGATATTTCTTAAAAGATTTTGCTAAAAAACTAAAAGATAGTGGACTAAAAAGAATTAATATGTCTCTTGATACATTAAACAAAGAAAAAGCTTTTAAATTAACTGGAAAAAACGTCCTTGAAAAAGTTATAAGTGGCTTTGAGGAAGCCCTAAATGTTGGACTTAAAGTCAAATTAAACTGTGTAGCTTTAAAAAATTTTAACGATGATGAGCTTATAAATCTTTTAGAATTTGCTAAAAATCACGGATGTGAAATTAGATTTATCGAATATATGGAAAATATCCATGCAAAAAACTTTTTAAAAAGTCTTAAAAAAGATGAAATTTTAGCTATTTTATCAAACAAATTTAAATTCAAAGAAAGCATTAAAAAACTAAACTCCCCGGCCACTCTTTTTGAGCTAGAAGATGGATATAAATTTGGAATAATTGATCCACATAAACACGATTTTTGCGATACTTGCAATAGGATTAGGCTAAGTGCGGAAGGGTTTTTAATACCTTGTTTGTATTTTGAAGATGCACTAAGCATAAAAGAAGCTGTTAAAAGCGGTGATATTATAAAAGCAAGTGAAATTTTAAGAGAGGTTTTAAAAAATAAACCTGAAAAAAATAGATGGGAAAACAGCATAAATCAAAATGAAATTTCAAGTAGAGCTTTTTATAAAACTGGTGGCTAAGACATGAATAAAGTTTTTATATTTAGAGTAAAAAATTAAATGTCTTTAAATCTAGTTGAGGTATTTCACAGTATTCAAGGTGAGGGAAAATATACTGGCATAAATGCTATTTTCTTTCGTTTTGCTGGGTGCAATTTAAAATGTCCAGGCTTTAATGTAGTTAAAATTTCTCCAAAAACAGGGGAGGCTTTAAAAGGATGTGACACAATCAAAGCTGTTTTTACAAGTCATTTCAATTATAAAAAAATTGATTGTGTAAAAACTCTTTTATCAAAAATTCCAAAACTAGATTATAAGCCAGCCATTATAATAACAGGTGGTGAGCCACTAATTCACCATAAAAATCCCATTTTTTATGATTTTATTACCGAAATTTTACATCAAGGCTATGAAGTTCACTTTGAAACAAATGGGACGATTGAGATTGATTTTGAGAAATTTCCTCTTTATAAAAACTGCATTTATGCAATCTCTACAAAACTTTCAATTTCTGGCGAAACAAAAGAAAAAAGGCTAAATTTTAAAGCTTTAAATTTATTAAAACAAAACACAAAAGAATGCTTTTATAAATTTGTAATAAGTCCTGATTTTAATCCAAATGATGAAATTTGTGAGATTTTAAACGCTATTAAAGATGCTAAAAAAAGTGATGTTTTTTGTATGCCACTAGCTAAAAACATAGATGAGCTTGAAAAAAATGCTAAATTTGCATTTAATTTCTGTCTTGAAAACGGCTATAATTATACAGATAGAGTTCATATTAGAATATTTAACGATAAAGAGGGTGTATGATAATAAGAAAAATTTATGACTTTGAAAATGCACATATTGTAAGATTTTGCTCTTCAAAACGTTGCAGGACGAGTATTCACGGACACTCATATAAGTGCGAAGTAATGCTTAGTTCAAATTTTTTAGATAGTGCTGGAATGGTATATGATTTTGGATTAATGAAACAAGGCATAAAAGCAATAATTGATAGTTTTGACCATGCTACAACACTTTTTTCAGGCGATAGTGATGAATATAAAAATGATATTAAAAAACACTCAAAAAGATGGATAGAAATTCCACAAAACCCAAGCGCAGAGCAGTTTTGTAGAGTTTTTTTTATTTTAATTGACAGACTTTTAAGCCTTACAAATATGCACAATAATGAAAAAAATGTTACACTTTATAGTATTATAGTTCATGAAACAGCCACTGGATATGCACAATGCTTTAGAGATGATGCATACAATGAAGATATGGGAAAAATAGAACTTAAAGATATAAGTTTTAGTCCTGAAATTTTAGCTGATTTAGATGATAAAGAGTTTTTTACAAAACTTAAAAATGGCATTAAGTTTAATTTTCCAAAAGATTGCTAAATGATAGAATTTTATGATTTGAGTCTTGCTTTACATAGTTTTTTTTCAAAGTTTTTTATAGTCTTAAGCTTGATTTTTTTAATTTTTATTTTTTCTAACTCGCAAAATGGTATTAAATTTCATAAAAGAATAAGATTTTTTATACCGCTTTATAGTTTTAGTCTTTCAGCTTTAATTTTTACAGGCATTATAATGTTACCTGTTATTAATTTTCACATAAGCTTCAAGGTTTTTTTGATGATTTTAGCTAGCATTATTTTTCCAGCGTTTATTGGCATTAGTTTTAAAGCCTTAAAAAAAGGATATTACACAAAAAGTTATGAAAATTTTAAGAAAAAAGCTAAAATTTTAGTTAGCATAATTTTAACAATTACACTTATTTTGGAGATTTTATAAATGGTTTTTTTATATGATAAAAATGCTGGGGATGAGCTTTTAAAGATAAACGACTTTAAACATCTAAAAGCTAGACGCGTTCAAACAAGTCAAAGAATTGATATAAGAAATTTAAAAGATAACTATAATTATATTTATGAAATAACAGAAATTTCAAAAAAAGAAATCTCTTTAGAACTTGTTTTTAAACATTCCCTACCAAAAGATGAGCTTTTTTTAAGCATTGCATGGGCAGTTGTAGATCCTATAGTTATAGAAAAAACTCTTCCAACTTTAAATGAAATCGGAGTTAAAAAGATATTTTTTATCTATACTGAGTTCTCACAAAAAAATTTTAAACTCGATATAGAAAGATTTAAAAGAATTTTGATAAACTCATCTCAACAATGTGGGCGAAACTCTATAATAGAGTTTGAAATTTACAATAGTTTTGATGAGTTTTTAACTAAATTTGATAATGTCGTGCTGGTAGATTTTGGTGGCGAAAAAATCCAAAATTTAAATAAAAATAAAATTTATTTTATAGGACCTGAGGGTGGGTTTAGTGAGAATGAAAGATTAAAAGTTAAAGATAGGGTTGGACTAAACTCACCTTTTATTTTAAAATCAAATAGTGCTGTCGTAGGAATTGCATCAAAAATTTTACTTTAAATTTGATTTTTTATATTTTTTATAGTAAAATGCAAACTTATTCTAAATTCAAAACTAAAAATATAAAAAGGAAAATTTTATGAAAAAAGATATTCATCCAGATTATATGGATTGCACCGTAACTTGTGCTTGTGGAAATGTTTTTGAAACAAAGTCAAACAAAAAAGAACTAAGAGTTGATATTTGCTCAAAATGTCATCCATTTTTTACAGGAAGTGAAAAAATCGTAGATTCAGCAGGTAGAGTCGATAAATTTAAGAAAAAATACGGTATGAAATAATTGCTTTATTTTATTCCTACACCAATAGGAAATTTATCTGATGTATCCTTGCATATTTTAGAAGTTTTAGCCAAATGCGAGGTTATTTTTTGCGAGGATACAAGAGTTACTAAAAAATTTTTAAACCTACTTCAAACTCGCTATTCTTTAAAACTAAAAGATGTATCTTTTTACTCACTCCACTCACACAATGAAGATGAAATTTTAAAAAATATTGACTTAGATATTTTTAAAAAAATATGTGCATATATGAGCGATGCTGGAATGCCATGCATTAGCGATCCTGGAAATAGCTTAGTTAAATTTGCTCAAAAAAATAAAATTAAATACGAAGTTTTAAGTGGCTCAAATGCCTTAATTTTAGCAGCTGTTGCAAGCGGATTAATAGAAAAAGAGTTTAGCTTTTTAGGTTTTTTACCAAATAAAGGCGATGAGAGAAAAGTAGCTATCCAAAATGCTTTAAACTCACCTTATCCAACAATAATTTATGAATCCCCAAAAAGAGTTTTGAATTTAATAAAAAATATTGCAGATATAGACCCACAAAGAGAAATTTTTATCATAAAAGAAGCAACTAAAAAATTTGAAACAAAATATTTTGATAAAGCTATAAATTTAGCTCAAATTTTAGAAAATGAAAATTTAAATGGTGAGTTTTGCCTCGTATTAGATAAGAGCAAAAATACAAAGTTTGAAACCATTTTAGAAAGCGATATTTTAGATCTTGATATACCTCCAAAACAAAAATCAAAACTTTTATCAAAAATTACAGGAATAAACCAAAAAGAAATTTATAAAAATTTAATAAAATAAGCTATTTTTTAAGGCTCTTTGGATATGATTTTAAAATGATAATTTATGGAAAACAGTTATTTTTACATCTGTTAAAAAATCATAAAGATGAATTTTTAAAGATTTTTCTTGCCAAAGAGTGTGATAAGGCTTTATTTAGGGAGATTTCAAAGCTTAATATAAAAATAGAAAAACTTGACTTTAAAAAAGCTCAAGCCCTAGCAAGGGGTGGCAATCATCAAGGTTTTTTAGCTGAAGTTAAAGATTATAAGTTTAGTGAATTTAAAGATTTAAAATCTAAGAATTTTTTGGCAGTTTTATATAATCTAAGCGATGTTGGAAATATAGGCGCAATCGTTCGATCAGCTTATGCACTCGGAGTTGATGGTGTGATTATCGTAACCAAAAGTTTAGCAATAGAAGGTATTATTAGATCTAGCAGTGGTGCTGCATATGAAATACCAATTTGTAAATTCGAAGATGGGCTAACTCTTTTAAATGAGTTAAAGCAGGTTGGTTTTAAAATTTACGCATCAGATGCAAAGGGTAAAAATTTAAAAGAATTTGCCAGCAAAAAGGTGCTTGTGATGGGAAGCGAAGGTGAAGGAATTCCAAATAAGGCCATTCAAAAATGCGATGAATTAATTGGCATAAAAATGAGAAATAACTGGGATTCTTTAAATGTTAATGCAGCATTTGCAATATTTTGTGACAGGATGACAAATGGACAACAATAAAAATAATGCTTTAGAAAAATTAGAAAGTATTGGAATCAACGAAATAGCCAAAACAACACATATAGAAGTTGATTATATAAGGTGGATTTTACAAAAGGATTTTGATTCACTAAAAGAAACAAATGTAAAAGCATATATAAAGATACTAGAAAGAGAATATGGGGTTGACTTGCAACCTTGGCTTGATGAATTTAATGCAAACAACATAGAAGATTTTACACTAAAAAAAGAGACTAGATTCAACAATCCTTTAAAGCAAGAAGTTGCAATAACAGAACATAAAAAACTTCCAAAATTTTTATTTTGGTTAGTTTTATTTGTTATCATAATTTGGGTTATTTTCAACTTTAAGCTTTATGAAATAGATAAGTTTTTAAATTTTAAAGATACTAAAACCGAAGTTTACTCAACAAATTCTACAATGATAGATGAAACAAACCTAAAGCTTGAAAAAACAGGAATTGAAATTTTAAATCTTGATAATAAAACACCAGAATTTAATATTAAAGAAGATGAAAAAGAACTTAACAATGAAGAAAATTTAGAAGAAATAGTTGATGAAAATGAAAGCCTAAATGCTCTTGAAAAACTTACCTTATTAAACGAGGATGAAAATTTAAGCAATGATAATTTGAATAATAAGGAGTCTTTAAGTGAAAATTTAGCAAAAGATCAAAAACAAGGCATAAATCCAACTGAAAAAATTTGGATAGGCATAATTGATTTAAAAACTGGATCAAAAACTACAAAAACAACAGACAAATTCTTTGAATTTGATATTAATAAAGATCAACTTATTCTAACAGGACACGGACTTTTTACACTAAACACAAAAGAAAAAGAAGAAAAATTTAATGATAAAAATCCACATAGATTTCTAATAAAAAAAGGTAATGTAAACACAATAAGCTATGACGAGTTCTTAAAGTTAAATAAGGGCAAAGCGTGGTAAAAAGTTTAATTTTAACACTATTTTTTTTAAACCTAGCATTTGGAGTAACACCTAAAGAAATATCACTAAATTTAGGTGGAGATGGTGAGGGTGTGAATGAGTTTATAGACGAGTATCAAAACCCAGATATTAGAAAAATCACAAAAAAATTGATTGACGATAAAATTTTAAGCAACTACTCAAAAAACTCAAAAACTGAGATTGTTTTTAATTCGAATTCAAAAGGCGTCATTTTATTGAAGCTTGTTAGTGATGTTTTAGAAGAGCTTGGATTTAAAAACTATCAAAATTTAGAATTTACAAACAGCCAAAACTCAAGTTATAAAATTTTAATAATAGGCTCAAGAGTTTTAACTCCAGATAAAGTTTATGATGAGTTTAAAAAAAGATCAGCATATATTAAAAATGTATCAAAAAAAAATGATATTTTCACATATGAGGTAAATTTATCAAATTTAAATTTAGCACCTGAGTTTATATATGACTTGCAAAAACCACAAAAACCATATTTTTTAAACATAAAAGGCAAAAATGAGATAGATATTATCTCTCAAAATATGGATGCTTGGCATCCAGAAGTTAGAATTTTTGACAATGAGTTAAACCTATTGCAAAGCATTAGGGAGGATGATGCAAAAAAAAGCTTAAATTTAACTATCCCAAAAGATGCAACATATATACAAATTGGCGATAGCGCTAGCTTAGATAATATAAAAAATGGACTTAAATTTAACCTTAAATAAAAAAGGAGAATGCTATGTTTGATGAAATTCGTTTTAATAAAATAGAACGCCTTCCAAACTATGTTTTTGCTCAAATAAACGAAATAAAAATGAAAGCAAGACACGAAGGTAAGGATATAATTGACTTTTCTATGGGAAATCCAGATGGAAGAACTCCACAACACATCATTGATAAATTATGCCAAAGTGCAAACAAAGACAAAACCCATGGATATTCTGTTTCTCAAGGAATTTATAAATTAAGACTAGCGTGTGCTTCTTGGTATAAAAGAAAATTTAATGTCACTCTTGATCCAGATAAAGAAATAGTTGCAACAATGGGAAGCAAAGAGGGATTTGTTCACTTAACAACAGCTATTATAAATCCTGGTGATGTAGCTGTAGTACCAGATCCTGCATACCCTATACATACTCAAGCCTTCATAATAGCTGGTGGAAATGTTGTAAAAATGCCACTAGTCTATGGAGATGACTTCTTTTTGGATGAAGATAAATTTTTTAAAGACCTAGAGCAAACTTTTGAAGAAAGCATTCCAAAACCAAAATATGTAGTTGTAAATTTCCCTCATAACCCAACAACTGCGGTTGTAAATTTGAGTTTTTACGAACGTCTTGTAAAAATGGCAAAAGAAAAAAGATTTTATATAATTAGTGATATTGCTTATGCTGAACTTTCTTTTGGTGGATATAAAACCCCATCTATACTAGAGGTCGAGGGAGCAAAAGATGTAGCAGTTGAATTTTATACACTATCAAAAACTTATAATATGGCAGGCTGGAGAGTTGGTTTTATGTGTGGAAACCAAAAACTAGTATCAGCTTTAAAAAAGATAAAATCATGGTTTGACTATGGCATGTTTACACCTATTCAAGTTGCAGCTACAATCGCACTTGATGGAGATCAAAGTTGTATTGATGAGATAAGATTAAAATATGAAAAAAGAAGAGATTTTTTAATAAAATCTTTTGAAAATGCCTCTTGGGAGATTAAAAAACCAGTTGCCTCCATGTTTGTTTGGGCAAAAATTCCAGAAAAATTTTCAAAAATAAAAAGTCTTGAATTTAGCAAAAAACTGCTTGAAGAGGCAAATGTTGCGGTAAGCCCTGGAAGTGGTTTTGGAAGTGGTGGAGATCAATTTGTAAGAATTGCTTTAATAGAAAATGAAAACCGAATCAAACAAGCAGCAAAAAATATAAAAAATTTCTTAAAAGGAAATGAATGAATGTAGCAATTTTAGGTGTTGGAACAGTTGGAAGTTCTGTTATTAAAATTTTACAAAAAAATAAAGATCTAATAAGCGCAAGAGCTGGAAAAAAGATAATTCCAGTAGTTGGTACAGTTAGAGACCTAAATAAAGATAGAGGTGTTGATATCCCATTAACTGATGATATTAAAAGTGTACTAAATAGAGATGACATAGATATTTATATTGAACTTATGGGTGGTGTTGAAAAGCCTTTTAATATAGTTAGCGAAATTTTAAAGAAAAAAAAGCCGGTTGTAACAGCAAATAAAGCCATGCTTGCATATCATAGATATGCCTTACAAAATCTTGCAAAAGATACACCTTTTGGCTTTGAAGCAAGTGTTGCAGGTGGCATTCCAATCATAAAAGCCCTAAGGGAAGGACTTAGCGCAAATAGGGTTGAAAAAATAGTAGGAATTTTAAATGGAACAAGCAACTATATTTTAACAGATATGATGCAAAATAACTCAAATTTTGAAGATGTACTCAAAAAAGCTCAAAGTTTGGGCTATGCTGAGGCCGATCCAACATTTGATGTTGATGGTATTGATGCAGCTCACAAGCTTTTGATTTTAAGCAGTATTGCTTATGGCGTTCACGGCGATCCTGAAGATATTTTAGTTAAAGGCATTAGAAAAATTTCAAATGAAGATATCTTTTTTGCAAAAGAGTTTGACTATACCATAAAGCTTTTAGGAATTTCAAAAATAACTGATGGCAAAGCTGAACTTAGAGTTCATCCGGCATTAATTAATAAGGATAGGATAATTGCTGAAGTTGATGGTGTAATGAATGCAGTTAGTATAAATTGTGATGCACTAAATGAAAGTATGTATTATGGCCCAGGTGCTGGAGGAGATGCAACTGCAAGTGCCGTTATTGCAGATCTTATAGACATTGCAAAAGGAAATAAAAATCCAATGCTTGGATATGCTCAAAATTTTAAAAAAATGGAGTTAATCGAACAAAAAAACATCCAAACAAAATACTACCTAAGGGTAAAAGTCGAAGATAGAACTGGTGTTTTAGCTAGTATTACAAATGTAATGAGTCAAAACAATATCTCAATAGATAGTTTTTTACAAAAACCAAGAAACAAGGGTGAAAAACACACTACGCTTTATTTTACAACCCATTTGAGCCTTGAAGCAAATATTAAAAGAGTTATGGGAATTTTAGAAAATTTTGAATTTGTTCTAAACAGACCTTTTATGATAAGAATAGAAGAGTAAATTTAGGATTAAAAGAGTATATTTTGGATTTTGAAGGCAAATAAAAAGCTATAAAGTTTTTTTAAAAACTCAAATTTGAAATAATTAATAAAAATTTTAATTAAATTTGGTGAAACTGATATCATCACTAAAAAAGATGATGCTTATCATTTCATCAAAGAAAAGCTACAAATGGTAACCATAAGACAATTTATTGCACAACTTCTCAAAAATTAGAAGAAATTTTTAAATCTTTAAATTTTTATCTTTTAAAAAACTAAAAACTACAAACTGCCAAGTCGATACTTTGGTGTTTTAAAAAGATAAATTTGAATTTATAAAAAATATTGCTTATTTGATAATACATATTGTTTTTTGGTTAATAGTTTTTTCGATATAATCTATAATATTAATTTTTCTAAAAGGAGAAAAAATGGCAAAATATATAGAACTTACATCAAAAAATTTTGATGTAGCAAAAGAAGGCGTTAGCTTAGTTGATTTTTGGGCTCCATGGTGTGGACCTTGCAGAATGCTTGCTCCTGTTATTGACGAGTTGGCAGAAGAATTTGAAGGAAAAGCTAAAATTTGCAAAGTAAATACTGATGAAGAGCAAGACTTAGCAGTTGAATTTGGTATAAGAAGCATTCCAACTTTACTTTTCTTTAAAGATGGCGAGATAAAAGATCAGCTTATTGGCGCTCAGTCAAAACAAGCAATCACTGATAAAATAAACTCACTTTTATAGTAAATTTGAAGCTTTTTAGCTTCAAATTTTATTATTAATCTATTTTTTTAAAATAAATTCATAATAAAATTAAAAGGATTAAAATGTTAAATTTAGCTATCATTGGCGGCGGACCAGCAGGTCTTGCAGCAGGACTTTATGCCACAAGAGGCGGACTTAAAGATGTTGTTTTATTTGAACTTGGTATGCCTGGTGGCCAAATCACAGGAAGCTCTGAGATAGAAAACTATCCAGGAGTTGCAACCATAATGGATGGGCTTAGTTTTATGCAGCCTTGGCTTGAACAATGTTTTAGATTTGGCTTAAAACAAGAGAGTAAAAAAGTTGTAAAAGTTGTAAAAAACAAAGACCAAAGTTTTAGCATTTTTACAGATAGCGGTGATGAGTTTAAGGCAAAAGCTGTTATCCTAGCAACTGGCTCAGAACCTAGAAAAGCAGGCTTTAAAGGTGAAAATGAGTTTTTTGGAAAAGGAGTTAGTACTTGTGCAACATGCGATGGCTTTTTTTACAAAAATAAAGAAGTTGCTGTTTTGGGTGGTGGTGATACTGCATTAGAAGAAGCCATTTATTTAACAAACATTGTCTCAAAAGTCTATTTAATACACAGAAGAGAAGGCTTTCGTGCCGCACCAATAACAGTTGAAAAAGCTAAGAAAAATCCAAAAATAGAGTTTGTTTTAAACGCTATTGTTGATGAAGTTTATGGAGATAAATCAGGCGTTACTGGAGTTATAGTAAAATTTAATGACGGGAAAACAAAAGAGTTAAAAGTTCCTGGAATTTTTACTTTTGTAGGGCTTAATGTTAGAAATAGCATTATTAAAAATGATGATAAATTTATTTGCAACACAAATGAAGTCGGCCAAGTAAAAGTTGATTTAAAAATGCAAACAAGCATTAAAGGTCTTTTTGCAGCAGGCGATATCAGACAAGATGCTCCAAAGCAAGTTGTCTCTGCAGCTGGAGATGGTGCAGTTGCAGCACTTAGCGCTATGAATTATATAGAAAACCTACACTAAAACTTAAAATATTCAAAGAGTAAATTTGCTCTTTGAATTCTACTTACTATAATGACCTACTTTTACTTTAATTAAAAAATCATATTAAAATCATTAATATTCACTTTAATTTAACTATTTTTTAATTTAAATTTCATCTTAAAGTTTAATGCTAGATTAAATAATATTATTTTATATCATATTTATATTATTTATGATATAATTCATAAATAGTTATAAGGAGGGTATATGAAAAAAATTTTATTATTTGTCTCTGCCTGCGCTTTTGCATTTGCAAATGAGATAGTTTATAGTGATGTTGTAAAGTCTCTCTATGCAGATAAAGGCGATAAAAAGGCTATTGGAAGGCTACTTCCAACGGCACCTGTAGAAATATTAGAAAAAGATGGCAATATACTTAAAATTAAAATTGAGGGCTATATCCAAGATGATGTAAGTGAGGCTATTTATTTTAGTGAGGGAAAAAGAATCTTAACCGCAGCTTTTGGAAAAAATGCAGCCGTAGATGTTAAGGTTCTAGATAAAGGTGCTTGGAGTAAAGTAAGTGTTGAAGCCTATACCGATGATAAGGATTTTTATAAAGAATTAAAACCTATCATGGATAGAGCTGCTAGTATCTACACTGAGAGTTGTTCAATGTGCCATGCTCTTCACAACATTAACGAATACAACGCAAATCAGTGGCCAAGTATATTAAAATCTATGTTAAGTAGAACTGTAATGGATAAAAAAGATAGATTTTTAGTTTCTCAATATTTACAAAAAACTACTACAAAGGAGTAAGAAATGTCAGTAAATTTATCAAGAAGAAATTCACTTAAAACAATTGGTGCGGCATTTTGTGTGCCATTTTTTATGAAAATGAACCTTTTTGCGGCCGAGAATGCTACTAAAAATTTCAAGATTATTAAAGATGGTGAAGTTATAACAGGAGCTCACTGGGGAGTTTTAAAACTTACCATAAAAGATGGTAAAATCGTAAAAAGTGAGCCTTTAAACAAAACTTCAAGCATAAAAAATCCTCTTCAACACTACACAGCTGATTTGGTTTATGCAAAAGATAGGGTCAAATATCCTTATGTAAGAAAAAGCTATTTAGAAAATCCAGATAGCCCAAAACCTGAACTTAGAGGAAGCGATGAGTGGGTTAGAGTAAGCTATGACAAAGCTATAAAGCTAATTGCAAACGAACTTAAAAAAACAATAAAAGCAAGCGGAAATACTAGCGTTTTTGCAGGAAGCTATGGATGGAAAAGTCCTGGAAATATGCAAAATGCAAGAATCTTACTTCATAGATTTATGAACCAAATAGGTGGTTTTACAGGAACTTTAGGTGATTATTCAACTGGTGCATCACAAATTATTATGCCACATGTCCTAGGAACAATTGAGGTATATGAGCAACAAACTTCTTGGCCTTTAGTATTAGAAAATGCCGATGTTGTTGTTATTTGGGGCGCTGATCCATACTCAACTTTAAAAATAGCTTGGACTGTAAGCGATGAGCAAGGTTTAAAATATCTTGAAGAACTAAAAAAGAGTGGAAAAAAAGTTATTTTCATAGATCCTATAAAAAATGCAACTTGCAAATTTTTAAACGCCCAGTGGATAGCACCGTTACCAAATACCGATGTTGCGATGATGCTTGGTATGATGTATGAACTCTATGAGTCCAAAAAATATGACCAAAAATTTATAGAAACCTACACAACAGGATTTGATAAGTTCTTGCCTTATCTTCTTGGAAAAACAGATAATACTCCAAAAACTCCAAAATGGGCTTCCCAAATTTGTAAAATTGATGAAAAAACCATAAAAGAGTTAGCTCATACACTTTATGACAATAAAACTATGATAATGAGTGGATGGGGTATGCAAAGAGCTCATCATGGCGAGCAACCACATTGGGCACTAGTAACTCTTTGCGCGATGCTTGGACAAATTGGAAAGCCAGGATGTGGATTTGGATTAAGCTATCATTACAGCAACGGCGGAACGCCTGATGCAAAAGCTGGAATTGTTGGTGGTATAAGCTCAGGTGCTGCAAACGTTGGAACTGGTCAAAGCTGGCTTCAAAAAGCAACCGATTCAGCATTTCCACTAGCTAGAATTTCAGACGCTCTTTTAAATCCTGGAAAAACAATAGATCACAACGGTAAAAAAATAACCTATCCAAAAATTGACTTTATCTACTGGGCAGGCGGAAATCCTTTAGTCCATCATCAAAATACAAATGAACTTGTAAAAGCTTGGAAAAAGCCACGAACTGTTGTAGTAAATGAAATTTACTGGACTCCAACTGCTAGAATGGCAGATATTGTTATGCCTGTAACTACAATCTATGAAAGAGATGATATTTCTATGATTGGTGATTATGCAAATTTAGGAATAACTCCAATGAAACAAGCTGTTGAAAAAATAGGTGAGAGTAAAAATGACTATGAAATT
Source organism: Campylobacter ureolyticus (assembly GCF_027277485.1). Taxonomy (GTDB): domain Bacteria; phylum Campylobacterota; class Campylobacteria; order Campylobacterales; family Campylobacteraceae; genus Campylobacter_B; species Campylobacter_B ureolyticus_B. Next base: position 12,610 of record NZ_JAPXGQ010000011.1, on the reverse strand, counting down.
TTTACCGATTTAGCAGCAGAGTTTGGCGTAAAAGACAAATATACAGAAAATAAAAGCGATATTGACTGGATAAAAGAGTTTTATGAAAGCGCAAGAGATCAGGCAAAGAAAATGCAACTTGAAGAGTTAAATGGTGTTGTTATGAAGCCATTTGAGGAATTTTGGGCTGATAATAAGCCGATAACTTTCCTTCAAACTCAAGAGGGCTTTGAATATAATAGATATGGCGATTTTAGAGAAGATCCTATTTTAGAGCCACTTGGTACACCATCAGGCCTAATTGAAATTTACTCAGAAGTAATTGAGAAGATGAATTATGATGATTGTAAAGCTCATCCAACTTGGTTTGAGCCAATTGAATGGCTTGGTATGAAAAACAAACCTGCTGAGTTTCACCTAGTTACTTCTCACCCTGAAGATCGTCTTCACTCTCAGTTAAATAACACAAGTCTTAGAGATGAGTATGCTATCTCAAACTTAGAGCCTATCTGGATAAATAGTGAGGATGCAAAAGCAAAAGGCATCAAAACTGGTGATGCGGTTAGAGTATTTAATGCTAGAGGCGAGGTGTTGGCTGGTGCAAAAGTAACAGATGACATTATAAAAGGTGTTGTTAAGCTATGTGAAGGTGCTTGGTATGATCCACTTGATCCAACAAAGGCAGAAAGTTTGGATAAAAACGGAAGCGCAAATGTCTTAACTATAGATATGCCAACCTCAAAACTTGCAAATGGAAATATCTCTCACACTGGCCTTGTAAATATAGAAAAATTTACAGGCAAAGTTCCTGAGCTTACTATCTTTAAACAACCTAAGATAAAAGCTTAAATTTATCCCCTCAAATTTGAGGGGAATTAAATAAAGAGAATTATTTTTTAAAAACTATCTATCAACTCTTTGTTTTTATCATCTACTTCTAAATCAAAATAGATAATTTTTAATATCATTTCATCATTAAATTTCAATATATAATGATCTTCTTCCAGCCTATCAATTGCCTTAGGATATATTAAAAATAGCCTATAGCAATTATATTTTTTCCCATAAGTATAAAGTTGATATAGGTCGGCTTGAGATATATCTTTTGGGGATTCTACTATTTTCCATTTTGTATCGGCTATAATTTTACTTTCGCCTGCAATAAAAATATCAGGTATTAATCTAAAGCTTTTTGGACTATCTACAAGATATTTGTTAAAATACTGAAGCTTTACATTTTCATAGTTTTTTTGTATAAACTTCCCAACGTAATTTTCAAAAAGCCTGTTCATATCAAAAAGAAAGGCAAATGCTAGATTAGCCCCACTATATGGAGTAAAAGATTCTTTTAAAAGAAAAATTTTGCACCATAAAAGTGCTTGTTCATAATGCTTGGTTTGGCGATTTATACAATAATACTTAAAAAAATTTTTATAATTATTATGTTTTGAAACCTCATCAAACATAAATAAAAACTTTCTAATTCTTTGCTTATTATATGAAGATATTTTATATAAAGACTCAAGTGTTGTTTTTATGATTTGATTTATCTCTATATCGTTTGTAAACTCATCGTATTTTACATAAAATCTATTTTTATGAATATTGTTTTTATCTATTTGCCTGTTTATTATGAGTTTTCCTTTTAAAAAATTTAGGTTACCACTAAAATTTACATAATCACTTTTTATCCCCTTTTTTAAAAGAGAGCTAAGCTCATCCAAAAACATACTTATAAAAATTTCCAAAATAGACATTTTTTTTAGATCAAGATTAGCAAAATTTGAAATTTTAAATGGAAAATTTTTAAGAGTTTTTAACATTTTTATAAAAATTTTTTTTGATGCTTCTCCATCTGAGTTTTTAGCTATTTTAGGCAAAATTTCTAGTGTAAATCCGCTTTTTGTTTGCAAAACACCCACATAATTTTTAGCTTGTATAAATTTGCCATTACAATTACTTCCAAGTCTTAAAAACTGTGTGTTTTCACTATTTTTAAGTATAAAATTTTCTATATCGTCAAAATCTTTTTTGTTAAAATTTTTTTGATATAACTTTTCAAATTCAACTATTTGAATCAATCTGCTCATCGTTCTCTTCGGTTTTTGATTTTGGATAAATTTCTATATAGCTTTGTGGGTTTTTAAAAGCATCACTGTTTATCTCATACAGTTTTTTTTCTACTACATCTTCCAAATCTCCACTAAATAATTCTTCTAAGTTAATATCCTTTTCTTTAACAAATTGACAATCTTCATCTTTTTTATCATCTGCTAAAATAAGTCTTATTTTCTCCCAGTCATCATAAAAATACTCACAAAGAAGCGGAATTATTCTGTTTCTAAACACATCTGAAAGTTCTTCTATACTTTTAATACCCAAAAAATAAGCATGCCCTATCATGTGATCTCTATCATAAAGACATTCTATTCTTTCATTTATAGCTTTAAGCATTGTGGCTATTTCTATATCATCTATTTTTATGTCTTTTAATAAACTATAATCAGGCATCATCTCTATAAAATTAAATCTTCTTCTAAGGGCCACATCCATGAGAGCTATGCTTCTATCGGCAGTATTCATAGTGCCTATAATATATAAATTTGAGGGCACGCCAAATTTATTTTTTGAGTATGGCAACTCTACTGTTATAGCATCTTTTGCCCCAATTCTTTTTGAGGGCTCTATAAGGGTTATAAGCTCACCAAAAATTTTTGATATATTTCCACGATTTATCTCATCTATAATTAAAACATAGTTTTTGGATTCTATTTTTGGTTTATCACTTAAAATATTTTTTAATTCATCAATTTTTACATTATCTTTTATATTATAAATAGTAAATTGAGAAAAACGGTTTATTAAAAATTTATCATAAGGAAATGGCTCATTTGGGATTAAAAGCCATTCTACTTCTCTTGCCTGCACAAAAGAATCTAGGCTATCATCATCAATTAATTTATATTCGCCAACTACTCTAGCTATTGCTCTTAATTTTAAATTTCCATATGAAATTAAAACTAAATCTCCTTTTTGCATTTTATTCTTAAAAATATCTATGGCTTTTATAGGATAGCCATTCTCAATATTTAGCTTTTTAGAAATGGATCTCTCATCATTACAATCACTAAAATCTTTATTTTCTCCAAAACCAAGTAAAACAACACTGTTTTTTATACAGTAATCAAACACATAATTCTCTTTTTCCAGTTGAGAATTACCAAGTGACATTTTCCATATATTTGGACTACTATTGAATAAATAGTTCTTTTTACTTTCTATTTTTATATTTTTGGCTTTTTCGCAAATATCTTTAAAAACGCCATCTTTTATTTCATATTTTATATTATTATTTTCATCACTTTCTGCTTTTAGCCCTTCTATAAACTCTTCGTATGAGTAGTTTTGATGAAAAGTTATAAATTTAATCTGCCCATTTTCTATATAATTATCAAATCTCTTTTTTAATTCATCTCTATCTTCATTATTATCAATGTTTCCTTCTATTATTTCAATAGCTTTTTTTATTGTGTTGTATGTTTTTCCGGTTCCCGGAGGACCATATAGTATTTGATTTAATGGCTGTATTGTCATTTTTAACTTCTCCTTATTTATTTGTTCATCTTGATCAACCTTTAAAATATATTCAAGCAGTTCATTTTGAATTTGTTGCTTTGGCTGTGCAGATTTTAGTCCATGTTTTTGAAGGTTGTTAAGATTTAATTTTTCTGTATCTAACATGTGAATCAATTCTAATTCAAATTCTTTATCATCATTTATTTTTACAATTTTAGTTTTTATTTTTATTGATTGAACTGGTTTAGCTAGATAAATATAGACTATATCGCCTATTTTAAATCCATTAAGAGGACTACTCCAGCTGACAATTTTATTTTTTTTTAATTCCTCAATGGCATTAAAAAACTCAGGATCGCTTGGTATAAGCCAGTAGTTTTTATTTTTATCTTGCATAAAATCTCCTTATTTACGCACTATTTTACCATTTTTAAATACAAAATATTTAAAAATTAAAAATTTCAAACCTTTACTTCAAATTTACCCTATTTTTATAAAATTATTTCACTAGTATCTAAGGAAATATCATGGAAAAAAATTCAATCATAGCTCACATGAATGAGCATCACAGCGATGTTTTAATTAAACTTTTTAACAAATATTCAAAATTTAATGTAAAAAATGCGAAATTAGTTGATTTTGATGAAAATGGGATTTTTCTAAGATCGGATAATTTAGAAGCAAAAGTACCTTTTAATGGAAGAGTTACAGATGGTGATTTTGTAAGTGCTATTAAAAATTTAGCCACAAGTTTAAAAGAGGATTTTTCTAAAATTAAAAATGAAATTAATGAGTTTAGAAATTCTTTTAAAAGTGTTGTAATTGCGAGTATTTATAATGATCAAGCGATTGCAAGCTACTCACCACTTATTAAATTCAATGATAATTTTTACATCTACATAAGTGAAATTAGTGAACATTTTAAAAGCATAAGCATAAATCCCGACAAAATTGAAATTTTATTTTTACAAGATGAAAATAAAGCTGCTTCTATAATACTAAGAAAAAGGCTTACCTATAAGACAAATGCAGTTGAAATTCGAAGAAATAGTGATGAGTTTAATGGTGCTATGACAAGTTTTTTAAATCAAACTAGTGGAAAAGGTGGAACAAAACAGATCTCAACTATGCAGGACTTTCATCTTTTTAAATTAGAGTTTAAAAAAGGTAGATTTGTAAAAGGATTTGGTGGTGCGTATGATATAATCGGTGATGAGATAAGCCTTCCACACATAAAAAATCCACATAAATTTTAAAAGGATTTTAGAAGTTTTTTACTCTAAATTTGTTATACTCACTACAAATTTGCAAAAAGGAATGTAATGCTGAAAATAGGAATTTATGGCTCAAGTGGTAGAATGGGAAAAATGATACAAGAGTGCTTAAAAGAGTATGAAAATGTAAAAACTGCGGCTTTATTCGATAAAAATAGTTCAAATTTAGAGGATTTTTTCAAATCATCAGATGTTATAATTGACTTTTCTATGCCAGAAGGAACTAAAGTTCTTTTAGAATTTGCTAAAAAAAATCCAAAGCCACTTTGTATCGGTACAACCGGACTTAGTAAAGATGAATTAAATTTAATGAAAGAAATTTCAAAAAATATGCCTATTTTATATGCCACAAATATGAGTTTAGGAGTAGCTGTTTTAAACAAACTTGCATTTTTAGCAAGCAAAGCCTTAAGCGAATTCGATGCTGAAATTCTAGAAATGCATCATAGATACAAAAAAGACGCTCCAAGCGGAACAGCCTTAACATTAGCTGAAAATGTTGCAATTGCTAGAAATTTAGACCTTGATAAAGTTAGAGTTAGTGGAAGAGATGGCATAATTGGACAAAGATCAAAAGATGAAATTGCTGTTATGAGTTTAAGAGGTGGAGATATTGTTGGTCGCCACACAGCAGGATTTTATGGAAATGGTGAATTTATAGAGTTGAACCACACAGCAACATCAAGAGCTACTTTTGCAAATGGAGCCATAAAAGCTGCTATTTGGTTAAGCTCACAGAAAAATGGGCTTTATGATATAAATGATTGTTTAGGACTGTAAAATGTGTGCTATCGTTGGTATAATAAATTCAAAAGATGCTGCAAAAACTGCTTATTATGCACTTTTTGCGATGCAACACCGTGGACAAGAATCAAGCGGAATCAGTGCAAGTTTTAATCACAAAATAAAAACTCATAAAGCTCAAGGCTTGGTTAGTGATATTTTTAATAATGAAATTTTAAACTCTTTACAGGGAAATATCGCAATCGGACATAATAGATACTCAACCGCTGGTAGTAAAGATAGCAAAGATGCACAGCCTATTTGGGCTAGTTATTTGCTTGGTGAAATATCAATAGCACATAATGGAAATTTAATAAATAAAGATGAAATTAGACAAAATTTAATAAAAGAGGGTGCAATATTTCACTCAAATATGGACACTGAAAATATAATTCATTTAATTGCTAGAAGTAAAAAAGAGCACTTGCAAGAGCGAATCATAGAGGCTTTAAATATTATAAAAGGAGCTTACTGCCTTCTTATAATGAGTAGATCAAAAATATTTGCCATAAGAGATAAATATGGAATTAGACCTCTTAGTATAGGAAAATTAAAAGATGGTGGATATATAATCGCAAGTGAGACCTGTGCTTTTGATTTAGTTGGTGCTACTTTTGTGCGTGATGTAAAGCCGGGTGAAATGATTATTTTTGAAGAAGGAAGTGATGATTTTGAAAGCATAATGTTATATGAGGAAAAAACTCCTAGAATTTGTGCTTTTGAATACATATACTTTGCAAGGCCAGATAGCGTTATAGATGGAAAAAATGTTTATGAAGTAAGAAAAAATTTAGGAAAAACTTTGGCTTTAAAAAATAAAATAAAAGCTGATCTAGTAGTTCCTGTGCCAGATAGTGGAGTGCCAGCAGCACTTGGTTTTTCGAATGAAAGCAAAATACCTTTTGAAATGGCAATAGTTAGAAACCACTATGTAGGAAGAACCTTTATAGAGCCAACCCAAGAAATGAGAAATTTAAAAGTAAAATTAAAGCTAAATCCTATGAGTGAGGTTTTAAAAGGAAAAAGTATTATTGTAGTCGATGATAGTATAGTTAGAGGAACGACTTCTAAAAAAATAGTTGAACTTCTAAAACATGCTGGAGCTAAAGAAGTTCATCTTAAAATAGCTGCTCCAAGAATAAAATTTCCTGATGTTTATGGCATAGACACACCTACAAAAAGTGAGTTAATAAGTGCAAATTTAAGCGATGATGAAATTTTAAAATACACAGGGGCTGATAGTTTAGAGTTTTTAGAAATAGATGAACTAAAAAATGCTATAGGAAACGAAAGAGAATATTCACTCGTTAGTTTTGACGGAAACTACTTTGTAAAATAAATAATTTAAGAAGTGCAATAATACTGCACTTCTTAAAGCTTAAGCCTCCAAAATCGCCCCATTACTTGCATTGGTAACTAACTTTTGATACTGTCTTAACCAGCGAGAACTTACTTTTTTGCCCTCATATTTCCACTCTTTGCGACGTTTTGCAATTTCATCGTCGCTTAAACGGACATTTATAGAGTAGCTATCAACATCAATATCTATAATATCGCCATCTTTTAAAAGTCCTATCATTCCGCCCTCTGCTGCTTCTGGGCTTACATGACCGATTGAAAGTCCCCTTGTAGCACCGCTAAATCTACCATCTGTTATAAGTGCCACATCAGCTCCAAGACCTCGGCCCATTATAAGACTTGTTGGACTTAACATCTCTTGCATTCCAGGACCACCCTTTGGACCTTCATAGCGAATTACCACAACATCGCCCTTTTGAACTTTTCCACTTGAAATTCCACTAATTGCTTCATCTTGTGAGTTAAAGCAAATTGCTTTTCCACTAAATTTACGCTCTCCAACAATACCAGCTGCTTTTATAACACACCCTTGCTTTGCTAAATTTCCAAATAAAATCGCCAAACCACCTACTTTTGAATAAGGCTTATCAACACTTTTTATGATATTGTAGTCAGTTACTTTATGGTTTTTTACGCGCTCACTCATCATCTCACCAGTTACTGTTAGATTATCAAGATCAAGCATACCTTTGTCTCTTTTTGAAATTTCATTTAATATAGCAATTATTCCTCCAGCTCGTGCAATATCCTGCATATGCACACTTGGAAGACTAGGAGCTACTTTTGCAATGTGGGCTATATTTTTACTGATCTCATTTAACTCTTTTATATCAAGCGCACACCCTGCTTCACGGCTAATTGCTAGCATATGCAAAATTGTATTTGAGCTTCCACCCATTGCCATATCACATACAAAAGCATTTCTAATAGCTTTTTTATTTAAAATGTTTTTCATTTTAAATTTATCATCAAGTGCAATTTTACAAATTCTTCTAGCTGCAGCTCTTGCGAGCTCTTCACGTTCAGGAGTTAGTGCTAAAATAGTGCCATTACCAACTAAAGCTATTCCCATCGCCTCGCAAAGCGAATTCATAGAATTTGCTGTAAACATTCCACTACAGCTTCCGCCACCTGGACAGGACTCACACTCAAGCATTTTTAACTTTTTTTCATCGATTTTACCAACCTCATAAGCTCCAACGCCTTCAAACACACTATTTAAATCAAGCGCTTCCCCACTATCTTTATCAACTCCAGCAGCCATTGGACCGCCACTTATAAACACAGTAGGAACATTTACTCTTAAGGCTCCCATTATCATGCCAGGAACAATCTTATCACAGTTTGGTATGCAAATAAGTGCATCTAAACTGTGGGCATTCATCACGGTTTCAACTGAATTTGCTATTAATTCACGACTTGGCAAAGAATAAAGCATTCCCTCATGGCCCATTGCAATGCCATCATCAACACCTATGCAATTAAATTCAAAAGGTGCGCAACCATTTTTTCTTATCTCATCTTTTATAATTTGGCTAAATTTATTTAGATAAAAATGTCCTGGAATTATCTCTATAAAACTATTTGCAACACCAATAAATGGTTTATCAAAATCCTCATCTTTAAGCCCCGTTGCTCTCAAAAGTGAGCGGTGAGGGGCTTTTGTATAACCTTTTTTGATTATATCACTTCTCATAAACTCTCCTAAATTTAATTTTTATATTTTATCAAAAAAATAATTCAAAAACTATATTAAGATATTTTTTGGTTAAATTTAAAATAATTTGTTACAATTGTCTTTTTATAAAAGGTTTAAAAATGAGATGGCGAAATCAAAAATCAAGCAGCAATATAGACGACAGAAGATTTCAAAAAACTCCTGCTAGTATGGTAAATTTACAGATTTTAATACCGCTTATTAAATGGCTTTTAAAAACAAAATTTGGAAGAGTTGTATTATTAATAGGCGTTATAGCTATGTTTTTAGGATACAATCCACTTGCTTTAATTTCTACTGGCGGAGTTCAAAATGCACAAATTTCAAAAAATGATGATAAGTATGCGGAATTTATAGGAGTTGTTTTAGCACAAACCGAAAATGTATGGAATAAACAATTTCAAATAATAGGAAAAAATTACAAAGAACCAAAACTTGTACTTTTTAGAGGTGCCGTTCAAAGTGGATGTGGATTTGCGAACTCGCAAGTTGGACCATTTTACTGTCCAGCCGATCAAAAAATCTATATTGATTTAAGTTTTTTTGATGAGTTAGCCAATAGACATAACGCTCCAGGAGATTTTGCAAATGCTTATGTTTTAGCTCATGAAGTAGGTCACCATGTACAAAATTTACTAGGAATTTTATCTAAAGCAAATAAAGAAAAACAAGGAAAAAATGAAAAAGATCAAAACGCTATACAAGTAAAAGTTGAACTTGGAGCTGATTGTTTAGCTGGAGTTTGGGCACATTATCTTGGCGATATTTTAGAAGATGGCGATATAGATGAGGCCTTAAATGCAGCAAGTATGATAGGCGATGACACACTTCAAAAACAGGCTAAAGGATATGTTGTACCTGACTCCTTTACTCACGGCTCAGCTATGCAAAGAAAAAATGCTTTCTACAAAGGCTATAAAAGTGGCAATATATCAATATGCGAATTTTAATTAAATATATATACAAATAAAAGATAATTTAGCTGATTTTTATTTATTTTCAAGTAATATTTATGTTTAAGAATTTTAAAAGGAAATATCAATGATTAAAAAAAATATTATCTTTTATTTAACTTTTATAATCGTAACAAATTCTTTTTCTAATAATCTAGAAGATTTTGGTTTATTATTAGAAGAATCTTACAAGTTGATTGGTTTAGAAGAAATAAGAAAAAATAATGAAAATTTAAAAAACGATGAAAAAATAACAGGAAAAGGTATTGGCGTAGGAATAGTAGATAGTCCTATTAACTATAGTCATCCAAGCCTAAATGACAAAAATAGAATCAAACCTAGTGTTAAATTAAATTTTCCATGGAATTCAAAACACAGTGAGCATGGAACACATGTCGCAGGAATTGCAGCTGGTGCCAAAGTTAGTGAGAATGAGCCTTACGGCGTAGCACACGAAGCAACTCTTTATGGAATAGGGATAAATAGCAATAGAAATGGTCAGATGATTTTTCCAAATAAAGACGAATCTAGTCATTTGCTAAGTGAAATAAATGTAAGAGTTATAAATAATAGCTGGGGAAGTTTATCGTATCCACTTATAAATAAGCAAGTAAGAAATGGGCTTTTTACAGATTATATAAAAGCTGGCTCTATAAATCATAAGTCTGTTTTTGCAAGTGCAAATCCTATGTCAAGAGAACTTGCAAATTTAGCAATAGAAAAAAAAGTTATAAGTGTTTTTGCAAGTGGAAACGGCGGAGTAATAACTCCTGCAAGAGATAGCACACTTCCTAGCTATGATGAAAACATAAGAGCTTGGTTAAATGTTGGAAATCAAAATGCTTTTAATACCATTAAAGAAAAAGATGGAAGTATCACCTTAAAAGGCGAACATGATATAGTTTTTAAAACAGATGATTTCGAATTTAAAACAAAAGATACCTCTTTATCAAGCTCGAATTCATTTAAAGGAGCGACCAACTACTCTTTACTTGCTCCTGGATATCAAATTTTATCTGCAAATGCCGATTATACAAAACAATATGAATATGGTGGTGATCAAATTAATAAAAATGAAAAATATATTCCTATGACAGGAACATCTATGGCAGCTCCTATGGTGACTGGAGCAGCTGCTTTAGTAGCTCAAAAATATAAATTTTTAGATGGTGAGCAAATAGCTGATGTATTACTTACAACTGCAAATAAAAAGCTAAATTTACCAGATGTTGTAGTAAAAGCAATAGAAAATGGTAGTGCAGGATACTATGTTATTTATTTAAATAAAAAAATTCCTAGAAATTTAAATGGTGATATAGACGAAGAAGAGATCAAAAAAGATTTAGATAGATTAAAAATTCCTAAAAGTATGTCTGAAATAACAATTTCTAAAATTTTAGGTCATATTAAAGATTTTAAAACAAAAAAAATTTCTGAAGAATATGTAGTTCAACTAACACAAGAAGAATATGCCGGCCAAGGTGTTTTAGATGTAGAAAAAGCACTAAAAGGTTTGGCTATTTTAGATCTTAATAGGTTAAATAATAAGGATATAGAAGAATTTAAAGGTGAAAATACAGCATTTTACACTATTAATACAAATAATTTAAGTGGTGTATTTTCGAATGATATATCCCAACAAACTTGGCTTGACAGTAGACATTTACTTGGAAAAGATAAAAATGGTAAGCCTATAGCAATAAACATATTAGATGAAAAATACAGAAATATAAATAAAATAGGTCTTAAAAAAGAAGGGCTTGGAACTCTTACATTAAGTGGACAAAATAGTTATGAAGGTCCAACTAGAGTAATAGGCGGTATTTTAGAGTTAAAAGGAAATAATAGTAAAAAAGCTAGCATTAAAGGTGATGCATACGCGGAAAATAATGCCAAATTCATAGTAGATAACGCCAAAATAGAGAAAAATGCTTATGCTGATAATGGAAATTTAGAGATAAAGAATAATAATGAAATTTTAGGTAAAACCTATGTTCAAAATAATGGAATAATAAATTTAGTTAAAAACTCTTTTTTAAAAACAAGTGAAGTGATTTTAGAAACAAGCGGAATACTAACAGGCGATGGAAAAATAGATAGCAAAGTTACATTAAATAATGGAGTAATAGATAAAGCAAATATAAATATAAATGGGCTTTCTTTTGATAAAAATCATAACAAAATTTCAGATTCAACTTTAGATATAAAAACTAATGTTATTAATAGTGCAAAATCAACACTTGATATACTTGGTAATGTGTTTTTTAATTTCCCAGCAGCAACCTCTAGTTTTAATAACTTTGGAAATATAAATATAAAAGATAAATTAGAAATAAAATCAAAAACTGATTTTAAAAACAATAAAAACAGTACTTTAAATTTAGATACAAAAGGTGCTATTTTTCACACTCTTGGAAACTTTATAAATGAGGGAAAATTAAATTTTAAAACAGATACAATAAATGATTTAGGTCTTATAGTAGCTGACGAAAAGGCTATCCTAAAAAATACTCAAAAATTAAATATAAGCCTGGTGTCTCCTGCAAATATCGACATTATAAATCAAAAATATCAAGATGGATTAGGTATAGAAATAGTAAGAACAGGTGAAGGCATAGATACAAATATAGCTAAAAATCTTATAACCTTAAATGAGCAAGATAGTGAACTTTTGGAGCTATCAACTGAAAAAACTGGTGATAAAAAATCACTTTATTTTGTTATGAATACAAAAAAAGAACATCAAAATAAAACTGTTCAAGACCTTATAAAATCCATAAATGATAGCAAAAAACCAGATACAATAATTCCAAATAATAAAATAGTTGGTAAAAAGTCACACCCAGGAACTGAACCAGGAACTGAACCAGGAACTGAACCAGGAACTGAACCAGGAACTGAACCAGGAACTGAACCAGGAACTGAACCAGGAACTGAACCAGGAACTGAACCAGGAACTGAACCAGGAA
>NZ_JAPXGQ010000010.1:0-81370 GCF_027277485.1 Campylobacter ureolyticus | reverse complement strand
TTATATAATAGGTAGGGTTGGGACATTTTGTAAAAACTTAAACTTTTAAACTAATTTTTGCTTAATGCTTTTTCTTGCCTATTTATCGTAATTTAATATATTTTTAACTATACTAAACTTAATATAAAAATTCTATTTATTGGGACATTTTGTAAAACTTAGGCTAAATTTAGCTTATTTTTTATTATTTTAATTTTTCAAATCTCTATATATTTGCATTTAAGCTTCAAAGGACTATTTTACTCTTTTTTAATTATATTAAGTTTTTATATTAATTTATTTTTTAAGATTTTATTTATATTTGTTAGTACTCATTGGCTTTATTGATGAAATTTTGCTAAAATATTTTTATGAAAAATTTAGAAAAAAATAAAAATATATATCTTCACAAAGGTAGATTTTATATTGACTGTCAAAAAGATGGTGTTAGGATACGCCGTTCTACTGGTCTTAAAAAATCAGCTCTAGCTTTTAATTTCATTCGCCAAAATTACGAGATGTTTCTTGGCTCTCGTGCAGAGTTAGAACAAGCTCAGCGTGAATATTATAAGCTTGAGGACGAGCAGGTTGATCGTAGGCTAAGAAAAGGGGAAGAAAGTACTACACCAATAAAAAATACGAGCGAGTTTAGCTTTGATAGTGTTATAGATAAAGTCTTACAAGAGAAATCATTTTTAAAAGATAAAACTGTTAATTTTTATCGTACGATGAGCAATGTTGTTAGTGATTTTTTGGAAAATAAAAATATTTACTACCTATCTGATTTTGAAAGGCATCATAGTGTTGAATTTGTGCAGTATTGCAAAGATAGGGGTTTAAAGGATAGCTCTATTAGTGGATACTGCTCTTTTTTTAAAATGTTGTTTCGCTATGCTATTAATAATGATTTAATTTCTAAAAATCCATTTTTTATTCCTAGATTTAAACAAAAATATGAACCACAAGAAACTGATAAATTTGTACCATTTAGTCTTGATGAGATTTTAACTCTTATTAGGAATGCTGGTGATGAAGAGCTTAGATTATTTTTAGTTGTTGCATTCTTTACTGGTGCTAGAACTGGGGAGATTTTTGCTCTTACTTATGCAGATCTTGATTTTAAAAATAGGCAAATTCGCATCAATAAAACTCTTTCTGATTTAGGTGTTGTTGATTCACCCAAAACCAAATCAAGCAATAGGGTTATTGATATGCTTGATATAGTATATAAAGAGCTTATAAAACTTAATAATGCCCATAAAGATGAACAAATTTTTAAGCTATCTCGCTCTATGATTAGAGTTAAATTCAACAATTTGCAAGAAAAACTTGGCTATAATAAGCGTAGGCTTTACGACACTCGCCACTCTTTTGCTTCTGTAATGCTAAGTCGTGGTGAAGAGCCTATGTGGGTTGGTTGCAAAATGATGGGACATAAGGATTTAAATGAAACTTATCGCTCTTATGCCAAATATCTACCCAAAGAAGTTAAAAAAAGAGCTACTTTTTTAAATGATGTTGTCATATAAAATTTAAAATTTAGACATATTTTTAAAAAAGTATGCTATAATGTGTTAAATTTTATAATAAATAGAATGATTTTTACAGCTTTAAATGTATCCATAGCTCCATTTATAGGCTATACAGCTTATAACATTTAAAAGATAAATTTAGTTGTGATATTATAAATTTAGAGCCAAATTTAAACATTCAAAAAGCATCTTTAAAATTTAGAAATTTTATAACAAATTATAAAAAAACTGATGATTTTATTGACTTAGAGTTTGATAAAAATCATCTTTTTCACCCATATACCTCATCTATAAAACCTCTTAAAACTTACGGTGTAAACAATGCAAAAGATAGCTACATATATATAAATGATGAAAAATTTAAAAATAAAGCATTAATTGATGGGATGAGCTCTTGGTGGTGTGCATATCTAGGCTATAAAAACACTGACTTTAATAAAGCCATAATTAAGCAAATTAATAAATTTTCTCATGTTATGTTTGGAGGACTAACTCACGCTCCTGCCATAAATTTAGGAAAAAAACTACTTAATTTAATGCCAAAAAATATGAATAAAATTTTTTATAGTGATAGTGGATCAGTTAGTGTCGAAGTAGCTTTAAAAATGGCACTTCAATTTCAGCAAAACAAAAATCCGAATAAGACAAAAATAGCAACTTTTAAAGGTGGTTATCATGGAGATACATTTGGTGCTATGAGCGTTTGTGATCCAATAACTGGAATGCACTCTTTATTTAAGAACACACTTGCAAAACAAATTTTTATGCCAAAACCAATCTCTAAATTTGGTTCAAATTTTGATGAAAAAAGCCTTATAGAAATGAAAAAAATTATCTATGAAAACAAAGACTATATTGCAGCCATCATAGTTGAGCCAATTGTTCAAGGAGCTGGTGGGATGTGGTTTTATCATGAAAATTACCTTAAATTTTTAAGAGAAATTTGTTATGAAATAGATGCACTTTTAATCTTTGATGAAATTGCAACAGGCTTTGGAAGATTAGGTGAAATGTTTGCTTATAAAATAGCTAATGTTAATCCTGATATAATATGCATTGGAAAAGCGTTAACTGGCGGAGTTATGAGCTTTGCAGCTACAATTTGCTCTAAAGAAGTAGCTGATGGAATTTGCGAAAATGACAGAGTTTTTATGCACGGTCCAACATTTATGGCAAATCCTTTAGCTTGCAGTGTAGCAATAAAAAGTTTAGAAATTTTGGAAAATTCAAATTTTAAAGAAAAAGTTAATCATATAGAAAAACTACTAAAAGATGAACTTATGAAATGCTATGATTTTCAAAGCGTTAAGGATGTTAGAGTTTTGGGTGCTATTGGAGTTGTAGAGATTGATAAAGAAGTAAATACAGAAAATATCCAAAGTTTTTTTGTAGAAAATGGAGTTTGGATAAGGCCTTTTGGGAAGAACATCTACATAATGCCACATTTTACACAAAATGATAAAGAATTAAAAACTCTTTGTAATGCGATTTATAATGCAATTAAATTTAAAAAATACGAGTAAAAAATGAGTATATTATTTTTTACATATTTGTTTATAATTTATTTTATAGGATACTTAGAGTTTAAAAAAACTAAAAATGTTACCCACTATACAATTTCTAGCAAAAATGCCTCTTGGTATTTAGTTGGTGGCTCAATTATCGCATCATGTATTGGAGGAAGTGCAACAATAGGCGTAATAAGCTTAAGTTATGAAGTTGGTTTTCCAGCCATTTGGTGGCTTTTAAGCGGAGCAAGTGGACTTTTAGTTTTATGTATATTTTTAGCTAAAAAAATAGCTATCTCAAAAGCTCTTACAATGCCTGAAATGATAGAGTATTATATAGGAAAAAAAGCAAGGTTTATAGCATCTATTATTATAGTTCTTGCTTGGAGTAGTATTTTAGCAGCACAACTTTTAGCAAGTGCTTGGATACTAGCTGCTATTTTAAAAATTCCATTTAATTTTGCTGTTTTTGTAAGTGCGTTTATCATAATTACTTATTCTATTTTAGCAGGTCAAGCAAGTATTTTAAAAAGTGATTTGGCACAAACTATGTTGATGTTTATAACATTTTTTATAATTATTTTATGGTTTGTTTTTGTCAAAGATGTATCTATAACAAATTTAAATTTTGAGCTTTTAAATGATAAATTTACCATTTCAAAATGGAGTTACTTTATGCTTATAATTGGTGGAAGCTATGTAGTTTGTCCAATGCTCTTTGGAAGAGTTTTGAGTGCAAAAAGCAAATTTGATGCAAAATTTGGTGTAGCTTTTGGCGTTATAGGTATTATAATAGGCGCTATCATGGTTGTTTTAATAGGTCTTATTTCACAAAATTTTATAAATCAAACTGTTATAAATGATCAAATTTTAACGAAAGATATTTGTGAAACTTTACCGCCGTTTTTAGGAGCTATTTTATTAGTAGTTTTATTTTCAGCTATTATTTCATCGGCTGATTCATGCTTAATTACTGCAAGTAGCGTTTTTTGTAATGATATCTTAAAAACAAAGTCGCTAAAAATTTATAGAGTTTTTACTATTTTATTTGGTCTTTTTGCCCTACTTCTTACTTTTGGCAAAAAAAATATTTTAGGATATTTACTTGGAGCAAATGATATTTATGTAAGTGGAGTTGTTTTAGTTGTTTTTATGGCTATGATAAGTAGGAAAAAATTAAATGAAAATATATGTTTATTTGCTATGATTATAGGTGGAGGAGTTGGACTTATAGGAGCGATGAGTGATGAAAAAATTTACTCATTTATAGCTTTATTTTTAGCATTTATTATTTCAGTTTTAGCACATTTTAAAGGAGAGAGAGTTGAAGCCGGAAATCAATGAACTTACAAATTTTTTAGCTGATTATGCAGATTCGTTAAGTGGCGTGGGAGCGTATAATGCAAGAGTTATAAGATGCGTTAAAAGAATAGCCTCACACTATGGATATAACGCCTCTATTTTTATACTCATTAAATTTATAAACCTAACTGTAAGCAACAAAGAAAACCCTGAAATTAGAAAATCTTTTATAAAAGATGCAACTCAAAAAGAGATAAATTTAGAAACTATTTCAGATCTTAGCGCATTAAGCTGGGCGGTAAGTGATGAGAACTTAACCCTTAAAGAAGCAAAAGATATTTATCAAAAGATAATAGCAAAGAAAAAAAGAAATGTTTTAATCTCTTTTGCTTTAACAAGTATAGCTTTTGGAGCATTTTGCAGACTTTTTGGTGGAGACATTTTTGGAGTTGTGTTTGTGATTTTTGGTACATTTTGTGGAGTTTTATCAAAATTTTTACTGAATTTTAAAAAAGTTGATATTAGGATAGCTTATATATTTTGTGCTTTTATCTCATCATTTATTGCATATTTAGGATATAAATTTGGATTTAGCAAAACACCTGAAGCTTCAATTAGTTCAAGTATTTTATATCTTTTTCCAGGCATTGCTTTAATAAATTCAATGTTTGATATTTTAGATAAAAATGTTTTAATAGGACTTAGTAGAGCCGTAAATGCTACTATTTTAATACTTTGTATGAGTATTGGAATTTATATAACTTTATCATTAGTAGATTTTGGACTTATCTCATGAATACGTTTTTAATAGATGCAATATTTGCTGCAATTGCTGGACTTGGTTTTTCATATGCCAATAAGCCACCAAAGCGAATTTTAATTTTTTGTGCTACACTTGGTGGTTTTGGATACTCTCTAAGAGTTATTTTTATGAACTATTTTAGTTACACAATATCAACTTTTATAAGCGCTATTTGTGTAAGTTTTGTAGCTGTTTTTTTAGCTAGAAGGGTAAAAACCCCTATTGAAATAATTGCATTTCCATCACTTTTGCCAATGATACCAGGACTTTATGCTTACAAAGCAATGCTTGCAATGTTTTTATTTATACAAACAGATATAGAAAAGAAAAAATCTCACTATTTAGTTGAAATATTTGACTACGGCTCAACAGCAGTTTCAGCTATATTTGCTCTAGCTGTTGGAGTTAGCGTTGTAATATTAATTTTTTATGAAAAATCTTTTACAATGACTAGAAATAAAGATTTTAAAAAAAGATATTTAGACTAAATTTGGAGTAAAAAACTCCAAATTTACTATTTTGTGCCTTTATAAATATTTGATTTAATGATGAAATTATCTAAATCATATGCCAAATTTACAACTCTTTTTATATCGTTTAAAGTTATGTTATCAATTAAACTCATCATCTCATCATAGTTGTAAAAATAATTTTTATAAAGCAAATCTTGACTTAACTGATTTAGCCAAAAATTTGGGGTTTGATAAAGTTTTTCTAGTTTTACTTTTAAAGCAAGTTTTACACTTTTAAGCTCTTTTTCATCATCGTAAGAAGTTTTTAATAAATTTATTGTATTTTTAACATTTTTGACTATTGTGTTTATGTTTTTTACATCGCTTGTAAAATAAATACTTATACTTGCTTTTTTGTAAGGCTTATTTTGAAGCTCGTTGTGAGCATAAATTCCATAAACCATAGAATCTTCTTCTCTTATTTTTTCTCTTAAAAGTATATTTAAAATATCTGTTCCAAGGCTTAATGCAAGCGCATTTTTAGGTGTGTAGTTAAGATCATAACTATTTATAAAAATACTATTTTTAGATGAGTTTTCTTGCAAATATTTTCTTGTAAAATTTTTTCTTCCTAAAATTTGACGGATGCCATCATCTTTTATAAAAGTTTGATTTTTATCTGCACTTAAATTTCCGATATAGTTTTTAGAAATTTTAATAAATTCTTTTGGGCTCATATCTCCTACAAATACAAAATCATACTCTCCTGCGTTTAGAAAAGCTTTTTTTAGCATATTTTCTAAGTTATTTTTATCTAAATTTAAAATATCATCCTTACTTGAAAAACGCATTTTATAGGAGTTGTTAAAATAAAACTCATTAAACTCTTTTTCAAATTTATAATCTGGATGATTTAAATTTTTAGCCAATAGATCAAGTGCTAATGTTTGATATCTTTTAAGATACTCATCATCTATTTTTGGATTTTCAAAATCAGTAAAAAATGCTTTTAACAAATTTTCAAAGTCTTTAACTTGAGCATTTCCAATATACCCTAAAGATGTTTTATCGATAAATTTTTTATATTCAAACATCTGTCCAGCTGTTATTTTCCTAACCTCATAATCGTTAAACTTACCAATTCCACTTCCATTTGAAATATTTATAGCAAAGTTAAGATTTATAATATCATCAAAATTTGTAAGACCGCCTTTTTTAAAAGCTTTAAAATAAATGGTATCTTTATTTGTATTTATCTCTTTAAAATAGACTTTTGCACCATTTTCAAACTCAAATTTATATATTAAATTTTTATCAATACTAGAGCTTATTGGAGATTTATTTGCTATCTTTTTTTCTAAAATGGTTTTAGGTAAATTTAGACTATCATTTTCTAAAATTTGAGCATTTTCTTGCAAAATTTTAAACTCATCTTTGCTTAAAGAAATAGGTTTTTTTGTTGTTAAATTTACTAAAACTCCACTACTTGAAATACTTTTTTTAAACTCTTTATTTATCTCATCAAGAGTTATTTTATCAATAATATTTTGACTTATTTCTTTTTCATCTTTTGGACTTAAAAAAGTTGTGTCATCTTCTATTAAATTTAAAATTTCAGAAACTATTTCAGAGTTATATCTTTTTTGTTTTTTTTCAAAATTTGCTAAATTTTGTGCTAAAAGTTCTTTTTTTGCACTTAAAAAATCATCTTTATTAAAGCCATTTTTTTGAACTGTTTTAATAATTGAAATAAGCTCACTCAAACTAGCATTAACATCATCTTTTACAACTGTTGCATAAAATGAGTTTAGTTTTTTTAAATTGTATAAATTTATATCATAATAATTTGTGGTTAAAAGCGTCTTGCTTTTAGACTTTCTTTTTTCGTTTAGCAAAGAAAACATTTTTGAAATAAATCTATTTTTATACTCTTTTTCCAAATTTTCAATGCTATTTAATTTATAAGGCGTATCTTCAAACATTATAGAAACTGAATTATTTGCTATCTCTTCATCGTTTGGATTAAAAATAACAAGATCGTTAAAATAACTTATGCTTTTATCCGCTCTTTTTGCAAAATCATTATTTTTTATATTATCAAAATACTTTTTTATGAGAGTTTTAGTTTCGCTTTCATTAAAGTCTCCAACTATTATTAATTTTGCATTATTTGGAGTGTAAAATTTATTATAAAACCCTTTTAAAAGAGCTGGAGTTGCATTTTTTATTATATTCATATCACCAATTGGTAGTCTACTTGCATAGATGCTGTTTGGATAAAAATATTTTAATCCTTGATCCATTATTCTAACATAGGCATTTTTTCTATTTCTTTCTTCTTCGATGATTACCCCTTTTTCAGCCTCTAAATCACCCTTTTCAAACAAAGCCTTAAATCCCATATTTGACAAAACACTCAATGCCTTATCTAAATTTTCTTTTTTTATATCAAGTTTATAAATAGTTTCATTGAAACTAGTTGCAGCGTTTAAATCAGCTCCGAATTTTACTCCTAAACTTTCAAGAGCTTTAATAAGGTCGTTTTTTGTATAATCTTTTGTACCGTTAAATGCCATATGTTCGACAAAATGCGCTATTCCTCTTTCATTTTCGAGCTCATCACTTGATCCAACCTTGAAATAAAGTATCAAACTAATGCTATCTTTTGGAGTTTGGTTTTTATAAAGATAATATGAAAATCCATTATCTAATTTGCCTATTTTTAGATTTTCATCGTTTTTAAAACCAAAACAAATGGATAAAAAAATGGATAAAATGAGAATAATTTTTTTCATAGATTTTCCTTTTTTAAAATTTTTTCTATAATAACACCTTCTTTTAAACCATAATCAATAATTATAAAATTATCAAAGTCTTTTAAAATATTTTCATAAAGGTAAATTCCACAAAGTAGCAAATTTGTTTCACTTAAAATTTGATTATCCATGGCTTGTCCATCTGAGTTTTTAAGATGTGATTTTGTATTATTTAAAATAAGTTTTTTAAGTTTTTTAAAATCATCAAATTCTAAAATTTTTGAATTTTTATAATTTTGCTTTAAATTTAGTAGTTTTTTTGAAATAGTAGAATTTAAGACAATATTTTTTGGTTTTAAATTTTTTAAAAATTTATTTGCTTCTTTTGTTATAAATTTTGAATTTTTTTCTATATTTTCTAAATCTAAAAAATCATTAAAAACTTTTATGATTCCAAATTTAAAGCTTTTAAATTTTTCATCAAGCACAATTTCGCAACTAGCACCACCAAGATCAACTATAGCAAGATTGCTAGCGCTAGTGCCAAGCATTTCACATCTTTTATAAACTGCAAGTTTTGTTAACTCGCACTCTTTTAAAGGACTTATTACTTCAAATTTTATACCAAATTTATCGTTTAGTAATTTAAAAAACTCACCGCTATCTTTTGCAACTCTAAATGCTTCCGTTGCAACAGCCAATGCATTTTTTAAATCATAATTTTTTGATATTTTTTCTAAAGCAAGTATGATTCTATTTTTAGTGATATCACTTAAATTTTCTTTTAAGCCAAAAGCACTTTGAATGCCAAATTCATCAGTTTTTAAAACCTCAAATTGGGCATTCATTAAAGAAATTTTTAAACTGTTTGAGCCTAAATCAACTCCAACCAAACAGTCATTATTCATCAAACATTTGCGTATCTTGCCCAGATACAAGCCTCAACGCTATTTAACTCTTTTAATATTTCGCTGTTTATATCTTCATCAACTAAAACAACAGCCAAAGCATCTTTTTCCTCACCACGGCCAAGTCTAAAGTCTGCAATGTTAATATTTTCTTTTGCCAAAATTGCACTGATATCACGGATAAATCCTGGAATATCTCTATTTTTTAAGAAAATCATCTTACCTTTTGGCTTAAAGTCAGTTTTAAAACCATTAATATTTACAATTCTTTCTTCATTTTCCCCAAACACAACACCGCCAAAAGTAGTAACCTCTTCATCTGTTATAACTTTAACAGTGACTAAGCTTTTTAAATTTAAACTTGATGTAACGACGGATTCTGTTTTTATGCCTCGCTCATCAGCTACAAATTTAGCATTTACATAATTTATACTATCGCCAAGTTGAGTTTTTAATGCGCCTACCAATGCAAAAGTAAGCATCGGATCTAAATATTTTTTCAAATTTGATGAAACTTCTATTTTAATATTTCTTATAAGATTTTTATTAATCTGAGTTGCAAGATATGCCATTTTTGAAACTAAATCTAAATAAAGTTTGATTTCATTTGGAATATCTTCTGTTTTTATAGGTAAATTTAGAGCATTTGGATAACAAATTCCTCTAAGAGCACTTATTGCTTGATCGGCTGCTTGAACAGCTATATTTTTTTGCGACTCAACTGTATTGGCTCCAAGATGTTGGGTTGCGGTTAAGTTTTCAATATCAAGCAAAGGATGATCTGTTGCAGGCTCTTTTACAAAAACATCGATTCCAGCATAGGCAATTTTGCCATTTTTTAAATTTTTTAAAAGTGCATCCTCGTTTATCAAACCACCTCTTGCACAATTTACAATTCTTACCCCATCTTTCATTTTTGCAATTTCAGCTTCGTCAATCATATTTGTTGTTTCAGCTGTTTTTGGAGTATGAATAGTTATAAAATCACATTTTAAAATATCATTGAAATTTGAAGTATAATCAACACCTAAATCTTTTGCTTTTGATGGCTCAATGTATGGATCATAAGCTATTACTTTCATGCCAAAAGCAAGTGATCTAACTCCTACTCTTGAGCCAATATTTCCAAAACCTATTATGCCTAGTGTTTTTCCATAAAGCTCAGTTCCATACCATTTTTCTCTTTTCCAAATCCTATCTATTTTCAAATCATTGCAAGAATTTACATATTTTCTAGCCGCATTTAAAAGATGGCACATTGTCATTTCAACTGCTGCAATTGTGTTTGCTGTTGGAACATTCATTAGAATTATTCCTCTTTTTGAACATCCATCAATATCAACATTATCAACCCCAACACCAGCTCTTACAACTGCTTTAAGTTTTTTACCAGCATTTAAAAAAGACTCACTTATTTCAGTTGGACTTCTAGTTATAGCAACATCAGCATCAACTAATAAATTCAAAAGCTCATCCTTTGGAACATTTGTAGCATCAACCACCTCTATGTCTTTTTCTTTTGCTAAAATTTCAAATCCAGCTTCATTGATTGCATCACATACGATTATTTTATTCATGATTTTACACCTTTATGTAGAAAATAGGCACTTTTTAAGTGCCTAAAATTAATTATGAAGTTGTTCTTTTATAAGATCTCCAATAGTTACATTATCATCATTTTCGCTATTTATTTCATTTAAAACAGCTCTTTCTTTCTGCCTTGAAAGTCTTTTTACACTTAATCTAATTCTATTTCTTTTAGTATCAAGATAATCAATTGCTGATTCTATCTCATCGCCAACTTTTAAATCTTCAATATTAGAAATATCCTCTTTTCTTAAAAGAGCATCAACGCCCTCTTCAAGTTCAACAAATAAACCAAAATCTTTAATATTTCTTATTGTTCCTTTTACTATGTCACCAACTTTGTGACTAGCGGCATATTTTGCAATTGGACTATCTTCTAAATCTTTTTTACTTAGAGAAACCTTATCTTCTTTTGTATCAATTGAAGTTATTTTTACTTCAATCTCATCACCAACTTTTAATAAATCTTTGCAAGTTTCATTTCTATCCCAAGAAACATCTTCGTTTCTTAAAAGACCTTCAACTGTACCTATTTTAATAAATGCACCAAATTTAGTTATAGTTACCACACTTCCCTTTACAACATCGCCTACTTTATAGTTTTTCTTAAACTCATCAAAAGGTTTTTCTAGTAAATTTTTTAGACTTACCCTAAGTTTTCTTTTTTCAGTGTCTATCTCTATAACTTCAACATCTATTTCATCACCCTCATTTATAAAATCTTTTGGATTTTGGATATTTTTATCCCATGAAATTTCGCTAATGTGTAAAAATCCCTCTATATCATTTCCTAAATCCACAAATGCACCATAAGGTTCTATGTTATTAACAACTACTTTTATAACATCACCCATAGCAAGTCCGCTTTCTGCAAGCTCAAGCCACGGATCTGGCATTGCTTCTTTAATAGAAAGTGAAAGATGCTTTTTTTCTTTATCATAGCTTAAAACTTTAACTGGGACTTTATCGCCTTCTTTAAATAAAGTGCTTGGATTAACAGGGCCTTTATAGCTTATTTCACTATAATGAACAAGTCCATCAACACCACCAACATCGACAAACATTCCATAAGTTGTAATTTTCTTAACCACACCTTCAATGATATCTGTTGTTTGAGAAATTTGATCTAAAACTTCTTTTTTTGCTTTTCTTTCTTCATCTATGATTTTTTTTCTAGACACCAAAATAGCACTATTTTCTTTATCTATTTTAAAAACTCTTGCTTTATAAGTTTTCCCAATTAAAGAGTTAGAATCTCTTAAAGCACTTTGTGATCTTGGCATAAAGAACTCAACACCATCTTTGCTTACACAAATATATCCACCTCTATTTTTCGAAACAATTTTAACTTCAACATCTACTTCATTGTTTTCATCAAAATTTTCAATAAACTCAGCTACTTTTTTAACTCTTTTTGCTTTTTCAAATGAAACAAGTGGTTTTCCACCTCTGTTTCCTGTGATGATAACTTCTATTTCATCGCCTGGTTTTACAGTTATATTTCCATCTTTGTCAGTTACTTCATATGCTTTTAAAACACCTTCTGTTTTTCTATCAACATCAACAAAAATATCTTCACCTTTTATAGCAACAACGATGCCTTTTGTAACACCACCACCTGAAGTCTTTTCTAAAGACTCCTCTAGCATAGATTCAAAATCTTCAAATTCCTCACCTATAGTATTTTGAACTTCTTTCTCGTTCACCTCAGCCATTTTTTTCCCTTTAAATGTAATTTTTATTCACGGCAGAATAAATTAAGACTTAATTTTAGTTAAATTATGCTTTAAATCTTATTAAAACAATGCAATTTAGATTTTTATGAAAGCTCTCTTATTTTGTTTGAGACATTTGCTATAATCCAATCAGGTGTGCTTGCTCCTGCACTTATGCCACATAAATTTTTGCCTTTAAACCACTCTTTTTCTAACTCACTTTCATTTTCTATGTGATAACTATCAGAACAAATTTGTTTTGATATTAAATAAAGCTGTTTTGTATTTGATGAGTTTTTTCCGCCAATTATTATCATTACATCAGCTTTTTTTGCAAGCTTTTCTACAGCTTTTTGATTTTCTAAAGTAGCATTGCAAATTGTATTAAAAACTCTTACTTCTTTTGATCTAGTTATTAAAAAAGAGACTATTTTTGTAAATTCTTCAACTTTTTTTGTTGTTTGTGAAACAACTGCTACTTTGTTTGAAATTTTTTTATTCATAAGCTCATCCGTGTTTAAAACAACAAAAACATTTTTTAGCGCATAACTCATAATACCTTTTACTTCAGGATGATTTTTATCACCAAAAATAACAATATCATAACCATCTTTGCTCATTTTTTCAACAATATTTTGAGGCTTAGAAACAAATGGGCAAGTTGCATCAATTATCTTTTTATTTTGAGATTTAAAAGCATCTAAATCTTTTTTTGTAACGCCATGAGTTCTTATAATAATACTATTTTCATTTTCTAAATCTTGCATTGTATTTAATGTTTTTACATTAAAATGTTCTTTTAATCTATTTATCTCTTCGGCATTATGAATAAGCTCGCCATAAGTTGCACTATCTTTTGTATTTTCAGCAATTCTTATAGCTCTTTTTACACCAAAACAAAACCCATAACTATCAGCAAGCTCAATTTTCAACACTTACTCCAAGACTTTTTAAAATTTCTTTAAAATTTGGAAAAGATGCGTTTATGCAATCATCATCTTCTATTATCATTCCACTTTTTAAACCCAAAATTGCAAAACTCATAGCAATTCTGTGATCACCAAAACTATCAATTATGGCAGGCTTTAATTCGCCTTTTGATACAACACTAAATCCATCCTCAAACTCACTAACCTCAAGCCCACATGCTCTTAATCCACTAACCATAACAGAGATTCTATCACACTCTTTTACTCTTAATTCTTTTGCATTTCTTATAATGCTTTTTCCATTAGCACACGCAAATGCAATGGCTAAGGCTGGAATTTCATCAATTAACCAAGAAATATTTTCTTTTACTTCAATAGCTTTTAATTTTGCAAATTTAACCTTTATATCTCCGATTTTTTCATAATCATTTTGTGTTTGAACAAACTCAATATTAGCACCCATTTTTTCTAAAACTTTATAGGCTTCAATTCTAGTTTTATTAAGCAAAACATTTTTCAAAACAATATGTGAATCAGGTATGATTGATGCTGCAACAGCAAAATAAAAAGCTGAGCTTGGATCATTTGGAACCTCAATATTTAGTGGTTTTAATGCTTTTTTAAGTGGATTTACATCTACTCTAAGGCCATCTCGTTTAATATCAGCACCCATTGAGATAAGCATTTTTTCACTATGATCACGACTTAGCTCAGGTTCTTGAAATTTACATCCGTTTGAATTAAGTGCAGCCAAAATTAAAGAAGATTTTACTTGTGCTGAGGCAATTTTACTTTCATATTCAAAATATTTTAGCTTGTTCCCTCTTATGCAAAGTGGTGCTTTATCACCGTCATCTCTTCCATCTATGCTTGCTCCTATTTCACATAAGGGCTTTGTAACTCTTTTCATTGGCCTTTCATTTAAGTATCTATCCCCATTTAAAATAAAAAAACCATTTTTACTAGCCAACAACCCCATTAAAATTCTCATAGCGGTGCCTGAATTTTTACAATCTAGAATTTGACTTGGCTCTTTTATATCTTTTGGAGGGGTTATTTTTACCAGATTTTTTAAAATTTCAACTTTTGCTCCAAGAAGTTTAATTATCTCTAAAGTTGCATTTGTGTCATCGGCAAAAAGATAGTTTTTAATAACTGAAACATCATTGCTTAAAAGTGAAAAAATAGCACTTCTGTGCGAAATTGACTTATCAAAAGCTATATTTGAAAGTTCACCAATTATAGGAGTTTTCAAAGCATAAATTTTCATCTTATACCAACATTTAATTTTTCTTTTAAAGCTTTTAAAATTTCATCAAGTTCTTTTGAAATTTCATTATCCTCTAAAGTTTCTTCCATACTTTGGAATATAAATTTAATAGTTACACTATTGAAGTTTTTCAGACTATCATCACTATAAATGTCAACCAAATTAAAAGATTTTAAATTTTTAGTTTTTACAGATTTTAAAACTTCTCTAACTTCTTCGTAGCGCATATTTTTAGGGATGATTAAACTTAAATCTCTGCTAATGCTTGGAAATTTAGAATATGCTTTAGCGACGATATCGCCAAATTTAAGATCTTCATAATTAATCTCGCAAATGTATGTTTTAGGTAGCTCAAGCTCATTTTCAATACTTAAATCAACTCTACCAATATATCCAATTACTTTTTTATCTTGAATAATTTGAGCTTGTTCAAATTTATTTAAATAAGAAATTGCATTATTTGGGACCTTGCAACTAAATTTGCCAATTATATTCTGCACTTTTGAAGCAAAAGTTATAAAATCTGTCTCTCTTGGCTTTTGAGTATTCAATAAACTTGCTTCATTTACCAATCCACTCATTAAAAAAGCAACTTTATCGCTTTGTTTTGCATTTTCATCAAAAACAGCTCCTATTTCAAAAAGCTTAATTGATCTTTGAGAATTTTTATAGTTTCTTACACTTGATTTCAATAAGTGATTTATTAAAGTTGGCCTGAGAGTGTTCAAATCACTTGTTATAGGATTTAAAATTTGTGTTTTGCACTTTTTAAAACCAAATTTTAAAAGTTCTTCTTCGCTGTCAAAAATATAATGAATACACTCAAAAAAACCATTATCGCAAGCTTTTCTTTTTAAATTTTTTTTGTTTTTATACTCTTGAAAATAGTTGTTTATTCTATTTTGCTCATTAAATATAAGTGCTTTTGAAGGAATATTGTCAATACCAATTATTCTAACTATTTCTTCTGCTATATCGTAAACATTTTCAATATCATGTCTGAATAAAGGTACTTTTGCATTTATTAAATCCTGCTCTATTCCAATTTCAAATCCAAGTTTTTTAAGAATCTTAACTGCATCATTTCTTAAAATTTCTTTTCCTATAATGTTATTTATTTGCTCAGCACTGAAAATTACAGTTTTTGGTTCTTTTATAGGTTTTACTTTTTGAGTGCCACTGTATAAATTTATACTATCATTTTTTGAAATAATACTGCATAAATACTCAAGCCCTACACTAAGCTTTGGCTCACTTCCTCTAACTGCTCTGTAGATATGTTCATCACCTTTTAACTCTTTATTTTCATTAGTTGCTGTAGCTATTATTTTTGGATCTGTGTAATTTGCCTCTATTATTACTAGTTTTGAGTTTTCATCTACTTTAAACTTATCATCTTGTGAAATTCCTGCTAAAGAAATAAGCTGGTTGTTTTCATAAACACTTGAATTTCCAAATTTCTCAGATCTTATTTCGAGCATAACCTTATCGTCTTTATTTTTAAGCTTTTGACCATCATAAGCTCTGAGTAAAACTCCAGTTGAGTAAGTTGCATAAGCTAGTAAATTTTCAGTTACACTACCTTTTAAAATTCCTGCGAAATTTACCCTTAAAGACTTTATTAAATCAAGTTTTAACTCTTTTTCTATGCTAAAGGCTTTATATTCAAAAAAACTATTTATTTTTTCACTAGAATGAATTCCTAAAAGTCTTCCAATGCCTAAAAGACCATCTTGATCACTATATGAAAGTGGTTTTAAAGAAATATCTAAAGCAGCACTTAAATCTCTTGCAACACCATAAATACTAAGACAATCACCTCTATTTGGCGTAAGACCTATCTCAATAATATCATCATTTAAAAGTGGATATTTACAAAGTTCTCTTCCAATAACAATATCACCTAGGCTATTATCTAAAATCATAATACCATCATTTAGTTTTGGAAGTCCCAGCTCCGTAGCCGAACAAATCATACCAAAACTATCAACTCCTCTTAATTTTGCAGGCTTTATCTTAATACCATTTGGCAATGTTGCTCCAATTAGACTTACTGCAACATACTGACCAGTTTCTACATTTTTAGCACCACAAACAATTTGTAAAATTTCACTTCCTACATCAACTTCACAAATATTTAATTTATCAGAGTTTTCATGAGCTCTTTTACTTTTTACATATCCAATAACTACTTTTTGTGGCAATCTTATCTCACTATAGCTATCAACCTCTAAACCAATTTCATTTAAAATTTTAACTAATTTTTCACTATTTATTTGTGAAATATCTATCCATTCTTGCAACCAATTTCTAGTTACTATCATCTAAATTGCTCCAATAATCTAATATCTCCTTCAAACAACGACCTTAAATCAGGCACACCGTGTAAAAGCATGGCAAATCTTTCTACTCCAAGACCGAAAGCATAACCACTCACATCTTCATATCCAACAAATTTAAAAACATTAGGATCTACAACACCACTACCTAAAACCTCTAACCAGCCTGTGTTTGAACAAACCCTACAACCATGTCCTTTGCAAAATATACAACTTATATCCACTTCAGCAGATGGCTCAGTAAATGGAAAAAAACTAGGTCTAAATCTTACTTTAACATCACCAAACATATATCGTAAAAAATCCTCTAAAATATATTTTAAATTTGCAAAGCTTACTTTATTTCCTTTTTCAACAACTAATCCTTCTATTTGATGAAACATAGGCGTATGAGTAAGATCAAAATCTCTTCTAAAAACAGCCCCGGGTGCTATCATTCTAATAGGTGGTTTTTCATTTTGCATAGTTCTAATTTGAACCGGACTAGTATGTGTTCTTAAAAGATGATTGTCAGATGTGTAAAATGTATCTTGCATATCACGCGCTGGATGATATTTTGGTAAATTTAAAGCTTCAAAATTATGAAAATCATCCTCAATTAAAGGTCCATTTTCAATACTAAAATTTTGAGATAAAAAATACTCTATTATTTTATCCATTGTTATTGTTATAGGATGTAGGGCTCCAATACTTAGATTCTCATCAAAAAGCGTAACATCAACAGCTTCTTTTTCCATTCTCTCTTGTAATTTCAAATTTTCAAGTTCATGCTTTTTTTCTAAAATTGCACTATTTAAAATCTCTTTTTTTTCATTTAATTTTTGTGCAAATTCTTTTTTCTCATCTGCTTTTAAATCTTTTATTTTTGAAAATTCAGCGGTAATTAGCCCTTTTTTTCCAAAAAGCTTAACTCTAATCTCATCTAATTCATCAAGTGTTTTTGATGAATAAATCTTTGATATCATTTCATCCACTTTTATTCCTTGTGTAAATATTTCTGTAGATTTTATCTAAATTTGTTTAAATTAAAAGTAAAATTTCTCCTAAATTCCGTAATTTTGGTTATAATACCTTAAATTTACAAAAAAGGTATTGACATGAAAAATATTTTTGAAAAAATAGTTGATGGAGAAATTCCTAGCAATAAAGTTTTAGAAAATGATGAATTTTTAGCATTTCACGATATAAACCCAAAAGCTCCAATCCATATATTAATAATCCCAAAAAAATGCTATAAAAACTTTCAAGAAACAGATCCAAAAATTATGGTTAAAATGACCGAATTTATCCAAGAAGTTGCTAAAAAAATGGGTGTCGATAAAACAGGATATAGACTTATAAATAACTGCGGAGAAAATGGCGGACAAGAAGTTATGCATCTTCATTTTCATTTACTTGCAGGTGCAAAACTTGCATGGGATAATTCAGCGGGCTTTAATGCAAAAGATGAGTTTTAAATTTTATAAACTTAAATAAATTTCTAAATTTAAAGCCTTGAAATTTAGACAAAATTTTTGGCTTTAAATTTGAGGTTATGGTCTGTTTTTTGCAAAATTTAAAGATTTAAATCATTTAAATTTAATGAATTTCTATTTTTACAGCTTTACTTCTGTCTTTAAATCTTTCACCTTTTGTTTTGCACATTGAAGCTTTGGCGTCATTATATAAAACTTCATAACAATAATCGCCGTTATATTTTATAAATTTTATTTTTTCATTATTGTTAAACAATGTGAAATTTTCATTTTTAAATTCTAATGTATCGTTTTCATAATTCCATTTTCTATCTCTTGGCTTATTATCTAATAAAACAGATCCGTCCTTTTCAAATTTTAAAAACCATTTGTTACCAGCAGTATTTAAAAAACTTGTTACTACTCTATCCATTTCAAAAGTCCATTCACCTTCAATTTTTAAATTATCAAATTTATTAGTTTTTTCTTTAAATTTATCTTTAATTTCATTAACTGGTTTATTGTCAGTTGCTATATTTAGCATTTCTTTACCTAATAATTGAATTCCTTGTTTCATTCCATCGGATACAGTTTTTCCTACATCTAGGTTATAATCTTGTGCTTTTAATAATGCTATAAATAATAAAAATATGGATACTTTTTTCATTTTTTACCTTTACAAATTTATTTTTTAGAAACTAAAGCATTTATTAGAAGTATTCTTAATTTTTTCTTTAATGGTGCGATCAGCGAGACTTGAACTCGCATGAGCGTGGCTCACTACCCCCTCAAGATAGCGTGTCTACCAGTTCCACCATGATCGCATAAAAAGGAGTTACCCTGAAAAATCAGGGTAAAAAATTAGTTAGCTACAGCTTTTAGTGCGTCTGTAACAAATGGGTTTGCAAAAAGCAAAATAAAGCAAATTACAAGTGCATAAATAACTTGAGCTTCAATCATAGCCAAAGAAATATACATTGTAGTTGAAAGCTTGTTAGAAACGCTTGGGTTTCTTGCTATTCCTGAAATAGTTGCAGAAGCAGCATTTCCCATACCTAAAGCACCACCTAATGCAGCAATTCCTAAAACAATAGAACCACCAATAACTGAGCAAGCAGTTATAGTTGTATATGAGCCAAGCAGCTCATTGTCAGCTCCAAAAGCAAAGCCAACTAATGCAAACATAAGAAAAAATAGTTTTTTCATATGATAATCCTTAAAAATTTATTTTATTTAAAGTCTTTTCGGATCATTTCCCCTACTTAGAAAACTTTAAACACATAATTATATAAAAAATAAGCTTTTAAATTGATTAAAAATTGAGAATTTGCGAGTGCAACTAACTATATGCACTCGCTTAATTTTATGCCTTTTTAGCTTTTAATAAATTTATTATCCAACAAATAAACATTACAGCTAAAAGTGCAAATGCAACAATATAAGCCAATAATGTACAAGTTGCCATATCAGCAAATTTCATAGATGGAATAAGATACCAACCCTCACTGTAAAGATTTGTAAAAAATTCCTGAATTGAGTTTAATGTAACACCATCTGGAATAATTGGCGCATCATATCCACAATCTCCAGTTGGCTGAAACCAATCAGGTGCCCATTTTGCTAGCGGAAGCCCAAAAGGAAAGCTAGGATCTGTCGAACATCCTTGCATACCCATCATAGCAAATGGATCATCTGAATGAACAGCTTTATGAATAGCACGAAGCTTAACGCTATATCCAATGCCAATAATTGCACCGTAAAATCCAAAAATATAACCTATTAACTTATTAATTACATTTTTTGGATTTATAGCAGCTATTAATCCACCAAGCGCCATTACAAGCATTGAAAATCTTATATAAACACATTGTTCGCAAGGTGCCATATGTAAATAGTTTTGAAAAAAACTATGAGCTAATAAAACCATACCAAGCATAGCCACAAACATAACTAGCCATAAAAATCTTTGGTCTTGCCATCTTGCTACTGTATTTATTGGCGAACTTTTAAAATTTTTCCATAAACCCATTAATTTTATCCTTAAAGTTAAATTTTATTTACTATTTCATACTATGAAGTTCTTTGATCATATCAGCCATTTGATCTATACCTTTAATAGCGCTTGTTTTAATAAGATATTTTCCATCCACAACAAATGCAGGAACACCCTGAACTTTTGCTATCATATAGGCATCTCCATTATTATCCATACCCCAAGAATTTAAAATATTTTTAACTTCGTCAGTGTTTAAAGCAGCTTCAAAATCAGCCTTATCTATACCTGCTGCTGCTAGAGCAGTATTTAAAAACGCATCTACATTTGCTTGGTTGCTTGCATCAGCTCCCCATCTTTCTTTTTTATCGTGATAAGCTTTATAAAGTGCAAATTTTGCTTTTTTAAATTTTGATTTATCATCTAATAAGTTTACTCCATCAGCATTATCTTTTGCAATTGCAACAGCTAAAACCTCACTACCATATTTACCAAAAACTCCTTTTGTAGCTAAATGATAAGGTACAAATTTCATATCAGAAACTTTTTCCATAACTGGTTTTGTAACTGCTTTATCATACTTATAGCAAAATGGACAATCATAACTAAATGCTTTTATAACTGTTCCTTCAGCGTTTGGAATAACCCTTTCAAGTAAAACGTAGTCTTTTCCTTCTTCTAAAGCATTAGCTCCTACGCCAACTACTAAAGCTAAAACAGCAATTGATTTTGCAACACTTTTAAAAATTGAAGATATTTTCATTTATTACTCCTTAAAAAATATTTTTGAAAATTTCAGTTCACATTTTATAATATTTTCGGTAAAAAGTCAAATTTAATTTACCTAAATTTTATTTGCAATACATATAAATTTATAAAATTTTATAAAATTAAAGTATTGCTTTACCTTATAAAGACTATTTTTAGGTATAATTTTACAAAAGTTTTAAAAATAAGATAAAAAATTTATTAAAAAAGGATTTAAAAATGGTAAATGACTTGGACAAACTAGGACTTACAAACATAAAAGAGATATATCACAATCTTAGCTACGATAAACTTTTCGAACATGAAGTTAAAAACAAAGAAGGTAGAGTAAGTGATAATGGAACTTTTATGGTTGATACAGGTATTTTTACAGGAAGAAGCCCAAAAGATAAGTATTTTGTGAAGCAAGACCCATCGCAAAAGTATATTGCTTGGGGAAATATCAATAAACCTATTTCAAAAGAACTTTTTGATAAACTTTATAAAAAAGCAAAATCTCAACTTTCAAACTCAGAAATTTATATCCAAGATGCGTTTTGTGGCGCAAGTATTTCAAGCAGAAAAAGCGTTAGATTTGTAACTCAAGTTGCGTGGCAAGCACATTTTGTAAAAAATATGTTTATCCGTCCAACTGAAGCAGAACTAAAAGAATTTCATCCTGAATTTGTAGTGTATAACGCTTGTAAATGCGTGAATGAAGAGTATAAAAAAGATGGTCTTAATAGTGAGGTTTTTGTCATTTTTAATATTGAGGAAAATATTGCTGTAATTGGCGGAACATGGTATGGCGGAGAGATGAAAAAAGGAATTTTTTCAATGATGAATTATTGGCTTCCACTAGAAGGAAAACTTTCAATGCATTGTTCTGCAAATATTGGTAAAGATGGCGATACAGCTTTATTTTTTGGACTTAGCGGAACTGGAAAAACCACTCTCTCAACTGATTCAAATAGACAATTAATAGGCGATGATGAGCATGGCTGGGACGATGATGGTGTATTTAATTTTGAAGGTGGATGCTATGCAAAGTGCATAAATTTAGATCCAAAAAGTGAACCTGAAATTTATGCAGCTATCAAAAAAAATGCACTCTTAGAAAATGTTGTAGCTGATGAAAATGGAAAAGTTGACTATAGCAATGGCAGTAAAACAGAAAACACAAGAGTAAGTTATCCAATAACTCACATTAAAAATAGAAAAGAAAATTCACAAGGAAATCACCCTAAAAATATCATCTTTTTAACAGCAGATGCATTTGGTGTTTTACCGCCTGTTGCAAAGCTAAACAAAGAGCAAGCAATGTATTATTTCTTAAGTGGATATACTGCAAAAGTTGCAGGAACTGAAAGAGGCATAACTGAGCCAGTTGCAACATTTAGTGCTTGTTTTGGAGAGGCATTTTTACCACTTCACCCAACAGTCTATGCAAGACTTTTGGGTGAAAAAATAGATAAGCACGAAGTTAATGTATATCTTGTAAACACTGGCTGGAGTGGTGGTGAATACGGCATTGGCAAAAGAATGAGCATAAAAGCTACAAGAACTTGCATAAATGCTATTTTAGATGGAAGTATAAATAAATGTGAATTTGAAAATTTTGATATTTTTAATATCTTAATTCCAAAAGAGCTTAATGGCGTTGAAACAAAGCTTTTAAACCCAATAAAAGCTTGGGCTGATAAAAAAAGATATGCCGAGTTAAAACTAAATTTAGCAAAAAGATTTATAGAAAATTTCAAAAGATATGAAGATGTAAAAGAAGGCGTTGAGTTTGCAAAAGCTGGACCAAATTTATAAGCTTTTAATTGCTTTCTCGCTGCTTTTTTTACTAAGTGCATGTGATGATAAAAAAGATCTTAAAACTCCACTAGAACCAACTGGTGGAGTTATTTCAAATAATGCATTAAGCTACTTAAATTCTTTAAGGCTTAACTCAAATCTAAGCACACTTTCAAAAAATGATATTTTAACAACCTCAGCACAAAATCATGCAAAATATACTTTTACAAACAAGGTCGATTCGCATAATGAAGTTTCAAATTTGCCAAATTTCACAGGCACAACCCCAAAAGATAGAGCTTTTAGTGTAGGATATTTTACGCAAATTAGTGAAAATTTATCAGTTGGCGCAGAAGACGAAGTTGCCTCAATTGATGGATTAATGAGTGCGATTTATCACCGTTTTGGCTTTTTAGATACAAAAATAAATGAGATTGGATATGCCAAATTTGGTGATGAAAAATCTCAAAATTTCGTTTATAATATGGGAAATTCAAAACTAAATGATTTTTGCAAAAAGGCAAAATCTGATGATGGATATGGTAAATTTTATACAAAAGTTTGCAAAAATGAAAATGTTGCAATTTCTGGGGATAAATATAACTCTTTAAATAGAATTGATAAAAATGAATATGTTTATTTTCCAAACTCCAGCCAAACAAAAGCATTTTTTAGTAGAGAGACTCCTGATCCAATGCCTGAGTGTAAAATTACTGCAAATCCTGTAAGTATCGAATTTAATGAGTTTAGAAAACCTGTAAAAATGAAAAGTTTTAAGGTTTTTGAAAACGAAAATGAGTTTAAAAATAGTAAAATTTTAACTAAACAAAATGATCCAAATTCTATTTTTAATGAATTTCAATTTGCATTTTTTTCAAAAGATGTATTTAAGTTTAATCAAGATTATAAAGTTTTATTTTCCTACATTCAAGATAATAAAGAAAAAAACTTAGAATGGAGTTTTAAAACATCATCGCCTAAATTTCCATATTTTGTTGTAAAAGATGGTGATAAAATAGGCGTTGAGGCAAATAAATGGTATAGCATATTTTTTGAGCCCAATGATTGCAATGATGTTTTTACAAGCTACAAAACAACATATAGGTTCATGAAAAAGCCACTTATTGAGTCAGTTGATACAAATTTAATAAATATAAATTTAAGTGGTTCAAAAAATGCAAAACTTACTATAAAAACAGATAATGGAAAAAAAATAACTGTCTATATCACAAATAGTTCTGGTGGTTTTTTTATAAATAAACTTTATTTAGGCGTTATTTTAGTTATAATTTTAGCTTTATTTTTTATAATTAGGAGAAGATAAATGCAAAAAATGTGGGAAGGAAGATTTAAAGAGGCAAGTTCAAAACTTTTAGAAGACTTTAATGCTTCAATTAGTTTTGATAAAACTTTATATAAAGAAGATATTAACGGCTCAATAGCCCACGCTACAATGCTATGTGAATGTGGCATTTTAACAAATGATGAAAAAGATAAAATTTGCAATGGGTTAAATCAAATTTTAAATGAGATTGAAAATAACAAATTTGAATTTAAAATAGAAGATGAAGATATTCATATGGCTGTTGAAAAAAGACTAAGTGAAATTATCGGCAAAGAAATAGGTGGAAAACTTCACACAGCAAGAAGCAGAAATGATCAAGTTGCACTTGATTTTAGGATGTTTGTCCTAAATAAAAACAAAGAAATTTCTAATTTATTGCTTAAATTGATAAAAACATTAAATGAGATTGCTAAAAAAAATTTAAATACTTTAATGCCTGGCTTTACCCATCTTCAACATGCTCAACCAGTTAGCCTTGCGTTTCATCTATTAGCTTATGCAAATATGTTTAAAAGAGATTTTGAAAGATTTCAAAATAGCTTTGAAAGAAATAACTTTTTACCACTTGGAGCATGTGCATTAGCAGGAACACCACATCCAACTAATAGAAATATTACAGCAAAATTATTAAATTTTACTGCTCCAACACAAAATGCAATGGATAGTGTGAGTGATAGAGATTTTGCTTTAGAAATTTTATTTAATATAAGTGTTATTTTTATGCACACTTCAAGACTTTGCGAAGAGCTTATTTTATGGAGCTCACAAGAGTTTAAATTTATTGAGATAAGTGATAGATTTGCGACAGGCTCAAGCATAATGCCACAAAAGAAAAATCCTGATGTAGCTGAGATAATACGCGGAAAAACAGGTAGAGTTTATGGAAATTTAATATCACTTTTAACTACTATGAAGTCTTTACCACTAGCATACAACAAAGATATGCAAGAAGACAAAGAAGGAGTTTTTGATAGCGTAAAAACAGCTACTTCATCACTCATAATATTAAATGAGATGCTAAAAACTGCTCTATTTAAAAATGAAAATATGAATAAAGCTTGCCAAATGGGACATTTAAGCGCAACTGATCTGGCCGATTATCTAGTAAGTAAAAAAAATATTCCTTTTAGAGAAGCTCATTTTATAACTGGCAAATGTGTGGCATTAGCTGAAAGCAAAGGAATAGATTTAAGCCAAATTTCACTTAAAGAACTACAAAGTGTTAATGAAATTTTTGATAAAGAGGCTTTAAAAGTTTTAGACTTACATAACTCAAAAGAAGCTAGAAAAAGCTTTGGTGGAACAGCAAATAAAAGCGTTTTAGCTCAAATTGAATTTATAGATGAGTTTTTAAAAAATAGTGAAATTTAAATTTTTACGAGCAAATTAGAATTCCAAGAGTACTTTTGGAATTTTAATTTGATAATTTATTTGAATTTTTGTTTAACTCTTTTTTAAAATATCTGTATTCGCTTATTAAATTTAAAGGTATAGATAGCCAAATTGATAGTGGTAAAAATATAGCGACAACAACACATAGCAATGCCATAAAAAACCCAAGTTCTTTTCCCTTAATAGCATAATTATCATACAACAAGCCAATGTATAAAACAGCCATAAAAATCGTTGAAAAATTTATATATAAAAATGACTTAAATAGCGGAATTTCATTTATTAACTTGTAAAATTTATCCACTACTGAGATGGAACATAGATAAATAAATATACATGCTAAATAAATGCTTAAAGATATATATAAATTATTTAATGTGTATAAATTTATAAGACAAATATAAATTGGTAATAAATTTAGCAACATACCAAATAAATACTTTTTTGACAACTTATAATCATAAAGATAAAATGCTTTTAAAACTAAAATTATAGAAAAAAATAAAATATATATTTTATAAAAAACAGCTTCAGATAAAGATCCTATTAAAATGTCAACAATATCTATTTTATTATAGTTATATCTATTAACACAATCCAAACCACCAAAATACATAGCAAAAGCCATACCAACTAAAAATATAATAGCTTGAACTTTAACTAAAAAAATTCTTTTTTTAGTTAGCAATATTTGAGATTTTTCATTTAGCATCTTTTTCCTTTTTACGCCACAAATTTATAACTTTTAAAATTATAAATCTTTTTAGTTATTATTTGGTTGTAAAAAACATTACAATTAAAAATTTTATTTGCTTATATTTAACTCTTTTTTAAAATATCTATATTCTTTTATTAAATTTATTGGGATAGATAGCCAAATTGATAGTGGTAAAGTAAACCAAAAAATAAGCATGACTAATACAAATACAAATGTTTGTTCTATAAAAATTATCCCGAGTTTTGATAAACTATTTAATATCTCTACACCATACAATATCAACATATAAATTTCTAAGATATTTATGAATATAAATGACCTAAATAAAAATATTTCATCGATTGATTTATAAAATTTATACATTAAGCATACTGAGATAGCGTATATAAAAATACAAATTAAATACAATGTACTTACTAAATAAAGTGAATCATATGGCGTTTTATTGGTTGATATAAATAAACAAAATGGAAAAATATTTAAAAATAAAATCAATAAATATTTTTTTATTTGTTTCAAATTTTTAAAATAAAATAATTTGCAAAATAAAATCAAAGATAAAAATATAATATATATTTTATAAAAAATAGCTTCAAAAAAAGATCCTATTAAAAAGTCGAAAACACCTATTTTGTTATCGTTATAGCTATCAACACAATCCAAACCACCAAAATACATAGCAAAAGCCATACCAACTAAAAAAATAATAGCTTGAATTTTAACTAAAAAAATTCTTTTTTTGGTTAGTGATATTTGAGATTTTTCATTTGTCATTTTAGTTCCATTGCACTACAATTTTACAACTTTGAAAGTTATAAAATATTTTTATCTATTTTATCTTTTAAATTTTTTATAAAATTTTATAGTACCGCCAAGTATTTATATAATAAATTTTAGATGATAAAATAGCCCAAAAAGGGCTATTGAATTTACATCATTACAGGATATTTTGTATTTTCAAGGAAGTATTTTGAAGCTCCACCTAAGAAGATTTCTCTAATTCCAGTATTTGTGTCAATGCCTGCTACAATCATATCAACTTCGTATTTATCAGCTGCTTTTAAAAGTGCTTGACCTGGAACTTTGCCTTCTGTCTTTACGACTTCAAAATTAGGATTAATACCATGAATATCAAGATAGTTTAAAATTCTTCCTTTTGTTTCATCCATTCCATCTTGTAAATAATGTTGAGAAGTTATACAAAATACCTCTTTTGCATTTTTAATGATTGGAAGTGCATTATGCAATGCTCTTGCACTTGATGTGCTACCTGTTAAGCTGAGTAAAATTCTATCTGCTTTAAACTCGGTCATTTTTCTTGGAAATGCAATAGCTGGCTTACCACTTTTTACAACAGAAGCTTCAAAAGTGCCTGTTATAACGCCATGCGGAGGAACTGCGGCCACTACTAAATCACAATATTTAGAGTGTTTTTCAACAAGTTCAGACCTTGTTCCAAGCATATTTCTTAAAAATGCACTATTTTTAGTGTGCTGATCCTCACTATATGTTATCCCAAGCTTTTTGCATTCCTCTTTTACAATTTTTTCATTTAAACTTTGCTCTTCAGCGAGTTCCTCTTTTGCAGTTCTTAAAAACTCATCAAGCATTATTCCGCCCCTAAGAGTCATTCTAGTATTATAAACAGTCTCAGGATCAAGCTGGCAAGCAATAATGCTAAGATGAGATCCAAAATACTTATTTATAAGTAAAGCTGCATGAATTCTCTCTCTTAGCTCTTCTCCGCCACCGATTGGAAAAAATAACTTTTTAAAATCCATATTAAATCCTTTTTAATGTATTTTACTTATTCTACTTTTTATTTACTAACAATGCCCTTAACTTTTAAATTTGCTTATTTTTTAAACAAGCTTTAAAGATATTTTGTTACCTTTTTGCCCATCTACTGCAACTTTTACTATATCGCCCTCTTTTAGTTCATCTTTTATATTTGATATGTGAAGCAATCCATCAACCCCATCTCTTAAACTAATAAATACTCCAAAAGGCATAACGCTTTTAACTTCACCTTCAAATTCTTCACCTATTTCAAATTTGATATTTTTTTTATGATCTTTTTTTGGGCCTTTAAATTTATTATCTTTTTTTACAATTTCAAGAATCTTTTCCTTTGCTTCATAAACTAAATTTTTATTTTTACCGAGAATTTTCACTTCGCCGCTATCTCTATCAAGATCAATTGTAACTAAATAATCATCAACTAAGCTTTTTATTGTTTTTCCACCTTGTCCGATGACATCTACCATTTTGTTTGGATCGATATTAAAAATTTCAGTTTTAGGCAAAATTTCATCATTTACCTTTATTTTAAGATCAGCTTCATTCATTAGATTTAATATATGCTCTCTTCCTTCTTTTGCCTGATAAAGAGCTTCTTTTAAAACATCAAGGCTAATTCCACCAAGCTTTATATCCATTTGAAGAGCAGTTATACCATCAAGTGAGCCAGCAACTTTAAAATCCATATCTCCATCATGATCTTCAAGTCCCATAATATCGCTTAAAATAGCATGTTTTCCATCTTCGAATATAAGTCCCATT
The DNA here is from genome assembly GCF_027277485.1 of Campylobacter ureolyticus. GTDB lineage: Bacteria > Campylobacterota > Campylobacteria > Campylobacterales > Campylobacteraceae > Campylobacter_B > Campylobacter_B ureolyticus_B. The sequence continues at coordinate 52,280 of NZ_JAPXGQ010000010.1, read as the reverse complement.
GCAATTCCTGCAACTAACTTATAGGTATTTACTCCAGCTGCTCTTAGAGCTAAAGATCCCCCGCAAACTGTTGCCATAGAGCTAGATCCATTACTTTCAAGAATTTCACTAACCAGCCTTATAACTTCTGCATTTTCTAAATCAACACTTGGAGCTAAAGCTCTTTTAGCTAAATTTCCATGGCCAAGTTCTCTTCTTCCAGGACTTTTTAAAGGACTTGCTTCGCCGACACTAAATCCTGGGAAATTATAATTTACCATAAATCTCTCGCTTAGCGGTTCACTTTGAGTTAAAACATCACTTATTTGAGCATCATTTTCACTGCCAAGTGTCGCAACTACCAAGGCTTGTGTTTGACCTCTTGTAAAAAGACAACTTCCATGAGCGCTTGGAAGAATGTTTGTTTCAATGCTTATTGGTCTAATTTCTTTTAAGCCTCTTCCATCAGCCCTAACATTTTCATTTATAATTTGACTTCTTACGATTTTTCTTTTGTATTTGTTTAAAACAGTTGAAATAACTTCTTCTTTCCAGTCCAAATTTAGTGCCATTTCACCATTTGATATTTTTTTGACTATTTTGTTAAGCTCGGTTGCTCTTTCGCTTTTTGCCATTTGGTTTATAGCGAATCTAACCTCATCTTTATAATTTTCATCAATAAATTTAGCTATCTCCTCATCTTCCATTTCTGGATTTAACTCCAAATCCAATTTAGTTTTTCTAGCATCTTTAAAGGTATCTTCATAAATTTGACTTCCATTTAATATGGCTTTTCCAGCAAAATCTATAGCCTTTACCATCAATTCTTCATCAAATTCATTCATATTCTGATTTGGAGTAAAATTTAAAGCATCAAGTGGATCGTTGGAAATTTCTTTTTTATCATTTTTTTGCGGGATTGAGCGCATTTCTATCATTAAAAGCTCATCTTTAACACCTGCAACATAAAGATCCAAGACACTCTTATCGAGTTCTTTATTTGTAGGGTTTAAAACAAACTCATTATCTATCATAGCAACTCTAACACCACAAACTGGTGCATCTACAGGAATATCACTTAGATACAGCGCCATACTTGCTGCATTTAGTGCCATAACTTGCAAATCAACTTCGCTATCAGCTGATAAAACAAAAACAACTATTTGGGTAGGATAAGCATATCCTTTTGGAAAAAGTGGTCTTAAACTTCTATCAATTATCCTTGAAGTAAGTGTTTCAAAATCCCCTGGTTTAGTCTCTCTTTTAATATAACCACCAGGAATTTTTCCTGCTGCGTATTGTTTTTCTATATATGAAACAGTTAAAGGTAAAAAATCTCCTTCTACTTTTTCATCTTCTCTTGCAACAGTTGCTAAAACAACTGCATTTTTAATTTGTAATAAAACAGCCCCCGCGGCTTGTTTTGCAACCTTATCAACATCATAAATTTCTAAATTGTTATTTATATCTACTCTATAACGCATGTTTCTTCTCCTTCTTTTTGTAACGGTAAATAATACGGACTTGTCTCTAAAATAGAAATAATTTTTTGTGGTGATAACTCAATCTTTTCTTCGTAATAAAAATCAACATTTACAAAATTTGTAATGTTTCTAACTGTGTAAATTTGATCTACCATTGAGTTTAAATTTGCTACCATATCACTTGCTATAAGTGGTGTTGCGTAACTCAAAGATTTTGGATTTAAACCAATAATTGACTTTAAGCAAACCAAAGCTGTAACGCCCGATTCACAACCTTCATCCAAAAGTAAAATATCTCTATTTTGAAAACTTTGTATTAATTTTCCTTTTCTATATTTATAAATATTTTTTAAAATACTTTCTTCATATTTTCTGTTTGCCTCTCCATAAACATAATCCATGCTAATATTAAATGAATTAACAAGCTCTTCTAGGTAAACAATTTCTTCTGTTTCACTAACCATACCTATAACGCAGTCTTTATTTAATGGAGAGTAAATTTTTTCAGTAAATAAAAATTCATAGTTAAGCTTTAACATTTTTGCAAGCTCATCAACTAATAAAACTGAAGCTAAAGATGGCACGATTATCAATGGCTTTGTTCTTAGTATATCATCAACTGGCAAGATATCATACAGTGCCTTTGCTGCCTCAATCTGATCTTTAAAAATTAGATTTTTTCTTGGAATTATCATTTTGATATATCTTTATCATAATCTATATTTTTAGATACATCATATCCAACACCACCAAAAGGATAGAAATTTATAAAAAAGTAAAATGCTCTTTTTCTGTTTGCTTTTTTATAGTAAAAATTACTTGAAGTTTTTGGCTCTAAATCCTCTTGGTAAACAAATGTGTAATTCCAACATTTTCTATTGCGAGTCAGACCCAAACGCCACATTTTACTATATGAACGCTCTAAATCATACTCATATTTAGCAAAAAGCTTGTAAAAATATGGTAAATTTAAAGATGTATCTAAAATCAAATAATTATCTTTATCGTATTTTTCAAATCTTTTTATATTTTCATACGAGTGAGAAAGTCTGGCACTAAAAGTCTTGTCTGAGTATCCAACATAGCTTTGAACTTTTTCAAAGCGTTTATTTTCATTTGAGTACTCAAATTTATTACCCAAATTTAAACCATTTGAAAAGTACAAATCAAGTCTATGAATTAAATTTCCAAATTCTTTATCTTCAAAATCATATTTTTGTTTTAATGAGTGACGAAGAAATTTTCGACCGTTTTTATTATAAAGATACTCTGTAAAATTTGCCATTAAATTTCTTTGGGTATAGTCTTTGCCTAGCTCGCCCAAAAAATTATCTTCATAATAAAGTCTATTAGCCATATCTTTTAAGGCATTGCTATTTACAATATTTTTATCTTTATCATAGTTATATTTAAATTCTTTAAACAATCTTTGATTTATATCGCCACTTTGATATCCTGGAATCAAGTATGAAAGATCTAAATTCATCGTATGAAAATAGCTTTCATACGATTTTGCAATATCTGTACCAAGAAAAAATTTATGGTAGTTATTTACATAATCGCTACTTTTGTCCTTGTAAAATTCACCATTTTGATATATGTAATTTTTACTATAGTCAATATGAGTTGCATAAAGTGCTTCTGTAAATTTGAAATTTAACCAATCATTAAGTATTGGAGTTGTAAAAACAAGTGGAAGATTAAACTCATATTGTTTGGCTGTGACACCAACTTTTCTAGTGTAATTATGAGCTTTAAAATCAGTCGAGTAAAGCAAATTATCTAAAAAAACAGAATTTGCAAATTTATGATAATGTAAAGTTGGAAGCTCTTGTAAGGTATCATCGTTTTTAAAATTATTTTTACTATTTAATTTATCAGTATCGATATAATATCTTGCATAAGTTCCGAAATAATGTTCATCAGTTGTTAGATAGTAATTAAGCTTTGAAGTAGCAAGTGAATCTCCATCTTCATTGTTTCCACTTTTTTCTTTTAAATCATAATATTCCACATCGTTTATATTAGTAAATCTAATCCATAAATTTTCTTTAAACTCTCCATTTACTAAATACCCTAAGAGCTTGCTTCTATCGTAGTCAAACTCATATCCATGATGTTTTTCGTTTTTATACTCTAATCTTTCTTGCGCTCTTTTAAAATTATCAAAAACCCCACCTCTAATTTCTCCATAAGAATAAGGCGAATCAGCAAATCTAAAAGTAGCATAAATTCCAAATCCGCGAGTTGTTCTAACCTGTGGGTCAAGTTGTAAATCCCAACTTTCATAAGGAGCAAAATAAATTGGTTGTTTATAGTAAAACCCTTCTTTTGAGATATAGCCAATTTCTGGTATTAAAAGCCCTGTTCTTCTTGTTTTATCAGTTGGAAAACCAAAGTATGGAAGATACAAAACTGGAACATTTCCTACATAAAAAACAGGATTAAAAAGATGCAAAAATTTAGTTTCTTTGTTTAATTTCCCACTAGTATATTTTATCTTCCAGTCAGGATTATCTATATTGCAGCTCGAAACAACTGAGTTTTTTGTTCGGTAGTATTTTTGATCAGTGCAGCTTGTTTTGTTTTGCATCCAAATCTCAGCTTCTTTATCCATCATAAAATTTTCTTTGGCAAAATTTTCTTTATTTTTTAAATCTAATTTTAGATAAGTTGTTTTTGAGGTTTCGTTTTTACCTTTAAGTAAATTTACATTTCCAAAAAACTCAGCAACTTCATTTTTTTCATCATAAATAGCCATATCAGAAGTTACTAAATAATCTTTTGAATACATTATAACATTTCCATTTGCATGGATTTTTGTATCAATTTTTTTTACATTATCTGCTAAAAACTCTACATCCTGAACATTGGCGCAAATAGATGAAATTATAAAAAAGATTAAAAAAAATATTCTTTTATTCAACATTTACCACCAAAGTCTTAGCTACTTTATCGTGCCAAGTTTGTCTTAAAGGATCAAAAAAAGCCCAAGCAAAACCTAAATAAAAAATCGCCTCGCTAAAAAATCTAACTAAGGCTCTTGAAAGCGATGCCCAAAAGCTAGGATTTTCTTTATCTTGGTTTATACACTTTATCTTTAAAGCCTTTTTGCCAAGAGTAGCGCCATAATAATAGATAAAAAAAGTGTGGTAAATAAGTCTTATCACAGTTTGAGGCACCAAAAAAAGAGGTGCAAGATTTGCAATATCTTCAGGTGTTGAGGCATTTAAAATTTGATTATAAAATATAACTATTATCAAAAAAGATACTATAAGCTCATCTATTAAAAAAGCAAATGATCTTTTGCCAAATGAAGCAAGACTTACTTCATCATTCATTTATTCACCTGATAGGCTATGTCACTTCTATACTGCATGCCATCAAATTTTATTTTTTTGCAGAGTTCATAAGCATTTTTAGTAGCTTGCTTTATGGTATCGCCTTTTCCAACACAAACTAAAACCCTACCGCCATCTGCATAAAGCTCCCTATTTTTAGAACTTACCCCTGCGTAGCAAATATGAGAATTTTCAGGTATTTCTTCTATTTTTATAAGTTTTTCAGGTGAACTTTTATATGGATAATTCTGGCTTGCCACCACAACACCAACTGCAAATTGATCTTTTAAACTTATCGGTTTTAATCTTCCAACTGCTGCCTCATATAAAATTTCACTTAAATTTCCATCTATCAAAGGCATTATAACCTCACACTCAGGATCACCAAATCTAACATTAAATTCCAAAACATAAGGCTTGTTATCAACAACCATAATTCCCACAAAAAGCACTCCACAAAATGGAGAACCTTCTTTTTGCATACCACTTAAAGTAGGTTTTACAACTTCATTTTCTATTTTATTTATTAATTCTTTTGTTGCAAGAGGAGTTGGAGCATAAGCACCCATTCCGCCAGTATTTGGCCCCTCATCTTTATCTAGAAGTTTTTTATGATCTTGAGCTACTGGCAAACTTACAAAATTTTTACCATCACAAATTGCGAAAAAACTTAGCTCAAAGCCATCTAAAAACTCTTCAACTACAACTTTTTCTCCAGCATCGCCAAAACTTTTACCCTCAAGCATCTCTTTGGCTGCGTTTTTTGCTTCATCTTTATTATTGGCTATTATCACGCCTTTTCCAGCACACAATCCATCTGCTTTTACAACAATCTTGCCATCCATTTTATCTATAAATTTTGAAATTTCATCATAATTACTGCTACTTAAATACTTTGCAGTTTTTATGCCGTATTTTTGTAAAAAGTCTTTCATGTAAGATTTACTTATCTCAAGTCTAGCAGCAGCCTTGCTAGGCCCAAAAATAATTAAATTGTGTTTTTTAAAAATATCAACAACGCCTTTGCCAAGAGGCATTTCAGGCCCTGCAATTGTAAGATCAACGTTGTTATCTACAGCAAATTTTGCTAATTTTTCATAATCATTTATTTCTATATTTTCACCTAAATTTATAGTAGCACCATTTCCTGGGGCAAAATATATCTTATTTACAATTTTTTCTTTTTTAAGTTTTAAACCTATCGAATACTCACGCCCACCATTTCCAATAATTAAAATATTCAAACCAAGCTCCATAAATTTAGTAAAACCCAAGTGGTCGATGCATAGTTTTAGATTCGGCCCTATAAAAGCCAATCTTGCAAATAGGAGCTTTTTTTAGGTTGCAAATTCTCACTTTTTCAAGCTTAAACAAAATCACATCGCACCAAAAGCTCACATCTTCGCCATACTATTAGTGTTGGACCCTCATTTTTAACGCTGTCGATCCACTCAGGCAAAGAAATTATAACAAAAAAATACTTAAAAAATAGTTGCGTTTAATGATTTGTTAAATTTTTAGCTAAATTTATGCACTCATCTATACTTTGCTTTTGTGAAATAATTAAATTTTTGTGAGATGATAAAAGCTTTGCGGTGGCATTTCCAATTGCAACTATTTTATAGTTTTCATCTATTTTTCCAAAGTTTTTTATAAAACCTTCAACATTTGAAGGAGAACTAAATATTAAAGTACTTCCAAGTGGTGGCTTTAAGCTTTCATCTAAATTTAAAAACTTATTTTTATATGCAGTTATTTTTGTAAGAATTGCTCCATTTTCACTAAGGATCTCACCAACATCTGAAACTGTTTTTTCAGCTTTTAAAAATAGAGTTTTTTTACCTTTTAAAAAAGAAGCTATTTCATTTGCAAATTCATTTCCGTGAGAATTTTTCGCTGTATAAATATCACTAAATCCATACTCTAAAGCCTCTTTTGTAGAACCATCACCTATACTAAAAACTTTTAAATTTGCTTTTTTTATGTTGTTAAATTTTAAAGCCTTAATAGAGTTTTTTGAAGTAATAACTAAAGCTTCAAATTTATTTAAATCAACACTAAATTTTAAAAACTCTATTTCACAAACTTTTAAATTTTTAACTGCTTTCTTTTGTGTGTGAGATATGAGATAAATTTCATCCATTTATTTTGCCTTTTTTATTAGTTTTTACAGCAATATATGAGCTTATTATAGATACAATTAATAAATTTAAACTTACACTTAGCCCAAAGCTACAAACTGCAGAAGTATTGCTAAATGAAAGCATAAAAAATGAAAGAATTGATGTAAAGCTAGCTGTTACTATGCCAAAAACTCTTTTTGTAAAATCAAGATAAGAATTAAAAGCAAAAAGCATATAGTCAATTCCTGCTGCACTTGCCAAAATAAATCCAAAAATCGCAAAAATATCTATATTTTTACCAATAATTGTAAAAATAAATGCGGCTATTACCGAACTAAAAATTATGTAATATACTATAAAAAATGAGTTTTTGATATTTAAAAAAATGGCAAGAGCTATAAAAGCCACAATAAAACCAAATATTTTTATAAAAATAGCATCTAATTTAACTAAATTTAAATTTTCATTAATATCGCTTAAATAATCTACATAATCTGCATTGAAAGTTTTTAAAATTTTATAAAATTCATCATTTTTTATAAAATTTGAAGCTTTTATTATCTCCTTATTTTCTATAAAAAATTGTTTTGGATTTAAATTTAAAATTTCAAATATATCATTATAGTAAAGTATTTTTTCATTTATAACTTTATTAAATTCACCTAAAATATCTTTTTCGTCAAATCCTAAATTAGTATATAAATTCAATGTGCTTATATCGTTTTTTGCCATTTCAAACTGATTTTTTATCAATAATTGAGTTTTTTCATCGTTTATAAAATTTGTTATATACAAAGGATCTTTAATCAAATTTTTAGCCTCTAAACTCTTAACCAAATCAAAAGAAAATTCTTTATCGACTAAAATAAAATCACTTTTTATATTAAGCTCTTTAGCAAAAACAACTGTATCATTCATCAAGGTCGCAGGTAAATTTGCATACTCTTTAACATTATCTTTTAAATTTGGATTTAGAAAATATATAAATAGCGACATCAAAATAAATATAATAATACTAAATTTGAAATTTAAGTTAGTGTTGCTTAATATAAAAATATATTTTTCAAAAACACTTCTAAAAAAAATTTTATTTTTAAAAACTGTATTTTCAACAAAATCCACAAATTTAAAATAAGTAATCAAAAATGAAAATATCAAAGAAAAAATTGAAATACAGGCTATTTGATGTAAAAACTTCATTGGTGAAAGAAAAAATAAAGCATAACCAAAAGCTGTAATAAAAAGGGCTGTTAAAAATAAATTTCTAAGAGATTTTATACTATTTTTTCTACAAGGTGTATTCAAATTTGCACTCAAAAAGTGCATCGTAAAATCAACAATAAGCCCAATTAAGCTAGTTGATATAACAAGAGATAAAAAACTCAACTCCTCTAATAATATTAAACTCATTCCAAGTCCACACACAAGGGAAAAAATCACTATAAATATAATATAAAAAGCTCTAAAATTACTAAATGCAAAATATATAAAAATTCCTGTTAAAATAAGTGAAACTATACCAAAAATTGAGCTTTCTTTTTGTGCTGAAATTTTAGAATACAAACTATAAATTTGAGATGAGCTTACATAAACTTCATTAAAATTTTTAATGTTTTTATAAAAATTTAAAAGTTTTTCTTGGTTAAAATCATCTTTTAAATTATAACTTAACAAATAATAATTTTTTGTTTTTAAAAATCCTGTTTGAATATCAAAATCAGCATTTGTAAATTTTGGGAAACTAATCATTGAAAAAAAATCATCTTTTAAATTTGAACTTGGCAAATATAATTTTTTAATTGAATTTTCAAAAAAAACTCCATCTTTTAAATCTTTTAATTCATTAAATAGCACCAATTTTAGATCATAAATTTGATCTAAATCCATTGTATTTTTTTTAAATAAATTTGATGAGATTGCTAATTCACTTATTTTATAAGCATTATCTTTATTTTTTACTAATATGTTAAAAGTATTTTTAGTAGAATTTTGCAAATTTTTAATTGCAGCTGTTTTATATGATGAACTATCAATATCTAAAAGTGAAAAAAAATCAGTTTTTATTTTATGAATATTTAAAACAATACTTGCAGAAAAAAATATAAAAGTTATTATAAAAAATATATTTTTTTTCATTTTATATTAAAAAAATTATATATAGTTTGATCGCCATTTGATTCATTGAGAATTATTTTTTCCACATAGTTTTTACCATAAATTTCTATATTTTTAAAAATTTTTGCTATTATGCCAGTTGGTTTTAATACCACTTTCCAGCCATCTTTAAACTCTAATTTATAATCAAAATTTTGTTTTAATTTATCAAAATTTAAAGTAAAAATATTTAAAAAAAGCTCTTCGTCAAAATTTGAATTAATTTTAATGAAATTGCCATCTCTATACTCAAAAACTCCATCTTTATTAACCTTTATGCTTGCCTTAAAAGGCTTAGTGGTATTTTGCTCAAAAGTTTTATCATAAATTTTAAAAACGCCTTCACTTTTTATTGGATTTTTAAAAGATGCTAGAACTTTAGTTTGATTAAAATCTCCACTTATATCACTAATTTTAATCATACTTCTAAGTTTATCTTCATCGCTTGAATAAGAATTTACTAAAAAAATTAATATTAAAAAAATTTTTTTCATAATATACCTTTGATTATTTTTTTTAAAGTTTGTGGTGGAGCATAACAAGTTTGCATATTTTTTATATCAATACAAGCTTGCGAAGTTGTGGCTTTGCAGATGTTGATTGAATCTTTTTTAATTAGATATGAAAACTTTAAAAAACTCTCTATTTCTAAAAGAGTAATTTCTACTTCAAACTCATCACCGAAAAATAAAGGATTTATAAACTTAAAATCCATTTTAACTATTGGATATGCAAAACCATCGTTTTTCATCTTTATGTAGTCATATCCAATATCTTTCAGAAAATTACATCTTGCAACTTCTAAAAATTTAACATAATTTCCATGCCAAACAACATTTAAGCTATCTACGTCATAAAACTCAACTCTATTTTTATAAACTTTTTTTATCATCTTTACTCCAAAAGTCATAAAAATTAAACCACATACTTGGAAATTTTTTACAATTTTGTTCTAATAATTTTACATATTTTTCCAAATTTGGCCTTATATCTTTTTTTTCTATTTTTTTTGAAATTTCATCTACTTTTACATGATAAATTCCATCTTTTTTTATACACCAAAGTAAATTTACAGGGCATTTTAAAAGATATGCTAAATCAAATGCCCCAGTTGGAAACAAAGCATCTTTTCCTAAAAAATTAACTCTTAAAATTCTGTTTGAATCAATCGGCACCCGATCAGCCATAATGCATAAATGCCCGCCAGTTTGTAAAAAATTATCAAGCTTAATCATCTTTTCAATGTCTAAATCTTTAACTTCAAAAATTTCTATTTTTTTAGAGCTTATTTTATTTATTAAAGAATTAAATTTAAGCATATTTTTTGTATGAGCTAAAATCGCTAATTTTACATTATGTTTTTTATCGCTTAATGCCCTTGCTATTTCAACATTACCAAAATGACTTGCAATTATTATTGAACCATTTTTAGGCAAAACAAGTTTTTCTAAAAGATTTGTTTCATTTTCCAGCACTATATCTTCAAATTTAATTTTTCCAATCCAAACAGCAATTTTATCTGTGATACTAAGTGAAAAATTATAAAAATTTGAAAAAATTATTTTTAAATTTAAATTATCATATTTTAAGTTTTTATAAAAATTTTTTATGTTGTTTCTTTCATCTTTGCTAAGTGCAAAATATATTAAACTAATAGAAAAAATAATTGGTTTAAGTAAAAAGCTAGGAGAAAACTTTACTAAATAAAATGTTATTTTCAGTAAAAAAATAGTTCCTTTTTCTTTTTGATTATACCAAGGCATTTTTTAACCTTTTGAATAAAAACTTTGGTAGTGAAAAAAAACATCTCGCATGCATTTTACTTATTAAAATATTATCTCTAATCATTTTAAAATGTGAAATACTTTCATAATTAATCATAACCTCAACCCAGGCGAATTTATAATCAAATTTAAAATAATTAATCAAAACTTCTATGTCAAATTCCATCCTATTTGACTTGGTTTTTTTAAAAATTTCCTCATTTAGCGGATAAATTCTCATGCCTATCATTAAATCTTTAAAATGTCCCCCAAAAGTATTTATAAAAGCCCAAAAATTGGTAATTTTTCTACCATAAACTCTTGCTTTTGGAGCTGTTTGATTATATTTTCCATAACCACAAATTACAATATCTTTATTATTTTTATAAATTTCTAAGAACTCATCTATTTTACTTAAATCGTGCTGCATATCTGCATCTATTTGAAAAGCGTGAGTATAGTCATTTTTTATAGCATAATTAAATCCTGTTTTTAAAGCAGCACCTTTTCCTTTATTTTTATCATGTTTTAAAACCTCAATATCTAATGTTTCAAAATTAAAATTATCACTACTTCCATCATCAACTAAAATAATTGGTAAATTATATTGTTTTAAAATTTTGCATAGCTTTGAAATCTTTGCTGGATGATTATAATATGGTATCAAAAAACAAATTTTATTCAAATTTTACTCTTTCTTATCTTCAAATTTAACTCTTGCACTAGCATAAATTTTATCTCCTTTTATCTGACAATTAAAAATATTTTTATCTTTTTTAATTGTTAAGATAACTTTTTCAAAAGGTCTAAGAAGTGCTGTAAATTTAATATTTTCAATTGCTTTTATCATATTTATATTAAACTCTAAACTTTCTAAAGCATCATATATAAAGCCTATTTCAATAAATCCAGGAGTTATTGGAAATGTATTAAAATGTCCTTCATAAAAAAAAGACTCTTCACTTGTGTAAATTTCAAACTCAAATAAAGATGAGTTTTCATCTATTTTTTTATCAGTTATTTTTTTAATAAAAGGCGTTTTAAAAGTTTTGAAAATATTTAAAAAATCGTCTTTTTTAAATTTTCCATTTTCATTATAAGGAATTTCTTCTATTATTTTAAAATGTCTTAAATTTGTTTTAAAATCGTTTTTGCTAAGAGCTTTTAGTTCATCCACAATAAACTTTTTTCCACCTTTTAAAAATGCTTTTTTTCCAATATTACTCAAAGTTATAATGGTAGAAACTCTATTATCATTATTTAAAATTCCACATTTTGCATCGCTTATAAACTCATGAGTTTTTAACAAATTTTCAGCATCATCAAGATTAAAACGTACATCATTTAGTTTAACTATTCTATCTAATCTACCACTCAAAATGAGTTTGTTCCCATCAACTTTACCAACATCGTTACTTAAAAAATCTTTGCACCACATAGAATTAATAAAAAACCTATCATCTTCTTTGGTGCAAATTTCAACTTCGTCAAAAATTTCGAATTCGTCTTCAAATTTCCTAGCAATTACACCAGTTTCACTACTTCCGTAAATTTCCATAATTTTTATATTGTATTTTGAAATAAGGTTTTTTCTAAGATCGTCATTTAATTTTGATCCAGCACTTATCATAAATGAAATTTGGGCTAAATTTGGTAAATTATTGTGTCTATGAATAGCTTTTAAAATAGTTGGTGATGTTATAAAAATACCATTTTTAAAATTTATTTTTTGCATAATTTCTGGATAATTTAAGGTTGTTGAATAAATTTTTCCACCACTTATGAGAGGTAAAAAAACTCTAAAAGTAAGCCCAAAAAGATGTAAATGTGGCACACTTGAAAAAAAAGTTTTTTCTTTTAAATTTAAAAATCTGTCTAAAGCTTTAGCTTCATTAATCATTTGATAAAAAGTTTTTTTTATATTTTTACTTTTTGAACTACTTCCTGATGTTTTAACAAAAAATTCAAAATTTTCATCTAATAAAAGCTCATCTTGCGTGTGAACTAAATCTATCTTTGCAAAATCAGCGTCATTTAAAACATATCCTTCGTTTGCATTTATAAAACATTTTGCCTTAGCATTGCAGGTACCAAAAAAGGCTATAAAAAATTCATAAATATTATTTAAATTTATTGAAATTTCTTTTATTTTATTGTCATTTAACCATTTTGAAAAAGAAACCGATAAAGCAAATACTTCTTTTAAACTTTTTTTTTCTAAAATAAAATAAAGTTCTTTACTAAACACCTTTTATAAAAACCTTTCTAAATAAAATTTCTCCAAAAAACAATACACCGACTAAAACATAACTTATAAAACCACAATAAATAGCCCAAATATTTTTATCTATAAAAAATAATATCAAACTTAAAAAGCCATTTATAGTAAAAAATATACACCAAATTTTAGTCAAATTTTTTGTGTAAATTAAAGCTTCCTTTGTAAGATTTGGGTTTTTTGTTTTAGCAAATTTAGTTATTATACTTTCACTTTTTAAGCTATTAAAAAACAAAATAAACATAAATAAATTTACCAAAACTGGATAAAAAAAAGCAAAATTTCTAAAAAATGAGACCAAAATAAAACACATAGCTATTAAAAAATAGCTATTATTTTTATCAAGATACGCTTTTAAACTCCAAAGCACAGCTAAAAAAAGTGCTATTATAGGCAAAAACTCACTTTTAAAAACTACACCAAATGGATAAATTACACTAAAAAAAGTCAATATTATTTGATTAAAGAGCCTTGTTTGCGACTGCTTCAACAATATCTCCAAGTGTGCGAACATTTTTAAAATCATTTGGTTCAAGCCTATAGCCTGTTTTTTTCTTTATACTGTCTATCAAATCAATCGCATCAATACTATCAATATCTAAATCTTCATAAATTTTTGCATCAAGTGTAATAAGCTTTTCATCAATTTCAAAAAGCTCTATTAAGTTTTTCTTTAGAATTTCAAATATTTCATCTTTATTCATCTGTCTTTCCTATTTTTTTCTATAAATTCATTTAAATTTTTAGGATTTTTAAAAATTTCTTTCAAATCAGAACTCTTTGGATCTAAGGTAATTCCATAAGTTTTTGAAATTCCTAAGCCAAGTTCTAAAGCATCAACGCTATCAAGTCCTAAACCATCATTAAACAAAGGCTCTTCATCTCCTATATCATCAGCCTTCATATCTTCTAAATTTAGGCAATTGATTATAAAATTTTTGGTTTCTTCTATCATTTAAACTCCTTTTTATAAAATTTATTAATTTCTTGTGTAAGAATTCTAACTCTTAAAGTATCTGGTTTGTTAGCATAAAATTTTTCCAAATCAATCTCACTGTCTATTTTAAAGTCGTATTTTACCTTTATTTTTGGGGTCTCATACCATTTTTGGCCTTTTTTTAAAGACCTTGGATTCATAGTTAAAGTTGTGATTATTAAGTTCTTAGCACCTTTTATAGCGATAAAAAAAGCGGCTTTATGCATCAAAATTTCATCTTTTGTTCTACTTCCTTCTGGAAAAACAATCAAACTCTCTCCACTTTTTAAAGATTTGATGCTATTTTCTAAAAATAAATCATCATTTAAGATATATCCACTTGCCTTAATCGCTGGATATAAAAATATATTTTTTTTAAGCTCTTTTTTAACCACGCAATTTGCATTTTTTACTTTTGCTAAAAAAAATACAACATCAAGCAAAGATGGATGGTTGCAAATTATCATAGAATTTAATCCATTAAGATTTTGCAAAATATGATAATTAGAACTTTGATAGCCAAAAATCTCAGTACATTTTAAGAAAAAATTCCATGAAATTCTCACTAAAAATCTACTAAAATTTTTAACAACTATAAATCTTTGTAAATTTAGTAAAATTATTGGAATAAAAATCAAATTTCCAAATAAACAAATAATGCCAAACAGCAAGAATAAAAATCCAACGTTAACAACTTTCACAGTTGAGTCCTTAAAATTTTTTTCAAATCCTCTATTTCATAGTTTTTTAATTTATCCAAATCTATAAGAAAACCATCTCCTTTTTTAACCATAAAACCAGCACAAATAAAACTATCTTTAAATGGCACTTCCTCATAACAAACAACACAAATTTTTTCAAACTCATTAAGCTTTGAATATGCACAAGCAAAAGCATCACGCACGACAAATTTTGAACTTATAGCAAAAATAGGAGAATTTGCTTTTTTCATAATACCAAAAGTTGCAAGACCAGAGTTTAAAACAGATAAAGAAAACGATGTTGGAGATACAAAATTATCTATACTAAGCTCTTTTAAAAGAGATATGCATCTTGAAAACTCACCCTGGCTTGATGAAAAAATAAATGCTAAATCATCATCAATTTCAAGACCATTTAAAACTGTAAAGATAGACTTTGCTGCATTTCCAAGGCGTCTTTTTTCAAGCGGTTTTAATCCTTCTAAATTAAAACCGCTTTTATCATCGCAAAATTTAATATCACAAATATCAAATTTTATCACTTAGCAATATCTCCTCTTAATGTCACTCCTGCCATTATAGAACCAACTGCACATTGAAATTTATCTTTTGAGTCATAAGGTTGTTTTTTAAAATATCCTGTTAAATTTACAACTTTTGCTCCACCCTCTTTTACGGCTCTATCTTGAAAAGTTTTTAAAGCAGATAAAAGTACCCATTTACAAGCTTCTTCATCACTTTTATTTACAGAGTTTGTTTTTTTATTTGCTTGCAAATTTTTGGCAATAATATTTGCTTTTGTTCCGCTTCCAAAACTTAGTTTTATGTTTGGATCAAGTGCTTCTTTTGCCTCTTTTGAGTTTAAAACATCGCTAATTGGAAGATATAAAATCTTATCTTTTGCACTCAAATTTGTAAAACCAAAAGCTATAAAAATAGCTAAGACTAACTTTTTCATTTTTTCTCCTTTATTTTAAATTTCCTTGCAGTGAAACTGTTGTTACAAATTTACCAACTGCACATTGAAATTTATCTTTTGAATTATATAATTGATTTTTAAAATTTCCTTGTAAATTTATAACCTTTGCTTTATTTTCTATTTTTGCTTTTTCTTCAAAAGCCTTCAAGACTGCTATAAAAGCGTATTGGCATGAAGTTTTATAGTCTTTATCTAGTAAAACATGTTCTTTTTTTAAAGTATCATAAATTTTTCTATATCTACTGGTTGCTTTTGATATTTTTAGTTGCTCATCATCCAATGTTTTATTATTATAAAATTCAAAATCTACATCATTTTTTAAATATTGTTTTGCGAATTTTGAATTTAATGCCTCTTTTATATCGTGATAAAAAACTAAGTCCTTAGCATTTGCAAAATTAAATATAATAAATATTATTAAAAAAATCTTATTCATTTTTATCCTTTAAAATATTTTTTAAATATCAGACTTGTATTTACACCACCAAATGCAAAATTATTACTCATAACATAATCAGTTTTGATATTTGTTATATATCTTAAATAGTTTAATTTTGCACACTTCTCATCAATATTCTTTAAATTTATCGTTGGATAAAATAAATTTTGTCTCATCATCTCAATGCTAAAAATTGCTTCTATTCCACCACACGCTCCAAGAGTATGGCCTAAATAACTTTTTGTGCTAGAAATTGCGATATTTTCACCAAAAATTTCATTTGTTGCTTTGCTTTCAGCAATATCACCTAGAGTTGTAGCTGTCGCATGGGCGTTGATGTATTTTATATCTTTGGGGTTTAAATTTGCTGATTTTAAAGCCAAAGCCATAGCTTCTTTCATTGTATTTGGATTTGGCTGAGTTATATGAGTACCATCACTTGTACTACCAAATCCAACTACTTCAGCTATTGGCACAATCCCTCTTTTTTTAACACTCTCTTCACTTTCAAGCACCAAAAAACCAGCACCTTCTCCAAGCACCAAACCATCTCTATCTTTGTCAAAAGGACAAGGAGTTAAATTTGGCGTGCTGTTTTTTGTGCTTGTTGCATAAAGAGTATCAAAAACATAAGCTTCACTTGGGCAAAGCTCCTCAGCACCACCTGCTATCATCATATCAATAAGTCCATATTTAATGGCTTCAAACGAATATCCAATAGCATGACTTGCTGAGGTGCAAGCTGAACTTGTTGGAATAATCCTACCTTTTAATCCAAAAAATAGAGCAATATTTGCAGCGGTGGTGTGAGGCATCATTTTTATATATGTATTTGCATTGCAATCACTTTCACCCTCTAACAAAAGCCTTGCCATAGATGCAACTGCATCAGTACTTCCTGTACTTGAGCCACTAGCAACACCCATTCTTCCATCTTTGATTTCATCTCCTAGTTTTGCCATATCAAAAGCCATAGAGCTTGCCTCAACACTAAATTCACTAACTCTTCCCATACTTCTAGTTTGTTTTCTAGTCCAATTCTTAGGATGAGTATAATTTAAAATAGGAGCTGCAAGACGAGTATTTAAATCAGAATATTTATCCCACTCATTCATAATTTTAACGGCATTTTCTTTTTTTTCTAAAGCTATTTTATTATCTTGCCATGATTTTCCAAAAGCCGTAATTAGTCCATATCCTGTTACAAAAACTCTTCTCATTTTTATCCTTTTATATCATTCCACCATTTACACCAACGACTTGCCTTGTTATATAGCTTGCCTCATCGCTTAACAAAAAATTTACCAAACCACTAATATCTTTTGTTTTTCCAAATCTTCTCATAGGGATAGCCTTTTTTATCTCATCAAGTGGCAAATTTTCATCTATCATATCAGTTTCTATAAGTCCAGGAGCGATAACATTGACAGTTATATTTCTACTTGCAAGTTCAATCGCCAAAGACTTTGCAGCACCTATTAAGCCTGCTTTGCTTGCAGCATAGTTACTCTGACCACGATTGCCCAAAACTCCACTAACTGAGCTAATAACAACAATTCTTCCTTTTTTAGCCCTTGCCATTGGCATGATAAGTGGATTTAAAACATTGTAAAAACTGCCTAAATTTGTATCAATAACACTTTTCCACTCATCGTAACTAAGCCCTGCAAAGGTGCCATCTTTCGTAATTCCTGCATTTAAGACGATACCATAAAATGGCTCTTGAAATTTACTCAAAGCTTCTTTTGCCTCTTCGTAGTTAGAAACATCAAAAGTTATATAACTAGCTTTTAATTCATCTGCCAAACCTAATAGCTTTTTACTCTTGCTTCTTCCATGCAAAACAACTTCATAGCCACTATTTTTTAGCTTTCTAGCAATTTCTTCACCTATACCCCTGCTTGATCCAGTTATTAAAACTTTATGCATTTTTTATCTCCACTAATTTTTCTTTATCTGGGTTAAACACACTAATAGTTGCTTTTGCAATTAATAAATCCCCTACACTACACTCACAATCATAAACTCCAAATCCACTCTCATCTTGCATTGAAAGTTTTGCATATGCTAATACCTCATCTGCTATTTTTAAAAATGGTTTAAAAATTTGAAATTTTCTACATCCTATTAAAAATGCTAAATCTTTTGAATTTGTTTTATCGTGATAGCTTTTGTATAACCCAAGACTTTGTGCCATTATCTCAATTAACCCATAAGTATAAAACTTACCATTTCTTAAAAATGGAGAATCTTTAATAACGCTTTTTGTTTTAATTTCACTTTCACTTACAAAAATTATCTCATCAACTAAAATCATAACCCCACTATGAGGTAATAAATTTTCTAAATTTTGATTTATTTTAATATCAAAACTCATTTTTCTAGCCCTACTATCATTGCAGCATTGTCTCCACCAAAAGCAAAAGATAAACTCATAGCATTTTTTATTTTATTTTTAATTGGAGTTTTTAAAAGATTAAATTTAGGCAAATTTTCATCAATTTTTTCTATATTGTGAAAAGGTAAAATATTTTCCTCAGATAAAAGCTCTAGACAAATTCCTATTTCTATCGCACCAGCTGCACCTAAAGTATGTCCAATTATTTGTTTTATTCCACTTGCTGGTGTATTTGGCAGTGTTAAATTTATCGCATTACTCTCCATTTCATCGTTTGCTAATGTTCCAGTTGCATGTAGATTTATATAATCAACTTCATTCAAATTTGCTGTTTTTAGAGCATCTTTTATAAGTTTTGCTTGAAAAAAGCCATCATTTCTTGGAGTTGTTATATGAAAAGCATCACAATTGCTGGAAAAACTTTTTATTAAAAATGGACTTACTTGTTCTTTATCAAGCAGCATAAAACAAGCACCCTCGCCTAAATTTGTACCTTTTCTATATTTTGAAAAAGGCATACATTTTTCATCTGATAAAATAGACAAACTATCAAAACCAAACAAAGTAAGTGCATTTAAACTATCAACCCCACCAACAATAGCAGCTTTACAAATACCAGATTTTATTAAATTTACACCTTCATTTATAGCCTTAAGACCAGAAGTACATGCAGTAGAAATAGTATAACTTACATTATTTAAGTCAAAAAGAGTTTTTATAAACTCACTTGGATTATAAAGTGCATTTTTTTCTATTTCAAATTTAGATCTATCAAACTCCCCTTTTTTGAAAATCTTAAAATTTTCATCAACACCGCTTGTTGTTGTAGCTACAACAACTCCAATATTTTCTTTTCCATATTTTTTTATAGTTTTATTAATCTCGTCTTTTATTTTCAAAACTGTATTAAGTGCTATTTCATTAGTTCTTGAGTGCATTGAGCTATCAAATGAATTTGGAATTTTTTCAAGTTTTTCTTTTATTTTAGAAACCATAAACTCTTTATTTAAAAAACTTTCTTTATACAGTGAATTTTTATTATTTAAAGATGCATTAATTATATCTTTTTCATTACCAATTCCTGTTAAAATTGCCGGTTTTGAGATATAAATTTTCAAAACTCATTCACTTTACAATTTAATTTTTTATCTTTAAAATCAAAATTTAAAATATTTTTTTTTATCATTTTAAGAGTATAAAAAAATAAATCATCAAATTTTGAGCTAGGTGGAAGAAATTTGGTATTTTTGAATTTACCATTTTTAAAAAGTTTTTGAGATATTGGCGTCATCATACTATCAAAAATTGCAAAATTTTCACCGTTTTGATTAACTATCATAATGTAATTTTGATTTTTGCAATTTAAATTAAAAGATTTTTGAGAAAAATTTAAATTTAAATTTTCATCATATTTTATAGCACATCCGCTAATAAAAATAGTCATAATTAAAATCCTAACAATACTCATAAACAGCTTTTAATGCCTCATTTGATCTTACAACAAATGGGTTGTTCATGTCCCAAGCATAGCCAGCCAAAATTGAACTTATTTTTCTTTTTATATCATAATTTTGATTTTTAGAGTAAATCACATCTTGAAAAATTCCGCTATACCAACCCTCAACATAGGTTCTAAAACAATTTACCCCAAGCATTAATTCATCAGCATACTCTTTTTGAAAATCAACACTTTTATTTTTTAATTTTTTATTTATACACTTTGCGGCTAAACTAGCTGATTTAAAAGCAATTGTAATTCCACTGCTAAAAACAGGATCTAAAAACTCTCCAGCATTTCCTAAAAGAATAAATTTATCACCATAAAGCTTGCTAACATTTTTAGAATAACCTTCAATTGTCCTTGCATCCTTAAGCCACTGAGCATCTTTTAAAAGTCTTTTTAACATAGGCGCGTCATAAACATGTTTTTTTAAAGTTTCTTTATCATTCAATCCAATATTTAAATATCTATCTTCTGCAACAACACCGATACTGCAAGTTCCATCACTAAAAGGGATAAGCCAATACCAAATCTCTTTATTTTTTGGATGAGTTGTTATTAGAATTTTATTTCTATCATAAAGTGGTTCAGAGATATTGTCTTTAATATGTGTAAAATATGCTTTTTTGCTACTTAGTGTGCTTTTTTCTTCTAAATTTAAAAGTCTTGGCAAAACTCTTCCATATCCACTTGCATCAACTATAAATTTAGTCTTTATTTCGCCATTTTGAGTTTTTACCAAGGAAAAGTTTTGATGAAATTTAATATCTTGAACCTCTGTATCAAACTCAACTTTTACACCTTGATTTTGAACTTCTTCTATTAAAAGCTTATCAAAATCGGCTCTTTTAACTTGAAATGTTGTTCCAAAACCAGGTGTAAATTTATCACAAAAATCAACATAAGTGTAGTTATCTCCACAACTAAAAGCTGCGCCATTTTTATACTGAAACCCTGCTTTTTCAACTATTTCTAATAAATTTGCCTCTTTTAAAAAGGTCATGCAATGAGGAAGCAGACTCTCACCTATTACAAATCTTGGAAATTTCTCTTTATCAACACATAAAACTTTAAAACCATACTTGCTTAGTAGGGAACTTGAAATTGCTCCACTAGGACCAGCTCCAATTACTAATATATCAAATTCTCTCACTAATATATTCCTTATTCATTACAGTAAAATTATTATACTTTTTAACAGCTTAAAAAGATATTATAAATTTAAAATACAATTGTTATAAAAAAACCATTCAATAAAATATGAAATTTAGTTATATTTTTATCAAAATAGCTAACACCTTTAAAATTTTCAAAGCCTAAATTTTTAAGTTTTATAATAGCTTCTTTGGTTGTAAAAATTTTATAAAAAGTAAGTTTTTGATTTGACGAATTATAAAAATATTTTTTTTCATTTTTATCAAAACAAAAATCAACCACTTTTATAAAGTCTCTTTTTTTATAAATTTCCATATCTATGGCAATTTTTTTATCAAATGTTGCTAAAACACTAAAACCATTTTTATGAGAAATGCAAAATTTTCTTTTTTTATGGTCAAATTTTAACCACCTTGATGAGATAAAATTTAAGTTATTTAATAAATTTGGAGAATTTTTTACTCTTCGTTTATCTTTCCTATCTAAATTTCTAAAAGAAATTTTATTTTTTTTATTACTAAAATAAAGATTTATTTTCATATTTTGTAAAAAGGTTAAATTTTACTTTAACCTTTTTTACTACTATTCCCACTCAATAGTTGCTGGTGGCTTGCTTGAAATATCATAAACTACACGATTGATACCATTTACTTCGTTTATGATGCGGCGGCTTATATTTTCAAGCAATTCATATGGAAGCTTTGAAAAACTTGCAGTCATTCCATCACTTGCATCAACCACACGGACACAAACTGCATTTTCATAAGTCCTATTATCACCCATAACTCCTACAGAATTTACATTTAGCAGTACACAAAATGCTTGCCAAGTTTTCTCATACCAACCACTTGATTTAAGCTCTTGTCTTAATACAACATCTGCTTTTCTCAAAAGTTCAAGTCTTTCGTTTGTAACCTCTCCCATTATTCTAATTGCAAGCCCAGGTCCAGGGAATGGATGCCTAAAAACTAAATCACGACTAAGCCCAAGCTCAAGTCCTAAAGCTCTAACTTCATCTTTAAAAATTTCCCTTAAAGGTTCAATTAATTCAAATTTCATATGTTCAGGAAGTCCGCCAACATTGTGATGACTTTTAATAGTTTTACTAGCTCCACCAAAACTACTGCTTTCTATAACATCGCTATAAAGTGTCCCCTGAGCTAGATATTTTACATCTTTATGCTTTTTAGCCTCTTCTTCAAATATCTCTATAAAGGTATTTCCTATAATTTTTCTTTTAACTTCTGGCTCTATAACACCACTTAATCTTTCTAGAAAAATTTTACTTGCATCTATGCTTATTAGATCGATTCCAAGCTTTGTTTTAAATGTATCACTTACTTGCTTTGCTTCGCCCTCTCTTAAAAGCCCGTTATCAACAAAAACAACTATAAGGTTTTTAGGTACTGCATGAGCTAAAAGTGCTGCAACGACTGAGCTATCCACACCGCCACTTACTGCGCATAAAATTTTATCTTCACCGACTAGATTTTTGATTTTCTCACACTCATTTTTGGCAAAACTCCCCATATTCCAAGTGCTTTCACAACCACATATAAATTTAGCAAAGTTTTTAAGTATTGCATCACCAAACTCGCTGTGAGCAACTTCTGGGTGAAATTGCAAAGCATAAATTTTAGCTTTTTCATCTGCGTATGCACAAAATTCACTGCTTTTTGTCTTGGCTAATAATTTAAAATTTGAAGGAAGCGCTTCAACTTTATCTGCATGACTCATCCAAACAACTTGATCTTTAGGTGTATCTTTAAAAAGATCACTTTCACAAGCAAGAGAAATTTCAGCTTTTCCATACTCTTTGCTTGCTGCTGGAACAACACTTCCACCAAATTTATGAGCAATTAACTGCATTCCATAACAAATTCCCAAAATTGGCAATCCAAGTTCAAAAATTCCTTCATCACAAAAATACGCATCCTTTGCATAAACGCTTGCTGGCCCACCACTTAAAATAATGCCTTTTGGCTTTTTTTCTTTTATAACATCGAGTTTTGCATCAAACGGCAAAAGCTCGGCATAAACACCTTGCTCTCTTAATCTTCGTGCGATTAACTGCGTGTATTGTGATCCAAAATCTAAAATAATAATATCTGCTGTCTTCATATAAAATCCTTAAAAAATATCAAAAATTATACCAAATTTAACTAAATTTAGCTTGATTTTGTTGTGTTTGTATCGCTTGGCGTATAAACTGGCGGTCCTTTATAACCACATCCACAAATTCCAATTATAAGAAAAATTAATAATAATTTTGCTAAAATGTCCTTATGAAAAGTGCTAAGAATATAATTGAAGAAATTCAAACTTCACCCCTATTTAATGATGTTAATGATAAGCGTAAATTTTTGAGCTTATTAAGTAAAACGCATCAAAAATTAATTGCTTTTATCTACTTAAAAGATCAAATTCTTTACTTTGCCTGCAAACATAATGTAGGTCTTCAAGAACTTAAAAAAGATAGTAATATAAATTTGATAAAAGAGTTATTAAAAACATATATAAAATTTCACCCAGATTCAAATTTAAATGGAATTAAGGATATAAAATTTTTTGTTGCAAGTAAATTTATGAAAAAAAAAGAAAAAATTAAAGAAATTTTTAAGATAAATTTACCACCTAAATTTATAGATCCAAGTAATGGCGAATTTAAAAACAATATTAAAGATAAAAAAAACCATGCTTTATTTGAAGAAATAAGGAAATTAATCCTTGCTAATAAATGATATAAAATCACTCCCAAATTTACCTGGAGTTTATGAATATTTTGATGAAAATGGAAAGCTATTATATGTTGGAAAAGCTAAAAATTTAAAAAAAAGAGTAAGAAGTTATTTTTCTTTTACGCCAAAATTAGCTCCAAACCCAAGGGTTAGCTTAAGAATACAAAAGATGATAAATGAAAGTATTCATCTAAAATATATTGTAACAAAAAGCGAAGCCGATGCATTAATTTTAGAAAATTCGTTCATAAAACAACTTAATCCAAAATACAATATTTTACTAAGAGACGATAAAACTTATCCATACATTTATATTGATTTAAATGAAAATTTTCCAAGATTTAATATAACTAGAAAAGTAATAAAAGGTTCAAATATTAAATATTTTGGACCATATTTCAAAGGATCGCGTGAAATTTTAGAAACTTTATATATGAAATTTAAACTAATTCAAAAAAAAGGATGTTTAAAAAATAAAAAAGCTTGCCTATTTTATCAAATAAATCGTTGTTTAGCACCTTGTGAAGAAAAAATAACAAAAAAAGAGTATGATTTAATAATAAAAGATGCGCTGTATGCCATTAAAAATCCAACTTCAATGGTTGAATACTTAAAAGAGCTTATGTTAAAATATTCACTAAATGAAAATTATGAAGAAGCTGCAAATTTAAGAGATAAAATAGAAATACTTAAAGAAAATGATCAAAAAATAGAAGTCGATTTAGCAAAACTTGAAGATTTTGAAGTATTTGCTATAAATTCTTTCCAAAGCTTTGCTTGTGCAGTAAGACTTAGCATAAGAGATGGAAAAATAACAAACTCAAACTCAAAAATCATAAATTTAAAAAACTTTGAAAATTTAGAAAAAAGTGAGATTGATGAACTTTATAAACAAACACTACTTGATGCTTTTCCTGCCGAATCACCTGTAGCAGTTTCTAAAATATATGTAAATGATGATTTTTTAGATATTGACCTAGTAAGTGAGATTTTAGAAGCTAGACATAGTAAAAAATTTGAGATAATTGTTCCGAAAATTGGAGAAAAAAGAAAAATTTGCAATATTGCGCACCAAAATGCGAAAATTAATATTCAAAAACACTTAAAAGCTTATGATTTTGAATTTCTAAACTCCATGAAAGAGTATTTTGGGTTTACAAATTTACCAATAAATATAGAAGCTTATGATAACTCACACATGTTTGGAAGTGCTGTAGTTGGAGCTATGATAGCTTATAATGAAGATGGATTTAACAAGCAAAACTATCGTCACGCTCATCTTAAATCAAATAATGACTATGATCAAATGAGAGAGTATTTAACAATGCGAGTAAATAGATTTGATAAGTTAAATCCACCAGATTTATGGGTAATTGATGGTGGAGCTACACTTTTAAATTTAGCTGATGAAATACTAAAAAGCGTTGGAGCAAATGTAGATATAATAGCCATTTCGAAAGAAAAAATTGATGCTAAAGCATACCGCTCAAAAGGTTCAGCAAAGGATAAACTCTATACAAAAAATAGAGAATTTTTACTACCGCCAAGTGATAAAAAACTTCAATTTTTTCAAAAACTAAGAGATGAAGCTCATAGATTTGCTATAAGTTTTCATCAAAAAACAAAAAGAAAAATTGACTTGCAAAAATCAAATTTAATAAAATCAGGATTAAGCGAAGGAAAAATAAAAAAATTGCTTGATTATTTTGGTAGTTTTGAAAAAATTTATGATTCAAATTTTGACGAAATTTCAAATTTAATAGGAAAAACTGCTGCAAAAAAAATATTTTTATAAAGAAAACAGAAAATATATGGTAAAATGTATCTCATTAATTTTAAGAAAGGTATTTAATGCTGATTTATGATGCAAATTTTAAATTACTTGGAATGAGCGAACATGCTTTAAATTTACTAGGCTACCCTAGTTTTAACGCATTTTATTCAAACCATAGTGATATTTCTGAATTATTTGTAGATAAAGAGGATTTTTATATATACGGAAAGAGAGTAAGCTTTCAAGAATATATGCTTAAAAGCAAAAAACCTTTTTTAGTTTTATTAAAAAACTCTAAAAATTTAGAAATAGAAATTAAATTTGAATTAAACAACTTATTTTTCAGTGATGAAAATAATGGCTATGTGATTTTTTTGAATTCTCCAAGTGTCAAAAGTCAGAACACACAAGATGATTTTTTACCAAAAAACACTATAAAAAGATCAAATTTGTTATCAGTTGATAATATTTTTAAAAAAACATATGATTTAGAGCTTCAAAATATCAAAAAGATAAAACTCAATGATTTAGAAGAAAGTAACCTAATAAACGATGAGTGGCTTAAAAACACATCAAATAACCTTTCTATAAATTTATGTAAATTTATAAATAGCTTAAAAAGCTTAATTGGTAAAGCATATGAGAAAGAAGAAATTTTATATGAGGCAATTGTTTTGGGTGATTTAAATGAATCAGTAAAAAATTTAAGCGAAATAAAAAAGTTAGCTTATTCTTATAACATTAAACCTCTTACAAAGGCTATTTATAGGCTCGAAAATTCGCAAATAGATGAAATTTCAAAAAATTTTAGACAGTACAAAGATGTTATTGAAAAAATTGATAAAACCATTACAAAAAGGAATGAGATATGAAGCTAAATACGACTTCTATACTTAGATTTATAACAGGTATACCGTTACTAATCATTATGTTGATTGGATCGTTCTATCTTTACAGTTCATATAATAACTATAAAGAAGCAGATACTCTTAACAAATCAGTTGCTAATCTTAATAGTATTAGCGAGCTAATTGAACAACTTGGAAATGAAAGAGGACTAAGTGTTATTTACACCGCAAGTGGTGGTAGACTTAATGTTTCTGATCTTTTACAAAACCAAAGAGTGCAAACAGATGCTGAAATAAAGAAATTTAATAATCTCATAGCAAATTATGAAAGCATTGTTGGTGGTAATTTCTTAAACAAAAATTCAGGTGTTCCAAATGAACTTTTAAAAATGTCATCTCTACTTAAAAAGATTAACGAAGCAAGAACTAAAATAGATAATTTAGATGCTGATTTCAATACTATTTTTACAAATTTCTTTTCAATTGTTGATGAAGAATATTTGGAATATGCAAGATTTGTTCAAAGATATGCAACTTCACAAGACATTGCATCTTTAGGTTCAAACTTGGTAACTACTTATGAGATAATGAGTGCTTCAAGCTATCAAAGAGATTACGTTATATCTTTACTTGGAACAAGAGAGGCTATTGATTATTCAACTCTTTCAAAATGGAGTGAGATAAGCAATAAAAGTGCATTTATATCTTATACATCACTTCCTGAGTCCCAGGCAAAAACAGAAATTTTAAAACTTCTTTCTTCACCTGATTCACAAGCTATAATTTCATCAGCCAATACTCTTAACGCTCAACTTCAACAAGAAGCGCTATCTGGTGAATATAGCGTTGGTCTTATGGAGTGGTTTAGTGCAGCAAGTAGCAAAATCAGTCTAGCAAAAGAAATAACTCAAAAGCTAAGTAAAGAGCTTATGATTCAAACAGACACATATAAACACGAACTACAAAAAGTCTTGTTTATAGCAATTGGACTATTTGCTATAGCCATACTATTCTTATTTATAACTCTTAGATTTATCAGCAGATTCCAAAGAAATATATCTGAACTTGATGATGTTTTAAATAGCATAAGCCATATCTCAGATCAAGATATTAAAATAGATTTAAGAACATCAGAAGGTATGTCAAGAGCATATACAATCATACAAGATGCGATTGATGTTATTGCTGACCAAAAAGAGATTGCAGAAGAGGCAAATAAAGCAAAATCAATATTCCTAGCTAATATGTCACACGAAATAAGAACCCCATTAAATGGAGTTATTGGTTTTACTGAGCTTTTGAAAAATACAGGCTTAGATGATGAACAACAAGATTATGTTGATACAATAGAAAAAAGCTCTGAAAATCTACTTACGATTATAAATAATATTCTTGATGTTTCTAAAATTGAAAGCAATAAGGTTGAGCTTGAAGATATTTTATTTGATCCAATTAATGACTTTGAAGGCGCTATAGAGGTTTATGCAGCAAAAGCAAGTGAAAAAAATATAAATCTTTTATCATATATTGACCCTAGTCTTGTAAATCTACTTTATGGTGATATTACAAAAATAAAAGAAGTTTTAATAAATTTAATGAGTAATGCTGTTAAATTTACTCCTGTAAATGGTAGTATTATAATTGATATAAGAAGACTTCCTTCTGTAAGCGAAAATGAAACAAATATTAAATTCAGCGTTAAAGATACTGGTGTTGGTATAGCAAAAGACAAACTTGGAAAAATATTTAGTGCATTCTCACAAGCTGATTCTACTGTAACAAGACAATATGGTGGAACTGGACTAGGACTTACAATTTCGTCTAAATATGTTGCTATGATGGGTGGCATGCTTCAAGTTGCTTCTGAGGTAGGACAAGGAAGTGAATTTTTCTTCACTCTATCATTTAAGGAAACTAAAAAATCAGATTCAGACACTCTTTACAATAACATAAAAGGTAAGAGGTTTGCACTTTTAACTGATGCACCAAAAGATATACACAATGTAATTGTAAAAGACTACCTTACATACATGGGTGCAAATATAAAAATTCTCGAAAGCGATAGAGAGATAAATAGAAATTATTTTGACATATTAATAGTAAGACTTGAAGACTATCCAATGATTAGTAGAGAATTGGATATACCAATTGTAGTTTGTGCAAATCTTAGAGAAATTCAAAATGCAAAATTTGATAAATCAAATATCTATACTTTATCTGAGCCTATTAATATAAGTAAACTTTTAAGAATGACTCAAAGAGTTTTAGAGGCTAACTCTGCTGCAAACACTACCAAACCGCAAGATGTGGTATATAGCGAGACTACAACACCTATAGAAAGTGAGCCTGTTGTAAAGCAGCAATCTACAGTATCTGAACCTGCAAAAGAAGAAGCTACAATAGAAGAACCTGCGAAAGAAGAAAAATCAGAGCTTAGCTTGAGAGATAAACTAAGAGCTAGAATTAATCAGGGAGCTACTCCTAGCGAATCAAAAACTACTATAAAAATAGAAGAGCCAAGACTAGAAAAAACAATAGTTCAACCTGAAATTCAAGAAGAACCTAAAATCAAACCAGAGCAAGAGGCAAAGGTGGCAATTCAACCTGAAATTCAAAAAGAGCCTGAGATAAAAATTTCTATTGAAGAGCCTATAATAAGAGAGGAAGTAAAAAAAGAAGAAGTTGAACCAAAAATATCAACTAGTGAAAATATTAAGATAGATATTGATGAGCCTAAAATAGTAATTGATGAGCCAATCATTCAAGAGACTACAATTAAACCAAGCACAATTAAAGAGCCTGAGATAAAAATTTCTAATGACAAATCTGATGTAAATGAAGAGCTTGAAATTGTAAGTAAACCAGAACAACAAGCGCCAGCTGCAATAGAAAATGCAGTTAAAGCTCCTGAAGTAAAACCTCAAGTAAAAATTGTTGAAGAAACAATTATGGTTGATGAATGGGTTGATCAAGAGGTAACTGAATATGTTGAGGTTGAAGAAGAAGTAACTGAATATATTGATAAAGAAGTAGAAGAAGAGGTTGAAGTTGAAGTACCAGCACCAAGTACAGCGCCATCAGCTGGTGGTATGGATAAGTATAATGCAAAAGTTTTAGTTGCAGAAGATAACGAAATTAACCAAAAACTTATGAGGCATACTCTTGGATTGTTTGGACTAGATATAACAATAGTAGGAAATGGTAAACTAGCCCTCGAAGAAAGAAAAGAAAAAAATTACGATATGATTTTTATGGATATCGCAATGCCTGTAATGGACGGTGTTGAAGCAACCAAACAAATTAAAAACTATGAACTTGAAAACAGTATTCCACATATACCAATTGTTGCTGTTACAGCAAACGCATTAAAAGGCGATAGAGAAAGATTTATGTCTCAAGGGCTTGATGAGTATTGTACAAAACCAATTAAAAAAGAGGCTCTATCAGCAATGCTTAATATGTTTATTCCTGAGAAAAAAGAAGGGGCTAGTGCAGGCGGAACCATAAAGAAAAAAGAGATAAGAAAAGTTATCAAAAAAGTTCCTCAAACTGTTATTAAAAAAGTTTTAAAACCTAAAACTGTTATTAAAAAAGTTTTAAAACAAAAACCTGTTATTGTTAAAAAAGAAATTCCAATAGAAGGTGAATTGCCAAAAAAAGAGGAAGTTAAAACTGAGAACTTGAATTTAACAAAAAAAGATATCTTAATTTGTAGAAAAAGCCATTTAGAAAATAGAATTTTTGATACCATTTTAAAAAGATTTGCTAAAGAAATTGACAAAACTAATAATGTAGATGAAATCGTAAATTTACTTAGTGCAAATTCATACAAATTAGTAATGCTTGATTCTAAACTTGAAAATTTTGATGCTGAGCTTTTACTAGATATTATAGATCAAGTAAGTCCTAGCACAAAAGTTATTTTATTTAGCAATCAAAATGACAACATCAGCGAAAACGTTAAAAATAGATTTGCTGAAATAACTGATAGCAAGGTAAACAAAGCTGAACTTGAAGAATTAACTAAAAAATATATAGGATGAATGAATGGAAAATTTAGTAAATGTATTAGCAGTTGATGACGATGTTATTAACTTAAAATTGGTAGAAATGATGCTTAAAAAACATGGTGGCATAGGTGAGATTATTAAAGCCCCTAATGGGCTTGAAGCTCTTAATATTTTAACTCAAAGGAAGGATATTGGTATAATTTTACTTGATATTGTAATGCCCGTTATGAACGGGCTTGAGTTTCTAGACAATACTCAAGTTAAAACACTTATAAAAAACATACCTGTTATAGTTTTAACAACAGATGAAACTACTAAAAAAGATTCTCTTAGCAAAGGTGCTAATGATTTTTTAACAAAACCTATAACAGAAAAAGTTTTGTTTGAAAAAATAAATAATTTTATTGGACTATAATGATTTCCCGCCAATTGATGGCGGAAAATCTTTTTATATTTTATAATAGTAGATATTAATAATACTATCTTTATTTGAACCAACCTTTTATTTTGTCAAACATACTCTCTTCAACCATCTTATTTGGTTCTATTCCAAAACTTTTTCCAAGTTCTTTTATAAGTTTTTCTTGATTTTCATTTAATTTTTTTGGCATTTTAATTGAAATTTGGGCTATTAAATTTCCTCTTTTTTTAGTTCTTAAATTTTCAATTCCTTCATTTTCTAAAACAAACTGCTCTTTATCTTGTGTACCAACTCTAAGCTTTAACTCTTTTTCACCATCTAAAGTTGGTATAATAATAGTTTCTCCTAACATTGCTTGAGTTATAAAAACTGGTACTTCTAAATAAACATCATCTCCATCTCTTACAAACCTATCATCTTCTTTTGCTCTAATTACAGCATATAAATCACCATAACTTCCATCTTTTGAAAGATTTCCTTTTTGGCTTATTCTTATTTTTATACCAGTATCTACGCCTTTTGGTATATTAAATTTAAAATTTTGCTCAATCTCCTCATATCCTTTGCCACCACATTTTGGACATTTTGATTTTAGCATTTCGCCATGACCACCACATTTTGGACAGGTTTGAACAAAACTCATAAAGCCTTGTCTTTGGCTTATTTGCCCTCTTCCACCACAATAATCACAAGTTGTTTTCTCACCACCTGTGCCATCACATTCTTTGCACGGTTTCTTTATTTTATATTTTAATTCTTTTTGGGTTCCAAAAACAGCCTCTTTAAATTCTAAATCAACTAAAATTTCAATATCTAAATCATAATTGTCAATAGGTTTTTTTCTTCTTCTTGAGCTTGTTCTACCACCTCCAAAAAATGAATCAAATATATCTCCCATAACATCTTCAAAACCGCTAAAACCTTCCCCAAATCCACTGCTGAATCCGGCATTGTTTAAGCCATCTTTTCCGTATCTATCGTAAATTTCTCTTTTGTTTTTATCGCTTAAACATTGATAGGCTTCATTTATTTCTTTAAATTTTTGCTCAGCCTCTTCATCACCTTGATTTCTATCTGGGTGATACTTCAATGCAAGTTTTCTAAAAGATTTTTTAATTGTTTCAGAGTCTGCATTTCTTGAGACTTCCAATATTTCATAATAATCCAATTCTGTAGCCACTTTTTAAATACTCCTAAAAATTTTTAATTTTTAATTCTATCAAAATTATTTTAAGCATTTATAAATCTTTACAAATTTCAGCTATAATTATCATTAAAAAAATTGAAAGGATTAACATGGTTAATGTATTAATGATAGAAGATGATACAGAATTCGCACAAATTTTATCTGAGTATTTAAGTCAATTTAATATAAAAATAACAAATTTTGAAGATCCATATTTGGGACTAAGTGCCGGTATAAAAAACTACGATTTATTAATACTTGATCTCACCTTACCAGGACTTGATGGACTTGAAGTATGTAAGGAAATAAGAGAAAAGTATGATATTCCTATAATTATATCATCTGCGAGAAGCGATGTAAGCGATAGAGTTGTTGGACTTCAAATTGGAGCTGATGATTATCTCCCTAAGCCTTATGATCCAAAGGAGATGCATGCTAGAATAATGAGCTTAATAAGACGCTATAAAAAAACAGCTCAAGTAGAAGAAAACGATGTTGATAGCGCTTTTAGAATTGATGAAAAAAGACATGAAATTTATTTTCACGATGAAGCTTTAGTTTTAACTCCAGCTGAATATGAGATTTTGGAATATCTTATCAAGCAACACAGCTTTTCAGTCTCAAGAGAACAACTTGTATATCATTGCAAAAGCCTAAAAGATAAAAATTCGAAAAGCCTAGATGTTATAATTGGGAGATTAAGAACAAAAATAGGTGATAACTCTAAAAATCCAACTCACATTTTTTCAGTTCGCGGAATCGGATATAAACTTTTAGGATGAGATACTCACTAAGCACAAAAATAAGTGTTGTATTTGCAATTGCCTTTGGTTTGGTATGCATTCTTTTCATAACTTTTGGAAGAATTCAGCTAAACCAAGCATTTGATAGAATGACAGTTGCACAGATAAATTCTATAAATTATCTTTTAGGACTATATGAAAGAAAAACTCCGCCTGAAAACCTAGATGAGTATTTTAGTAATTTTAACCTAATCGCTACAAAAGATAAAAATTTAATATCCAATGTTCTAACAAGAGGCAATGTGGTATTCACTCGCCAAACTCCAATTGGAGATATTGTTTCGTTAAAATATCAAAATTCGATGTTTATGCATATAAAAAATTCAAATTTTAGTGCAACTTTTGAAAGTAGCGGTGGCAAAAATTTAAATGATCCACTTTGGGTTGGATTTTTTATAACTATTATTTTATTAGGATCACTTTATTTTTCAGTTTTAAAAAGTTTAGCTCCTCTTAAAAAATTAAATAACAATATTAAAAAATTTGCGACAGGAAATTTAGAAACCGCAACAGTAAATGTCGAAGGTGATGATGAAATAGCACAAGTTGCAAAGGAATTTGATAAAGCAGTTATAAAAATAAAAGAACTTATTAGATCGCGACAACTTTTTTTAAGAACAATTATGCACGAATTAAAAACACCTATTGGAAAAGGTAGAATCGTATCTGAAATGATACCAAATGAGCTTCAAAAAAAACGCCTTATAAACATATTTGAAAGACTTGAAATTTTAATAAACGAGTTTGCTAAAATTGAACAACTCTTATCAAAATCTTACTCTATAAATTATGAAGATTATCATTTTAGTCTTATTTTAGAGCAAGCAAAAGATTTGCTAATGCTTGATGATTGGAATAAAAAAGTTGAATTAAATTTAATAAGCGACCCAATTTTAAAAGCCGATTTTCAAATGTTTTCATTGGCACTTAAAAATTTAATTGACAATGCTTTAAAATATTCAAATGATCAAAAAGTTTATATCACTTCAACGAATGAGCAAATTTGCATTGCAAATAGCGGAGACCCGCTTCCAGTAGATATAGCTCATTACAAGCAAGCTTTTGTTAGAAATATAAATGAAAAAGTTTCTGGAATGGGGCTTGGACTTTATATAATTGATAGAATTTGCGATATGCATAAATTCTATTTAGATTATTACTATTCAGATGGAAAACACCATTTTTGCATAGTTTTTAACAAAAATAAAGCGAGTTGCGAAATCACTAAAAAAACAAAATTTTTAAAAAAGAAAAAATGAATATTTCTAAATTTGATGAGCTAGTAGAGGCTTTTATGAAACTTCCTGGAGTTGGAAAAAAATCGGCTTTAAGATATGCATATCATGTAAGTATAAATGACTCTTTTGCTGGATTAAATTTAGCTCACTGCATAGAAGATGCAGTTAAATTCTTAAAAAGATGCTCAAAATGTGGAGCTTTAAGCGAGGATGAAATTTGTGAAATTTGTGCAGATGATCAAAGAAATAGAGAAATTCTTTGCATTGTAGAAAGCCCAAAAGATATTTTGATAATAGAAAAAAGTGCCACTTATGATGGGTTATATTTTGTTTTAGATGATGTAGATAATATCATTTTAGATCGTTTAAAAAAATATATAGAGGAAAATCAAATAAAAGAGGTTATTTTTGCTTTAACACCCGGAATTAATAGCGATGGAATTATGCTCTATGTAGAAGATAAATTTAGTGATTTTGATATAAATTTCAGCAAGATAGCTCAAGGAATTCCAACTGGCGTAAGCCTTGATAATGTTGATATGCTCTCTCTTATCAAGGCTTTAAATAATAGAATGAAAACTTAATTTTTTCTATTTTTAGCAATATTTTGGTAATATTTAATCTGATCTTGCTTGATAATTCTTATATAGTTTGTACTTCCAGCAACTCCTGTTGGAAAACCTGCTGTCATTATATATGTGTGGTCAAGATCAATATATCCTTTTTCAAAAGCCTCTTTTATTGTATCTGCGATTAAAAAATCAACATCGCTTTTATCTTTTACTATTACAGGACTTACTCCCCAAGCAAGTGTTAAAAAGTGAGCTGTCTCTTCATCATGCGATATAGCATAAATTTTAGTTTCTGGACGATTTCTAGCCATTTTTATAGCTGATCTTCCAGATCCTGTTATAGAAAGTATAGCTCTTGCATTTATATTTTTAGCTAAACTTACAGAACTACAAGCTACCATATCTGTTTCATCAACTGCATCAAAACTCTTATAATAAGGATAAATTTTTTCAATTTCTTTTATTGTGTTACTCATTGCTTCTACAACTTTTACAGGATGTTTTCCAACTGCACTTTCTTCGCTTAGCATCACAGCATCAGTTCCATCAAGTACGGCATTGGCAACATCGCTAATCTCAGCTCTTGTAGCTCTTTCATTTTGTGTCATTGAAAGCATCATCTGAGTGGCTGTAATAACTGGTTTTGAGTACAAATTTGCTTTTTTAATTATCATTTTTTGTATATTCGGCACTTCGTAATAAGGTACTTCGATTCCCAAATCACCCCTTGCAACCATTATTCCATCACTTACTTTTATGATTTCATCTATATTCTCAACAGCATCAAATTTCTCAATCTTTGCAAAAACTCTTGCTTTGCTTCCGTAGTTTTCAAGTATTCTTTTTACTCTTAAGACATCACTTGCTTTTTGCACAAACGAAACAGCTACAAAATGAACACCGTTTTTTGCTCCCCATTCCAAATCAAGCTCATCTTTTTTTGTAATAACATCAATATTTAATTTTGTATTTGGAAAATTTACACCCTTATTTGATGTTAAAATTCCACTATTCTCAAGTACAGCATGAACTTCATCTTTACTTACATAATCAACTTTTGCTCTTATAGCACCATCACAAAGATAAATATATTCACCATTTTTAATAAGTTCTAAAATCTCAGGATGATTTATACAAAGCCTATATGTTTTTTCACTTATTTTTTCACCAACTATCTCATCTTTTACAAAAATAAGCTTATCTCCTGAATTTAACTTAAACATCTCTTTTAGAGTCTTAACCCTAACTTTTGGACCACTTATGTCTTGAAAAATTCCAATTCTTTTATTAAGTTTTTTTTCAATATCTTTAATTTTTTCCAAATTTGACTTATGATAGCTATGATCACCATGACTAAAATTCATCCTAAAAGCATTAACTCCTGCTTTTACTAAACCTTCAATTATGTCAATGCTATCGCTTGCAGGACCTATGGTTGCTAAAATTTTAGTTTTTTTATCCATTTTAACTCCTTAACTTTATCCATTCCTTTGAATTTTGTAAAATAATATCATATTTTTATAACTTTTTAGATACTTTTATAAATTTTAATATTTCAGCTTTTTTAATGCATAGTTTTGATAAAATCAATCCTAAATTAGTTTGACAAAAGGGCAAAAAAATGGCAAAAAAATTTATTGATGTTATGGATACAACTTTTAGAGATGGTTTTCAGTCTGTTTATGGTGCTAGAGTTTTAATGGATGATTTTTTACCGGCAGTTAGCGCGGCAAAAGAAGCAGGTATTACGCATTTTGAATTTGGTGGTGGAGCTAGATTTCAAAGCTTGTTTTTTTATCTTAATGAAAATGCATTTGATATGATGGATAAATTTAGAAGCATTGTAGGAGATGAGGCGAATCTTCAAACTCTAAGTCGTGGTGTAAATACAGTCACACTTGATACTGGTAGCCGTGAAATTGTTGATTTACACGCTAAAATGTTTAAAAAACACGGCACTACAACAATTAGAAATTTCGACGCATTAAATGATGTTAAAAATTTAGAATTTAGTGGTCAATGTATAAAAAAATATGGATTAAAACACGAAATAGTAATTACTATGATGGATTTACCAAATGGGTGTGTTGGAGCTCATGATGCATCATTTTATGAGAAAGTTCTAAAAGAAATTTTAAAAAGTGAGATTCCTTTTGATAGTATATGCTTTAAAGATGCAAGTGGAACATCAAGCCCTAATAAAGTCTATGAGACTATAAAAATGGCTAGAAAACTACTTCCACAAAATACTCACGTTAGACTTCATACCCACGAAACTGCAGGTGTTAGCGTAGCATGTTATTTAGCTGCACTCGAAGCAGGAGCTGATGGAATTGACCTTGCAGCAAGTCCTGTGAGCGGTGGCACAAGCCAACCAGATATTTTAACCATGCTTCATGCTGTAAAAGGTAAAAACTATGATTTAGGTGGACTTGATAGTGAAAAGATATTGAAATACGAAGATGTTTTAAATGACTGCTTGAAAGAGTATTTTTTACCACCTGAAGCTACAAAAGTAAGTCCTATTATTCCATTTTCTCCAATGCCAGGTGGAGCTCTTACTGCCAATACTCAAATGATGAGAGATAATAATATTCTTCATAAATTTCCAGAAGTTATAAAAGCGATGAGAGAGGTTGTTAAAAAAGGCGGATTTGGAACAAGTGTAACTCCAGTTAGCCAGTTTTACTTCCAACAAGCATTTAATAATGTCATGTTTGGAAAATGGAATAAAATAGCAGAAGGATATGGCAAAATGGTGCTTGGATATTTTGGAAAAACTCCTGTTAAGGCTGATGAGAAAATTATAGAACTTGCTAGTAAACAACTAGGCTTAGAACCAACTACAAGAGCTGCTATTGATATAGCCGATGAAGATTCTACAAAAAGCATAGCATATGCTAAAAAAATACTTGATCATGCAAATATAGAAACAACCGAAGAAAACATTTTTATAGCTCTTGCATGTAAAGAAAAAGGAATTACATATCTAAAAGGCGAGGCAAAAGTAAATGTGAGAAAAGGAAAATTTGAACCAAAACCAGCTAAGCAAGGTGATTATACAATAATAGTAAATGGTGAAAAATACAATGTTCAAATTACAAAAGGTCATAATCAAGACTTAAACATTAAAAATATTGAAAAATTAAACTCAGGCAAAACTCACAAAAAAGAAGAAAAAAGGCAAACATCAAACAAAGACATAATTTCTGAAATTTCAGCAAATGTTTATAAAGTACTTGTTAAAAATGGTGAAACTGTAAAGAAAAACCAGCCAATTGTTGTTTTAGAGGCTATGAAAATGGAAATAGAAGTAAATGCTCCAAGCGATGGCGTTATAAAAGAAGTTTTTGTAAAAGTTGGTGGAAATGTAGAAAGTGGTGATATAATAGCCTCTTTGGAATAAAAAAGTAAAGCCAAATTTAATTTGGCTTTACAAATTTTTTAATTAATTTTGAAGCCAAACTCCATTTTTTATATAATAATTTATTGGATAATAAGTTAGTAAAATTACTAAAATAAAATTTGCGAACATAGAAATTTTATACCACAAATTTGAAATTTTTACATTTAACAAATCCATTATAAATATAAAAAATCCAGGAATTCCACCTATAAAAATAAGCGCATAAATAAAGTATCCAATATAATAATAATCTGCTTGAAGCATACAAAATGGACATTTATGAGTAGGAAGTTCATAAATGTATGGTGAAAAAAACCTAATGATTGCATAGATTGTAGATGGTATAAACAAAAATGTAAAAATACTTATCAAAAGATCAGCTTTGTAGTGTGCAGATATAAAATTTAAAAAAAATAAAATGTAAAAAATACCCAAAATAAAACTATCTTTATGCCAAAATTTCATATCGTGAAGTCCAGTTTGTCTAAAAATATCACTACAACAAACCACAGGTTCACTTAAATTTATGCCACTAAAATGTAAAATTTCTAAAATAAATTCTAAAACTAAAAGCAAGAATAATGGTATAAAAAATTTAAATTTAAGCTTTAAAAAAATGGAATTCTTAGTTTTAGAGTCTTCTTTATTTATTAATATCCAGCCACTTAAAAAGAAAAGATTCAAAATTTTTACTCCAAACATAAAAACACCATAATTTGTTGCATCAACTATTCCAGCAGCACACATAGCGCCTGGAACCAAAAATGAAATATCATCCATAGTCCAAACAAAAAATAAAAATAGTGGAATTTTTACTGCTAATATAAAAAATATAATGGTTGAAACCAAATATCCATTTTTTGCTAAGTTATATTGAGAATTTGAAAGAATATTTGGGTTGTAGTTTTTGACAATTTTAATTGCAAATACAAAAGCTATTGTTCCAAAAAAAATTATTAAACTCTCAACAACTAAAAAAGCTATTATAAAAGGTGACAACATAAGCATTTTAATCCTTGTTTAGTTCATAAAAATCATTACCTAAGCCACTTTCTAATAAAAATGGATCATGTGTTGATATGATTATTGTTTTATCTTTCATTAAAGAAAAATATTCTATAAGTTTTTGACTTAATGCTTTATCTAAATTTGCAGTTGGCTCATCGGCTAAAATAATACTTGGATTATTTACTAAGGCCCTAATTATAGCAACTCTTTGCTGCTCTCCACCGCTTAAATTTAAGGCTTTTGATTTGATTTTTGAATAAATTCCAAACCTGTCTAGAAGCTCTTTTATATACTCTAAATTTCCATTTTTATCAGGCAAAGTTGGGAGTAAAATATTATCAATCACACTTAAGGTTGGAATTAAATTAAAATTTTGAAAAATAATGCCTATATTTTTTCTCCTAAATTTAGAAGCATATTTTAAAGACAATTTGGATATACTTTCTCCGCCAATTACAATATCTCCAAAAGTAGGCTTATAAAGCCCTGCAATAAGACCTAAAAGTGTGCTTTTTCCACTTCCGCTAACCCCTTTTAAAAAAAATGTCTCATTTTTTTTAATGTTAAAACTTATATTTTTAAGTGGAGTAAATTCTTGGCTTGTATTTTCATTAAAAGTTTTAGTAATGTTTTTTATTTCTATAAAATTTTCCATTTTACCTACCTTAAAATTTCACCCGCATCACTTACGGCTATTTTCCATGCCGGTATTATACAAACTGCCACATATAAAGGCACTGTAACAAAAAACAGAAGCGCTATTATTTTAAAATTTAAATTAAAAACAAGTTCAAATGGAAATTTTAACTCACTATATCCTACAAAAATTTGTTTTAAAAAAGGTGCTTGCAAAATATAGACAAAAAATATTGCCAAACTTACGCCAACAACAAAAGCAAAAACCGATAAAATTAAACTTTCCATCAATTTATAATTTATAATATGTGAAATTTCCCAGCCAAGAGCCTTTAAAATGCCTATTTCTCTTTTTTCTTCACTTCTTAAACCACTTGCTTTATCATATAAAACGGTTGCAAATGTTACAAAACATATCATAAAAAGCATTAAAAAAAGCCCACTTTTATAATCGAATAAAAGCTGATATTGTTTTAACATAGAATCTTTTGTAATGACCTTTAAATTTGAGTTTGAAATGGCTATTTTTTTGGCTATAAAATCAACCTCTGAAGGATTTGAAACATCTATGGTTATATCACTAAAATATGGTTTTTTAATACCTAAAATTTCTCTTGCAACATCTTCATCAAGCAGTATTATGTCGTTGTTTTCCAAAGAGTGGTTAAATTTATAAACCCCGCCAACATTTACTTTTATCATACTGTTTTCTGGTGTAAAAAATGGCACACTTTTATAAAGTTTTAAATCTGCTTCTAAAACTTTTAAAATACTTTTTGAAGTTATCATAAAAGGTGGATTTTTACTTTCGTTAAAAACTTCGGCTATTTTTTCTATCTCTTTTTGGTACTGCTCTTCAAAGCTTTTTATGCCAAAAATACTTAAATAAACCCTATTTCTTTCAAAATAATATTGCCCCCAGACACGCCCTTTTGCACTTTTTACTCCAGCAATTTTCAAAAACTCATTGGTTAAATTTCCCTCTATTAAATAACTTCTTCCACCATAACTCTTACTTACCAAAATATCAGGAAATTCTTTTGAAATGCTTTTGTATTCATTATTTAGTGAGTTTGTTATCATCAAAACTGATGATAAAAGCCAAACTAAAACTCCAAAAATAAATGTAATAGTTAAGTTTTTATAACCATATCTTGTAATTGAAGCTAAGGTATAGTTAAATATATTTTTCATACTTACTCTTTATTGTTTATAAATTTTTTAGCATAGCCTGAGTTTACAAAAGTGCCAATTTCTACTTCTCTAAAGCCAGGATGAAAACTAAAAACATCATTTATCTCATAAGAAAACTGATGCCTTAAATATGGAGTTTCGTTATAAAATGCAAAACTATTTGTTTTGGTTAATTTTACAAATTCCAGCTTTTCATCCAAATGTTCATCTCTTGAGTTTAAATAAACTACCTCAGCAAATAAAAATCCAAATACAAAAATAACTAAAAAAATAAATTTATTATTCACAACTTCTTCCATCTAAAGCACAAGTTACTGAGTTTACAATCTCATCAAATTTATAAATTTCAGTTCCGCCATGTTCGAGCCTAAAAGTTCTTGCACTTTCATACGTTTCAAAAGCAATTAGCTCATTTCCCATAGGGCCTAAAACATCGCTTCCTGCAACAAAAAAAGCTTTTTTTGCATCAATCACTTTTTGAGTGTAATAATCTCTTATTAAAATGCTAGCTTTATTTTTTATATTTTCATTTTTTAAGATAAATTTCATCATGTCTTTTGCACCATCAAAATGAAAAGTTTTATCTTCCAAATTAACTACAACTACCCATTTTGGATATTTATAGACAAACATTCCACAAATTGGACATCTATCAGTTTTAGAAAATTCTATTTTTAATTCATCTTTTTGCTTTTCAAAAAACCAAATATATTTTGCTACAAGATCTGCTTTTTTTTCATCAAAAATATCCTCTAAAATACCACTTAGATTTTCAAAATTTTCTAACTCATCATCATGGTATAAATTTTTACACTTTTTTAAAATATCAATTTTTAATTCATTTATAAATTTATAATCACTTTTTGATAGCTTTTCGCACCTTTTTTCATAAATTCTCTTAGCCATTGCTTGATTAAATTTATCTTCTTTTGTTTTACTTTGTCTTATATAGGCTTTGTCAAATGCATTATCAAAATCAGTTATTTCGCCACCAAATTTATTTGCAAAACTAAATGCGTCATCTTTATTTAAAAAAGCAAACTCACCTTTTTCATTCGCTACATAATTAGCTTTTAAAGCAGGTATTAAGGACAAGGTTTTATTATCAATCACTTTTATAGAACTAAATAAAATATCCTCATCCATAGAGTGAAATGAAAGCTCTCCAAGGTCGCAATACTGTAAATTTTCACCACTTTTTAGCTTTGCAAAATATGCCGTTTTAACGCAATTTTTTAAAGGTTTTGCACTAAAGGATGAAAAATCATCTAATTTTGTAGATAAATTTTCATCTAAGCCTAACTGTAAATTTGGCTCATCTGCAAAAACAAATAAAGAAAAAAATAAAAAAATAGTGAAACTTCTTATCATTTTATACTTTTGCAATAAGCTCTATTTCTACTAAAACATCTTTTGGAAGTTTTGAAATCTCAATCGTGCTTCTAGCTGGTTTATGCTCTCCAAAAGCTTGTGCATAAATTTCATTTACTATAGAAAAATCATCCATACTTTTTAAAAAAATTGTTGTTTTTACTGTATCTTTTAGTGATAAATCAGCCTCTTTTAAAATCGCTTTTAAGTTTTTTAAAACTTGTTTTGTTTGAGCTTTTATATCATCCCCTGCAAGTTCGCCATTTGGAGTTAGTGGAATTTGTCCCGAAACAAATAAAAATCCATTTGCCTTAATAGCTTGCGAATATGGACCAATTGCCGCTGGTGCTTCTAATGTTTTTATAACTTTCATTTTTTCTCCTTAGTTGAAATTTTGTATTAAATCTTTAAAAATTTTACATAAATTTTTATATTCATCTATGCTAACTCTTTCATCTAGACTATGAATTCTATCATTTATCACACCAAACTCAGCACACTCAACGCCAAATTTTGCAAAATATTTTGCATCACTTGTTCCGCCAGCTGTGTTTAGCTTGGGCTTAATGCTAGATATTTTTTCCACACTTTTACTTAAATTTTTAATGATTTTAGAGTTTTTTGAGGTAATAAAAGGAAAAGATGAAGCTGAAATTTTTAAATCTATTTCATAACCATCATATAAATTTTTGATATAATTTTCAACTTTTTCTAAATTTGTAAGCATTCCATTTCTTACATTAAACATAATTTTTACTTCATTTGGAGTGACATTACAAACTTCCATGCCACCACGAATATCGGTAATTACAATTTTGCTTGGCTCAAAAAACTCATCACCATTATCTAAATTAAATCCAGCAAACTCATTAAATTTAGTTGCTAAAATATGAGCTGGGTTAATGCATTTATTTGGATAAGCAGCATGTCCTTGTTTGCCTTTTATAGTTAATATGCCATTAATTGACCCTCTTCTTCCAACTTTTATTGTATCTCCAAATTTTATATCAGAAGTTGGCTCAGCCACAACAGCATAATCAGGAAGTTCACCTATCTCATCTAAATATTTTAAAACCTCCATAGTTCCATAAATAGCTTCCCCTTCTTCATCGCTTGTTAAAAGTATGCTTAAAGTTCCATCAAAATCATCTGTTTCTAAAATCGCTGATAAAAATGCAGCAACGCCACTTTTCATATCTTGCGAACCTCTAGCATAGATAT
The DNA here is from genome assembly GCF_027277485.1 of Campylobacter ureolyticus. Taxonomy (GTDB): domain Bacteria; phylum Campylobacterota; class Campylobacteria; order Campylobacterales; family Campylobacteraceae; genus Campylobacter_B; species Campylobacter_B ureolyticus_B. The sequence continues at coordinate 8,583 of NZ_JAPXGQ010000010.1, read as the reverse complement.
AGCCATCTTTAATTACTGGTTTAAATGGATCGCTTTGCCAACCTTGTCCTGGTGGCACAACATCGACATGCCCTGCAAAACAAAGGTGATCGCCATCACCAAATTTCTTTTTTAAAAAAAGGTTTTTAACTCCATTTTTTTCTATAAATTTAGTTTCAAAATCCACAAAAAGCATAGCTATATAGTTTAAACAACCATCGTCATTAGGAGTAATTGATTTAAATTTTAAAAGTTCTGTTAAAAGCGAAAGTTCTTGATCTATCTCTTTTTTCATAAAATTTCCTTAAAAAAATGCTGATACAATAAATTTAAAGCAAAAAACAACAACACAAAAGCTGAAAAATAAGCTAGTGCTCTCATAATTTTTTTACTTATGAAATTTTTACTTTTGTAAATAATAAGTGGAAAAACTAAAATCCAGCTTAAAATTCCTACAATAAGTCCAAAAAGTGTTAATGATAAATTATTTGTACTAGTTATAATTGCTGCCATACTAAACCAAAAAATTATCACATAAGGATTTGTTAAATTTAAAAAACATCCTTTAAAATAAGTATTTAAATATCCTTTTGACTTTAAATTTGATTTTGTATTGATGTCTTTATTTGCATCTTTTATAAGACCAAAAGCCATATAAATCAAAAACAAACTTCCAAAAATAGCAACTATTTTTAAAGTTATTGGAGTGTTTAATAAGTGCAAAACTCCAAAACTAATAAGTATTAAATAAAAAACATCAGTGCTCATCGCTCCAAGCCCCAAACAAAGAGCTTTTGAATAACTTGTAAAAGCATATGACATTATTAAAATATTTAAAGGACCAATTGGCACTGCTACACCAAAACCAAGCAAAACACCTTGTAAAAATGAACTCATTTCAAATTCTGCTTTTAAGATTTAATTTAAAGTTTTTTATCATAAACTAACTACTTTTGATCCAAAACCGCCCTCGTTTGGTGCTCCATCTCTATATGATTTTACACTCGGATGAGAATTTAAAAAATTTTTAACCGCTTTTGATAGTTTGCCTGTTCCTATTCCATGTTTTATGATAACCTCATCAAACCCCATTAAAAGGCTATCTGAGATAAATTTATCTAAATTATTTAAAGCCTCTTCAACTCTTTGACCATGTAAATCTAAAACTAAATCTGGTTTTTGTGGTTTCTCTATACTTATTTTTATCTTTGATTTTTGATTTATAGGTTTAAAGTTGCTTTTTTTAAGAAGCTTTAAAGGAACTCTAAGACTTAAATCATCCGTTAGAATTATAGCATCTGTTCTATTAAGCTTTGAAATAGTTCCTTTTAATAAACCATATTTTACATAATCACCAACTTCAAATGTCTCATTTTCAGCTTTAAATTCAGGTTTTTTTATAGCTTTTTTAAACTCGTTTGCTTTATTAATACTTCTTTGTTTGTCTTTTGTATCTTGTAAATTTATACCTTTTTTAGCCTCATTTATGGCTTTATAATATTCTAATTCAAGTTTTGAAATTATCTCTTTTTGAGCATTTTCATAATTTTCTTTTTGATTTTTTAGACTAGTTAATAAATCATCTAATTTATTTTGCTTTTGAGAGGTTTTTTTTAGCTCCTCTTTTAGTTTTAACTCCAAATTTAAAGTCTTACTGATAGCTTCGTTTAAATTTTCTTTTTCATCTCCGTAAAGTTCTTTTGCATTTTTTACAATATTTGGTGAGATTCCATATCTTAAAGCTGTTTCAAAAGCATATGATTTTCCTATCGTACCTTCTAAAAATTCATATTTTGGAAGAGATTTTTTTTCATCATAAAGTGCAGCGACAAGCCCCACATCGCTATTTTTAGCCAAAATCATAGCTAAACGCTTATGATGAGTTGTAATAACCATTTTTATATTTTGTTTTAAAAGATGCTCGATTATAACAGCATAAAGGCTTGCTGCTTCTTCAAAATCAGTTCCAAGTTCTATCTCATCAATCCCTAAAAGAAAGTTTTTTTTACCAAAAAGTTTTGAAAAACTTAGCATTCTTCCAGCAAAAGTTGAAATATCATTTTTAGAGTTTTGCGGATCTTCCATGATAAGCGAAAACTCTTTAAAAGAGCCAATTTTGCTTTTATTTGCATCGATTCTCATAGGAAGTAAATACTTTGAGAGTAGTGCTACGCTTAAAATTGATTTTAAAAGCATACTTTTTCCACCCGCATTTACACCAGTTATTAAAAGTATATTTTTAGTAAAATTTACACTTACTTTTTTTGGATTTTTAAGTATTGGATGAGCAAAATCCTTTATAATAATTTCGTTTGAATTTGACGGCAAAATAAACTCATAGTCTTTGCTTTTAGCAAAATTTGCCCTTGCCACAACGCTATCAATACGATCAAATGATTTATTTATAAATCTTAAAAAGCTTAAATTTTTATTAAAAATACCTGAAATTCTCTTGCAGTGTTCATAGGTTATTTCCTCAATTTTATCTAAAATTTCAGCTTGTTCGCTTTTTAGTTTTGATATTGCACTAGGCAAAACATAAAAATACCCGCCACTACTTCTTGCTACAACACTTCCTTTTAAAGCGTGATTAAACCCACCCCTTACTAAAAGTGTTTCACTATCATTTATATAATGAATTTGAGTATCTACTAAATATGGCGTTAAACTTTTTGTATAAATTAACTTTTTAAGTTGCGAGTTAATCTCATCTTTTTTAATGTTAAAAGCACTTTTAAAAGCAAAAAACCTCTCGTCAACACTATCTTTAAACTCACCTTTTTCATCAAAATAATTTGATATTTCCGTTATAACTTCTGGAATTTCTATTTTTAAAAGCCAGTTTGCAAAACTTCCATTAAACTCAATTTTTTTTATATAGTTAAAATATTTTATAATTTTTGAAATTTCATAGATTTCGCTTATATGTAAAATGCCCGATTTAGAAATTCTCATTAACGCGTCATCTAAATTTGAGATATTTTCACAAAGTGAAATATCAAATTTTGTTATTTCTTCTATCCAATCATAATAAGTTTTACTATCACCTTCTAAAAAAAGTGATTTTTTTCTTGCAAGATATGAATTAAACTCAGCTAAATATTCATCTAAATCAAGTTTTTTAAATATTTCCATCTAAAACCTTGCAATCTTTTATGTCAAATATTAAATTTTTAAAATTTTCAGACACATCTCTTTTAGCACTTAAACTTTTCGTTGCAGGAAGATAGTCAAAATTTGTTAAATTTGCATCTATTTTTCCGCATTTTATTGTCTGGCCTTGTAAAAATGCAGTTATTATTGTGTCTAAATTTGAACTTTTTTCTTCGCTATTAATCTCAAAAAAATACCCAAATAGTGCAATTAAAACTAAAATTGATATAATCAAAGCTTTAATTTTTTTACTTAAATTTTCTAAGCTTAAAATTATTAAAATAAAAATTATTAAAGCTATAAAAATAATATATCTCATATTTTTTGCCTTAGCTGATTTGATATATCTCCAGCACCAAACCCAACAACAATACCTTCATTTAAAATATGCTTAACATCATAAATATCACTAAATTCTATATGATTATCTACTCTTTTTACAAAGTTTGCAAAAAGTGGATTTAAGTGTGAAAACTCATCTTTTAATGAAATACCATTATCGCTTTCTCCAGCACTATAAACTGGCAAAATAACTAAATCATCACATTCTTTAAAGCATTCTTTAAAGCCATTTAAATTTGCTTTAAGCCTTGTAAATCTATGTGGCTGAAAAATAGCTGTTATTTTATTAATCCCTAAAAGTTTTGCATATTCTTTTACACTTTTTAAAGTTGCTTTTATTTCAGTTGGATGATGGGCGTAATCATCTATTAAAACAAAGTCTTTTTTTGCAACCAAAATGTCAAATCTTTTTTTTATGCCTTTATAAAATGTTAAATTTTTTCTAATTTCTTCAAGCCCTATTTGAGAACTTGCCGCCAAAATAGCAAGGCTTGCATCAATTGCGATATGCTCGCCAATACCAAAAACTTCAAATCTTCCTAAATTTTTAAGCCTAAAACTCATATATGGCTCATAATCCCTTAAAACAAGTTTAATATCTTCTATATCCTTGCTTGGAAAAAGTTTAATGCACTCTTTTTTTAAACTTCCTAAAAACTCATCCTCTGCGTTTATAACACAAATTTCAGCTCTTTCTAAAAAACCCTTATAAGCAGCATGAAATTTTTCTATACTAAAATCATAATGTTCCATATGCTCTGGTTCAGCATTTGTTACAACAGCCAAGTAAGGATTTGAATTTAAAAAACTGCTATCGCTTTCATCTGCTTCAAAAACTATCTTATCGCTTTCAAAATATTTCATATTTGAGCCAAACTGCTTTGAAATAGCTCCGATTATAACACTCCCCTCAATCAAGCTTGAAAGCATTGCTGAAGTGGTACTCTTACCGTGAGCTCCAGCAACTGAAAAAACCTTTTTATCTTTTAAAACAAAAGGTAAAATTTCTTTTCTTGAATAACATTTTATCCCCTTTTTATTTGCCTCTAAAAGCTCTTCATTATCTGATTTTATGGCAGCTGAATAAACTACAAAATCTTGATCTGTAATATTTTTTTTTGAATGGGGAGTTGAAATTTTCATCCCTTCATTTCTTAAATCTCTTACAGTTTCACTTTCACTGATATCAGAACCACTTATAATAAAATCTTTTTCTTTTAAAAATCTTGCAATTGCTGAAATTCCAATTCCACCAATACCTATAAAATGAACTTTTTTCAAAATATTTACCTTTAAAAAATTATTAGAGATGCCTATTTTATCTAAAACTTTTTAATATTCATCTATTTTATATACTTATTTTGATTATTTATGCTATAATTTTGAAAATTTTAACAATTGAAATTATCAATATTAAAAAACTAAAAAAGGTGTTTTTTGGATTTTTAAATTTCGCAAGTGTTAAAATAATTTTTTTATGAAAAGGTACTTTTATGAGAGTATTAATTTGTATTTTATTTGCTATTGTTTTTGGAAATGCTGAAATCATTGAGCGTTTTACAAAACCTGAAAACTGTAAATCCTGTCACAATGAGCAATTTAGTGCATGGAAAACATCACTTCACTCGCTTTCGCATGAAAAAAACAATGAGCTTTATGAAAAAAGCGTGAAATTTGTATCACTTGAAATAAGTAAAGGTCATGCAGAGGTTTTAGTGTCTTGTTCAAATTGTCATAATCCAAGGCTTGAGATAAAAGAAATTGATGATGTTTACACAATAGCAAAAACTTTTGATTTAAAAACCCAAAAAACTGAAAAAATAGATGAAGCTTTGGGTGTTGAGCACATACAAAATGGAATAAGTTGTTATATCTGCCACAATGTTGATAATATAAAAATAAAAAATTCTGAAAACCAAGTAGGATATAAAAATTTTGAATGGACAAAAGATGAGACTATTGTTGGCCCTTATGAAGATCCAGATAATAGAGCTGGCTTTCACAAAAGTTCACAAAGAGAATATTTTGTAAATGGAAATGATTTATGTTTATCTTGTCATCAAGGAACTGCTTTAAATAATCCTTTGGCTATTTACAATACAGGTGATGAGCATTTACAAAGTGGTGATGCACAAAGATGTGTAGATTGCCATATGAAACCTACTACAAAAGGAGTAATATCTCCTCATTCAAAACCAGAAACAGCCAAAGTAAGAAATCTTAGAGCTCACCTTTTTGCAGGTGTTAGAAATAGTTCTGAGATTTTAAATGATTCTTTAAAAATAGATCTTAAAAAAATAGCTCAAAATAAAGTAAATTTAAATGTTACAAATTTAACATCGCACAATCTTCCAAGTGGTTTTAGTGGAAGAAATATAACCATAAAAATTACATTTTTTGACAAGAGTGCAAAAGAAATAAAATCACAAAATATAAATCTTGAAAAAATTTATCATAACAAACTTGGAGTTATAACTCTTTCATATAGCGCGGATAAACTTATATCTGATACAACCTTAAAAGCATATGAAGATAGAAATATAGAAATTGACGCTCCTCTTCATGTAAGCTCTGCAAAAGTTGAGGTTTTATACTATGTTCTATCACCAAAACTTCAAGAAAGAATTATAGTAAATGATGAAAAATACACAAAACCTTATCAAATTTACAAAGCAACATTTAGCTTAAAATAAGACAAGTTTTTTAAACTTGTCTTAAAAAAATTTTTAATTAATATTAATTTTTTTTAAGACATAGATTTTTTACCGACTTTATGTATATTTTTATATTTTTTTAGTATAATTAACTATAAAATTAAAATTGAAGGAAATTTTATGCGCTTAATATTTTTATTTTTTATTATGGTATTTTCTTTAAATGCACAAGTTATTGAAAAATTTACAGATCCAAAAGCCTGTAGCCAATGCCACAATTCCCAGTATAGCATGTGGAAAACATCAGTTCATGCACTCTCACATGAAAAAAACAATGAACTTTTTGCAAAAAGTGCAAAACTTGTAAGTATAGATAGCTTTCAAACATACGAACAAACATTGGTTGGTTGTTCAAACTGCCACAATCCAAGACTTGATGTAAAAGACGTAAGTAGTAATTATGTTTTGGCCAAAACTTTTGAATTGAACACAAAAGAAACTGAATACGTTGATAGCTCACTTAAAGTAAAACATATTCAAAACGGAATTAGTTGCTATATCTGTCACAACGTAGATAGTATAAAACCAAGAGAAGATGATTCACAGATAGGGTATCAAAATTTTAATTGGGTAAATGGAGATATTATAGTTGGACCGTTTGATGATGATCACCAAAGAGGCAAAGAGTTTCACTTAAGCTACAAAAGGGACTTCTTTAAAGATAACAATGACTTATGCCTATCTTGTCATCAAGGAAAGGGAGGAAAAAGTAAATACTCAATATATAATACAGGAAATGAGTTAGCAAGTGCTGGTTCAACAGAGCTTTGTGCAGACTGCCACATGGGAAAAGAAGGAAGAGAAATAATATCACCAAACATTGAACCTGATAATGCAGTTTTTAGAAAAACAAGACCACATCTTTTTTCAAGCGCAAGAAACAATCCAAATATTCTATCAAATGCCTTTGATTTTAAAATTAATCAAATAGACAACAAAACAGCCAAAATGAGTGTTATCAATAAAATTGCCCACAATATGCCAAGCGGATTTAGTGGTAGATCTTTAGAACTTAACATAGTATTTTATGATAAAAGCTCTAAAGTGCTAGGAGAAAAAAAACTGAGCTTTGAAAAAACATATAGAAGTAAAACAGGCTTTGTAACTCTTTCATATAGTGCTGAAATGATGGATAGAGATACCACTTTAAAACCAAATGAATCAAGAGAATTTGAGATTGTATTTCCAAAAGGAACAAAAACAATCAAAGCCAAACTTGATTATTACTTAATTCAACCTGAACTTCAAAAAAGACTTTTAGTACAAGATCAATCTTTTACTAAGCCATATCCGATATTTGAACGTGAATTACAAATAAAGTAATTTTTACAAAACTCTCTATTGACATAAGATATTTTATTATCTTATGTCAATTTTAAAATCTTTACAAGAAAAAATATTTTTATTGAGTGCTTATAAAGTAATTCGATATTATTTAAAATATATAATATTTGTTTATAACTTTCTATTTTTTGATTATTTCAATAGTTTATTTTTTAATTTTTTTATTAAAAAATTTAATATTATCATCTTCAATATAAGAAATTAATATAGTTGTAAACTCTTTCTCTATTGATACTTTGGATAATTGAACATCCATTATTTAACAATGATTACTAATTTTTTATAGTAAAATTCTTAGAAATAATTATTGATTTTATGCCTAAGCCAAAATAGCTATTGGATGTTTTCACTCTCACTAGCTAAATCTATTGAGTTATAATTTTTTTATAATACTCAAACGCCTTTATTAGTCCTAGTTCTAAGGAGTTTTTATCCGGTCTGTGTCCGCCTGGAATTCTTGTATAATTTAAAACGCCATAAAATTCTGCTGAAAAATTATCTTTAAAATAGTTATAAAAGTCAAATAATTCATCTGATTTGGCAAATATCCCAAAAGTAAGCTGCTTATTAAGTCCTCTTAAGTTTATTTTTTTATTAAGATCAAGATTAATAACCAAAGGGTAAGTAACTGAAACATAAATTCTATAAAATTATATAAAATAATATATATATTTTATATAATTTATATTGATAAATATTTTTAAATTTGTTATAATTTCACTTATGAATAAATTACTATCAATAGGACAAGCTTCAAAAGTTCTTGGTGTAACTATACAAACACTTAGAAACTGGGATAAAAAAGAGTTGCTAAAACCTGATGAATTAACCAAAGGTGGGGAGCGTAGATATAAGCTTGAAACACTAAAAAATATCAATAAAAACATAACTTTTAACAATGACAACCTAAAAACTATAGCTTATGCAAGAGTAAGTTCTCACGACCAAAAAGATGATTTAATTAGACAAATTCAAGTATTAGAATTATATTGTTCTAAACAAGGCTTTAATTATGAAATTATACAAGATTTAGGTAGTGGTATGAATTACT